>DASPYU010000017.1:0-128230 GCA_035636595.1 Thermoplasmata archaeon
ACCGTGGCGAACCCCGTGACCCCGGAAGAACTCGACGCACTTCTGCCCGCCGGGCTCACGCACTTCGAGCGGGTCCACGTGGACAAGGAGGCCCACCGGGTGAACGTCACCGCGGAAGTCCGAATCCGGCCGGCGGCCGTCGCGAGCCTCCTCGAATCGCTGCGGTCGAACGACAAGGTGCGCGCGTTCGAGCTCGAGTAGCCTTACGCCGTCGAGGCCGGTTCGAAGAAGTCGCTGTACGAGGACGACATGAGGTCTTCGTCCGCGATCTGCAAGTACCGTCGCAAGGTCTCGAGCTGATTGACGCCCGCCTCGCGTTCCGATTCCTCCGCGAGGATCTTCTCGAACTCGACGAACCTCCCCAGCCCCTCGACCGTGTCGAGGTGGACCTGGACGCCCTGGAATCGGAAGATCTCGCGGGTCTTGCGGACCTCCGCCTTCACGGGGAGGACGCGGGTCAGAATCTCACGGACCGTCGCGGCATCCGGGATCGAGGCGAGCAGCACGCGGCTGTCCTTCACGCCGCCGACGTCGGGGCGTTCGTAGTAGATGAGTTGGCCGTCGGTGGCACCGGCGACGGAGCGAAGTTTCAGCCGGCGATCGCCGAGGGCGAAGTACGTGTCCACCTGGCGGAAGGTCCCGACGCGCTCCGCGCCGGCCAGGAGGGCCCGTGCCTTGCCGAGATCCTCGTACCTCGCCTTGAGTTCGACGAGGTGCTTCGAGCCCGCGTCCACGAAGGGCGAGACGAGGCGGACGAGAAGAAGCTTGCCGTCGTCTCACGTCGGCGGCTGGACCGCGGACTCGTCCGGATGCGACCTCCTCGTCGACCTCATGCCGGCCCGCGGCTTCGGGACCGCCGAGAGGCGCTTCGCGGCATCGAGGTGCCCCTTCGGTTGGGCGACCGCCTCGTTCAGCCGATCGCGGTGGGCCTTCAGGCTCCGCTTCGCCGCGCGGAGCGCACGCGCATCGGCGAGGGTCGGGTTGGCGGCCGCTGCCTTCAGACTCCGCGCCATCACGATCGTCCGGAGGACGAAGATCGCGATCGCGGCGGGAATCACGAGCCACAGGAGGTCCACGGTATCACGCGTCCGTCGAGGGACAATATCCTTTCTTTCCCGGGTTCTATAAAAAGGTCCGGTTCAAACTATCGCACGTGCGAGGCGTGCGAGACGAAGGCACGCACGGGCCGTTTTCCTCCCGCTGGACGCGTGCGGTCCTCCGGAACGAGGGGTGTCTCACCCGCGGACGACCATCCAGACGAACAGGATCTCACCCGCGGACGACCATCCAGACGAACAGGATCGCGAACGCCACGCCGAGGCCCGCGCCCGCCGCGAGGACCTGCCCCGCCAGGCGTTCGATCTGCGCGCGGGTCGTCCGCAGCTCCGCGTCGTTCCGGATCTCGGACGACTCGAGCTGACGGATGCGCGACAGGAGCGCCGCGTCCATGGTGCCGAAGACCGCGAGGAGGCCCACAAGGACGGCGAGGCTCGACTGGAACACGAATTGCGCGGCGACGAGGCCGGCCGCAAGGAACAACGCGTAGAGCGGCGCGGTCCATCGGATGTAGGAGCGGAGTTGCCCGAGCCGGGCGTGGACTTGCAGAACGTCTTGCTCGATCGACGCGGTGCTCCCCCTGGGCCCCATAGTCCATGGGTCCGGCGGCTAGATATCCTTTGAGGGTCCTGCGGAGTGCCGTCGTCGGGTCTGCGCCTTCGCGGCCTTGAGCGGCGCATCGAAGCGGTCGACCGCCTTCATCTCGAACTCAAGGCCTTTGCGTCGGCCGTCGACGGCCTCGACGAGGGGCGACTTATACGTCCGGAGGGAATCGCGGGCCCGTTCGATCGTGCCGTCGCGGGCCCGTCGCGCGCCGTCAAGGGATTCCCGGTGGCGGTTCAGCGCTCTCTTCGCCTCCGCCAAGGCGAGCACGTCGAGCGCATTCGGATCCCGACGGCCGGAGCGACGGCGCGGGTTCACCACGACCTTCCGAGGGCCTTCCCAGGTATTGAAGACATCGCCTCCGAACGGGACGGGAATTCCCTTGGCCTCGTCGGCTCGAGTGCACTCCGCAGGCCGTGGGAGGATCCGGCCCGCCCGTCCAGTTCTACCTCTGTTCAGAGGTAGATTCCGGACCGAGCCCGCGGGATCGCCATGGCCCTACGCGTACGCCGTGATGCGTCGCTGCGTCCGGAGGTACGCCCGCAGCGCGCTCGCCCGCCACCAGTTCTCGAGGCGCAGCCGCAGCCTCCCGGAGAGCTCGCCTTCCGCCTCGGACAGGCCCGAGAACCGAATCGCCTTCTTCGCGAGGGCCGCGCGCGCGAGCTCGCGGTACCGCCAGACGCCGAGCGGGATCCAGTCCTCGTAGACCTCCATGAACACGATCGCACCGGCCTGACGTCGGCGCGCGGCGAGGTGCTCTAAGACCGGGAGGCGGGTCGCGTGATAGGCGCCCGCGATCCGGTCCGGGTACGTCGTGCGACCTCCCGCGAACTCGTGGTCGTGGGCGGGCGTGGGGTCGGCGGCGAGGTTCCACGCTTCGAGGCCCTCGAACATGAACGCCTGCGGGAACAGGAGGACCGCGACGTTGTTCGCGAGGCCGCTCGCACTGTACACCTCGTACTCGTCGATCCAGGGATGCGACCGGACCTCGTCGACGAGCGCCTTCGCGAGGATGTCGTCCACGGCCGTGATCGACCATTCGGTCGGCACGAGCCGGCGGCGCTCCTTCGTGCCCAGGAGGCCGACGGAGAAGATCCGCGTGATCTGACTCTGCGTGATGCCGTGATCGTACAGGTCCGCGACCGCTTCGCCGGCGCGGACGTCCGTATCGGAGACGAGGTCGTCCACTCGCCGCGGCACGGACGGGTTCGAGGCGAGGTCGACCTTCGCGATGTCCGCGCTCGGCCCGCTCGGCGGAGCGCGGGCGGAGAACGGGCTCACGAGGGACGGCTTCTTCGTGAACCACATCTCCGTGTCGATTGGCTTCGAGGCCATCGCGCCCTCCTGCACCGTCGAGAGGATTGAATCCGGCTCTCGGGCCTCGGCGACGCGCCGGGGCGCCTTGCCGCGGACGAGCGACAAGCGGAACCGGAGGATCTCCGCGAGGTCGTACGCCAGCCACGATTCCGAGGCGTCGAGGATCGAGGTGTCCTCGTCCCGAACGGGAGGGACGAGCGGCCCCACCAGGACCTTCGGGTAGCCCCACGAGCCGACGAACGCGCTCGGCGGCGACGCGCCGAAGAGGTTCGTCGTCTGCAAATCCCGGCGGCCTTCGAACCATCGACGGACCCGGTCGAGGTACGGACAGATCGCGAGGCGGCACCGCTTGATGTCCCCTTGGCAAACGCCGCACGCGACCTCCCGCCGCACTTCGGCGAGGGTCTCCCGGATGCCGTCCTCCCCGCGGGGAAATCCAGGGGAGGACGACGGGGTCATGGTCACGCGGACGAGGCGGGGGCGACCGCGGCGGGAGGAGCGGGTTTCGGGGCGGGCGGCCGCGCGGCGATCGGCTGGTCTTCGGGGATGACCTCGTCCCAACGCGCGTAGCAGAGCGGGCACACGTGGATGATGCTCCCGGCCGCGTTGCACGGCTGGGCGCCGTCGTTCGGGCAGTGGTGCTCCTTCGCCATCTCATCCCTCCGATGGGTCGGCTCCACTTATTCCTTTCGGGCTCGGAGACTCGATGCCGTACAAGCGGTCGCGATTCGCCTCGAGCTGATCGACACGGTCCCCGCGGAACTCCGCGGCGGTCAGCACGTTGACGTCATGCTCCTCGCCCACCGTGAAGACGGACGCCATGCGGGACCGCCACTCCCGGTCGCGGAGGATATGGTGGTCCAGGATCAGCGTCCGGATGTTCGTCGTCCGGAGGATCCGATTCAAGTGGGAGAGCGAACGCCTCGTGTGCACGTCCGGATAATTCTCCGGCATGTGCGTCATCGGGCCGTCGACGTACAACACGGTCGGCTGCGCGTCGACGAGGAACGCCAGGTGCTCCTTCAGGGGTGGACCGAGCACATCCGCGGTGTGGACGAACACTTCGTTGCCGTGAGAGATCCGCGCCATCACCACGTACCCGAGCTCGTCGCTGTATCCGTGCGGAACCGCGGGGGAGAACAAGAGCTCCGTTCCGCCGAGGTCGATCTGGTTGCCGTCCGCGACTTGGATTTCCTTCGGGTACGTCTTCAGCTTCCGGACGAACGCGCCGGCTCGCTCGCGTTGGCTACGGTTGATATGGAACTTGCCGTCCTTCAGGAACGCGATCTTGTTGCGGTAGATCGACGGCGCGTCGGGGTTGTGATGATCGAAGTGATAGTGCGAGACCGTGAGGACGTCCGCGCGCCTCGCGGCCTGTCGAATCCTCTGCCAGAGTTCTTTCTCCCGGGCTTCTTCGGTCGGATGCGGCGGGAGATCGTAGCGGTACGGACCGAGACGGACGCTCGGATCGAGGAGGATTGTTGCATCGGGCGTCTCGACGAGCGTCGCCATCGAGCGCGCTCCGAGGCTGTCCGCCGCGAGCGGCGTGATCTTCATGGGAATACCGCGTCGGCCCACACCTGCCGCTTCACCTTCTGAAAGCCGAAGGTCGGGAACAGGGCGCGGGAGGCCGGGTTGTCGGCCCGTGCAGCGTCGACGTCGAAGGCCGGCGAGGCGGTCGTAGCTGGGCGAACGGCCCGCGGCACAAAAGGCTTGCCTGGCTCCGCGCCGCTCAGACGGAACGCGCCGCGCGGATCTCCTCTTCGATCGTCCGCGCCGCGCCTGCGGGGTCCGATGACTCGTAGATCGCCCGGCCGACGATTACCGCGTCCGCGCCGGCCGAGATCGCCTTGGAGGCGTTTCCGCCCTGGGCGCCGACGCCGGGGGAGAGGAGGAGCCGCCGACCGACGATCGAACGCAACGCCCGCACACGATCGGGCCGGGTCGCGGGCGCGATGATGCCGGCGGCCCCGGCGCGGACAGCGAGCCGAGCGAAGTCCTCCGCGAGCTTGGCGGTGTACTCGAGCCCGCCCGGGTGACTCAGTTCCGTCACGACGAAGACGTCCGCGCGGCCCGCGGCCTCGACGCACGCGCGCACGGAGTCCTCCCCCGCGAAGCCGTGGCAAATCACGCCGGACGCTCCCGCCCCCACCGCCTGCTCGACCACGAGGCGGCTCGTGTTCGGGATGTCCGCGATCTTGAAATCGCACAGGACGTACGCGAGCTCCGCGAGCTCCCGCACGATCCCGACGCCGGCGCCCAAGACGAGGGGCCAGCCCACCTTGACCGCATCGATCCGATCCCGGACCGCCCGTGTGACCGACCGCGCCGGCCCGCCATCGGTCATGTCGAGCGCCACGATCAGCCGATGGTCGAGTTGCATCGTCGCCGGCAAGAGCAGGTCGGTCAAAAAGCTTCTCCGTCGGCGCATTCACGGCGGACCCTTTAAGTAACCCAATGCGAATCGACGCGCGTCCCCCGATGGCCGAGGTCCAGCGGATCAAGACGAAGATTTGCCTCGTGGGCGAAGCGGCGGTCGGAAAGACCTCCCTCATCCGGCGGTTCGTCCAGGACGAGTTCGACGACCGGTACATCACGACCCTCGGCGCGAAGGTCTCGAAGCGGGAGATGACGTTCGACCTCCCGGACAAGGGCTCGAAGCTCCAGATGGACATGACCGTCTGGGACATCATGGGCGAGAAAGGCTTCCGGGACCTCCTGAAGGAGGCGTTCTTCCACGGTGCGAAAGGGGTCCTCGCAGTGTGCGACCTGACGCGCTACTCGACATTGAAGGAGCTGGACGATTGGGTCCAAGGCGTCTTCAACGTCGTCGGCGAGATCCCGGTCGTGTACGCGATCAACAAGATCGACCTGAAAGACGAGGTCATGATCCTCTACGGGGACAAGGAGATCGAGCAGGCCGCGCGCGCGTTCGAGGCTCCGTTCTTCTATACCTCGGCGAAGACGGGGGAGCAGGTCGAGACCGTCTTCAAGCGTCTCGGGACGATGGTCCTCCACAAGGACGGCATCCCCGTCGTCTCGTGAATTCACTCGGGAGAACCGGGCGAGAAGCGTTAAGTAGACATCGCGGGAGTGCGTCGCGGTACCGGGACGAGGGCAGCGAATGACCACGCAACGGACGCTCAAGTCGAAGATCTGTCTCGTCGGCGAGAAGGCCGTCGGGAAGACGTCTCTCATCCGACGTTACGTGCTGAACATGTTCGACGAACAATACCTCACGACGATCGGCACGCGCGTCTCGAAGAAGGAGGTGCGCGTGCTGTTGCCGGAGCAGGACCTCCTCGTCGACATCGACATGACGATCTGGGACATCATGGGCGAGAAGGGGTTCCGGGAGCTCTTGAATGACGCCTACTTCTACGGGGCGAACGGGATCCTGGCGGTCGCCGACGTCACCCGGCGTCGGACGCTCGACGACCTGGACGACTGGATCGATGGCGTCGAGCACGTCGTCGGGAAGGTGCCCATCCTCCTGGCGGTGAACAAGGCGGACCTCCGCGAGGGCGCGCAGTTCGCGGAGCGGGACGTCGCGCAGATCGCGAAGGCGTACGGATCGGAGTACATCATGACGTCGGCCAAGACGGGCGAGAAGGTCGAGGACGCATTCCTACGCCTCGGCTCGCTCGTCGCGGAGCATCAGCTCCAGCTGGTGTAAGCCGCTATCGTCCTTGATTATCACGGGACGGTCATCACAACGCTTTTACTCCCCTCCTTCCATCGCTAACGAACCCACCGGTCCGGCGTAAGCTCTCTCGTGCGATGCTTCGTCGAGTCCTGGGGCGGGGATTGACATGCACCAAGAGGGCGGGGATGGGATCGTCTGGTTCAAACGAATGCGAGCGCAGCGTGCGAAGCGGGCGATCGACGACTCGGAGGGCCGGCTCTCGGGCCTCCGGCTGACCCCGGCGGACTTGGAACCCGCGAAAGACGCACTCGAGATTGCGCGGGACTTCTTCGAGGTGCATCAGTTCTCGAAAGCGCTGAAGGCTGCGCAGAAGGCGGAGACACTTGCGACCGCGCTCGATGCTCGCTTCCATCGGTACCAGGAGGCCGAAAAGACGCTGCGGGCCCGGGTCGTCTCGATGAGGCGGCTCGGCCTGCGCACGGGCGACCTCGAGTCGACGCTCGGGACGGCCGAAGAGACCGTGGTCTCGGGGCTCTGGGAGAACGGCATCCTGCTCCCCAATTACGACGAAGCCCGGGCCCTCCTGGAGCGGACGGAGCGAGACGGCCACGCGGTCGAGAAGAAGGCGATGCGCGCATCCGATGAGATCCTCCGGGCCGAGGTCGCCATCGAATCCCTCGCGAGCATGGCGGGTCCCGCGGGTCCCTGGGTGTTCACGGACATCGCCGGTTCGGCGCTCGAGCAGTCGCTCCAAGATGCGACGGAGGAGCTCGCTCTCGGCAACGCGGATGGCGCGGGCGAGATCGCGCAAGACATCACGACGATGGCGCTCCGCCTCAAGGCCCAGTCCGCCGCCGCCTTGGAATCGCTCGATGGGATGGAGGCGCAGTTGGCCCTGTTGCGTGCCGAAGGCATCCTCACGGCGCCGCTCGAAGGCCAGATGCGGATGGCCCGCGAGGCGCTCGAGTCGGGGCTCATCGAACCCGCCGCGGCGATGGCCACGCGGTTGCGAGGGGAAGTCACGTCTCTCGATGCCGTGTATCGCGAGGCGACCCGCGGCTTGGCGGACGCGGAACTCCTGTACGCCCGATTGCAACGGGAAGGATTCCGGTCGTACGAGGCCGATGCGGCGATGCGCGATGCGCGTCGCTCGATCCGCGAAGGCAAGTACGCCCGGGGCGTCGACCACGTCGAACGGGTCCTGCGGACGTTCGCTCGGCCCGCGAATGCGCGGGAGGCACACGCGAGGGCCTTGGACGAGACGAGGACCCGCGCCTTGCTTCTTCAGGGAAACGGGTTCGGCTTCTTTCCGGAGATCCAGGAGATTATTTCGCGTGCGGAACGCGAATTCCAGCGGGGTAATCTTCTGGAATCGAGCGAGGACCTTCGGATCGCAACGGTCCTGCTGGACCGGCTCGGTCACGGACCCAGGACGAACGGGTAGGCGAGGGTAACGTTCTCGGGAGTCGGCGATGGCTCGCCCGCCAACGCGACATCCTCATACCTGATTACAGAGCCCCCGGTTCCCGAACAAGCCTCGAACTTCGAATTTTCTGAACCCCCAATGCGCATCGAATTGGAGCGCCTCTGGCACAATCATTAAGTAGGTTCGTCCGGATAGTTGCGTCCCCTGAGCCGGCGCTCGCCTCGGCGAGCGACAGGGAAAGAATCTCGGGCCGGGAGCAGGGACTAGCGGATTGGACACGCCCATGCTCAGGCGACGAAGTAGCGCGAACTGGAGGCCTTCGGCGGGCCCGCTGCTTCTGTTCTGGATTATCCTCACGCTCGTCCTCAGTGCCCAGGGGGCTCGATCGGACGCCCCGCTCGTGACCACCAACCCTGATTCGTCGCGGACGATCACATGGACCTTCATCTCTGCGGCAAATCTGTCGCTGGATAATGTCTCTCTTGCGGGCGGTCAGGCGCTCTTGCCGTGGAACGATCAGAGGGTCCAGTGGACCTCGTCAGCGGAGTTTGCCGGGAACGGACATCTCGACTCGAACTTGACTCGGGGAACGAGCGGTCTCGAACTCCGAGCGAATTCGACCAACCACGTCGCCGACGGCGACTTCAATGGTACATCCGGCTGGACCTTCTTGAATGGGACGACGGGCAAGGTTGTCGCGCGGCAGGAATCGCCAGCGGATGACGCGATCTTGGGCTACAATGTTCTCACTGCGAAGTGGGACAACTTCGACGATTTGACGAATTGGACCTGGAGCTCCCCTCCGAACACGTACGGGGGTATTTCGCTCGATACGGTGAACCGGGTAGAAGGCACGGCGTCGATGAACATGACCTTGGCAATCTCAACTGGAGCGACCTGGGTCAGTGCCGTTCATTCCGGCCCAACGAATTGGTCCGCACACGATACCTTGGTACTCTGGATTAACGCGACGGACGTGGTCCCCCCACTCTCGTTCAACATTACCGCCACGGTCGGCGCATCCTTCCGGACGACCCCGGAGCTGCCACTCGTCCAGGGTTGGCATGAGACTCTCGTGAACATCACCCCGCTCGGAACGCCGCTTGAGAGGAACGCGCTCCAGGATGTGCGCTTTCGCATCAACGGTCAGAACGTTCCGTCGACCCAGATCTATTTCGATGATGCCTCCTTTGGCACCCCGAGGCAGCTCGACGAGGGTGCGTCCATCTCGCAGGCCGTTTCGAAGCCATACGTCACGTCCCCGAGACTCGGGAGCGGCTCTCTCTCGTTCAATTGGTCCCTGGTCAACTCGTCGGGTGTCGTTTCGACCAACGCATCCGTCCACATTGCCGCATCCAACGGCTCTTTCGACGCCGCCGTGGCCGCTGCGACGCCAGGAGCGTGGCAACACTTCGCGGTCGACATCTCGAGCGCCACGAGCGACCGAGGTCCCTACTTGCTCTCGTTCCATTTCCGCGTCGTCGTCGACAACGCATCGGAGTCGCATGCGAACCTGCGAGTGGACAACGTGTCGATGGTCTGGCCGGACCGCCACAACGGGACATATCTCTCGAACCCCATCAGCTTGAGTGGCGTCTCCGAGCTGTTGAACGTCACCTGGACCGCTGCCGTGGACGCGGGTGCGACGTCCGCGAGATTGGATGTTCGTTCAGGCAACGGGACGGATACCGCCGATCCGTCTTGGAGTCCGTGGAACAGCTGGGCCGATCCCGGACAGTACTTGGCGGGCCTCCCCTCCTCGAATCACTTCCAAGTCCGGGCCGAACTCAACACGACGAACGCGAGCGAATCTCCGGTGCTGAACTCATTCTTGCTGGAATACCGCCATCGGGTCGCTTCCGGGACTGTCACTGCCGATGTTGTGGCGGCAGACCTGGACTTCCTCCTGTGGAGGTCCCTCAACGCATCGTGGAGCGGGTCCGCGGCCACCTCGGTCGAATTGCTGGCCGGGAACGGCTCGACCTATTCCGTCGTTCCCCCTTCTGGATCGCTCGCGGGGCTTGCGGGACGGGTCCTCCGTTGGCAAGCGGTGTTGACCACGTCCAGCGGACTGAACACTCCCACGCTCGTGCTGGTCGAAGCTACCTACGAGTTCCTCGGTCCGGCGAATCATGTACTCCTGACATCCCCGGGACCTTTGGCGCTCGAGGCCGGCCAAACTCTTCGGTTCCAAGCCAGCGTGTTGGATGCAGGGGATCATCCCGTCAACGCCGCCGTCGTTTGGTCCACCACGGATCCGACCGGCAAGGTTCAGAACGACGGGACGTATCTTGCGGGCAGCGTCGGAACGTGGAACGTCACCGTCACCGTGGCCGGATCCCAGGTCTCGGCAACCGCTCATGTGACGGTGCGTGCAGCCTCGCTGTCGATCCAGGCCGTGCTCTTCCCATTCGGCCTCGTGGCCGTCGTCGCTGCGGCGGTCGCCTACGTCGGGTACGACGTCTGGGTCAAGCGGGCTTTCGCGATTGACGACATCTTCCTCATCTCGAAGGACGGCCGCCTCATGCTCCACAACACGCGCCGCATGCGCGCGGACCGCGACGAGGACATCCTGTCCGCGATGCTGACGGCGATCCTCACATTCCTCCGCGACTTCGATCCCGAGGAGAGCGGCGGATTGCGGCGCTTCGACATCGGGGGGAAGACGGCCCTCCTCGAACGAGGGACCCATGTCTACCTCGCTGCCGTCTACTCGGGTCGCGTCCCGCGCTGGGCCGGCAAGGATCTCCGTCGGTTCATGTCGAACCTCGAAACGCGGTTCGGACCGATGTTCGCCCGTTGGACGGGATCCCCGCAGGATCTGCAAGGGCTCAAGGAGTTCTCGGAGAGGTTCGTCTCCCGGGTGCGGTACCGACCCGGGCGAGGCGCCCGCCGGCCGGCCGGTTGATCAGCGAGCGAAGAGGACCCGGTAGAAGATCACCGCGAACCCGAAGAGCGTGAAGCCGGTCGAGATCCACCATAAACTTCTCAGGATCTTCGCTCGACGAATCGGATCGTCCCATGCAGCGGCGAACCGACCCATCATCGCGCCACGAAACGACACTCGGACCATGAACTTGTCCGGTCGCCTCCTTGCCATCTGGAGGTACGGCGGTCCCCGGCGTTCCTTCGTCTCCCGCCAAATCGTCATTCGCCGCTTTCAGCACCGATACCTTTAAGACGAAAGCGGACAACCCATGAGAGTCCTTAGCGCGGGAGGGGCGTGGGTTCGCCGAGGACGCGGCTCGCTGGAGCTTGCCGGAGCTACCCTCCCATGCACGAACGGTCACGCCACCTGCACGAAGCGCTCGTCCTCCTTCTGGTCGTCGTCGCCCTCCTCCCGAGTGCGGCGGCGGAACCGGTCTTGACCGATCAGGCGGGCGGGGCCAAGCGAGTCACGTGGGACTTCTCGATGGCGGCGGATTACAACCTGACGGACGTGTCGGTGGCACCCGGCATCGCGACGCTCGCCCAGACGCCGCTCTGGCGGAACTACACGAACGACTCAGACTTCCTGGCCTCCGAGGACTCGGCCACGAACGTCAGTGTGAGTTCGGGTCTTCGACTCGTGGACCAGGCGGTGAACCTGATCCAAGACGGGACGTTCGATCAGACGTCGGGGCTGTGGACGTACGCCAACGGAGCGACGGGGCAGGTGTTGGCCGCGAGGGACGCCGGCGGGAGAGCTCGCCTCTGGCATCTGACGCCGAGACTCCAGTTTGACTCGATGGACAATGTGTTCGGGACCCACCCGTGGGTGGGCGTCGGGAACGGGAAGAGCTCCAGCATTCTCGGCCAATCCACCACAGTCCGCGTGGAAGGCAGCGGGTCGCTGAGGGACAATGTGACGATCGGCCAGCAAGGGGGCGGAAACTGGGTCGGCGCGATCCGCGACGATCCCGGGACCTGGAATTGGAGCGCCTACAATCGTCTCGGGGTCTGGATCAACGTGAATGCGAGCGGCCTCGCGGCGTCCATTCTTCTCACCAACTTGGGAGGCCAGAACTGGGTCAGTTGGATTCCGCAGTCTCTCACTCCGGGATGGCACAGGTACGTCTTCGACATCTCTCCTTCCTTCGGGACGAACACCCAAATCGATCAGGCCATGGTCGGCTTCCTCGGAAATCTGGGCAAGTACACTGCGCACGTCGACGACCTCGTTCTGTTCAACTACACGGCCTTCGACGAGAGGTCGAACGTCTCCCAGACGTTCATCAAACCAAGCTCGACGAGCGGGACCCCGGGGACCCTCAGCCTTACATTCGATGTGGTGGCGAGCCCGTCGGTCAACGTGGTGGCGTACCTCCGGGTGAGCGCGGGTGGCTTCCGTTGGAGTGAGTCCCCGGTCCCCGCGGGAACCCGAACCTTGGCCCTCGACCTCAGCGCGGACTCCGCCCTTCAGGGCAGCGGTTCCTTCAACCTCACGTTCTCCCTGGAGTTGATCCGTATCGGCACGGAAGAGGCATCGATGTCCGGGTGGATTGACAACGTGAGCCTCACCGCCAAGCAGTACGACAACGGGTCGTTTACCAGCCTCCCGATCGATGCCGGATCCGCCGCGGTGTTCTCCGCTGCGGTGGTGCAGGCGACGGCGGATCCTCCTGCGACCTCCGTCGCGGTCGAGACGAGGACCGGGAACGCCTCGTCGCCGGGAGATCCGTCGTGGACGCCGTGGGCTCCCGTCGCGGGGTCGCAGATCACCAGCCCGCCGAACCGGTTCCTCCAGTGGCGACTATCCCTCAGCACAGACGGTGCCGGCACGCCCCTCGTCACCCGCCTCTCGATCCGGGCGGGTGCGTACGGGCCAATCGGGACCCTCCGCACGGCCCCGTTCCTCCCGGCGGAGTCGGTCTTCGGATGGGAATCGTTCCACGTGAACGATATCCGGCCTCCCGGCACCGCGATCGTCTATGAGGTCTCCGTGGACGGCGGAGCGAGTTGGACCTGGGTCGTGGACGGACAGGATCTCTCGAAGCTCGCGACGAAGCCCCTGGTCCTCCGCGTCACCCTCTCCAGCGGGAACACCAGCGTGTCCCCCTCGGTTGCGTCATTGTCCGTGTCGTACCGCCCGTCGATGTGGTCCGTGCTGATCAGCCCGTGGGGAGGCCTCCTCCTCCTGGCCTCCGGGATTGCGGGATACTTCGGGTGGAAGCGGTATCCATACCGGTCGCCGACGGACGACCTGTTCCTCATCGGGCTCGACGGCCGCCTCCTGGTCCACACATCCATCCGACCGCGGGCCCAGATGGACGAGGACATCCTGGCGGGGATGCTCACCGCCATCTCGGCGTTCGTGCGGGACGCCTTCCGGGAGGAGCACGAGGAGTTGAAGAAGTTCGAGCTTGGGAACCGCAACGTGGCGGTCGAACGGGGCGAGTACGTCTACCTCGCGGCGATCTACCCCGGAGCACTGCCCCTCGATGTCTCCCGGAGCATCGGGGAATTCTTGTCCGACCTCGCCGAACGATACGGCGAGAACTTGGCCTTCTGGTACTTCGCGGATGATCTCCCGGGCCTCCCGGGCATGATGGCCGAGTTCGCGAGCCGCGGCCGGTACCGTCACGGGAACTGGCGGAAGGGTGCGCGGACGGAGTTGGGTCCCGCGCGCGGCCCCACGATCGGTCGCTCGACCGCGGAGGCGCCGAAGGAGGAAACCGCTACACTGCAAGGCGAGTCGACCGCAGCGACCGTGGCCCCGCTGCGCCAACGGTAGTCTATGGGCCCGCCCCAGAGGGCAGGCAGCCACCGAGATCACGCGCCTACGACGCCGCGGTCTGCTTGAACCGTTTGAGCCGCATGAAATTGTCCCGCTCCATTTCCTCGAGGCGTTGGCGGATGAACGCCTCCGTGGACTTGAGTTCCGGGATCACGCGATACTCGAGGGCGTTCACGCGTCGTTTCACCTTCTCGATCTCCTCGATGAGACGTCGCATCGTCGTCTCGATCTCCGCCGCCACGACGATGTCCTCCACCAGCGCCTCGTACGCCTCCGCCGCCTCGTCGATCCGGGCGGAGGTCGTGATGATCCCGTAACCGCGGTCCTCGAGCTTCTTGCGCACGCTCTTCGCGTCGATCTTCGGGACGATGATCCCCATGACGTTTTTCGTCTTGAGTTGCAGGGTCGGCACCTCCCTCGAGGCGAGCGCGGCCGATCGGACGCCGATAGACCCCTCGATCGCGCGGGCGATCGCGATTCGCTGCTCCGCGACCCGGTACTTCTCCGCCAGGTTCGATCGGAGCGTCTTCGCCCGCTCCAGCACGCGGAAGAACTCGACGATGAGCGCGTCCCGCTTCAGCTTGAGGAGGCGATGCCCGCGCTCCGCCATCCGACGCGTCCGGCGGACCTGGAGAAGCTGAGACCGGGTGGGCTTGTACTGCGCAAGGACCATTCTACGCGGTCACCTTCGCGATGCCCCGGTACTTCGGATGGTACTTCTCGAGCGTCTTGCGGTCGATCTTCGTGAGCCAGGCCTCGTCCAACGTCGCGAGCAGCCGCCATCCGATCTCGAGGGTCTCCTCGATTGAGCGGTCTTCCTCGGAGCCCTGGCGGATGAACTCCTGCTCGAAGCGATCGGCAAACTCGAGCATCTTCCGATCGCGGTCGCTGAGAGCTTCCTTCCCGACGATTGCCACGAGGCCGCGGACGTCCTTGCCTTCGGCGTACGCGGCGTACAGCTGATCGGAGACCTGCTTGTGGTCCTCCCGGGTCCGGTCCTTCCCGATCCCCGCGTCCATGAGACGCGACAGGGACGGCAGCGGATCAATCGGAGGGTAGATTCCCTTCCGGTGCAGTTCCCGGTTGACCGCGATCTGTCCTTCCGTGATGTATCCGGTCAGGTCCGCCACCGGATGCGTCCAGTCGTCGTCCGGGATCGACATGATCGGGATCTGCGTGATGGACCCGGGTCGGCCGTGGATGCGGCCCGCCCGCTCGTAGATCGTCGCGAGGTCCGTGTACGTGTAGCCCGGATAACCGCGGCGGCCCGGGACCTCCTCCCGCGCGGCGCCGATCTGTCGCAGCGCTTCGGCGTAGTTCGTCATGTCCGTGAGGATGACGAGGATGTGCATGCCGACCTCGTACGCGAGGTACTCGGCGGCGGTCAGGGCCATCCGTGGCGTGATGAGCCGCTCGACCGCGGGGTCGTCCGCGAGGTTCTGGAAGAGCACGGCCCGCTTGAGGGCGCCCGTGCGCTCGAAGTCGGTCATGAAGACGCGCGCTTCTTCATGGGTGATGCCCATCGCCGCGAAGACCACCCCGAAGGGCTCTGGGCTCCCGGGGACCTTCGCCTGCCGCGCAATCTGCAGCGCGACCTCGTTGTGCGGCAGGCCCGCACCGGAGAACAGCGGGAGCTTCTGGCCGCGCACGAGCGTGTTGAGGCCGTCGATCGTCGAGATGCCCGTCTGGATGAACTCCGCGGGATGTTCTCTGGAGTACGGGTTGATCGCGGCGCCTTGGATCTCGACCCGCTTCTCCGGGAGGATCGGCGGACCACCGTCTGCCGGCTCGCCGGATCCCGTGAGGACTCGGCCGAGCATCTCGCGCGAGACGGCGAGCTTGATTGTCTCACCGAGGAACTTCACACTCGACTGCCGGTCGATCCCCGCGGTGCCCTCGAATATCTGCACGACGACGACATTCGTCGACGAGTCGAGGACCTGACCCCGCTTCCGCCGGCCGTCGGGCAGCGCGACCTCGACGAGCTCGTTGTAGCCGACCGGTTCCGTCTTCTCGACGAAGATCAGCGGACCCGCAATCTCCGTGATCGTGCGGTATTCCTTCGCCACTCAGCGCGCCTCCAACTTCTTGAAGTCCTCATCCATCATCGTGAGCGTCTTCTCGAGTTCCTGGTCGAACTTCTCCTCGTACTTGACTCGAGTCAGTAGCTCGCGGCTCTTCACGGCGGCGATGTCCTTGACCGGGACGTCGAGCGCGAGGGACTTCTTCCCGAGGTCCGCGTACTTGTGGATAGAGGAGATGAGTCTGAACTGCCGCGCCGGCGGGCAGAACGTATCGACCGGATGGTACGCGTTCTGCTGGAGGAAGATCTCCCGGATCATCCGCGCGACCTCGAGCGTGAGCTGCTGCTCCGGCGGCAACGCATCGGCGCCGACGAGCCGCACGATCTCTTCGAGCTCCGCCTCCTCTTGCAGCGTGCGCTGAGCCCACGCGCGGAGCTTCGGCCACTCTTCGTTCACCTGCGTGCGGAACCAGTCCTCCAGGGCGGAGCCGTAGAGGCTGTACGACGTGAGCCAGTTGATCGCAGGGAAGTGACGGCGTGCGCGAAGCGCGGTGTCTAGCGCCCAGAACACCTTGACGATGCGGAGGGTTCCTTGCGTGACGGGCTCGGAGAAATCGCCGCCGCTGGGGGAGACGGCGCCGACGACCGACACGGATCCTTCGCGGTCGTTCAACGTGGTGACCCGGCCCGCTCGCTCATAGAACTCGCTCAGGCGCGCGGACAGATAGGCGGGGAATCCTTCCTCGCCCGGCATCTCTTCGAGGCGGCTCGAGATCTCGCGCATCGCCTCCGCCCATCGCGACGTTGAATCGGCCATCAACGCCACGTTGTAGCCCATGTCGCGGTAGTATTCGGCGAGCGTCATGCCCGTGTACACACTCGCCTCGCGTGCGGCGACGGGCATGTTGCTCGTGTTCGCGATGAGGGCCATCCGCTCCATGAGCGGCGCGCCCGTGTACGGATCCTCGAGTTTCGGGAACGTCGTGAGGACTTCCGTCATCTCGTTGCCGCGCTCGCCGCAGCCGATGTAGATGACGACCTGGGCGTCGCACCACTTGGAGAGCTGTTGCTCGCTAACCGTTTTCCCCGTTCCAAACCCGCCAGGGATCGCGGCCGTGCCGCCTTTCGCAAGCGGGAAGAGGAAGTCCATCACCCGCTGACCCGTGATTAACGGGACCGTGGGCATCTGGCGGTCCTTCGTGGGCCTCGGCTGGCGCACGGGCCAGTCCTGTTTCATCATGAGCTTGCGACCGTTGTCGAGCTCCGTCACGACCTCGTCGACTTTCATCTTCCCCGACCGGACGCGCGTCACTTTGCCGGACACATCCGGTGGCACCATCACGCGGTGCTCGACGTTCTTCGCCTCCTGGACCGTGCCGAGCACCTGGCCACCGCGCACTGCATCGCCCTCTTTCACGACGGGCTTGAACTCCCACTGCTTCTCGCGGCTCAGACCCGGTGCCCGCACCCCGCGGAGGATGAAGTCGCCCATGACCTGCTTCAGGACAGGAAGCGGGCGCTGCACGCCATCGTAGATGTTGCCGAGGAGGCCGGGACCCAGCTCGACGGTAAGCGGCTTGCCCGTGTCGCCGACCGGCTCACCCGGCCGAATGCCAGACGTCTCCTCGTACACCTGGATGACGGTCTTCTCGCCGAGGATCTGGATGACCTCTCCCATGAGCTGCTCTGTGCCCACGAGCATCACGTCGTACATCCGGGGACGCAGTCCGATCGCCGTCACGACCGGCCCGGCGACCCGTTCGATCGCGCCGGTTCCCTTCATGTCGCCCGCCGCCGTCCTCCCGCTCGTCGCCACCGCACCACCTCACTTGAACAGGTCGACGCCGATCGCGCGCTTCACCTTCGTCCGCAGGTCCTCGTCCTCCGAGGCCCCGATGGCGATCACGACGGGCCGCGCGACGGTCTCGAGCCGTCGCCGCATCGTGTTGCTGAGGCCCTTCATGTCCGCGGTGTCGAGGACCAGGATCCCGACCTCGGGATCGTCGAGGACTTCTCCGAGCTTCCGCTCGATCTCCTCTTTGGTCGTCGCGACCGCGCGCCGCACGCCGACGAGCTTGAACCCTTGGACGAAGTCGTCCCGGCCGACGGCGGCGATCTCCATCTCACACCACCAGCAGTCCGCGGATCACGTCGAGGGGAAGCCCGCTCTCCTTACCGCGGGCGATGAGCCGGATGTTCTGGACCTCGCGGTCCTTGCGTACGATGAAGTCGAGGATCGGCAGGATCGAAAGAGGATGCAAATGCGAGTAGCGCGCGGCCCCGATCAGGTGGACTTTCTCCACCTTCCGGAGGAGCGCCCCCACGCCGGTCGCTTGTACGCGTTCGAGGTCCGCGGAGATGTCATCGTAGAACGAGTACGCAGACAGGCGCTGCATCAGCGCGGCCTGGTCCAGTCGGACCATTGATTCGAGTTCCTCGACGGTCATCTCGAAGCCGCCCGGGAGGAAGATCTCCCGCTCGAAAATCGCCTTCGCAGCCCACACCCGCAGGAGCGTTTTCAGATTCACGATGTCAATTTCCCGCTCCACGAACTGCCGCATGAGGCGATTCGCCTCCGTCGATGGCGGGATGGACCGGAGCAGCTCTCCGTAGTAGATGCGCGAGACGCGGTCTTCCCACGCGGACCAGTTCGTCACGTCGGAGGCCTTGGCCCCGAGCCCCGCGAGGGCTTGCGCGTAGATGGTGTCCTCGAGGCGATCGAACGTCTCGTCGAGCGTCGCAGTCTCGCTCAGTTCGCGCAGGTATTCGAGCGGGAAGCTCCCCGCCGCGACGAGATCGTCTTCCACCTCTCCCGCAGACGCGCCGTACGTCTTCCCTCGGACGATCGTCTTCACGTTCTGTAAGTCGTAGCGGTCCAGGTACAGACCGACGATCGCCTTGAGGTGCCCCTCGCAGAAGTCGTAGATCGCGTTGTACGTCTTCGCGAGATTCCGCGACGTCGCCGCCTCGATCAGGTCGACGCCGGAGTAGCGTCCGCCGAGTTCGAGCATCTCCGCTTTGTATTCTCGTTCTCCGAGGAACCGTGCGATTTCCGGGATGTCCATCTGGAGCAATCGTCCGTAGACGTCGGCGGGGAGCAGCGCGGCGCGCTTCGCCCGCACTCGCGCGGTGACGTAGGGGTAGTTTCCCGAGTCGTACGGGATCTGGTCCCGAACCCGCCGATATCGCTCGAGGACCAGGTCGAGGCCCTCGGGTGCCTCCGACTTTCGTCTCATCCCTTGGGCGGCCATAGCGTCTCCGCGACCTCCTTCACCGCATCGTCCCAAACGTCCCGCAGGATCGATTCGTACCGTAGGTCGACCCGCCGCGTTCCGTCCGCGCTCTCAATCACGACCCCGCCGGCGCAGTCGATCGTCCCGGCGAACGCGGAGCCGACGATCTTCCGGACCGCCGCTTCATCGTGCGCGTTCGAAAACACCTTGCCGCCGCCCCGCCACTCCGATTCATTCGCCTTCAGGAGCGTCCGAAGGAACTCGGCGTTTTCCGGGAGACTGCCGAGCCGCTCGAGGGTCCCGCGATAGACGCGGTCCAGGGCCTCCCGTTGTTGTCCAAGAACGATCTTGCGGGCCTCGAGCTCGGCACGCGCGAGGGCTTGCACCCGTCGTCGTTCCGCGGTCGTGCGGGCGCGTTCTTCCGCTTCGGCCATGGCCTTCGCGCCTTCCGAGCGCGCCTCGCCGAGCATCCGCTCGCGCTCGGCTCGGGCCTCCGAGAGGATGGCCTGGGCCTCCGCCTTCCCGTTCTCGAGGATGGCCTCGACGACGGTCTCCAGGCTCACGAGCGATCCGTCCCACTCAGAGGGCGCCCAGCAAGGAGAACGCGATGACCAGTCCGAAGATGACGATCGTCTCCGGAATGACCACCAGCGGGAGGACCCGGCCAAACAACTCCGGTTTCTCCGCGATGGCACCCACGGATGCCGCTCCGATCACCTTCTCTGCCCAGGCTGTCGCGATTCCCGTCCCGAGGACGGTCAACGCGGCCGCCATCGCCACAAGACCTTCCTGACCCGCCGTCACCGGCATAGTGTGTCACACCTCCGATTTCACTCTCTCGCCGAATGGCCGGAACATCGTTCCGCTGCCCTTGTAGAACTTGAGGAAGAACTCCACGTAGTTAAGACGAACGGATTGGATCGCGCCCGAAATCGTGCTGAGGATGAACAAGAGGAAGTTTGCGGCTCCCACGATCGCGAGGCCGACCACGAGGCCTATGACGTTCCCGGAGTCGATCCAGGGAAACAGGAAGTAGGTCAACGCGAGGGAGTTCAGGGCGAAGATCACGGTCTCCTCCGCCACGCCGATGCCCGCCAGCCGCGCGTACGACACGACGTTCGCCAGGAGGCCGAAGATCTCCATGATGTGCAGGAACCCTTCCGTGACGAGCATCATGACCAGTCCCACACCGAGCATCGCGAGCGCGACGTACGGGATCGGGTTCGTTTCCGTGAAGCCAAAGCTCGCTTGGACCAAGCCCGCCCGCGGGACCCAGCCGAGGACGTCGTTCCAGATCGCGTAGCCCAGGGTGCCGTGCCAGCGGCCCGCGCGGTCCATGATGACGAAGAAGAGGCCGGTGAGGATGAGGAGCCATCCCACCTTCCCGACCGCGTGTTTCGGGCTGTGGCGGGCCTCGTTCACGACACCGAACGTGAATCCGATCGCGAGGTGGATGTAGGCGATCGCGAGAGAGAGCACGATGAAATCCGTCACTTGGTGGAGCTTCTCGAGGAGCGCATGCAGCGGAATGGACAGGTGCAGGATGTCGTCGGACCAGTTGAACGCCTCTGCGCGCGAGATGCCCACGATGTTCGGCGCGTGGAACGGGATGCCGAACGCCTCTCCGAAGACGAACGCGCCAAAGATCGAGGCCCACAGGCCGCCCCAGACAAATGCGACCGTGAGGTTCTTCCAGAAGCCCCACGGCTTGTCCTTCCAGCGACGGAGCAGCCAGAGGCCGTAGACGACCCAGACCAGGCCGTAGCCGAGATCGCCCACCATGATCCCGAACATCATCGGGAACGCGAGGGAGAAGACGAGCGTCGGATCGAGCTCGTTGTAGCTCGGCGTCCCGAACATGTGGATGAGCATCTCGAACGGCCGGAAGGCCCTTGGGTTCTGCAGTTGGACGGGCGGTTCGGCGGCGGGCTCGGCGTGGGCCTCCGTCGTCTCGAGCTCCGAGACGAACAGGTGCATGCCCCGTTCGAGCCGCTCCTTCATCTCGGGGAACACGGAGCTCGGCACCCATCCCTCGACGACGAACGTGTGGTCCGTCACCGCGAACCGGAGCGGGGCCTCCGCCTTCTCGACCTGCGTCTCCAGGTGGGCTCTCACAGCGACGAGGAATCCGGCATACCTCTCGCGAAGCGTCGTGAGGCGCGCTTCGATCTCCTTCGACCGCGCCTCCCAGCGCTCTCGCTCCGTGCGAAGACCGGCGAGGAGTTCTTTCGGATCGCCTTCGCCTTCCGGGATGGGAATGCCCGTGAACCCGTTTTGAGCGAGGAACTCGCGCATCGTTGCGGCTTGCGGCTTCACGACGAACACCACGAGGAGGCCGGGCGCGGTGAACGCCTCGAATTCGGACGTCACCGAGTCGAGTCGCTCGATCTCCCGGGCGAACTTTCCGACGAACACCTCGAGGCTTTCGTAGCCGCGGTATTTCTCGAGCGGAAGCGGCAGCTGGGCGAACGGGGTCATCTCCTCGATCTGGCGGTCCAGGTCGGTGAGGAGCGTCTGGATTTTCTTCTTCGACGCGTCCTCCTCGGAGATGTTCAATTCGAGCGCGAGGATTTTCTGGCGGAGATCGCCCGCGAGTTCCGTCTCCGGGGCCGGCTCGGCGTCCTCGACCTTCAGGACAGCCGCGAGGGAGCGGAGTTTCACGAGGATCTCGGAAGCTTCCGAGGCTTGCTGGAGCGGTTTCCCGATCTCGAGGCCTTCCTCGCCCTCCCGGTGGTCGACGATGTGGACGAGTTTCAGGTCGTACAGCGAGTTGACCGTCGCTTCCAGCTCGTCCCGCGGCCCGACGATCAGGGCCCGGGTCATCGGGACGGGCCTAAGCATTCAGCGCACCTTTGAACTTCTCGATCAGGCGCTCGATCGCGCGATCCAGATTCGCGTCCGCCTTCGCCTTCAACGCGGCGGCGTCTTTGCGCCCGGCGGCCAGCAGCGTTTCCGCTTCGCGTGCGACCGCCTCGTCCGCGGTGCGGATGATTGCCTCCGACCGCGCTTCTGCTTCCCGGCGCAACCGCTCGCGTAGCTCGAACGCCTCGCGTCGCGCGTCCCGGAGGATCCTCTCACGCTCGGCGAGGATGGTCTCCTTCGTGCCGCGAACTTGGCTTTCCGCGTCCTTGATTTTCTGGAGAGTTTCCTCTTTGTTCATGCGGGAACGTCGGGGGAGAATTGGGCTCGTCTTTAAAGGTTTTCTTACTACGTCCGATACGCCGTTGGAAAACGGGCTGTCGTGCTCCCTCCGCATTTTCATAATGCGAATATTATAGTCCCGCGTAAATGCAACTCACACTCGTCGGAAATGGGAGTGCGAGGAGGCGGTTTCGCAGGATTGTAAGGAGAGAAATCGCACAACTGCACAACGTATAAATAGGGAACGCTCTTTGTCGCGATCGCCCGAGAATCCTCCATGTAAAATCGGGAGTCCGAGGGTCGAGGCATGAGCCGGTTTGCGCTGATCTTGGCGACGTTTCTCGTCGTCGCCGGGATCCCCCTCGCGGGCCTCGCGACGGTCAACGCGCAGACGGTTCCGACTCCCACGTTGAGCGTGACGGTGTTCGGCGAGACGGTCGGATCGCGCCAAGTCTTCGCGCCGGACCAGATCCTGATCCCGCAAGTGCCGATTCAGCTCGTGGTGACGTTCCACAACAACGACACGGTCATGGACCACTCCTTCACGATGAACGACGTGAACGGGACCGTCCACCCGAACACCGGCAGCCTGGCTCCCGGCCAGAACGCGACCGTCACGCTGACCGTCATCACGATGACGCAGGTCTCGTTCAACGGGACGACGTACACGCCGGAAGCCGGGCCGAGCGGCATCCTGTTCTACTGCATCCCGCACCGCGGCACGGGCATCGTGGGGCAGGGGATGGTGGGCCAGATCATCCTCGCGAGCGCCCCGGTGCCCACGACGGTCCCCGAGAAGGGCATCCTGTTGCGCGCGTATTGGATCGGGATCATCGGCATCGTGGCCATGCTCGTCTGGACCGGCATCACCTATTACATCATCAAGTCCTCGAGCCGCCACTTCGTCAATCAGGCGGAGCATGTCCGGAGGGGTCTGCCGTGACGGACCTGATCCGGAGCGATGCGCCGCGCCGGAGTTCGATGGCCGCGCTGGCGATCGCGGGCCTCGTCGTCGGCATCGTGTGGTTCAGCATCCTCACGATGATCGTCGCCGTGCAAGTCCTCCAGGGTATCGAAGACGCCGCGGCGGACTCGTACATGGCGATCTTCATGGGGATGGTGTTTCTCCTCCTGGCGGTCGCGCTCGACGTCTATCGCAAAGAGTTCATGCCGGACGAGCTGATTCATAAGATTCGACGCCCGAAGATCGTCCTCCACCGGGCGTTCCGCTGAGGTGCACGCGGTGAGCTGGGAGAAGGAAGAAGAGGAGAAGCGGTGGACCCGTCGCGAGTGGGTCAAGCTCGGCATGACCGCCGGCGTCATCGGATCGCTCGGCGGCCTCGGCGGGCTCGTCACGGGCCAGCTCCTCCCGCCGCCGTACAAGTTCACGGGAGAGATTCGCGAGACGATTCAGTACACGAAGTTCCCGACCCCGCAATGGTGGAACGCGAAGGCCGGCACGACGGTGAAGGTCACCGACCTCCAGGTGTGGCAGGGCGCCACGGGCGTCTGGCGGGGCCTGTTCCAGGACGGCGTCTACGTGCCGGGGACGGGATATCCCTGCCTCATCATCCGCATCAAGCGCGAGGACACCTACTTCAAGGTCCCGTCCGCTAGTGAAATGCCGGCAACCCTGCCGGACGGATTCAACCTGTACTTCGACGACGCGACCCTCGACTCGGCGAACGGCGGCACGCGGATCGTCGTCCTGTTCGATCGATGCGTCCATCTGTGTTGCTATCCGGGGTGGCACGTCGTCAATAACCCGCCTCCCGGCCGGGACTATGCGGCCTATGTGGGGGCGGACCCGCTCGTCGACCCGAGCGTGGTCCCGACGTACGGCGCGTTCCAACAAGATCCCGTATACTGTGTGTGCCACGGATCCCAGTACGATCCGATGCTCCTCGTCGTCGCCCAGAACCCGAAGAACAATTTGCTCTACGTCGGCGCCGAACGCGTCCATGGTCCGGCGCCCCGGGCGCTCGTCGTGATCCCGCTGAAGACCGAAGGGCTCAACCTCGTCGGGGGCATGGTGAACCCCGGCTGGTACGTCTATTGCTGAGGTGAGACGACGTCGACCACGGGGGACATCCGGCAAGACTCGGAGCGCACGGTATTCGGATGGATCAAGTCCCGCTTTCCGACCGTGCCGTACGCCGAGCTCACGCGGGTCTTCACGGAGACGGATCAGCGGCAGGTGCCGCGGAGCCACGCCGAGAAATACGAGCTCAAGACGATCTGGTACTGGTATCCGCTCTACTGCCTCGGAGGCATCTCGTTCGTCGCGTTCATCATCTTGACGATCACGGGCATCCTGCTCGGCTTCTTCTACGTCCCGGACGGACGGCTCGAGCTCAGCTCCTCGGGGGACCTCACGAATCCCGCGTGGCGGTCCATGCTGACGATCATGAACGACATCCCGTTCGGCTTCATCATCCGCGGGATGCATCACTGGGCCGCGCACATCATGATCGCGGCGGTCTTCCTCCACATGTGCCGCGTGTACTTCACCGGCGCGTACAAGAAGCCCCGCGAGCTGAACTGGCTCCTCGGTGTCGTCTTGATGCTGATCACCATCTTCTTTGGATACTCAGGGTACCTGCTGCCGGCGAACAACCTGAGCGAGGGCGCCGCGAACATTGGGATCAATATGACGCGAGCGTCTCCGTTAATCGGAGATCAACTCGCGACGCTGGTCTTCGGCGATATCAACACGCTGTCCGGCGTCTACATCCTGCGGTGGTACTGGATCCACGTGTTCATCCTCCCGCTCGTCGGTACGGGCCTGATGATCCTGCACATGGCGCTCGTCTGGTTGCAAGGGGTGGCGGAGCCCCACTGAGGTGAGCGATGGAGATCGAGCACGTCAAGGAAAAGATCATGGAGGGCCCGCGGTCCGGCTTCCCGCGCCAGTACGGGCCCACCCGGTTGGACCACCAGCCCGGGATCCCACTCTTCCCTCAGGAGACGGCGCGTGATTTCGTCACGATTTTCCTCCTCGTCGCGATCCTGTTCTTCCTCTCCGCGTTCGTCACCCCGTTCCTGGGCCCGGCCCGCAGCCCGCAGATCTCCGAGCTGATCGTCCCGGACTGGTACCTGCTGTTCTCCTGGGGCCTCCTCAAGGTCGCGGACATCTTCCCGCAGTTCACGATCGGGGCCGGCACGCCCCTCGAGACGCAGTTCACCGCCGCATTCTGGGGCGACATCCTGAGCGGCATCCCGGTCATCTTCCTCCTGATCCTCCCGTTCATCGACCGCGGGCGCGAGGCGCGGCCCGCGAAGTCCCCGGTCCGGTCGGCGTTCGGACTCGCGTTCCTGATCGCGTGGATCTTCACGTCCTCGCTCTACTCAATCCGCGAGGTCGTGGCCCAGCGGTGGGTCTCCCCGAACGGCGCCGCCCTGATTCCGGACGCCACGATGAAGTGGTTCTTCCTGATCCCGCCCGTCCTCGTCGGGATGACGTCGTACATCGCGTTGCGGCGGCTCGGGTACCAGCCGATGCGCCGCTGGCTCGTGCCGTACGTCGCGATCCTCACGGCGATCGTCGCGGCTCAGGTCGCGTGGATCCTGGGCGACCCGGCGGGTCTCGGGGCGGAGGCCCGGCCGTTCTTCGTGGAGATCGCGGCCGCGCTGCTCATTCTCCTCGTGCCGATGGTCCTCACGACGGTCGCGTTGATCCGGTTCCCCGAGTCGACCACGCGCAAAGTGTCGACTTTGGCGGGCGGCCTGGGGATCGTCGCGCTCGCAGGCCTGTTCCTCGGGATCTACTATCTCGAGCCGCGACCGGTGATCGGGTGGGTGTTCTCCGTTTTGTATCCGAACATGAACACGCTCCTCCTGATGCCCCTCTTCGGGGTCGCGACGGCGTGGCTCGGTACGCGGCGGCCCTACAGCTCGTACGAGTACCTCCTCAACGAGTGCTACCAGTGCGGGAAGTGCCACACCGTGTGCCCCGTCACGAAGGTCGAGGACGACGCGCTCGGCGGGCTGAACCTGGTGTACAACACGTTCAAGAAGCAACACGACGGCGTGCCCCTCTGGACGTGCCTCGCCTGCGACGCCTGCAGCGCGGTGTGCCCGCTCGACATCCAGTATAGCGACTACATCCTCGAGGAGCGCGCGAAGGTCCATGCCCGCATGGCGGCGGACGGAGGCGTGCGCGAATGATGGAGACGGAGTACGGGCCGGGACGGACGATCCCGCATCCCGTGATGTTCCGCGTGCTGGACAGCGAGGCCGACGACATGACCATCCCGGAGATCAAGGTAGAGCACAAGTCCGAGTACGCGTACTATCCGGGCTGCGTCGACTACTACGACGTCGAGATGCAGTTTTCCCACATGAACTACGGCGACACGAACCACGGGATCATCTTCGACTCCTCGATCAAACTCCTCCGCGCGGTCGGCATCCAGCCGATGATCCTCGACCGCTCGTTCATGAAGTGCTGCGGCCACGATCAGCTGTGGCAGGGGAAGATCGACATCTTCGAGCGGATGAAGGATTACAACACGAAGATCATCAAGATGCTCGGGGTCAAGACGCTCGTGACGTCGTGCGCGGAAGGCTACCGCACGCTCCGGCTCGACTACAAGCTCGACGGCGTACGCGTCGTGCATATCACGCAGTTCCTCTACGAACGCGGCCTGCGGATCCCGCCGCAGCCGGAGACCGCGAAGCGGATTCGGGTGGCGTTCCAGGACCCATGCCGATCCGGACGCCAGATGCCGATCGACCCCGTGTACGAGGAGCCGCGGGAGCTCGTGAAGCGCGTCGACAATGCGGACCTCGTTGAGCTCAAGACCTTCCGCGCGGACGCGCAATGCTGCGGCGTCGCGCAGATGATGTACTGCAACGACAAGACGAAAGGCCTCACCCGCAAGCGAATGGACGAGGCCGTCGACGTCGAGGCGGACTACCTCCTGACCGCCTGCCCGAAGTGCCTCACCCACTTCGGATGCCTGCACCACGAGAACAAGTGGAAGCCTGGTGAGGAGCGGTACCAGTACAAGGTCATGGACATCACGCAGTTCCTCGCGGAGCGGCTTCCGGGCGACTATCCGTCGGGGAGCAACATCGACGCGAAGCGGAAGGAACCGCCGCTCCCCGGACGCAGGGGCTGAGCCATGGCGACGTCCGTGGCCACTCCACCGAAACCGTCCGCGCCACCCCCGCAACCGTCCGCGCCCTCCGATCCTCTCGTTGCGTACTACCGCACCGTCCGCCAGATGAACCTCCAGCTCGCGAAAGACCGCTACAAGCAGGGCTTCAAGGTCCGCACGCAGGAGTATATCCGCGGCCGGGGGACCCTCGCGATCGTGGACGAAGAGATCTGCATGGGATGCACCCATTGCTTCGACAACTGCGCGTTCGAGTCGATCGCGATGGTGGACCGCAAGTTCGCGCTGCCCGATTACTCCTACACCTCGCGGAAGGCCATCATCATCGAGGACAATTGCGTCGGCTGCGAGAAATGCGCCATCGTGTGCCCGGTCGACGCGATCACGATGGTCACGAAGCACGGGTTCGAGGTAAAGGATGGCCGGGTGATCTCGACGACGCAGCCGCCGGCCCCCCCGAGACCCGCCGCACCCGCAAGGCCCGGTGCCCTGCCGGTCGTCGCGGCACCGAAAGCCGTAGCACCGGCGCCGACACCCGCCCCGGCCGCGCCGGCGGAACCCACGTCGGAGGATGAGACCGCGGAGGCCGACGAGTCCGAAGGCGGTGAAGACGCATGACCGAGGCCGTCTCGCCTCCGACCGTCGTGAAGGCCCGCAAGGCGCCCCGTATGACGTACAAGCAGGAGATCCAGACGATCAAGAACCTCCCGCGGGTCCAGCGGCTCATCGTCATCATGAAAATTGCGGGCGTGTTCCTCGTCGCGATAGGCCTCGAGGGCATCGTGACCGGGCAGTACCTCTACACCCTGGTCTTCATCCCGGCCGGCGTCTTCGTCTCGATGATGCCGATCAAGATCCGTACGGGCGTGTGCATCGCGTGCCGCTCCCCTTTGGATGCGCGCGAGCCGATCTGCCCGAGGTGCGGCGCGCCCCAGATGTAGGCCCTTCAGGGCAAGGCGAGCGGCTGGACCACGTGCGCCGTGTCGATCGTCAGCTTGATGGATCGAAGCAGCTCCATCCGTCGGCGGAAGTTCGGCTCGTCCTCCCACAGATGCGCGAGGCGGGAGGTGAAGACGCCGCGCGGGATCTTCGAGACGATCATGCGTACGCCTTTTGAGAGGTCGTGTTGCTTTGTCCGGTCCCTCGGCGAGGCGAAGGATGGGAACACGGAGGCGGTTCCCGTCTGCCGGAGGCTCGCATAGAGCCCGGCTTTGGCGGCGACCTGGTCGCCGAACGTGCGGAGCCGTGAGGCGAGATCCCCGATCGACTTCGCGGGGACTCGAACCTCGCCGACGAAGAGCGAACGGCCCACCGTCTCGGCGGTCTTTCGGAAGGCGTCCGCGGGCCCGTCGAACGGATTGGGCACGTCCGCAGCCTTCGACTTGAATCCAGCCATGGCGGTGTCGATCGCCTTTTCTTTCAGGGCGACGCTCGTCGCGGTGCCTCCGAAGGCCGTCTGGACGGTGAACGCCTCGGCCGCCGCGGAGGGCCGCAATGCCTTCGAGGCCTGCGAATCCGTGATGTGAACCCAGTCCAGGACTTGCGCGCTTCGCGAGAGTTTGTCGAGCGCAGCCGCCAGCTTCGCGCCGTCGTCGTAGGTGTAGGTCAGGGTCTTTCGCGCGGCCGACTTGGGTTCGAGCCGCAAGGCGACCGAGACGGGGATGAAGAACTCCGCGGCGAGAGGGATTGCCGTGTGCAAGAAGTCGTATGCGGTTCCGTTGTTCGCCACGTCCTCGAAGCCCAAGCGGGCCCTATGCCCGAACGCGGAGACGGTCCGGAGCGCGTTCAGGTACGAGGCGAACTCGCCACGATACGCCGCGAATGGGGCATCGCCGTACAGCGCGTCTCCGATCGCGAAGTCGAGCGGGACCGTCGGGATGAAGGGGACGTAGTGGCCGGTGTCCATCGCGCTGTCGTAGAGCGACTTCCATGGCGCGCCGACTTGGGCGATCGCGCGATGGCCGCCCGACTCGGAGAACTCCAGGCCGGCGTACGCGGTGAAGTCGAGCTGGACCCCCCGTTGCTCCGGGACGATCCAGTCGTACGTCAGGAGAGTACGCGGCCGGACGACGACACCGAATTCGCGAGTGCGACCGACCCCGAGCTGCGTCCGGAAGAAGTGGTAGTCCTCCGCGGAGAGGCCCAGGCTGAGCGTGCTCTCCTGGCCATTCAGGACCCGGACGAGTTTTCGGACCTCGCCGTCGTCTTTCACCTTGACGGTGACGGGAGGTGTGCGGTTCAGGTCCGCGACGAGTTCCGTCGGGAGAACGCGGTCGTCTCGCACGAACAGCGCGCGGATCAACGCGTCGCGAATCAGCTCCGACAGCGCGGGGATCTCGACGGCCTTCTCGATGTAATGCCAGTCCCGAAGCAGGCCCACGTCACTCCCCCTTCTCGTGTTCGTAGGCCCGCACAAACTTGTCCCGCGTCGGCTTCGCCCGACGAAGGATCGCCGCGACCTCGAGCCCGACCGCCATACCCTGCGGCGGGATCGCCCGGATCCCGGGCCACGGATATTTCGTCCAGACTTCCAGCGTCTTCCCGCCGTTGATCTTCTTGCCGGGATCGAAAACGGCTTTGACGGAGGAGATCATCGTCGTCGCGCGCCCGTGCATCTTCCGCAAGTTGAACACGAGGAAGAGGCCGAGTCCCATCGGGTGGCCGTCCATCTTGAATGCCGCGTCGCCCATCCGCTTCGCGAACCCGAGGGCCGTCCCCCCGGACGGCGTCGTGTCGTCCATCAGCACGTACGGCACGAGCGCCGCGGTCGTCGTGTCGACGAGATACGCTTGCACCGCGCCGTTGAGCTTCAGCTTGTCCCGGATTTTGGCGGCTTTCGCCACCGCCTCGGGAAGCCTCGCGATGGGCACGAGATTATACGAGACGATCAGGCCGCGGCTGAGGCGGCGCGCACTGTAGTTGTTGTACCGCTCCCGCCACATCCGATCGGCCACGTCGGGCCCGAGCTTCGTGGCTTTCAATTTGGCGGCGACCCCGTCGACGGCCCTCTCCTGGTCCGCGACCTCGTCCTTCGTGCCGCGGACGGCGACGAGCGCGATCGGCGCGGGGTCGGGGCTGTCCGGCCGCAGGGCGCGCTCGAAGACGAAGTGCTCTCGGTCCACGACCAGGGCGTGGTACGGGGTCAGGCCCGCGTCCACGAGGCCCTTGAGGAACGACGCGCCCGTCTCGAGATTCGCGAAGGCATAGGCCGTGGCCTTCGAGGCGTCCGCTTTCGGGACGACGCGCAGCGTGACCTTCGTGATGATCCCGAGTCCGCCCTCGGCACCGAAGAAGAGCGATGTGAGGTTCGCAAGCTGCCCGCCGGCGTCCGCCGACGGGGCCGTCAAAAGAATCCGCCCATCCGGGAGGACCACCTCGAGGTTCGCGATCGCATCGCGCAGGCTCCCGTTGCGGAAGGCGCCGAACCCCATCGTCCCCGAGTTGATCGCGCCACCGACCGTGCTGCCAATCGCGTTCGTCGGCACGACGGGGAGGGAGAACCCCTTCGACTCGACATAGTCCTCGAGGTCTTTCCACGTGGCGCCCGCCTCGACCGTCACGGTCCGCGCGTCCGCGTCGAGGCCCACCATCGTGTCCATCTTCCGCATGTCGATGAGGACGCCGCCGCGATTGGGGACCGTGCCGCCGTACCAGCTCGTCCCGCCGCCCCGCGGGGTGATCTGCAGCTGGCTCTCGTCGCTCAGGTTGACGAGGGCGGCCACCTCTTCCGTCGTCTGGGGCAGCGCGACGAAGTCCGGGTACAGATCCCACTGGAGGAGCGCGACCTTCGGGAGAGACGCGAAGTCGTGCGAGTAGACCATCCGCTCGAATTCCGAGCGAGCGACCCGCTCCGGACCGAGCGTGTTCACGAGCCGGCGGTACGCATAATCGAGGCTCGCCATGCGTCCTACTCCCGTGGACGCTTCGCGGTAAACGGTCGGTCCCGATAAAGGTAACGCGCGTACGATGGGACCGGGAGAAATTCAGACGTTCAGGGCCTTGATGATCTGCTCTTTGAGGCGCTGCATGTCCGCGCCGGAACTGTAGACGCCCATCGCCTGCGCCGCGCTGACGACTTGTTCATCGGGAGCGCGATCGACGGCGCGCGCGATGTCGAGCTTCAGCTGCAGCTCGCTCCGGCCGGTCGTAGGGATCGCAAGGACGCCCGCGGCCTTCTCGACCTTCACACGGGTGTCCTTGACCTCCAGCGTCGAGAGCTCTTCGGAGATCTGCCGCTCGACCTCCATCTTCCCGCGGCGGAACTCGCCGAGGGCTCGGCCGACCCCGCGCGCGAGCTCTGGCAGTTTCTGCGGCCCGAACAAGAGCAAGACCGCGATGATGATGAGGAGGATAATCCACTCAAAACCGCTCGGAAGTTGCGCGACGATATTGCCGATCGACCCGACCAACACGACCCCCGCATCCTCGTCCAAGGAGGACGCTCTTAAGAGCTTTTCGGCCTTCGGCGGCGCCGTTCGCGCTGGGCAATCGCGGCGTACCCGCCGACGTACAGAAAGAGCATCGGCAGGGCGACGAGCATCATCGTCACCCCGCTCCCGTCCGGGGTAATCGCGGCGCCGAAGACGAAGATCGCGATTGTCGCGATGCGCCAGTTCTTCTTCCAGAAATCCGCGGTCACGATCCCGAGGTAGGAGAGGCCGTACATGACGACCGGCAGCTCGAATGCGAGGCCGAAGGCCAAGCTGAACATGAGCACGAAGTTGAGAAACTCCTCGAGGTCCAGGAACGGCCGCGCGCCGATTGGGAACGCGAATCCGTAGAGGAATGGGAACGTGAATGGCAGGACGACGAGCAGAGACATCATGACGCCCGCGAGGAACAAGGCGACGACGGGCGCGGAGATGCGGAAGAGCAGACGTCGTTCAGTTGGTTTCAGCGCCGGCGAGACGAAGCGCCAGAACTCGTATGTGACCAGGGGGGACACGAGGATCACCGCGAGGAACACCGCGACTTTCAGTTGGACGATGACGGCTTCCCACGGCGTCACGATGATGAGCTCCGCGCTGCCCCGGACGAGGGAATGGTTCAGGAGGACGATCACCTGGGCCGGTATCGTGTTCCCCTGGTCGAACGTGGGAACGGGGAGCCAAACCGTCGTCGAGGCGACCATCACCGGCTCGACCGTGAAGGTGAGCATGATGAGGAAGGCGGCGATGAACGCGATGATCACGATCTTGAGCCGATTTCGGAGCTCCTCGAGGTGCTCGAAGAACGACATCTTGCGATCGTCGGCTCGATTCTCGTCCGAGGCGAGTGTGGCCACAGGATTCCACGTTGGCAAAGAAGGGTCGGCTTATGGACTTTGCCGGCATACCCTAGAACGAATAGCGGTCTTCGGTCCAAGGATCGGCGGTATTGCTGTATCCGCGGACCTCCCAGTAGCCGAGCTCCTCGGCCTCCGTGAAGGTCACCGCGCGGACCCACTTCGCGCTCTTCCATGCGTATCGCTTCGGCACGATCAGCCGGACCGGTCCGCCGTGCTCGAGCGGCAGCGGCTTGCCGTCCCACTGGTACGCGAGGAGCACGTTGTCGTCGTACAGGACCGAGGTCGGATGCGACGTCGTGTAGCCGTCGCCGCATCGGATGGTCGCGAAGTGGCCGGTCGGTTTGATGCGAGCCCGCTCCGCGAGTTCGTGGATCGTCACGCCGACCCATTCGTTGTCGAACGTGGTCCAGCCGGTCACGCAGTGAAAATCGGACATCACCGTTTTCTTCGGTAGGGCGAGGAGTTCGTCGTAGGTGAGCCGTAGCGGGTTCTCGACCTCGCCGTCGACGCGCAGGTCCCACGCTTTTGGATCGAATCGAGGGACGATCCCGAGATCGAGGCGAGGCCACTTACGGACCTCCCGCTGACCCGGAGGAAGTCGTCCCATCGTCGCCATCGGACAGACGATTGAGGTTCCCGAATATAAACGGTTGTGCCATGCACCGGTCGTCGCAAGCGCTCGAAAAAACCGTTTCGATGACGCGATGCGCGGAACGCATTTTTCGGGAGAAGACGGGCCCTCTGAAGACCCCGACAAAGGTTTAATAGCCCGACCATTTTTCCACGCGACGAAGATGGCGCTGGAGAGCTACGTCCCCGTGGTCATTTTCGCCATCGTCGCGCTCATGTTCCCCCTCGGCACGTTCTTCGCAACGCGCCTGTTCCGGCCCACGCATCCGACGCCTCTGAAAGACCTCACGTACGAATGCGGGGAGGAGCCCGAGGGCGAGGCGCAGATCCAGTTCCACTTTCAATATTACATGTTCGCCCTAATTTTCGTCGTCTTCGATGTCGCGGCGATTTTCCTCCTCCTCTGGGCCTTCGCGTGGGGCGGCTTGTTGAGTTTCGGCTCGCCCGTGGCCAAGTTCTCGATCTTCCTGTTCCTGGGGATCATGTTCGTCGCCACCCAATACGCGCTCAAGAAGGAGGAGGTCATTCAGATTTGAGCATCGCGACGGCGCAGGTCCCACGGATCACCGGTCGTCCCAGCCCCGGGATCGAGAAGGAGGTCCTCGGGAACCTCAAGTCGACGTTCGGACCGAAGCTCACGGACGCCAAGGTCGTCCGCGACCGCCTCGTGGAGGTCGCAATCGACCGTGCCGATTTGATTGCCCTCTGCACCCACTTGAAGGAGGTCCTCGGGTTCGAGCATCTTTCGTGCGTCACGGCGGTCGACTGGAAGGACCACTTCGAGAGCATCTACCACATCGAGAACTACGCGAACGGATGCATGGTCCAGGTCAATGCGCGCATCCCGTACAACGACCCGAAGATCGCGAGCCTCACGGGCCTGTGGCACGCCGCCGATTTCCTCGAGCGGGAGATGTGGGACCTGATGGGGATCGAGTACACGGGCCATCCGAACCTCACGCGGATCCTCCTGCCGGAGGACTTCAAATTCCACCCGCTGCGCAAGGAATTCGCCCAGGAGGTCGACCGCCAGTACATCAGCCGGCGCAAACTCCGCGGAGGGAAGTGAGTGCCGGAGTTCTGGATCAACATGGGGCCGCAGCACCCCATGACGCACGGCCTCTGGAACATGAAGGTCAAGATCGACGGCGAGACGGTCGTCGATGCGCGACCGGAGATCGGGTACCTGCATCGCGGCTATGAGAAGATCATGGAGGTCCGAGAGTTCCAGAAGAACGTCGTCCTCACCGACCGCCTCTGTTACGTTTCCTCGATCACCTGGTCCCACGCGTATTGCCTCGCGGTGGAGAAGATGATGGGCATCGAGACGCCCGAGCGCGGGAAATGGATCCGCGTCGTCGCGCTCGAGCTGCAGCGAGTCGCGTCGCATCTCATGTGGCTCGCCGCGTACGGGCCGGACCTCGGCCTGTTGACGGGACTCCTCTGGGCCCTCCGGGAGCGGGAGTTGTTCCTCGACTTGATTCAGCTGATGTCGGGCGCCCGGATGAACCAGAACTACCCGCGGGTCGGCGGGGTTCGGAACGACCTCCCGGAGAACTTCGAGGCGATGTGCAAGCGCAGCATCGAGCACTTCCTCGAGAAGGTCGAAAACGAGTACCAACAGGTGTTCCAGGCCTCGAAGGTCTTCCGGATGCGGACGGAGGGGGTCGGCCGCATCTCCGCCGCGGACGCGATCAACTGGGGCGTCACCGGGCCGAACCTTCGCGCGTGCGGCGTGAACGTGGACCTCCGGCGCCTGGATCCGTACGAGGTGTACGAGGACATCGACTTCGAGCCCCAGGTGTGGCACGATGGCGGAGGCGGCGACTCGTACGCGCGGTTCATCTGTCGGTTCAACGAGCTGCGGGAGTCCTGCCAGATCATCCTCCAAGCGCTCGAGAAGATGCCGAAGACGGGACCGTACCGTGTGAAACCTCCTCGCCGCGCGGAAGGCGAAGGCTACGCGAAGACGGAGGACTCCCGTGGAGAGGCGCTCTTTTACGTGATCGGGGACGGCGATGACCGCCCGTACCGCGTGAAGATCCGAAGCCCCGTGTTCTGCACGATGGCCGCGACGCCGCTCATGCTCCGCGGGAACAAATTGGCGGACAGTGTCGCGATCCTCGGGTCGGTCGATGTGTGCGTGGGGGAGATGGACAAGTGAGCGCCCCGCTCGTCCCGAACCTCTTCAACGTTTGCAAGGTGCTCACGCAGGCGATCATCTGGGTCGTGAACCAGATCCTGTACGCGATCGGCGGCGCCGTCCCGCCGCTCGCCCCTCCGCTCGTCGGCCTCGCGGGGTTTCTCGCGAGCGATTTCATCATTACGCTGATCACTTGGCTCATCGCGGTCACGGTCCTCGTCGTCTGGGCCACCCTCGTAAACCTCCTGACGATGATGTGGATTGAGCGAAAGTTCTACAGCCGCCTCCAGGACCGCTACGGCATCATGATCTCGATCTGGTCGTTGCCCTTCTGGCCCTTCAACCGCACACGCCGCGCGACGCATCGCGGCACGGGATACCTGCAGAATATCGCCGATGGTGTCAAGCTCCTCCAGAAGGAGAACATCACTCCGCGGAACGCGGACTCGGCGATGTTCCACATTTCGCCCGTGTTGATCGCTTCGTCGACGTTGATGATCTTCGCGGCCCTCCCCTGGAGCAGTGGTCTCTACGTCGCGAACCTGGACCTCGGGGTCTTGTTCATCCTTGCGGCATTCTCTCTCGCGCCCCTCGGCATCCTGATCGCCGGCTGGTCCGCGAACAACAAGTACACGCTCGTCGGCGGACTGCGCGCCGCCGCGATGCTGATGGCCTACGAGATCCCGATGCTCCTCTCCGTCATCGCGCTCGTCTTCTTCACAGGCTCCCTTGACCCGATCGCGATTGTGCAGCAACAGGATCGCATCGGCTACCAGCTCGGTCCGATTGGAATCCCGGCGTGGTACATCTTCTCGCCGCAGATCATTGGCTTCATCGTGTTCAGCGTGTCGATGATGGCGGAGATGGAGCGGGTCCCGTTCGACATCCCGGAGGCAGAGGGGGAGCTCGTCGAGGGCTGGACGACGGAATACTCAGGAATGCGGTTCGGCCTCGTGTTCGGATTCAAATGGCTGCGGATGATCGCCGGCGCGGCCCTGATCACGATCCTGTACCTCGGTGGTTGGGGCGGCCCCGTGTTCGCGACGCTCTTCGTCGGCGGCGTGCCGGTGCCGATTGTGCCCGAGGAGATCTGGTTCCTCCTGAAGGTCTACTCCGTCTGCCTCGTATTCATCTGGATCTCGTGGTCCGTGCCCCGGGTGCGGATCGACCAGATCCTGAATATTGGGTGGAAGCGGCTCATCCCGTACTCGCTCCTCGCGATCCTGGTCGCCGCAGGTTTCCGGGTCTTGGGGTGATCGCCGTGGAGGGCTCCGCGCGCGAGAATCACCCGGAGGGATACCGTGGACGTTGACTGGGGACTCATCGCGTTCTTCGTCCTGAGCGCGTTCGAGGTCATCGGCTCGATCCTCGTCGTCATCAACCGACGCCTCGTCCGCGCGGCCTTCTGGCTCGCGATGACTCTCGTCACGATCGGCGCGATCTACCTGCTGTTCCTGAGCGAGTTCGTCTTCCTGATTCAGATCCTCGTCTACGCGGGCGCGGTGCCGGTGCTCTTCGTCTTCGGCATCATGCTCACGCGCCGCAAGATCATGGACGAACCGGGGCCGGAGGGAGGGACGTGAAGGCACGGGAGATCCTCGTGATGCTGGCCGTCGGCGCGTTGTTCGTCGTGATGGCCCTGTCGTTCTTCGGCAACGTCGGCTGGCCGGCGAACCCGACGTCCATCCCAGTGTACGATCCGAACGCCACGTCGACGAATGGCATCGCGAACCAACTGTTCAACCCCTTCGCGATCACGGTCATCCTCATCGCAATCCTCCTCGCCGCGGCGATGATTGGCGGCGTCTACCTCGCGAAGATGGACGAGCCCGGCAAGGTGGGCCCATGATCCCCCTCGAATACGAGTTGCTGCTGTCCGCGCTCCTGTTCTGCATCGGCCTCTACGGTGTCCTCGCGCGCCGCAACGCGATCATCGTCCTCATGTCCATCGAGATCATCCTCAACGCCTCGATCCTGAACTTCGTCGCGTTCTCCTCGTACAGCGGGAATCCGAGCGGTCAGGTGTTCGCCCTCCTTGGGATCGCGGTGGCGGGGGCGGAAGCGGCCGTCGGCCTCGCGGTCTTCCTTTCGATCTACCAGACGCACGGGACGATCGAGCTCGACAAAGTCCGGTTCCTGAAGTGGTGACCATGCTCGCGTATGCGTGGCTCGCCTGGCTCATCCTCCTCCTGCCCCTCGCGGCGTTCGTCATCGTCGGCCTCATCGGCCGGCGGCTGCCGGAGGGCGGCGGCCCGCTCGTCGTCGGCGCGATGGCGGCGTCGTTCGTCCTGTCGCTCTTCATCTTCGTGCAAGTCCTCCTGCAGGGCGGCCTCGGGGGCAACTTCGCGGCCGAGACCCTCGACGGCTACGTCTGGCTTCCGAGCATCGGCGGCAGCGGGACTCCGGGGACCGACATCCGAATCGCCCTCCTCGTCGACAACCTGAGCTCCCTGATGCTCGTCCTCGTGTCGTTCCTCTGCCTTCTGATCTTCGTCTACTCTCTCGGATACATGCACGAGGAGGAGGGGAAGTCGCGCTACTATGCCGAGGTGAGCCTGTTCGCGACGGGCATGCTGGGGACCGTGAGCGCGGACAACTTCCTCCAACTCCTGATTTTCTGGGAGATCATGGGCCTCTGTTCCTACCTCTTGATCGGTTTCTGGTATCACAAGCCGGAGGCCGCCGCGGCCGCCAAGAAGGCGTTCCTCGTGACGCGCGTCGGCGATGTGCTGTTCCTGATTGGCGTCCTGGTGATCTGGAACGTCTTCGGCACGCTCACGTTCGACGGCATCCGCACGCAGATGGCGATCAAGTATCCGGACCCGCTGACGCCGCAACTCCTCACGCTCATCCCGCTCCTCCTGTTCGGCGGCGCGGTCGGCAAGTCCGCGCAGTTCCCGTTGCACGCGTGGCTGCCGGACGCCATGGAGGGCCCCACGACCGTCAGCGCGTTGATCCACGCCGCGACGATGGTCAAGGCCGGCGTCTACCTCGTCGCCCGGTCGTTCATCTTCCTCGTGCCGTTCGCTCCCGGCGTCGAGCCGCCCTTCACCGCGATCCTCGTCATTGCCGCGATCGGCGGCTTCACCGCGCTCTTCGCGGCGACGATGGCCGTCGTGAACGTCGACATCAAGCGCGTCCTCGCGTTCTCGACGATCTCCCAGCTGGCATACATGTTCCTGGGCCTGGGGGCGGGCGCATTCCTGATGGCGACGGAGGTGTCGCACGGCGAGGAGGTGAACTCCGCGGGCTACAGCGCGGCCCTGTACCACTTGTTCAACCACGCGTTCTTCAAGGCGCTCCTGTTCCTCGGCGCGGGCAGCGTCATCCATGCCGTCCACACGAACGACATGCGGGAGATGGGCGGGCTCTCGAAGCACCTCCCGATCACGTCGAGGACCATGCTCTTCGGATCCCTCGCGCTCGCGGGCATCATCCCGTTCAGCGGGTTCTTCAGCAAGGGGGAGATTTTGTCCGTCACCTTCGAAGCCGGCGCGGACCAGCCCGGGTTCTATCTGCTCTACGCGTTCGGCGTCATCACGGCCTTCCTCACCGCGTTCTACATCTTCCGCCTCTGGTTCATGACGTTCCACGGGGAGTACCGCGGCCACGGGCACCCGCACGAGTCCCCGCGCGTCATGACGGTCCCCCTGATGGTCCTCGCGGGCTTCGCCCTCGTCTCTGGCCTACTCGCGTATCCGATGCAGGGCTTCGGGAACCTGGTGTTCTTCGTGCGTCCGGCGGCGGGACTCCCGCTCGTCGGCGTGCCGCTGCAGGATCTCCTCCTCGAGGGCGTCTCGATGGGCGTCGCGGTCCTCGGCATAGCCCTCGCATGGGCCGTCTACGAGACGAAGCGCATTCCCGCGGAGCGATTCACCGCCTCGCGGTCCGGCGCGTTCGTCCACAAGATGTTGACGAAACGGTACTGGATCGATGACGCGTACGACGCGTTCGGACGGACCGTGGTCTACGGATTCGCGGAAGGCCTCGACTGGTTCGACCGCCGCGTGATCGACCGGATCGTGAACGCCTTCGGGATCGGCGGGATGTCCGCGGCGCGCGGGACGGATGCGTTCGACCGCCGCGTCATCGACGGGGCGGTGAACGCCGTGAGCCTGGAGACGGTCCGGACCAGTTGGCGGCTGCGGACGCGGCAGACCGGCCAGGTGCAGAGCTACGCCTGGGTTGTGGTCGTCGGCATCGTCGTCGTGGCGGCGATCATCTACGCGGGCGTGTTCCTGCGGCTCTTCGGAGGTCGATGACCGTGAGCTACGTCCTCACATCCCTCTTGCTCATTCCTCTCGCGGGGGCGGTTGTCGGCTGGAGCATCGGCGCGTCTCCGAAGGCCGCGAAGTTCGCCGCCCTCGCGTTTAGCTTGGTCGAGCTGGCGCTCGCGAGTCTCCTCCTCACGGCGCTCATCCAGCCGAGTTGGGCGTTGCTCGTCGGTGCGCCGGTGGCGGAGATCCCGAGTTCCTCCGTGTCGACCGGAGCCGCTTACGTCCCGCTGTACTACGTCGAGCGCGTCGGTTGGTGGTCCCAGTTTGGGCTGAATTACATCGTGGGCGTGGACGGCCTCAGCGTGCCGCTGATCTGGCTCACGGCCCTCCTCACCACCCTGGCGGTTGTCTTCCATTGGGACGAGGAGCAACGGCCCCGGGCGTTCTTCGGCCTGTTCCTGTTCCTCGAGATGGCGCTCGTCGGGGTGTTCGAGTCCCTGGACTTCGTCCTGTTCGCGGTGTTCTGGGAACTCGTGTTGTTGCCCATGTTCTTCCTGATCGGGATCTGGGGCGGTCCGAACCGCCGCTACGCGGCGCTCAAGTTCCTGCTCTTCACGCACGTCGGGTTCGTGATCATGCTCCTCTCGATGTTCTCGCTGTACTGGTTCTACAGCGCGGACGTCAACATGGCGGTGTACGGGGTCCACGCCCCGACGTTCGACATGACGGCTTTCCTCCACGGTGCGCTGCGGCACGAAGTCGGCGGCGCGATCACGTACCTGACGCTCGGCGCCCAGATCCCGGTGTTCGCCGCGTTCCTCTTCGGGTTCCTTGTGAAGCTGCCCTCCTTCCCGTTCCACACCTGGCTACCGGACGCCCACGTGGAGGCGCCGACGGGCGGGTCCGTCCTCCTGGCGGGCGTCCTCCTGAAGATGGGCGGGTACGGGATCTTCCGGATCAACTTCGGCATGCTGCCCGACGCGGCGAAGGACCTGTGGTGGGTCCTCGCGATCCTGGGGACGGTCTCGATGATCTACGCCGCGTTCGTGTGCCTCGCGCAGACGGACCTGAAGCGGCTCATCGCGTACAGCTCGATCGGGCACATGGGGTTCGTGCTCCTCGGCGCCTCGAGCCTCACGGTGATCGGCGTGCAGGGCGCGATCTTCCAGATGTTCAACCATGGCGTCATCACCGCCATCCTGTTCATGCTCGCGGGATCCGTGAAGCACAGCACCGGCACCCGGGAAATCCCAGAGCTCCAGGGGCTCGCGAAGGCGATGCCGCAGTTCTCCGCGGTCCTCGCGATCGCGTTCTTCGCCTCCCTCGGGCTGCCGGGCCTGAATTCGTTCTGGTCGGAGTTCATGGTGTTCGTCGGCGCGTACGGCTCCCAGAACCTCGATCCGATGCGGCGGCTGATCCTCATCCCGCTGCTCTCGATCGTCGTGACGGCCGCATATTACATCTACACGATGCAGCGCATCCTGTTCGGAGACGTCCCGGAGAAACTCGGCAAGCCGCACGACCTTCTCCCGTGGGAGCGGATCTCCTATGTCGTCCTGGTCGCGCTCGTCTTCGTCGTCGGCTTCTTCCCGATCCCGTTCCTCGGCCTGACCAATGCGTACACGAGCGCCTCGTTCCCATGGCTTGGAGGCCTCTGACGTGCTGATCGACTTCCCGATCCTCACCCTGATCGTCTTCCTCCCGGCCCTTGGCGCCCTCGTCACGTACGCGGTGCGCTCCGACCGCGCCGCGCGCGGAGTCGCCCTCGCGTTCTCGCTCGTGACCCTCGCCCTCGCGACGATCCTCCTGCTCGGTTTCCTCCGGACCGATTGGTTCTCCCTCCCCTCGCTGACCACCGCAGGGAGCCACGTGTATTACGCGCCTGAGAAGTATGATTGGGTGCCCACCGTCAACGTGCACTACTTCCTCGGGGCCGACGAGCTCTCCGTCATCCTCGTGTTCCTGAACGCCCTGCTGGCGCCGCTCGCCCTCGCGATCTCCTGGGACGAGCACCACCGGGTCCCCGCGTTCTTCGCGATGTTCTTGTTCATGGAGACGACCGTGAGCGGCGTCTTCCTGTCGCTCGACCTGTTCCAGTTCCTCATCTTCTGGGAGGTCGGCCTGGTGCCGATGTACTTCGTCATCGCGGTCTGGGGCGGCCCGCGGAGGAAGTACGCCGCGATCAAATTTTTCCTGTACACGTTCCTCGCATCCGTGCCGCTCCTCCTGAGCGTCTTCGCGTTCTACTTCTACTCCAGCCCGCACACGTTCGACATGACGCAGATCATCGCGACGACTCCGATCCCGCCGGGCGTGATCGGCGACCTGATGTTCGTCGCGCTCCTGATCGCGTTCGGCACGAAGCTGCCGACGTTCCCGCTGCACACCTGGCTGCCGGACGCCCACGTCGAAGCGCCGACGGGTGGCTCCGTGATCCTGGCCGGCATCCTGCTGAAGCTCGGGGGGTACGGCCTCATCCGGTTCAACGTGCAGATGATCCCGCAGGCCGCGATCGACATGTATTGGCTCCTCGCGGCGGTCGGCATCGTCTCGATCCTCTACGGCGCGATCGTGTGCCTCGCGCAGGACGACCTCAAGCGGATGGTGGCGTTCTCCAGCGTCAGTCACATGGGGTTCGTGACCCTCGGGATCGCCGCCGGCGTCTACGGGTACACGCAAATCGGTGCGGGCCGGGGCGCGGTGCTCGGTTTCAGCGGCGCGATCTTCCAGATGTTTGCCCACGGGCTCGTCGCCGCCGCCCTCTTCATGGTCGCGGGGTCGCTCGGCCATAAGCTCGGCACGAGGAACATCTCGGAGCTCGGCGGCATTGCGAAGAAGGCCCCTCGGATGGCGACGTTTATCATGATCTCGTTCATGGCGTCGCTGGGCCTGCCCGGCCTCGTCGGATTCGTCGCCGAGTTCTCGGTCTTCCTCGGCGTGTACGCGGCGTTCGGGCTCCTTGTCTTCGTGCCGATCCTGACCGTCGTGTTCACCGCAGCGTACTACATCTGGGCGATGCAGCGCGCGATCTTCGGGCCGCTGAACCCGAAATGGGAGAACGCGACGGACTTGCATCGGTTCGAGATCGCGCCCCTCGCCGTCCTGGTCGCCTCCTTCGCGTTGTTCGGCATCGTCCCCGTCATCCTGCTGGACCTCCTGTCGAATTGGGCGAACAGGATCCTGGGAGGACTTTGAGGTGTCCCAGTACACCGTCTTCCTCCCCGAGGCGATCCTCGTGGCGACGGCGCTGGGATCCGCGGTCCTCGGCTTCGCGTGGCGGAAGCGGCCGGATCTGCTCTGGGCGTTCGCCCTCGTCGGCATCTCGCTCGCGACCTTCATCACGCTCGACATGATGGGCCTCGGGGTCGGGAGCGCCCTCGGGGTCTCGCCCTGGCCCGCGCCGGTCGGCACACAAGGCGACTTCACGGCCGAACTGAAGATGAACGTCGACCGGTTCGCGCTCTTCTTCCAGGTGATGTTCGAGTTCGTCGCGCTCCTCGCGATCCTCGCATCGCGCGGATTCATCTCGAAGGACGAGCCGCACCAGGGCGAGTACTACGCGCTCATGCTCCTCGCCATCGTCGGGATGATGTTCACCGCCGCGGCGACGGATTTGTTCGTGCTGTTCCTGGCCTTCGAGACGTCGAGCCTCAGCACGTTTGCGCTGGTGGCGTATCGGAAGCGCGACAAGCAGGCGACGGAAGCCGCGGTGAAGTTCTTCATCATCGGCGCGGTCAGTTCCGGGATCGTCCTCTTTGGGATCTCGCTCATTTACGGGATCGCCGGCACGACGTCCATCGGCGCGACGACGGACCTCATCCTGTTGCGAGGCCCGCCGGGCTTGACGCTCGCGAGCAACCCCGCCATGGAGCCGCCGCTGATCATCGCGCTGGTCTTCCTGATCGCCGGCTTCGGGTTCAAGGTCGCGGCGGTACCGTTCCACATGTGGGCGCCCGACGTCTACCAAGGCGCGCCCACGACGGTTTCCGTCATCCTGACCGCGGCCTCGAAGAATGTCGGGATCGTCGCGCTCCTGCGCGTGTTCCTCATCGGCCTGCTTGGCGTCCAGGTCGATTGGGTCGCGACGCTGGCGATCCTCGCGATTGCGACGCAGACGGTCGGGAACATCGTCGCGATCCCCCAGCGGTCGATCAAGCGGATGCTCGCGTACTCGAGCATCGCGCAGGCGGGCTACATCCTGATCGCGCTCGCGGTAGGGGCGGTCGCCCTCCAGTCGACCTCGCCGAACGACAACGCCGCAACGGTTGCGGCGTACGGGCTCGTCGGCGGCATGTTGCACATCTTCGTCTACGCCGCGATGAAAGCGGGCTCGTTCTTGGTCGTCGCGGGCACGGAGTCCCGCGGGATCGCGGACGACATCGAGGCGTACAAGGGACTGGGCCGTCGGATGCCCTTCCTCGCGTTCTCGATGATGATTTTCCTGCTGAGCCTCGCGGGCATCCCGCCCCTGGGTGGCTTCTTCTCTAAGTTCGTGCTCTTCTCGAGCGCGGTCAACGCCGCCGCGTTCAATCCCTGGTACCTCGCGCTCGCGGTCTCCGGCGTCCTGAACAGCGCGCTCTCCCTGTACTATTACGCGCGGGTCATCTGGTACATGTACATCCTCGAACCGGAGGACGGAGCGGCGCCGCTCGCGTCCTCGAGATCGATCAACGCGGCGGTGTTCATCGCCCTCGCGATCGTCATGCTGACGGCCATTCTCGCGGCGTTCTTCCTCGGATATCTGACGGACGCCGCCCGCGGCTTCTTCGGGTTCTAGTCCGCCGCCCCCCCGTAGCTTCACCGCGGTCCGGGAAGGATTCAAGTCCCCGGTCGCTGCTCTGGAAGGGCGATGGCCGCGGGCCCGTCGAACCAGCGCATCATCCTCCACGTCGACATGGACGCCTTCTATGCGGCCGTGGAGATCCGCGAGAACCCGTCTCTCGAGGGCAAGCCGGTCGTCGTCGGGGCGGATCCCCGCGAACATCCGCGCGGCGTCGTCCTCACGGCGAGCTACGAGGCCCGGCGGTACGGCATCCGTTCCGCGATGTCGTGCGTCGAGGCGCTCCGGCGCTGCCCCGAGGCGGTCTTCGTGTCGGTCCACTTCGAGCTGTACGGCCGCATCAGTGGGGAGATCATGGCCACGCTGCGCGGCTTCGCGGACCGTCTCGAGCCGAGCGGGATCGAGGAAGGCTACCTCGACGTCACCCAGCGGTGTGGCGGGAGTTTCGCGCGAGCCCAGGAGCTTGCGAGGGAGATCCGTGCCACCGTCCACCGGGAGCATCGCCTTACGTGTTCGATTGGGGTCGCGCCGACGAAGGCGGTCGCGAAGATCGCCTCGGACCACCAGAAGCCGGATGGCCTCACGGTCGTCACGGCCGAGGAAGTCGTCGAATTCCTCGCTCCGATTCCCGTGCGCAAGATCCTCGGCGTCGGGCCGAAGACCTCGGAACGACTCAAGGAGCTCGGCCTAGAGACGATCGCGGACGTGCAACGGACGAACCGCCAAGACCTCGTCGAGCTCCTCGGTGCCTTCGGAGAATACGTGTACGACGTCGCCCTGGGCCGCGACGCCGGCGAAGTCGTCGAGCCGACGGGTCCGCCGGAGTCCATCAGCACGGAGACCACGTTCGAGAAGGACCTCGATGCCTACGACGCGGTATGGCCCGAGCTCGAGGCCCTCGCGAAATCCCTCCATGAACAACTCCTCTTGGAGAAATTCGCCTACCGGACCGTCACCCTGAAAGCGCGCTACTCGAACTTCGAGACGCACACCCGGTCGCGGAGCCTGAAGATCCACACGACGGACCTCGAGCCGATCCTGGTCTTGAGCCAGATGCTTCTCAAGGAAGTCCTCACGCCGGGGCGGAAGGTCCGGTTGATTGGCGTCCGCCTCTCGAACCTGAGGGAGCGCGCGGCGCCGCAAGCGACGCTCGCGAAGTGGTCGGAAATCTCGAGCCACTGAAAGGGTCGGAGCTAGACGACCTTCACGTCGAGCGCTTTCTCGACGTTCGACATCTTGTTCGCGATCGTGAAGAAGGGAGAGCCCGCGAAGAGGAGTCCGACCGCCTTTCCATCGTACCCGACGACCGTGCTCCCGGAGTCCCCGCCCGCGCTGAAGGAGCCGCGTTCGCCCTTGATGATCATCTGGTCCATGAAGACGTACGATCCGGTGGAGTAACCGACCCGGAGGGTCGCGTCCACATCGACGACCGTTCCGTTCGTGAGGCGCGTCGTGCGCCCGCTCTTCATCACCCTCTCCTCGAGTGCCGGCGGCCGCGCGCCTCGGAGCCGACCGACGTTCAAGATGTCCGGTGTGACATCCCGCGCATCGAACGGCTGGGCGAGGGCACAGTCCACGACGTTCGGATCTTCCGGGTCTACCGCAACAAAGGTGTCGAGGCGACCGATCACGTCGCGGTCCGGCTTGCCTCCGTCGAAGCGTCCCGGCTGGAGGATCGGATCGCCTTCCGCGCCGCGATTCTCGTTCGCGAGGACGTGGTTGTTGGAAAGGATGAACGTCTCCCCCGCGTCCTTCACGAGACACGCAAGGGTCCCCGCCGTGACGGCGTAATGGCCGATCGACAGCCCGCCCATCGCGGGTCGCACCTTCCGCTGGTAGATCGGCGGAATGGGCCGCCAGATCGAGAATTCGCCCGCTTCCTCGACGTCCGTCGGCACGCCCTCGACCTCGTCGGGCACGACCTGCCCGTCCCTCACGAGGAGGGGATGGATCTTCTGCCGGACGTAGACCTTGAGCGCGATCTCTTCCGTCGGGAAGCCGCGGACGGTGCGGTGGCCGATGCCCACCCCGACGACGTTCGGATTCGTGGCCGACGGGATGCCGTCGCGCTCAAGTCCGAGCATCTGAGACTCGCAGACGAGCTTCGCGTCCTCGGGCCGCATCCCGAGTCACCTCGCCCGGAACGGGCCGGAGACGACGATCTCCACGGGGACCTCTTCGAGCGCCTCCGGCAAGGAGGAGAGGACCCTTGGGCTGTCGTCCGCGACGTAGATTCGGATGCAGTCCTTGCCGTCCTTCTTGCCGATCCCGACGCCGACGACCCCGCGGATCTTCATCAGACGCGCCTCGTGCCGGCGCTTGACCTCGGCCGCCCCGCCCACGCCTCTCTCATGCGCCGTTCGAAGGATAAAGGCAACGACGGAACGCCGCGAATCAGGGAGGCGGCGGCCGGATGAACCCGTCCTGCATCAGGAATTTCGTCTCTTCGTGCGCGCGGCGGATCAACGCGAGGGCGCCTTGGAAAAGCTCGTCCCGAGACTTGCGAACGCGGGCGATACCCTGCTCGATCGCCTTCCTTCCGACCGCGGCGGCTTCCCGCGCGAACACGTCGATCTCGTCCATCGTGGGGACGATGTGCTCGTCGTCGAGGCCCCGTTCCTCCTGGACCTTCGCGAGCTCTTCCGCGGCGGCGATGCACATCTCATTCGTGATCGTCTTCGCGCGCACGTCGAGCGTGCCGCGGAAGATCCCCGGGAAGCCGAGGGAGTTGTTCACCTGGTTCGGGAAGTCGCTCCGGCCCGTCGCGATGACGCGCGCGCCCGCCTCCGCGGCCTCCCAGGGCCAGATCTCCGGGACCGGATTCGCGATGACGAACAGGATCGCGTCGTCGGCCATCGAGGCGACCCACTCCTTCAGGATCACGCCAGGACCGGGCTTCGAGGCCGCGATCACGACGTCGGAATCCCGCATCGCGTCGGGGATCCCGCCCGAGCGGTCCTCCGCGTTCGTCTTCTGCGCGAGTTCCCACTTCTCCGCGTATTCGTTCGCGGCGGCCTCGATGTCCGTGCGGTGTCGAGACACGATTCCTTTCGAGTCCACGAGAATGATGTGCCCGGGCTTCGCGCCCGCGTGAATCAGGAGCTTCGCGGTCCGGATGTTCGACGCGCCCGCTCCCACGAGCGTGATCGTGACGTCGGCCATGCGCTTGCCGACGACCTTGAGCGCGTTGATCACCCCGGCGACGTTGATCGTCGCGGTGCCCTGCTGATCGTCGTGCCACACCGCGATCCCGCACTCCTTCCGGAGGCGGTTGAGGATGGTGAAACACTTCGGTTGCGCGATGTCCTCCAAGTTGATGCCTCCGAAGGACGGCGTGATGAGCTTGACCGTCTCGATGATCTTCTCCGGATCCTTCGTCGCCAAGGGCACGGGGAACGCGTCGACCCCGCCGAGGTACTTGAATAAGAGCGACTTGCCTTCCATGACGGGCAGGCCGGCCTCCGGGCCAATGTCTCCGAGCCCGAGGACCCGCGTCCCATCGGTGACGACCGCGACCTGGTTCCACTTGTTCGTGAGGGTCCAGACCTTCTCGGGGTCCGCCTTGATGTCGAGGCAGGGCTGCGCGACCCCCGGCGTGTACCAGATCGCGAAGTCGTTGAAGCTCCGCACGGGCACGCGCGGCACGATCTCGATTTTCCCCTGGTAGAACGGATGGTACTTCGCGGACTGCTCCTTCGGGAGGTTCGCCCGCCGAAGGTTCTCCTCGACCTCTTGGGGCGTCGGCGGCGTGATCGACTTTCGCGTCGCGCGTTTCTTCGTGGCGACCATGCGAGCACCCGGACGGATTGCCCGATGAGGAAGGGAATCTCCCTTAAACTTTTGCTCCGTGTTCCGGGGAACTCGCTCTCTCTTGTTGTCGAAACCGGCCGAACATTTATCCGGCGCGGCCGGCTCAAAGCTTCGTGCTCGTGGCGGTCGTGGACCGGGCCGGTCGGGGCGGGACCGAGAAGGTGAAGGACGCGTTCGAAGACGTCGAGCGCCGCTACGCCGAGGAAGGCCTCCGTCTCCAAGCGCCCGTGTCCGGCGAAATCGTTTCAATCCCAATCATGGGCGCCTCGAAGTCGCTGAAGGACCGACACACGCTCTTCGTTTCTGTTCGCGCCGTCGAATCGGGTCTGCTCGACGGACTCATCGCGCACGAGATGGGCCACATGCTCCGCACAGAGGCGGGCCATCCGTCGCACGATCCCGATGTGTACCGCACGATTTCGCAAGACGTACGGATTCCACAGGCTGCCGAAGGGGCGTTCAGTACAGCGTTCAATCACGTCCAGGACATCTATGCGGACGACCTCGCCTTCCTCGTGTTCAACCGCGACGGCGGGGACCGGGCGTATCGCTTCTTTGCCGGCTGGGTCGACGGGAACGCGGAGATGCGAGCGAAGAACCGCTGGCAGAACGTCGGGCTCGCCGTGAGCAATGGCTTCGCGATCGGGAATCTCGTCCGGCACGGCGTGATCAAAGGGGACGACCCGCTCTGGGCCCGCGCCCGGGCTTTCGACCGGGAGGCGGGTTTCGCCGCCGTCGATGCCTTGGCGAAATACTTCGCGAAGCTTCCGCGGGATCCCTCGCCTGCGACGTTTTTGGGCGACGTCAAGACCCTCGCCGACCTCATGACGAATGCCGCGCGAACGTAGGTCCAGCAACGTTTAATACCCGCCCTCGACTGACTCGTATCCCTCCGGGTGACGAACGTGGCAGAAGAGCTCGAGACGGCGCAGATCCCCCCGCACATCATGGCCGCGATGCGGGAGCGCATGAAGATGGCGCAGCGTATGTCTCGCATCAAACACAAGATCGTCGTCATGTCGGGGAAGGGCGGCGTCGGGAAGACGACAGTCGCCTCAAACCTGGCGTGCGTACTCGCGGAAGAGGGGCCCGTGGGACTCGTTGACGCGGACGTCACCGGGCCTGACATCGCGAAGCTCATGGGCGTCGAGGACGCGCAGGTCAAGGCGACGGAGACGGGTCTCGAGCCCACCATTGGACCGGCGGATGTCCGTGTCATCTCGATGGCCCAGCTGATCGACCGCGACACCGCGGTGGTCTGGCGCGGGCCGCTCAAGATCAAGGCCTTAAAGCAGATGCTCTCGGACGTCGAGTGGGGCGATCTCGACTACCTGGTGATTGATCTCCCGCCGGGCACCAGCGACGAGCCGCTGAGCGTCGCGCAAGAGATTCCCGATGCCGATGGAGCGGTCGTCGTCACGACGCCGCAGGAAGTATCGCTCCTCGATGTGCGCAAGTCGATCGCCTTCGCGAAGGCCGTCAAGATGGACATCCTCGGCGTCATCGAGAACATGAGCGGATTCGTGTGCCCGCACTGCGGCAAGGAGACGGACATCTTCAAGGTCGGTGGCGGCGAAGCGGCCGCACAGGAGCTCGGCCTGCCTTTCCTCGGACGCATCCCACTCGACCCCCGAATCGTGATCGGCGGGGACGCCGGCAAGCCGTTCGTCATCGAGCACCCAGACTCCGAGGCGACGAGGGCGTTCCGGGCGATCGTCAGGAATCTGAAGCCGCACCTGAAGGAATCAAAGCCTCGCCCGACGGGTCCACTTGCAACCTAGGCCGTCCCATCCATGCGGCCGGCTGGACGTGGAAGTTTAGATCCACCGGTCGACGACGGTCTCAATCTGCTCCCGGGGGAGGGCGCCGACGAGGCCATCGACGAGCTTGCCGTTCTTGAAGAGGATCATCGTCGGGATTGACGTCACTCGGAATCGCGTGGGCGTCCGCGGGTTCTCGTCGATGTTCAGCTTGCCCAGCCGCATGCGAGAGGCCCGGGCCCTCGTGACTTGCTCGAGGATGGGCGCGACCCGGTGGCACGGCCCGCACCACTCCGCCCAAAAGTCCACGAGGATCAGCCCGGGCTGACGGACCTCCGAGTCGAACGTGAGGTCGGTGACGACGACGGGCCCCGACCACTCGGGCGGCGGTGGTTTCGGCGCGGCGGCGACCATGAGGTCTCGAAGCTTCTTCGCTCGGATCGCCGCGAGCTCCGGATCCTCCATGGCCCTGCCAGCCTCGTCGCACGATAAAAGCCTTGGCCACAGCTCAGCGTGAAATCTTCGCGACCGGACCGAATTCCTCCGCGAGCGGGCCGAGGAGTTTCACCTCGCGCCGGACGAGAGCGATCTCGCGGTCTCCGAATGCGGTCGGATCGAACGGCACAAGCAGGATCGCTTCGCGCATCGCGACGCTCTCGTTCAGATCGTGAATGAGCGCGAGGACGGAACCAAAGTCGTTGTGGGAGACCAGGTACTCGAAGCCGTCCAGGAGGACGACGGAGTTCTCGCTCACCTCGATGAAGTGCTCGACCGCCATCGCGACTTTCTCCGGCGGAGACGGCCGCACCGCATTCTTCTCCGTCGCGACGCGGCTCAGCCAGAGCACCGGCGTCTTCTCGAGGCCGTACTCCGTCATGACGGATTTCGGCGAGCGGCGGGTGATGCACAAACCCTGGGCGCCGTGGGTGACGAGGTCCTTGAAGATCTCGAACGCTTGGCCCGCGTCCCGCTCGAGGACTGCATAGGTGTGGCCCCGGTCCAGCTCGTAGGTCGGCTTGGTGAGCAGGTTCGCCTCGGCCTCAGGGACGATCAGCTCCTGCAGGTACGATTTCTCACGGACTCCAAAGGCGATGAGCCCGATGAGCGCCATCTCGACGATGAAGCCCGGCGCCCGCAGGTCGATCCCGTAGTTCGGGAAGAGGATTTCGAACAGCAATTCGCCGACGGCGAAGCCGGAGATCCCGAAGATGATGAGGAAGGTGTCCCGCCGGACCTCTTGGCCCGATTTCGTCTTCCGCAGGTACGTGACGAACCGGTACGGAGCATAGAGGATCAGGCTCGCAACCGCGAATCCGTTGATGAACAGGAAGTACGGTTCGAACAGGATCACACTCGAGGTCGCCCCGAAGGTGACCGGGGAGACGAGGATCGTCACGATCGTGAGCACCATGATGAAGACATAGAAGACGTACGAGTTCGGGAATTCGTCCGTCATGTAGTGCGCGAAGTCCTTGCGCGAACTGATGCCGGGTGTCGTCGCGACGACGATGAAGGCGCCGATCGTGATCCCGAACAGGTAGTCGAAGGTCGCCTGCACACGTTTCGTGAGGACGATGCCGTCTTCCAGGGCTTGCGTGCTCACGCCCTGGCTGGGACCGGTGATGTAGATGCTGATGAGGACGTTCGAGATGATCGCGCAGACGAGGAGGGAGATCGCCAAGAGGAGCACGTGCTTCTGGAACACCCGGTGCGTCTTTTGTCGCGCGATCGCAACGATGATCAGGACGGACAGGAAGAGCGCGCTCGCCGCGCTCAGATATGAGACAATGCTGCCGCTCTCGCTCAGGGCGATTCACCCTCTCGATACATCCCGGTAGCCTGCCGAGAGCCTATTTAAGCGGTCTCAGGTCGTTATCCATGACGATTCCAAAAGGCCCGTGTTCTCAGGATTAAGAATCGCAGTGGAGAACCAGCACGCGGTTGTTCATATGGCCCGCAAGGAACACCATGCTGGATTCAGTGACGGTTCAGCCAGTGACCCCCCTCGGGATCAACCGAGAGGACTTGGACCTCCTCTCGCGAACGGTCTTGCGGCTCGGTGGGTATGCGGAGGGCCTGTTCGAGTTCCACGACTTCGGGTTCGACAAGAACTCGCTGCGGGACCACATCTCGAACGTCCACGCGACCCTGAAACAGCTCCGGGAGAACGCCTCGCCGGGCGGAGTCCCGCTTCGGCCGCCGAACATCCCGCCGGGCGCGTTCTGGGAAGATCAGGGCGAGGTGTGGAACTACCTCCAGACGCTGCGGTTCGCCGCGGGCGCGACGATGATGACGGAGCAGTACAGCCCGCACATGACCGCGGACAACCTGCAGAAGGCGATGACTGCGAAGATCTTCCGCGAGTGTGTCATCGGCATCCTCGACGACCTGATCGACAAGGGCGCGTACTCCTACCTCGAGGCGAAGGACCTGCACCACATGGTCCTCAGCTCGATGCTCGACCCGGACTTCGACTCGACGTCCTTCATGAAGCGCCTGGTGACGATGTTGCGCCAGGAGCAGATCCCCTTGTTCGACCTGATCAACAACATCACGCGCGGCTTCAACATCCTCTGGAACCACTCGCCCCACGGGGCTGACTACTTCTACCAGATGGAGATCATGGACGAGCGCGTCGCCCTCGGCCAAGCCCTGACGATGTTTCAGAAGGAGCCGAACTTCTCGATCGCCCGGATGGAGAAGATCTCGGAGAGCTTCTATGCGCCGGACGACTCGATGAACTGGTGGGAAAAGCTGGGCGGGCACGTGAGCGCCGCGAGCCGGCACAACCTGATCGACATGGCCTTCACGGACCAGGTCTACGACATCCGCAAGATGAAGAACTTCTTGGCGGGCTGGTACTACTACGACTCCGCCGTCATCCTGATGGACCACGTCGTCAGCATTCACCAGGACCTCCGCAACGGGATCGCGAACCTCTCCCTGATCGCGATGCGGGAGAAGGAACTCCGCGACCTCACGTCCCTCCGCAACTACAACCCTCACCTGACGATCGAGGACTACGACGCGCACCTCCGGCGCATCGCGGACCTGACGTCGAAGGCGATCCGGCTCGCGACGGTGGACGTCCACGACGAAAGCCTCGTGTACCCGTTCATGACGATCATGATGCCCGTCGTGATGATGGCCGACTGGATCGGGAACCGCGACGACATGATCCACACGTTCCTCGAGGCGATCGCGCCGACGATCAAACGCATCGCGGCCAACGGCAACGTCCCGGCCCCCGCGGTCGTGACGGTCGTCGACGAGAGCGTCCGCGGGACCTGAGCGGGTCCGAAACGACCTCCGACACGCCGCCACGCCCATCCGTTTTCGCCGTGACAGGTTTTGTCATCGCCATCCGACTTCATACCCAGGAAATAGTTATATAATCCGGGGCGATAGCACGAATTGGGAGAGACTCGATGACGGGTTCGCTCGACTTCGGCGTGGCCAAGGAACTGGCCCTGGTCGAAGCCCGGATCCGGGAGAGCATCGTCTCCGAGGAGCCGCTCCTCCATGACATCGCGCAGTACGTGATCGAGGCCGGCGGCAAGCGGATCCGGCCGATGGTCACCCTCCTCGCGTTCCAGGCCCTTGGCGGGGTGGACATCGGACAGGCGATCGACCTCGCCGCGGCGCTCGAGATGATTCACAGCGCGACGCTCATCCACGACGACATCAACGACGGCGGCGACATGCGCCGCGGTCGCCTCGCCGCGTACAAGAAGTTCGGCCTGCAGAACGCCCTCGTGACCGGCGACTTCCTGTTCGTCAAGGCGTTCGGCATCGGCGGGAAGTTCGACGCGGACATCGTCGAGCTCACGGCGAGCGCGTGCGCGGCCCTCGCGGAAGGCGAGATCCGCCAGCAGCGCCATGCGTTCGACACGGGCGTGAGCCGCGAGGAGTGCCTGGACATCATCCTGCGCAAGACCGCGCTGCCCATGATGGCGGGCGCGAAGATCGCCGGCCTCCTGGCGTCCGCGCGCCTCGAGCAAATCGAAGCCGTCGGGGACTACGGATTAAACCTCGGGATCGCCTTCCAGATCGTCGATGACATCCTCGACGTCGTGGGAGACGCCGCGATCCTCGGGAAGCGCCCCGGCACGGACCTGCGGGAAGGCAACGTCACCTTGGTCGCGATTCACGCCCTGAACGACGGCAGCTCGATTGACGTCCAGAGCCTCGCGCGGCTCATCCGGAAGCGAGGGAAGCAGGAGGACGACATCAAGCGAGGGCTCTCGCTCCTGCGCAAGTCCGGCGCGATCGAGAAAGCCCGGGCCGAGGCTCTGACCTACGGCCAGCTCGCGAAGAAGTCCCTCGACGCGTTGCCCGACGGCGAGCCGAAGCGGAACATGGACCGCCTCGTGGACTACGTGCTGTCGCGCGATGCGTGAGGAGGCGCGGCGATGCCGACGCCGTACGACGTGATCGTGGTCGGCTCCGGTCCGGCGGGCGGCACCGCCGCCCGCTACGCCGCGAAGCGCGGCATGAAGGTCCTCCTGGTCGACAAGCGCAAGGAGATCGGCGTCCCGGTCCAGTGCGGCGAGTACGTCGCGCACAACGACGAGGTGCGGGCGATTTTCCCGAGTGTCATGGACCTCGAGGACCTCATGGAGGTCCCGTATCGGGTTCGCGAGATCGACACACCGCTGATTCGCATCTGGTCTCCGAACGGCCGCCGCTACGACATTCCGTTCCGCGGTTTTACCGTGCGTCGCGACAAGATGGACCAGGGTATCGCCGCGCAGGCGGAGCGCGAGGGCGCGGAGCTCCAGACGGAGACGACGGTCGTCCGCGTCCATGGCGAGGAAGTCGAGACGAACCACGGGATGGTTCACGCGAAGGTCGTCATCGGCTCGGACGGTCCGCGCTCCACGGTGGCGAAGTCGGTCGGCCTGGAGTGGCCCGTGTCGGCTCCCGCCATGAGCGCGACCGCCGAAGGCGATTTCAGCGACGCGACGGACATGTTCTTCGGGAATCTCGCGCCGGGTGGTTATGCGTGGATCATCCCGAAGGCCGGTTGCGCGAACGTCGGGCTCGGCACCTGGGAGCGCTTCCGCGGCAATCTTCGCGCCCTCTTCGACAAGTTCGTTTCCGATCGACATCTCGAGCCGGGGAAGGCCACCGGCGGTTTCGTCCCGGTCCTCGGTCCCCCGCCCCGGACCGTCGCGGGCAACGCGATGCTCGTCGGCGACGCCGCGGGGATGGTCATGGCGACGAACGGCGGGGGCAACAACGTCGCGATGATTGCGGGTCGAATCGCGGGCAACACCGCGGCGGACCACCTGCTCGACGGCACGCCGCTCGACGCATACGAATTCCGCTGGCGCGCCGCGGTCGGAGGACCGCTCGCGGAGGGCGTACGCATCAAGCGATTCGCGGACCGTTTCTTCGGGAGTGACCGTCTGCTCGAACTTTCGATGGTCTTGCTCGGCCGGCGTCGGATGGCGCGGGCGATCCGCTGTCAACCGCTGTTCCTCCCCGGCAGCGCCAGTGTCTTATAGAGCCCCGAAGTATCGAAACGCATCACGATGGACTTTCACTTCCTGGGCGGGGCCTCCGAGGTCGGGCGCCTCGGGATGGTCCTGAAGAATGGGCCGACCTCCCTCTTGTTCGATTACGGGATGCTCCCGAGGGATCCGCCGCTATACCCGATGCCCGCTCCGCCGGTCGACGAGATGTTCATCAGCCATGCGCACCTCGATCACACCGGGATGATCCCGTGGATCACGCGGCGTCAGGACCTCGACGTCGTGCTCACGCCGCCGACCGCGGACGTCGCGAACCTGCTCCTCGAGGACAGCCTGAAGATCGCGGACGCGGAGGGGTTCGACGCGCCGTTCGATGACGGCGACCTCCGGAGCGCGCGGCGTAGCTTCCGCACCGTGGACTTCGGAGACAACGTGGACATCGGCGACCTCGAGGTGACCGCCCATCCCGCCGGACACATCCCCGGCGCGACGATGTACGAGGTGAACGGGACCGAGACAACGCTGTTCACCGGGGATCTGCACACGCTCACCACGGACCTCGTCTGGGGCGCTCGACCGGTGAAGTGCGACACGCTCTTCATCGAGTCCACCTACGCGGGTCGCCAGCATCCGGAGCGGCTCAAGTCCGAGCATGCGTTCCTCAAGAAGATCGAGCAGGTCGTGAACCGCGGCGGCCTCGCACTCGTGCCTTCGTTTGCGGTGGGCCGGACGCAAGACATCCTCCTGACGCTCGCGAAGGCCCGCCACGAGGTCTGGCTCGACGGGATGGGGAAGAAGGTGAACTCGATCTACGTCGAGAATCCGGAGTACGTGCGGTCCGTGAAGGCCCTCCGGAAGGCGATGAACCGCACTCAGGTGGTCCGAGGGTACCGCGACTCGCAGATCGCGATGAAGGGCGAGGTGATCGTGACGACGAGCGGCATGCTCGACGGAGGACCGGTCTTGCGATATCTCGAGGAGATTCGCGACGACCCGAAGAGCGCGGTCCTCCTGACCGGCTACCAGGTCGAGGGCACGAACGGTCGACGGCTGGTCGATGAAGGCGTGATCGAGATGCAAGGGGTCGCGGTCGACATCAAGTGCGAATGGCAGAAGTTCGACTTCAGCGCGCACGCGGGCCACGACGACCTCGTCCGATTCATCGAGGGATGCGATCCGCAGCGCGTCGTCCTCATGCATGGGGACAACCGCGAACTCCTTGCGGAGGCGATCGAAGGGCGTGAAGTCCTCCTGCCGCAAGAAGGAAAGTGGTATTCCCTCTAGATTCCCACATTCCTCGCGATCATCGCCCGCAACGCCTTCCCGACGTACTTCAGGAGCCGCGGATCCTCCTTGATCAGGGCCCACCCGACCTTCGATGGGAAGTCGATGTCGCCTTTGCGCTCGATGAGTTCGATCATTTCTGGGTCGTCGAAGATGTCGAAGAGCTCTTCGAACTGGCGGTCCGTCAACTTCGAGAAGCTCTCGTGAATCGCGAGGTCCTTCCGGAGCTCCTTCCCGATCGACTTCGTCCACGCGCGGTGATAGCGGTGCAACATCCGGGCGGAGTAGTCGCCTGCCTCGAGCGCCTGGAGCGCCGTCTGCGCCGCGAATTCCGAGCAGGAGAGCGCGGTGAAGATGCCGCCTCCGGAGACGGCCTTGGCTTGGCAGGCGGCGTCCCCCACGACGAGCACGTTGTCCGCATACGTTTTCCGAGGAAACCCGAGCGGGATCCCGCCAGCGATGTAGAGGATCGGCTGCGCCCCCTTCGTGTACTGACGCACCTCGGGCCGCATGAGCATTTTCTCGAGGTACGCGTAGGCGTTCCCTTGGCCCACACACAAGCCGACCCGAGCCGTGTCTCCGCTCGGGATGATCCAGCCGAAGAATCCCGGAGCGATTTCGTTCCCGATGAACAGCTTGACGAACCCCGGGTCCCCACGCACCCCGGTCATCTCGACCTCGAAGCCCGGGATGATCTTCTTCGGCCGCAAGATGTCGAACCACTTCGCGACGTTTGAGCGGACCCCATCGCAACCGACCAGGATCTTGCCGCGCAACCGCTTCGGCTCTCCATCCTGATCGATGATGACCTCAATGCCGCCGTCGTCTCGACGTGCGGCTTGGGCTTGAGCCCCCAGGAAGGTGTGGGCCCCCTTCCGCACCGCATCCGTCGCGATTGCACGGTCGAACATCGCCCGCTGGACGACGACCGCCTCGGTCACGTGTCCATCGATCACTAGCTTGCGGGCCGATGGCGAGTAGAGTTCCGCCCCGTGGACCGACCCGATGATGGTCTCCTTGCAGTTCACGTATTCGAAGACCCGCGGCGTGACGAGGCCGCCGCACTGTATCGGTTCGCCGATCTCTCGATGTTCCTCGACGAGGGCGACTTCGTACCCGGCCTTGGCGACTTTCCCTGCCAGGTAACCGCCCGCAGGGCCCGCGCCGATCACGATGACGTCGAAGGAGCGAGCCGACGTGACCACGTTCCGGCATCACTCCTTCAGATTCATGATGATCTCGAGGAAGTTCTCCAAGTGCTTCGCCAGCGAAGCGTTGTCCGTGTACCCGCACGCGGACAGGTCCGGCGAGGCGATGAGCGCGGATGCGCCGTCTATGATGACGTCGGTCGCGATCAGTCCCTTACGGTGGACCGACGACGCGCCTTCCGGGATCTTCTGTCCCGGTTCCGTGATGATCGTGAATCGGATACCGCGGGCGATCGCCTGCTCGATCTTCTTGCCCACGTTTTCGCGGATCTCCGAGAACGTCGGCGTCGAGACGATGCACGTCTCCGACGATTGGTCGATCAGCTCGGCGATCTTCTCGAGGACGCGCGGCTTCGTCACGATCGTGTACACGAGTTGCGGCTCGCCCTTCGACCGCAGGACCTCATGGAGGAGGTCGAGCTTGCTGAACGTTTCCTCGAGGTGATCGATCACCCGGCCCTTGACCTTGCTCGGGGCTTCCGGCTTGAAGATCGTCGGGCGGCCGCGGGTGGAGATCGCGAATCCTTTCTGGCAGAGGCTCTGCAGGACCTTGTACGCGGACGTCCGCGGGATGCGCGCAGTCTCCGCGATCGTCTCCGCGCTCCCGTATCCGTGGGCGACGAGCGCGATGTAGCCGCGCGCCTCGTACCCGGAAAGGCCGATCGACTCCAGCGTCCTCGTGGCCCGCTCGAATTCCGCCTCCAGGTCGACCCCGCTGGCGAGGAGCTTCGACACGTCTTGCGGAACCACGAGGTCCACGATACCCGAGTGCGCCATTTTACCTTTTCGACGGGAGATGTTCGGTCCTCGCGCGCACTCCACGCAAGCCTTTATCCCGACGGGAGCTTTGTTCGCGACCGATGGGCTCCGCGCGACCCGCCGGACTGGCCCTCGTTGCCGCTCTCCTCCTGTTCTGGAGCCTCGTCCCATCGACGGTCGGGCAAGGCCCGGGAGGACACTTGGTCGTCGCGACCGACTACGAGCTCTTCGGCACGACCGACATGAACGGCGGCGGTCACGTCACGTGGAGCTTCACCGGCGCGAAGGCCGCCGAGTTCCGCGCGAAGCTCATCCACATGTACGACGAGTACGACGTGATTCCACGAGGCTTCGCGACGGCCGGCGCCACGGTGCCGAAGAACGGCGATGGAATGCTCGACGGGGCGGAAGGCATCGTCTACACGGACGCGCTCGAGCGGGTCCTCGAGAACGGCGCGAGCCCGCTCGGGACGCCGGCCCAGTACATGGAACTCTCCCGATTCGACCTCCGAGAGAAGGATGGGTCCGATCCCACGGGATTCACTCGCAGCACGTCGGGCCTCGCGGGTTCCGGCCTCAACTCGACCGCGGACGCGGTCATCCGCTTCCTCTTCGAGGCGTCGGCGACGACGGAGGGCCGCGTTCCTCTTTCGACCGCGGCGCTCGCCGAGGCGCCGTACTCTCTCTTCTCCTATGAGGTGGAACAGTCCCCGACCCTGACGCCTTCCGGACTCTATCCGGGCACGTGGCCGTTCCTGGTAGAAGGCGGCTGGCATGTCGTGGTCGTGAACGGCACCGCGGCGATGTGGGCCGGGAACGACACCACGGGACTCTACGGGAGCAACGCGGCCGCCGCCAGCCGGACGGTCGCGGATCCCGCGCTCGCGATCGCGTCGTCGTTCTATGAGCCGTTCGACCTCCGCTTCGCGTCCCATGCGTCGGTGACGTTCAACTACACCGGACAGGTGGCCGACGGCAACGATCGACTCCATCTCCAGATTGCCACCGCGCCGGCGTTCGCGACTTGGACCAACCTTTCCTTCGGAACATCCGTCAATCTGCCGCAGACCGGGATTGGATCGTGGTCGAACGCGACGGTCCGTCTGGACGCGTATCTTGGTCAGCGCGCGCGACTCCGGCTGAACTTTACTTCGGACGCGGCCGGGACCGGTCGCGGGTTTTTCATCCGCAATCTTGCGGTTCACGCCCCGTCGGTCTACGAAGGCGAGGTCGTCGAATCGGACACCCACTACCTCGTCGGGACCCTGAGCTTCTCGGATCCCGCGCTCACGACGGGCGGGATTCACCTGATCCGCACGCCCGGCGGGGAGATCCTCTCGTACACATCGACGTGGGACCCGACCGCCTTGCCGGGCGACAGGATTTCCTTCAGCACCTTCGCCGTCACGGAGAACCCGCAGATCCTGTTCGGCGTCATGCTCATCGCCTCGTACGCGATCTCTCGACTCCAGGACGACGCGTACGAATCCTATCGCGAGGCACACCCGAGCGTCTACCGTCCCGCGGTCCCCCGCGCGAGGTGGCTCCACCACCTCGGCCGGATCGCGATCGGTGTCCTCGTCCTCCTCTACTTCGTTCCGTCCGCGCTGATGGTCATCGGGCTGCGCGTCTTCGTGTCCGGAGTCGCGTATTGGTTCCTCTCCCTCACCCTCGCATTGTTGTTGGGACTGGGCACGCGGGCGTATTACCGACAGAGGCTGGAGGAGGCGCCGCCTCCGGTGACGAGCGAGGATCGGACCACGGTGTTACGCGCCGCTGCTCCGGCCCCGACGCCGACCGAGACGCCCGCGATCGCCCACTGCACGCACTGCTTGCGCGCGGTGCGCGAGGGGGAGAAGACCTACAACTGCACGTGCGGCGCGGTGTACCATCTGAGCTGCGCGGCGGGCTTGATGCGCTGCTCGAACTGCCGCAAGCCGATCGCCCTCGAAGTCGTGCGGGAGAAGAAGGTCGTCTCGATGCGATGCGAGTCGTGCGGCGAGTTGCAGACCCTGCCCGAGGGAGGCGATCCCCGCACGATCACCTGCGCGAACTGCGGCGGCCGTCTCCGGCACCTCGACGAGGGCAAGCGATATCTGATCGTCGCGAGCAACCCCGCAATCGCCTTCACCTGGATGAACGACCTGACGAAAGGCGGGAAGCCGGCCCTGTGCCTGACGCCCGCATCGCCGGAGCGGCTCCGTCTGGAGTTCGGCGCGAAGAACGTCCAGATCGTCCAGGTCGCGTCCGGGCCGGCCGGCGCCGTGGACCCGAAGAAACTCGATCCGGCGGGCCTCAAGCCGATCCTGCCGCTGGCCCGCGAAGGCAAAGGGGGAGTGATCCTGTATGACGGCCTCGATCGGATCATCGCGGAGGCGTCCCTCGGCGACGTGATCCGGTTCCTCCGAAAGGCGAACGACATGGCGTTCGTGCACGGCGTCACCGTGCTCGCGCGCGTCGCGCCGGGCCTCCTGCCGGAACCGGACATCCGACGGCTCCGCTCGGAGTTCGACGAGTACCTGGACCTCTCGGCCCAATTCTGATCACTCCTCGGGCGATCCGGTCCACCGGGGGCCGAGGGCATGCTCGACGCCCAATTGATCGAGGATGCGCGCGACCACGAAGTCCACGAGGTCGTTGATCGTCCGCGGCTTTCCGTAGAATCCCGGAGACGCGGGTACGACGACGACTCCCAGCCGCGCGAGCTTGAGCAGGTTCTCCAGCGCGATCGCGCTTAGCGGCGTCTCCCGGGGGACGAGGATCAGGGTCCGGCGTTCCTTCATGGCGACTGCGGCGGCGCGGGTGACGAGGTTGTCCGCGATGCCGGTCGCGATCTTCGCGAGGCTCGTGCCGCTGCACGGGACGACGACGAGGGCGGCGAACCGATAGGATCCGGATGCGGGCCCGGCCCCGACGTCGTCCCCGCGGAAGAACGCGTGGGCGCCGTCCGCGAAGTCCTTGAGGGACAAGCCGGCCTCGAACGCGATGACCGCCTCGGAGTCCCGGGTCGCGATGACCTCCGCGCGATCCCCCAGCGCTTCAATGAGTCGCTTCGCGTAGATGACTCCGGACGCGCCCGTCACGCCGACGAGAATCCGCGACGGAGAGCCCACGAGCCGGGCACGCCGTGAGCCCGGATGAACGTTCCGCGGTCGACTATCGGCGGATCGCGAGGCCGAGCAAGGCGACGAAGAAGCCCACGCCCACCGTGACCTCTCCCGCAATCGCGAGCGCGTACGCGCCGAACACCTGGGCGTACGTCGGCGTGGATGGGAGACTGATGATGATGACGTCGCCCACGGCGAAGAGCAGGTACCCGAGCAGGAGGATCACGCCCCCGATCGCGACCGGCCAGTTGATGTCGCGATGCGGACGCGGCGGGTATCCACCCGGTTGCCACGGCGGAGGCCATTGTGGCCCCGCCCATGGTTGCTGCGGCGCGGTCGAAGGCATTGACGTTCCCGGTGGTGATGAAAGCACGAAACCCCCCTCCGACGGGGGAGCGGCCGGGGAGCATACAAATGTTTCGAGGAGCCGGGCCGGTGGAGCGGCCCAAAGACGTAAGTCCCTCTCCGGAATCCGCGGTCTGTGGCCCAAGCCAAAGTCCGCCGGGCGACGATCGACGACCTCGATCTGCTGGTTCGCCACCGACGAGGCATGTGGGAGGCGATCGCGGACCTGGCGCCGAAGGATCTCGAAGCCGCCGATCGCGTCTACCGCCGGTGGGCTCGCGCCCGGATTCGCACCGGCCGGCTCGTCGGCTTCATCGTCGACCGAGCCGGGGCTCCAGTCGCCAGCGGTTGCGTCTGGTTGATGGAGGTCCAACCGCGTCCGCATTGGAAAGGGACGACGGCCGCGTACCTCCTGTCGATGTTCACCGAGAGGGATCATCGAGGCGAAGGCCACGCGACGCGGATCGTGCGGGCCGCCACGCGGTGGACGAAGGCCCAAGGGATTCCGGTGATGCTGTTGCACGCATCGCGATTCGGCGAGCCGATTTACACGCGCGAAGGCTTCCAGCGGACCACCGAAATGCGGCGATTCCTCGACCGACCGCGTCGAAAGTCCCCCCGCAAATCGCCGCGCGCCTCCCGATGATTTCCTCCGGTGAGAGCACGCAAGCCTTCATATACGACCTTGATTTATGAAGCCGAACCTGACGAGTGTCCACGATGACGACCGCGTATGACGTGCCTCCGGCGCTCCTGATCGAACGGATCAAGGATCATCTCCAGAAGGAGGGGAAGATCAAGCCGCCCGAGTGGGCGGCGTTCGCTCGGACGGGCGTGCACACGGAGAAGGCGCCGACCCAGAGCGACTGGTGGTATCGCCGCGTCGCGGCCGTCCTCCGGAAGGTCTACATCCGCGGTCCGGTCGGGACGACCCGCCTCGCGGCGGAGTTCGGTGGCCGGCGGGACGACGGATCCGCGCCGTACCATCCGCGTCGCGGCTCGCGGTCGATCGCGCGCGAGGCGATGCAGCAACTCGAGTCGATGGGGCTCCTCGCGAAGACCGAGAAGAAAGGCCGCAACATCAGCGCCCAGGGCCGCAAGCTCCTCGATTCCCTCGCACACCAGATCCTCCTCGAGCTCGCGACGACGAGGCCCGAGCTCGCGAAATACGCGGGAGGCCACTGAGCCATGGCGACCGACGAAGACGAACTCGACATGATCCGCCGCCGGAAGATGGCCGAGCTCCAGCAGGCGCAGGCACAGGCCAGCGCCGATCAGCAGTATCGGGAACAGGTCCAGGCTCAGCGCCAGCAGATCCTGCGGCAGATCCTCAGCCCGGAGGCCCGCGAGCGGCTCGGACGGATCGAGCTCGCCTATCCGGAGCTCAAGGAGAGCATCGAGAACCAGTTGATCCAACTCGCGCAGAGCGGCCGCGTGCAACGCATCATCGACGACGCCACGCTGCGCCAGATCCTCGAGCGCGTGATCCCGCGGAAGCGAGAGATCAAGATCGAGAGGCGGTGACGATGGCGAGGAACAAGCCGTACGCGAAGAAGCTCCGCCTCCTGAAGAAGGTCAAGTCGAACCGCCGCGTGCCCGCGTGGGTGATCCAGCGGACGAAGCGGAACTTCACCCGCCATCCGAAGAAGCGGTCCTGGCGCCGGAACAAGCTGAAGGCCTGATGCGATGGCGGAACAGGAAGAGGAGCGGATCATGGTCGTGCCCCTACGGGCCGCATGGACCGCGTCTCGCACGAAACGAACGCCGCGCGCGATCAAAGCAATCCGCGAGCACGTCCAGCGGCACCTGAAACCGGATCGCATCTTCATCGACGACGTGCTGAACGAGTATCTGTGGCGGCGCGGCCGCGAGAACCCGCCCCGCCGGATCCGGATCAAGGCGATCAAGTTCGAGGACGGCTCCGCCGTCGTCTCCCTCCCGGAGGACTGAGGGACCCCATTGCTTCGGCGGCTCGAGGTCGCAGGCAACCCCTACGTCGGGGTTTTCAGCGCGGCGAACGATGAGCGTCTCGTCGTTCCGCCCGAGATGCCGAAGTCCGCGATCAAGCACATGGACGAGGCGCTCGGGACGACGCACGTCGTCACGCTCGTGGCCCATTCCACGGTGGTCGGCTCGTTGCTCGCGATGAACTCGAAGGGCATCCTGGCGTCTCCGTTCATCGAGGATTCGGAACTCGATGCGATCGGCGAGGCCGTGTACCCGCTGCCGCATCGCCTCAGCGCCGTCGGGAACAACGTGCTCTGCAACGATTACGGCGCCGTTGTCCATCCGAACTACGACGACGAGGCGGTCGCCTTCATCCAGGAGGCGCTCGGCGTCCCCGTCGTCCGCGGCACCGTCGCAGGCGTCAAGACGGTCGGCTCCGTCGCGGTCGCGACGAACAAGGGCGCGCTCTGCCATCCGCACGCCCGGCCCGGAGAAATGGAGGTCCTCAGGTCAGCCCTCAGGGTGCCGGTGCAGATTACGACCGCGAATTACGGCGCGGCGCAGGTCGGCGCGTGCATGGTGGCGAACGTCCACGGGGCCGTCGTCGGCTCCCGGACCACACCCATCGAGCTCGGTCGGATCGAAGAAGGGCTCGGACTGTTCTAGTCGTGGCGCTCACAGCCGCTAAAAAAGATTGATATACGATGGGCCGGCTAGAGTAGTTCCTATGAAGACCCTGGTCCTGTGCGTCGACCGGGACGACGACATCGGGGTCAAGACCGGCATCAAAGCTCCGCTCATCGGACGGGAGCCGAACCTGGCCGCCGCGACGAAGCTGGGCCTCGCCGATCCCGAGGACTCCGACGTCAATGCCCTTCTCAGCGCAGTCTCCATCTACGACGGCCTGGTCAAGGAGGGTCAGGAGCCGGAGATCGCGACGATCTGCGGCGACATCCGGGTCGGGTCCATCTCGGACCTCCGACTCACGGAGCAGCTGGACCGCGTCCTCGCGGAGGTCCGCCCGGATCGCGTCTTCCTCGTGACGGACGGCGCCGAGGACGAGGCGTTCGCGCCAATCGTCAGCTCGCGGATCCGCGTGGACCACGTGCGGCGGGTGTACGTGCGGCAGACGCCGACCGCGGAGTCGATGTACTACACAATTGGTCGGCAACTCAAGAACCCGCGGGTCCGCCGGAAGATCGTCGCCCCGCTCGGGTTCGTCCTCCTCCTGTTCGGCGCGATCTACCTGTACAATCCGCTCGTGGCCCCGGCCCTCGTCCTGATCTTGGCCGGGCTCTACCTGATCCTGATCTCCCTGCCGTTCAACAGCGTGAGCGATGTCTTCGCTAAGGCGAATCAATATTACGAGGGGGTGCGGGATTCGGTCGGATCGGGCAACGTCTCGATTTTCTTCAACATCACGGCCCTGATCCTCCTGCTCGTCGGCATTTTCTTCGGCATGGACTACACGGGCCGCACGGGGGGACCGTACGTCGTGCAGTTCCTGTCATTCGTCTTCGCCGCGGTCTGGTGGTTCGTCCTTGCGGCGCTCTTCTTCGAAGGCGGGAAGGTCCTCAGCGCCTACTTCCGACATGGGCGCGCCCCGAAGCACGCGCTCGCGGTCGCGGTGAGCTTCGTCGCGCTCGGGCTGCTGGTCCTCGGGATGACCCAGATCCTGCAGACGATCTTCGGCGAGTACAACGCGCAGTCCTCCCTGCCGCTCATCTACCTCACCATCGGCCTCGCCCTCTTCCTCGTCGCGGTCACGGGCCTCTCGTATCGAGCCAGCGAGCCGCGGCCTCCGGAGCCGGTCGACGAAGGCTTCCGTCACTGACGCGCTGAGGTTCCCGATGGACTTCGAGGCGTGGGAGCCGTTCTACGTCCAGATCCTGAAGGACTTCGGGTTCTCGCGCGCCCAGGATGAAGCGGTCGCGGCCGAGCTCGACAAGGTCCTCGGCGGCACCCGGGCCTCCGATGCCGACCTGAGGCGGCTCCTCCGAGGGAAGGAGGTCACCGTCGCGGGTAACGGGCCTAACATCGGCGAGGAGATCGACGACGTCGCGGGCGTGCTTCTTACTGCGGACGAGGCCACGTCGGTGGCTCTCGCGAACGGGAAATTGCCCGCGATTCTCGTGACGGACCTCGACGGCACCGTGGCCGATCAGGTGAAGGCGAACCAGGAGGGGACCGTGGCCGTCGTCCATGGCCATGGGGACAACGGGCCCGCCATCCGGGAATGGGCGCCCCGGTTCGGCGGCATGACCGTCGCGACGACACAGTCCCGACCGATCGGCGGTCTGCGGAACTTTGGCGGCTTCACGGACGGGGATCGCGCCGTTTTTCTCGCGGATCACTTCGGCGCTCGACGGATCCATCTGGTCGGCTTCGACTTCGAGCGTCCGAACAAGAAAGACCTCGACGCGCGGACGAAGCAACGTAAACTCGATTGGGCGTACATCCTGCTCAGCAGCATCGAGCGGGACGATCTCGAGCTATAGTCGAGGGTCGCGGGCTTTTGCGGTCCGCCAGCTCAGGATCGGCTCCCGCGCGGCCTGGACTTCGTCCACCCGGGCGACGGCGGTGTTGTGCGGCGCGCCCCTCAGCGTGTCCGGGTCCTCTTTGACGATCTTCGTGAGGGCGTTCACGAACCCATCGAGCGTCTCCTTCGTCTCCGTCTCCGTGGGCTCGATCATGAGCGCCTCCTCGACCAGGTGCGGGAAGTACACCGTCGGCGGATGATAGCCGAAGTCCATCAGCCGCTTCGCGAGGTCGACCGTCCGGACACCTCGAGCCCCGAGCGCCGCGGCACTCGCGACGAACTCGTGCTTCCGGAGGCCGCCGAACGGCACGTCGATGACGCCTTGGAGGCGGTGCCGAACATAATTCGCGTTGAGGACCGCGTGGTCCGAGACCTCCCGCAAGCCATCGCCGCCCATCCGGAGGATGTACGCGTATGCGCGGACGAGGAGCGCGAAGTTACCGTACCACGCGCGCACCTTGCCGATCGACTTGGGATGGTCGTAATTGAGGTGATATCCGCGTCCGTCGAGGGCGATTCGAGGGACCGGGAGGAACGGTTCGAGTGACTTCTTCACGCCGACCGGCCCGGCCCCGGGTCCGCCGCCGCCGTGCGGCGTCGTGAAGGTCTTGTGAAGATTGAAGTGGACGATATCGAAGTTCATCTTGCCCGGCGAGGTGCGTCCGAGGATCGCGTTGAAGTTCGCGCCGTCGTAGTACAGGAGGCCGCCTGCGTTGTGCACGACCTCCGCGATGTCGAGCACGTGGTCCTCGAAGATGCCCAGCGTGTTCGGATTCGTCAACATGAACGCGAGAGTCCCGTCCCCTGCCGCCGACTCGAGGGCCTTCAAATCGACGCGTCCATCCTTCGAGGGGATCTCGACGATCTCGAAGCCGAGCATCCCCGCGGACGCGAAGTTCGTCCCGTGTGCGGTGTCCGGCAAGATGACCTGGTGCCGCTCCTCGCCGCGATCGCGATGGTACGCCTGCGCGAGTAGCAGGCCCGTGTGCTCTCCCTGCGCGCCCGCCGCGGGTTGTAGGGTCACCGCGTCCATGCCGGCGATGCGACCCAGCATGTCCTGCAGCTCGTACAGGAGGCGCAGCGCGCCCTGTATCGTCGTCTCGTCCTGGTCCGGGTGGATGCGGGCGACCGTCGGGAGGGCCGCGAGTTCCTCGGTGAATTTCGGGTTGAATTTCATCGTGCACGAGCCGAGCGGGTAGAACCCCGTGTCGATCCCGAAGTTCATCTGCGAGAGGCGGGTGAAGTGCCGGACGACGTCGTGCTCCGGGAGGTTCGGGATGGCGAGGCGCTCGCGCCGGAGTTTCGCCGGGACGAGGTCCTTGAGGTCGACGTCCTCCTCCGGGGCCGATCGCTTGTCCAGGAGGAGCGGCTCATCCCAATAGGCCTGGCGGAAACTCACGCGGCCACCGCCTCGAGGGCCTTTAGGAGCCGGGAGACGTCCGCGTCCTTCTGTCGTTCCGTCGTCGCGAACAGCGCGGCATCCTTCAACTCCGGAAGCTGACGCGCAAGGGGCATCCCTCCGTGCACGCCTCGCTCCAGTAGTCCGCGATGGACTTGGGCGTAATCCCGTTTTGACCGCACGATGAACTCGTTGAAGTGGGCCCCGTGGAAGACCGGCGCGGTGAAGCCCGGGATCTTGTCGATCGCCGCCGCAAGCTCCTTCGCCCGCCGGATGTTCTCCGCCGCGAGTTTTCGCAGGCCGTTCGAGCCCATGACCGCGATGAACGTCGCCGCCGCGACCGCCAGGAGGGACTCGTTCGTGCAGATGTTGGACATCGCCTTCTCTCGGCGGATGTGCTGCTCCCTCGTCTGGAGAGTCATGCAGAACGCGCGATGCCCTTTCGCATCCCGGGTCAGGCCGATCACCCGACCGGGCATCTTGCGAATGTGCTCCTGTCGGCACGCGAAGATCCCAAGGAGCGGTCCGCCGCAATTCACGGAGGTACCGAGGGACTGCCCCTCTCCGATGACGATGTCCGCGCCGAAGTCCCCCGGTGGACGGACCACTGCTTGCGCGATCGGGTTCACGCCGACGATCAAGACGGCGTCCGTCATCTGGCGGATCTCGGCGAGCTGTTCTTCGAGCCGACCGAAGAAATTCGGGTTCTCAACGTACACACCACATACGTCCGCGGACAGGGACCCCTTGAGCTTCGCGAGGTCGAGCATCCCGGTCTTGCGGTCGTAGTCGACCTCTTGGATTCCGATCCCCGTCCCGACGAGGTAGTTCGCGAGGACCGCTCGGCGATTGTGCCGCAACGCGCGTGGGATCAGGAAGACGTTGCCGCCATGGATCCGATGGGCCATCCGCGCCGCTTCGCCGAGTGCGGTCGAAGCATCGTACATCGAGGTGTTCGCGGCGTCCATCCCGGTGAGCTCGCAGATCAGGCTCTGGTATTCCCAGAGGGTCTGGAGGAGACCCTGGCTCAGCTCCGCCTGGTAGGGCGTGTACGCCGTGTAGAATTCGGAGCGCGAGGTGATCGCCCGAACGCTGGCGGGGACGAAGTGGTCGTAGAGGCCGCCTCCGAGGAACGTCGGCATGTCCGCCATCGTCCGGTTCGCGGAGAGCAGCGAGGTCACGTGCCGCACGACGGTCAGTTCCGGGAGGCCATCCGGCAGGTCCAGTTTCGGGATGCGGACCGCAGCGGGGATGTCCGCGAAGAGGTCGTCGATGCTCCGCAAGCCTATCGCCCGGAGCATCTCGTCCTCGTCCGAGGGCATGCGGTTCCTGCTGAGAGAGGTGCCGGCTTAAAGGGTTTGGCATCGACGCCGATCAGGCGACGGCGCGGCCGTACGCCGCGAACTCCCGAACCAGTCGGAGGCCGGACCCGGCCTCGACGATGGCGGCATTCCCGAAGCCGATCGAGTCCTTGTACGCCTCATCCAGTCGCGAGCCTTTGATTTCCGAAAGAACCAGCGAGAACAGGGTGCCGTGTCCGGCAATCGCCACCGTACGGCCCTCGTTCTCAGAGCCAATCATCTGGAGACAATCTCGACCGCGGACTGCCGCCATGGACAGCGATTCCTTCACTGGCGGAACGAAGTCCAGGTCTTGCCAGGCGCGCATTTCGAGTGCCTTGTACTCCGGTTGCGGGATGCCCGAGTCATCGGCGGACCACTCGCGCAAGCACGGGCGTTTCATGATCTGCGCTTTGAACCTCTCGGAGAGGACGATCGCCGTTTCAATGCTCCGTCGCAACGGACTCGCGTAGACCCGCGTCGGAGGATTCACGGGCCATGCGGCGGCGAGCGCCTCGATCTGCCGGCGGCCGAGGTCCGAGAGCGGGGCCCGATCGAAGTTCGACGTACCGATGGGCCGGACGATCTCCCCATGTCGCACGAGAACGAGCGTCGCGGTCAGGCCGACCCTCCCGATACGACCCCAATCACCCGGATGCGCTCGCCGTCCGCGAGGGGCTCGTCGATCGGGATCGGCGTACCGCCGCGGACGAGCAGGTGCGCGTTAGGTGGCAACCGTAGCGCACGAAGGAGGTCGAATCCTCTCGCACCCGGTTCGAGGGTCACGGTCTCCTCTCCCCGGCGCGGCACAAGCTCGGCGATGATTTGCATGCGCTGTCGAGCGCGCGAGGCGGCTTAAGCGTTCGTCCATCGACTCGCCGTCGGAACTCTTATGCGGAGCCTTGTTCTCAGGAGAACCGCTGCCCAGGTCGCCTAGTCCGGTAGGGCGGCGGTCTCGAAAACCGCTGGGTTACCCCTCGCAGGTTCAAATCCTGCCCTGGGCGCTCCACTCAGGGACGAAACGCACTTTGGGGAAACCGGCACACCGCAGAATCGCGTCGGGAAACGCGATCTCCGAGCCCTTGTCGCTCCTGACGGACCACGCGGCCCGGCCCTTTCCTTTTATCTTCCAATTAACATGTGAACCGAGGCGGGCATCTCTTGGCTTCGCGAATTCGCCTTCAGGTTGCCGGGATTGCGATAGTGCTGGTGGCCTGGTTGGTCTTCTTGGTGGCTTCGTCGCCACCGGTGCAGGGGGAGTGTTGCTTCCGGGGGACTTTTCACTATTGGCTCGCGCTTCCCCAGGGCCAGGACTTCGTCACCGCTTTCGAACTGGTGTCGGTGATTGTTCTTTTGTATTGCTCTGCAAGCATCGCTATTACGTGGTTCGAGGATAGGCGGCAAGAGAGGTCCGAAGGTGAACATAAGTAGTTTCGCGCTCCACCGGAGTGTCAATCGGTGGATTGCTTCACGCTTGATTAGAGAAAGGTTGATTCCCTAGGAATCGCGTCCCGCATCGGCGTCCTAAGCAGAGGTGGTTCCGTGGTCCAGATCATCAAGCGCGACGAATTGAAGGCCAAGCTCGACCGCCGAGAACCGCTGCAGCTCGTTATGGCGATGGACGAATGGCACTACGAAGCATGTCGAATCCCCGGGTCGATCCTGTTGTCGAACAAGCGCGATGCCGGCAAGGTCCTCCTCAAGAACCGGGAAACCATCGTCTATTGCTCCGACGACGCGTGCTCCGCGAGCCGCGCGGTCGCGGATTTCCTCGAGCGGTCCGGCTACGAGAAGGTCGGGCACTATCCAGGCGGACTTCATGACTGGATGGATGCCGGATACCCTCTCGAAGGGACGATGATTACCGCCAACGCCCAGTCGTCACGTACGTGATGTAATAGCCTTTGGATGAAGCACCGTTCCGGTTCACTCAGCCGGGTTTGACATTCTGGTTCACCTGGAAGAAGTTCGTCGGATCCCACTTCGCCTTGATCGCCGCGAGGCGTCGCAAGTTCCCGCGATACGCGTCGGGGATTCGGTCTTGAACCTCATCTTCTGTGAGGAAGTTCACGTACACGCCGCCCGTCGAGAACTTGCGGATCGCTTGCCATCCCTCACGTGCCCACGCGATTTTCGGCTCGGGCGGACCCGAGTCCCACCCGGCCTGAATCGTAAGATTGTACGCGGCGTCGCGGTTCCCCACGGCGGTCGCATCGGCCGGTCGCTCGCCAATCGTACCGTTGACTTGGAAGAGCAGTGTGAGCGAGAACGGCGAGGGCAATTGGCGGGCGCGCGCGAGGAACGTCTCGAGGAGCTCGTCCGGAAGGCTGGCGAGCCACTCCGACTTCCAATAGTAGTGACGCCCGTTGGGCTGCGTCGCATCGAGCATCATCTGCTGCTCGCAGTAGGTCTTCTCCATGACGCTGTCAGCCACGGGCTTGCCCCACGCCTTGATCGGCGCGAGATCGCGGCGCGCCTGCTCCAGGCTCCCGGAGTGGCAGAGCACGAGCGCCACCACGGGTTTTCCCTGCCAGTCACGTGGGACCCACGGCGCATCCGGTGCGATGCGGCAGATGAGGACCGAGGTGAGCTCCCGCGGCGCGGTCGCGGTGTACTCCCGGAAGAATTGGAGGACCTTCGCGGCCTCGCTCATCGGATGCAGGATGATGCCGCCCATGATGCGGGGGCCGACGGGATGCAGCTGATATTCTAGGGACGTCACGACGCCGAAATTGCCACTCCCGCCACGGAGGCCCCAGAAGAGATCGGCGTTCTCGCGCTCGCTCGCGCGGACCACGCGCCCTTCCGCCGTCACGACTTCCGCGGACACGAGGTTGTCCGAGGCCCAGCCGAACCGTCGTGTGAGGTAACCGAATCCTCCGCCTAGTGTCAGCCCCGCCGCTCCCGTGAGCGAGACGAATCCGAAAACCGCCGCGAGCCCGTGGACTTGCGTCTCCCGATCGATCGTTCCGAGCAAACACCCGCTCTGCGCAATCGCGCGCTTTGCCGCGGGATCGACGGACACGCCCCTCATCAAGGTGAGATCGATCATCAGCGCGTCATCGGCGACCGCGAGCCCCGCGATGTTATGCCCACCTGCCCGTACGCAGAGGAGGAGATCGCGTTCGCGCGCGAACTTAACCGCCTCGACGACGTCGGCCGTCCCGGTGCAGCGAACGATGAGGCCGGGTCGGCGATTGGTCATCCCGTTCCAGATTGCGCGGGCCGTGTCGTAGGCGGCTTCTCCGGGCAGGACGACTTGCCCACGGACGTGGGACCGTAGCAATGCGAGGGCAGCATCGTCGAGGGAGATTCTCCCGCCCTCCCGTTTCTTGACCTGCACGTCCACGACGAACCATCCTGGAGCGGAGAGCTCGGGACCGGCCTCGACCGGATTTAAGGCTGATGTCGGCCGACCGCGGGAGCCGCCAGCGTAATCGCGGACCCCACAACGATAATCGCCTCCGAGGCCCTCTCGGTCCTATGTCCGCGCCGTTGGGGAAGCTCACGTTCTTGTACGTCGGCACCTCCGACCTCGACCGCGATCTCGAATACTACACGAAGGTCCTCGGGGCGAAGCTCCTCTGGAACTATCACGAATTCGGGGCGAAGGTTGCATCCGTGCGGCTGTCCGATGGCCCGCAATTCATCCTCGCCGACCACCGGAAGGCGCCATCCGTGCTCCCGATTTTCGAGGTCAAGGACCTCAAGGCAACCGCGAAGGACCTCCGGTCCCGCGGGTGGAAGGCCGAGGGCCGCTCCTTCGAGATCCCGCCCGGTCCGTGCCACGTCTTCAAGGATCCCAGCGGGAACGAGCTCGCGTTCTTCGAGAACGCACGGCCCGGCTTGATGGAAACATCCTTCGGGGATGCCGACATTCGGCGCTCTAGGCGCAAGTGACGGAGATCCGGGATGTTCGAGCACCCGAACGTGACGTTGGTCACGCACCTCTACGACGCCTTCGATACGAAGGACACCGAGCGCCTGAAGAGGCTGATTGCCGAGGACGCGATCTGGTACGTGCCCGGCTCCACCCCGATCTCGGGGGAGCACAAGGGCCAGGCGGCGATCCTCGCGTACTTCGCGAAGCTCGGGGAGCTGAGCGGCGGCACGTTCCGCGCGGAACTCGTCGATATCCTCGCGAGCGACATGCACGCCGTCGCGCTCGCGACCGCGACGGGGACGCGGGGCGACCGCACCTTCGAGGGCAGCTACCTCCTCTTGTTGCGGATCGAGAACGGCCGGATCGTTGAGGCGCGCCTCTTCAACGACGACCCCGCGGCGTTCCAGGCGTTCTGGGCCGAGGGCGACACGCCGGTGTCGGACCCGTCTTCCGCCGGCGAGAGCGACGTGTGACCACGCCCCACGGAACCCGCTCAACATACACCGCCGAGGCGTTGGGAGGGCCCATGTTGGCAGATTTGCAGAATGCGTACATCCAGGCGGTGGAGCGAGCGGGCGAGAGCACGGTCAACGTCAGCACGGCACGCGGCGCCTACGGACCGCCGTACGGACCCTGGCCGCGGCGGGGCTTCGGATCCGGCGTGGTGCTCGACGCGAACGGCCACATCCTGACGACGCATCATGTGGTGGACGAAGCGGAGAAAGTCATCGTGACGTTCAACGACGGGCGAGTGCTGAGCGGCACGGTGGTCGGCGGGGACGAGGAAGCGGACATCGCGGTCGTGCGGGTGGAAGGCAAGGACTTCCACGTCGCGGACTTCGCGAACTCCGATGAGTTGAAGGTGGGCCAGCCGGTCCTCGCGATCGGCAATCCGCTCGGGTTGCCGGGCGGACCGACGGTCACCTCGGGCGTCGTCAGTTCCCTGCACCGGAACCTCGTCCGGTGGCCCGGAGACGGCCTGCCCGTGATCCAGACCGATGCAGCGGTGAATCCGGGCAACAGCGGCGGACCGCTCGTGGACTTGCGCGGCCGCGTCGTCGCGATCAACACGGCGACGATCCCGTACGCAGAAGGAATCGGCTTCTCGATTCCCATCAACGCGGCGTTGGCGGTGGCCCGTCAGATTCTTGAGCACGGCCACGTGCAGCGGCCCTGGCTCGGAATCGCCGGGTACGACGTGAACCGCCGACTCGCGGGATACTACGGGTTCACAAGCCGCAGCGGCGTCTTCGTGGCGGAGATTACCCCGGGTTCACCGGCGGAATCCGCCGGCCTCCTCGTCGGGGACGTCATCACGTCGATCGGAGGCCGTACCCTCTCGACCGTTGCGGACCTTGTCGAGGCCCTGCGGGAACGCGCGATCGGCGACAAGATTGACGTTGCCGCGGAACGCCGCGGACAGTCCGTCCGCGCGACCGCGACCCTGGGGAGCCGGCCGTACTGAGTCGGATACGGAGCCCAACAACTTCAAGACCGGGGGCCTCATCGCGCCTTCGTGATGCGGCCCTCCCACCCCGAGGTTTGCCCGAATTGCGGCAAGCTCACGTGGAACTGGCGGTACCTGTCGGTCCGCGTGTGGATCGAGTGCGAGCATTGCGGCTACAAGGACAGCGTGAGCAACACGCCGGTGAGCGGGGCCATGACGGACAGCACGTCCCGTAAATCCCCGTTCTCGAAGGCGTGATCCGTCCTCACGGCCGGTTGTGCGGTCATAATCGTCGGAACGTCGCCTTTAACGTTCGGACCGTGTGCGGGCGCCAGTACAGCGCGTCGAAGAGCGCGGGGTCGCCGTCCATCTTCAGGTACTGCTTGCGGATCATCGCCGTGCCGTACCAGTAGCAGAACGCGTACGAGGCCCACGTCCGGTGCGCGGCATATCGGACGTCCCTCACCGCCTGCCGCCAGTCGACGAGGCCCGAATGCATCGCGTATCGCAGGAGCTCGCGCCGGGGCTCCTCCCGGTGGACCATCCAGGCGAGGTTGACTTCCGTCCCCCAGCGCAGGCGGTTCAGGAGCAGCGTCATGCGGTCCTCGGGCGTCCGGTCCCAGCGGATGAACCACATTCCGTTCTCGCCGATCCCCTCCTCCACCGGGCCCATCGGGCACGCCGCCAGGGAGACGGCTGCCTCCCGCGGGAAGTCGCCGTGGAGGTACTCCCACTCCCGCGTGGCCTGGTGGACGTGATGGCCCGGATACGCCTCGTGGGCCGCCATATCCCGCAGTGCGGGCCAGGTCCACGGGAGGTCCACGTTTAGGTTCACGTCGCTGCGGTAGTCGTGGGTGTAATTGCAGATGCCGGAGATTGTGCGGCCGTGGGTCGGACTCAGCTTCACGCGTTCCGTCTTCGGGAGTTTGAAGAGCCGTCGCGCATCGCGCCGCGCCAGGTCCAGGAATCGCCGCATCGTCGGGAGGACGGCGGCCCGCGCGACCCCGTGGTCTCGCTCCCACTCCTTGACCGCACGCTGGAGTCCGTCCCCGCCGCCGACGTGCAAGATGGACCGGACCTCCCGCCGCAAGGATTCGAGTTCCGACTCGGCGGCGGGCCGCGCGGGGAGATCGTAAAAGTCCCGCACCTGGTCGGGAAGGCGCGGGGACGGCCCTCGCACTTGACGGACGAGCGCCCGGAGCGTCGGGACGTGATCCTCGAGCCAATCCCGGCGAAATCCGCGGGGCTCCTTCCGAGTCAAGGTCGCTAGGCGCTGGACGGCGTCGACGATCTCGGGCCAGGTTCGCAGCGGCGCGAGCCGGACCGGGTCCAGGTCCCACGGCGTTAGCCGCGTTCTGTCGCGGGCCTGCGCGCGTCGATCCAACGCGTAGGCGATCCGAAGGAACGTCCGAGCGGTCTCGTCCTCCACGGGCCGGCGCGGCGGCACTCCAGCGGTATCGAGGGCCGCATCAAAAGGCTTCTCTCAGGAGCGCGGACCTCAGAGAGGCCACTGATACGTGACGTACAAGACGACCGCGGACAGAGCGATGCAGAAGACCACGACCACCCAGGGAGGCACCTTGAGCGCCTTCTCGTCCTCCTGGTCGAAGTATCGGATCAGGCCTGCGGCCGAGTGGAAGCCGCTGTCGCGATCTTTCGCCATGTGCTCGGACGTGTCCATGGCGGCCCGGCATTAAAACGTTTTCGCGCGGTGGGTGTACGCACCCGTCCTCCGAGGAGAGGATTAATACAAGGACTCGGATGGCGCCTCCCTCGCGGTCGCGCGTCATGACAGAGGCCGGCGTCGTCTACATCGGGAAGAAGCCGACGATGACCTACGTCTTGGCGGTCGTCACGCACTTCATCGACGGCACGCGCGACGTTGTCGTGAAGGCCCGCGGCCGATCGATCTCCCGTGCGGTCGACGTGGCCGAAATCGTCCGAGGTCGCTTCGTCCCGGAGGCGAAGGTGCGGGACGTGCGCATCGCCACGGAGAAAGTGGCCGGCGAGGACGGCCGCGCGACGAGCGTGAGCAGCATCGAGATCGTCCTGTCCCGCTGACATTGTACGCGCAAAGACATTTATCGCCCTTGATGCTAGCCGACGCCGGATGTCGCCGATTGACGTGCTTTTGCTCCTTGCGCTGGCGGCGTTCCTCGCGGGCATCGCGGGGTCCTTCCTCGGGATCGGCGGCGGCGTCTTCCTCATCCCGTTCATGACGCTGGGCCTGGGGATCGACATCAAGGTCGCGATCGGCACGAGCCTGATCGGGGTCATCGCGACGTCGACCGGCGCCGCCTCCGTGTATGTGCGAGACCACCTCACGAACCTGCGGCTCGCGATGTTCCTCGAGATCGCGACGACCTTGGGCGCAATCGTCGGAGCGCTTGCCGGCCTGTTGCTCCCGTCGCAATATCTGTTCATGGTCTTCGGAATCGTGGTGCTGTACGCGTCCGCCTCGATGGCACGAACGAGGGAGACCGCGAAGGACCGCGCGTACCACGCGGGCGAAGAGAACCCTCTCTCCAAGCGCCTCAACCTCGGGAGCGTGTACTTCGACCGCGAAGACCAGGGCGTCTACCGCTACCGCGTCGAGCGGCCGGGAGCCGGGTTCGGCGTCAGCGCGGCCGCCGGCCTGTTTTCAGGACTCCTGGGCGTCGGAGGCGGCTTCATCAAAGTCCCCGCGATGAACATCCTGATGCGCGTCCCGATGAAGGCCGCCGTCGCGACGAGCAACTTCATGATCGGGGTCACGGCGGCCGCGAGCGCGTTCATCTATTACTCCCAGGGGCTGGTGAACCCAAGTCTCGCGTCGATGGTGATCGTCGGGGTGTTCACGGGCACGAACCTTGGGACGCGCGTGCTCGAGCGGACGAAGGCGCAGCAGGTGCGCTTCCTCTTCGCGGTGTTCCTCGCGATCATCGGCGTCCTCATGGCCTTGCGGGCGACCGGATTCGGGGTGCTCGTGTGATCTATCCTCGGGTCGGACTGCGAATCATCCAAGACCGCATCGGAGCGTTGCGGCGCGCCGTCGTCGCCGAGGTCGAGGACATCAACCGCCTCATCTACCACGTGCTGCGGGGCGGCGTCCTCGTCTCCGTGTCGTTCATCCTGTTCGGGTTCATCCTCCGCGGACTCGGAGGGCCCGACGTGCCCGATTCCTCGATCCCCACGCGGAGCCTCCTCCCGGCGCTCATCCACTTCACTCCCGCCGGATTCCTGAATCTCGGGGTCCTGCTGATGATCTTCACGCCGATGGCCCGCGTCGTCCTGAGCCTCGTCTCCTTCGGGGAGGAGGGAGACCGGACGTACACCGCCTTGACGGGCATTGTGTTCGTGAACCTCCTCGTGAGCGTGTTCCTCCTCGCGTGAACCTTTAAGCGCGGCGCCCCATGGGGAACCCGTGGACGAGGTCCTCGCCGCGGCCCAATCGGTCGACTGGTCCGGTCTCGGCGAGCGGACGCTTTGTGATGCGTGTCTCGGCCGGCTGTTTGGGAAGGTCGGACACGGACACACGAACGTCGAACGGGGCCGTGCGATTCGCGCCAGCAGCCCCGCGGAAGGCGCATGTTGGGTGTGCGCGGGCCTCACGGATCGGTACGATGACCTCGCGGAGCTGGTCCACCGCAAGCTGGGGCCCTGGGAGTTCGACACCTTCCGGATCGGATCGAAGATCGACCCCGAAGTCTCGGCACGCGAAGAGTCCCTCTGGTCCGAGCTCGGCCTCGCGAACGCCGAACCGCTCAAGGCCGAAGTGAACCGCGAGATCGGGAAGCGCGTCGCCGACCTGGTGCGCAAGGAACCGGATCTCGCGAATCCGGATGTCGTGGCCGTCGTCGATACCGCGTTCGACCACGTCGATCTCCAGGTGAATCCGCTGTACCTCCGGGGCCGCTACCGCAAGCTCGTCCGCGGCGTGCCGCAGACCCGCTGGCCCTGCCGGCGGTGCATGGGCAAAGGATGCGCCCGCTGCGGCGGAACGGGCAAGATGTACCCGACCAGCGTCGAGGAAGTGATCGCCGCGGAAGTCATGCGGGAGGCGGGCGGCACCGCCCATGCGTTGCACGGCATGGGCCGCGAAGATGTGGACGCGCGGATGCTCGGCCGCGGACGCCCGTTCATCGTCGAGATCAAGGAACCGCGAAAGCGTCGCATCGACCTCGCCGCCGCGGTCGATCGGATCAACGCTTCGGGAATGGTCGAAGTGGACGGACTCGTCCCTGCGAAGGGCGCGGACATCGTCGGATTGAAAGAGGACCGCGCCGCGAAGACGTACCGGGTCCTCCTGAGGACCATCCCTCCCGTGGACGAAGCAAAGCTTAAGAGGACCCTCCCGGTTTTGGTGCCCGAGCCGATCGCTCAACGCACCCCCGAACGGGTCGTTCACCGGCGTGCGGATACCATACGGCATCGACGGGTCTTGGCGGCGGAAGTCGTCGGGACGGACGCCGACCGCGCGGAGATCCGCGTGACGGCGGAGGCGGGGACCTACATCAAGGAGTGGGTTCACGGGGACCGCGGACGGACGTCGCCGTCCCTCGCGGAACGACTCGGGGTGGTGTGCGAGGTGCTCGAGCTCGACGTGCTGGACGTCCACGACGACGGGTGATTCGGAATGGTGAAGGCCTCGAAAGGGATCATGGAGAAGACGCGGCAGAAGTTTCGCCGCAGTCCGCGCGAGCGCGGGCTCTCTCCGATCACGCGATCCTTCCAGGTCTTCGCGGACGGCGAACACGTCACGATCGTGATCGATTCGAGCGTCCAGAAAGGCTGGCCCCACCACCGATTCCACGGCATGACCGGCAAGGTCGTTGGCCGCCGCGGGGGCTCGTTCCTCGTCGACGTGCGGTTTGGCGGGAAGATCAAGCACGCCGTGGTCCGCCCCGAACACCTGAGGCGCGCCTAGGAGGGAGACGATGGAGGAAGCGTTCGTGTCCCTCACGGAACTGAAAGTCATCCTCGAGAAGGAGAAGGCGGCCCGCGGCGAGCTGAATCCGGAGCAGCAGTACTCGTTCTCGCATGCGTCCCTCTTCGCCCGCGTTCCTCCGGAGAAGGTCCCGCCGATCGTGAAGGAGCTCATGGAGATCCCCATGATGTCGCCCTTCAACGCGGTGAAGATCGTCGACCTGATGCCGACGCACATGGACGACGTCCGCGCGATCTTCGCGAAGGAACGATTCGCCTTGTCGAAAGAGGATGCGGAGAAGGTCATCGAGATCGTGGGGAAATACCGCTGACGAGGCGATCCGTATGGAAGATTACGCCCGCATCCTCGATTACCTACCGCAAGGTCATCCGGACCAGTCGAAGTTCCATCGCGAGCCCCTCGCCTACGCGCTCGGCGTGGACGAGTTCAAACTCTTCGAGCTCGTGCCGAAGGAGGGAGCGGCCCTCGGCATCGGGCAGCGCGTGTACATCGGCAAGGAGATCGACCAGCGGACGGAAGTCCTTCATGTGAAGCGCCGCGTTGGCCATGAGGAGCTCACGACGGCGGCGCAGAAGGAGCTGCCCTTCGTGATCCAAGAGACCGTCAAGGAGAAGGAGGCGAAGTTCGTCGACTTCTTCAACCGCGCGCAGGCGATCACGACGCGGTTCCACATGCTCGAGCTGCTTCCCGGCCTCGGCAAGAAGACGATGTGGGCGATCCTCGAGGAGCGGAAGAAGGGGCCGTTCACGTCGTTTCAGGATCTCGACCAGCGTGTCCCGAGCATCCACCACCCAGAGAAACTCGTCGCGAAGCGGATCGAGATGGAGATCTCCGACCCGACGCAGAAGTACCGGCTGTTCGTCGCACGATAGCCCGAACAGCTCAGGCTGCTCCGTGGCCGAATCGGTCGCTTGCGCGCTTAGATCCTAAAATGAACGAATCGTAGACCGTTTGCGGCGTCGCAGTTCCAACGCTGGCAAGTTAAGTTCTTACAGGGAAGAGAATCGGATAACCAGCTTGTTTCGCGGCCCGTAGAAATTGCTTAAGCATCAGCCGATAGGCGCTCCAGAGACCGATCAGGGAGGCAAAGTACAGGGGGAAGAAGGACCAGCTGTTCTGGCTGCCGCTTATCCGCTCGAATTCAACCGCCACGAAACCCCACCCGAACATGGCCGCCAGATAGGCAAAGCTAACAAGATTTGCTTGCAGCCAGTGGCCTCCTTGAGCAAGCGATCGGAGATATCCGGCAACCAATCTTGCGTTCTCGTCGCTCTTGTTCATGCCGGTGCCGATACTAGCTTCGAGAACGGTGGCGCTCGCGATCGGCGTCCACCACGCGTCGACAAGGGCAACGAAACTGAACGCGACCACGAATATTCTCAAGAACGCATCAGTCGATTGCGCCGAGGACACTACCAACAAGGTGATCACGAAGATCCCCCACCAAAGTGGGCACAGCAAGAAGAAACGTTCCCACAAACCGCCCGCCGACCAGATCACTCGAAGCCCCTCGAATCCGCTCGCGGTACCGGTCGATTCGGGCACACCAGAGAAGGGTGTTGGCGTGGTCATCTTCACGGCCTATCTGGTCAGACCTTGACGAGATCCGCCTCGATCTCGCGGCAATCATGGGACGACAATCCGAGCTTCTTCCGCAACGCCTCGAGCAGTTCGCGTTCGTTGTCCGTGATCGGACCCCCCTCGAGCGCCTCCGACGCGACCGCCCGGTAGATGCCGGTCCGGTTCTCGAGGACTTCCTCGAGGACCTCACTCTCGATGCGGTCCTGCTCCTCCCTCGAGATGCCGAGGTTCTCCCGGAGCTGCTCGACCAGGAGACGTTCGGTCGCGGTGACGCGACCGTCCTTCCAGGCCGTCATGACGGCGCGCGTGTAGTCCTCGAGTCTCTTGACGCGTTCGTCCATCGCCCGCTTGCGTCGGTCATCAATGCCTTCGAGGTACTCCAGGTCGAGTTCGTTCACGTTCATCGCCTCGCGGATGATGTCCGAGAACGTCAGGTGGACCGACGTCGCGCGGTCGATCTCGTCGAGGCTCATCTCCTTCGTCACGCCGGCGATCTTGATCGGGACGCGGACTTTCGCGATGCGTTCCTTGATTCCCATCGCCCGCTCCCACCCGCGGGGCGCGAGGTAGTATGCGAGCATGCGCTGTTTCTCGCCTTCGATGTGCGCCTTCGTCTCGACCAGGAAACCGTCCCGCACCATCTCGTCGAGGTAGCGGGAAAGATGTTTGCGTTGCACGCCGGCCGCGAAGGCGATGCCTTTCTGGGACAGGGCCTGCGGCATCACGTACCGTTCCTCCATGTTCCGGAAGTCGGAGAGGTACAGGAGGATTCGATCCTCCGTCCCGAGCGTGAGCGGCGAGTCCTGTTTCACGCCTTCCGGGAACGCCGGGCGGGGCGGATAATCCTTCGCCCCGGCGATTCGCGCACCCTGCCCGCATGTTCTTAAGGGCTCCTCGGCCTCGGACGGTGTGGGATGATGGCCCTCCCGGTCCAGCTGCCAGTGCAACCTCCGCCCCAAGGGTTCGGCGCGCTCTTCGACGCGGACACGCGCGCAGCGATCGCGAGCGGACTGTGCATCTCGTGCCGCGGCGCGAAGCTGTTGTGCGGCAAGGCCCGGTGTCCCATCCTCGTCCGATGGGACTCGATGATGAAGACCGCGCCGATGATTGACCGGGTCGACCTCGACGGCTCCTCGCCTCCCGGCGTATTCGTCGGCCGATTCGGATATCCGAAGGTCTATGTCGGCCCTCTGGTCCCGCCGATCCACGGGGACACGCAGATCCTGGATTCGCCGGAGGAATGGGTCGGCCACTCGATGGAGGACATCGTGAGCTTCCGCTCGCAGCTCGTCCGCGGGATGCATCGCGTGCATGTGATGGACGTGGACCGCGGCGGCCGGCTCGTCGATCAGACGAGAGAACTCGCCCTCGCCACGTCGCCCGCGGAGGTCGAAGCGGGCTTCTCCCGGAGGCCGCAGGGTCGCGTCGTCCTCGACGACAACGTGCAGCCCTTCGGACCGTCGGCGCCACTTCAGCGGCTCGACATCGGCACCGTGAAAGCGGACCCGCAACTGGTCCGCGCGTACTCGGACACGGACCTGAAGGCCAAGGACGCGGTCCTCGGCTTGTTCGACCGCGGGCTTCCGGTCTCGAAGATCCAGCGGGCCTTCAGCGTCGGCGCATTCGGGATCGAGAAGAACCGACGATTCGTCCCGACCCGATGGTCCATTACCGCGGTCGACGACACAATCGGGAAGACGTTGCGGGAAGAGGTCAAAACGTATCCGCTCGTCAACGAGATCCGCGTCTACGAGGCGATCGGGTACGATGACCGATTCCTCGTCGTCATGATCCCGCGGCCGTGGCGGTACGAGCTCATCGAGGCCTGGTATCCGAACACCCTCTGGAATCCCCTCGGCCGCGAGGTCGTCATGTTCGGGGACCACGAGGGCCTCGCCGGTCGTACGACGTACGCGAGCATCGGCGGCTGCTATTACGCCGCGCGTCTTGCGGTCGGGGAAGCGCTTGTCCGCGAACGCCGCCAAGCCGCGACCGTCATCCTGCGAGAGACGCACCCGGGATACATCATGCCCGTGGGCGTGTGGAACGTTCGCGAGCATGTGCGGGCCGCGCTGCGGGGGCGACCGGCATCGTTCCCAACGATGGCGGCGACCCTGGCCCACCTCACGACCCGACTCGACATCCCCATGGAGCGGTACGTCCGAATCAGCGAAGTCCTGAAGCACGTGATCTATCAGCGGACATTCGACGAATTCGTACTCCTCGAGGCAGGCCGACTCGTCTTGCCGTCGTCGCAGGCTTGAAGCGCACCGCCACAATTCTCCGATGCCTTGCCGTCGCGAAGCGAATTCCCCAAATATCCGGTACCGGCCGTCGGTGCAGTCGTGTTCCGCGGCGACGCCGTGCTCCTCGTGAAACGGGGCTCGGAGCCAAACAAGGGACGCTGGAGCGTTCCTGGGGGCGGCCTCGAAGTCGGAGAGACCGTGGAAGTCGGCGTGGTGCGAGAGGTCCGCGAAGAGACGGGCGTCCAAGTGCGTGCGATGCGCGTGATCGAGGTGCGAGACTACATCGAGATGGACGGCGACCGCGCGCGGTGGCACTACGTCCTCATCGATGTGCTCTGCGAGTACATCGCAGGAGAGCCGTTCCCCGCGAGCGATGCGGACCACGCTCGATTCCTCCCGCTACGCGAGCTCGGAGAATACGACATCGCCTCCACCGCCTTGGAGGTCGTGCGGGCCGCGGCCGCGAAGCGCTGACCGACTCGCCCCAATCCTCTTGCATCTGCGCGGCATGTGCGCGATGTGGCTTCGCCTCCCCGGATTGCCGCCAAGCTGCGTTCCATCCTCGACGTTCAGGACATTCCGATCGATCGGCCCGCGCGACGATCCGGCCGAGCCTGGCTGCTCAATCCGCGCCGCCTCGAGATCGTCCTCACGGCGGCCGCCTATCCGGGCGTGCACCTGCGATCCGCCTCGCGTCTCCTCCTTCAGCCACTGCCCTCGCTGCGCTACCACGTCCTGCGGCTGGAGCGGGAACGATTCGTTGCGACCCGTCGATCGGGCGGCCGGACCTCCTTGTTCATCCCCGGGATGTACCCGAAGAATTTCGAGACGCTGCTCGTGGCATGGGAAGACCGAGACGCGGTGCCCGAGGGCACGCCGGCGCGGATGCGGCACGCGTTTGAGCGTCTCTGTCACGACAAGACCGCGGCGCGCCTCGAGACGTTCCTCGGCTTGCTCCGCCGCGACGACTTGCATCCGGAGGCGGAGCCGCTGGACCGCGGCCGTTTTCGCGTCACGGTCGACGGACCGCGTGCACGAATCCGGTTCGTCCTGCCGCTCGACCCGATCGCCCGGGGATAGCTGCGCGCCAAACAAGTTCGATACGTTTATCGAGTCGCCGACGAGTGCGGACCTGTGGCCTCTCCGGTTCCGTCGCCACCGCCGCCGATCCCCTATTGGCCATCCATCGTGGTGAAGCCCGAGACGGTTCGCGGCGTGCAGACGTATCACGTGAACCTGATCCTCGACATCGTCTTCGGCGTGTTCGCGCTCCTCATCGGACTCACATCGATCTATGTGGCGACCGCCACGGACCCGGCCACGGCGATCGCGATCGCGGCGATCACCGGATCCGCCGCGTGCGGCCTCCTGATCGTCTTCGTGATCAACTTCATCGTCAGCCTGATGTCCGTCCTCCGGATGCACCACGGCGCGGACGAGTACGGCCCGGACCACGGGAAGAACGCGCGACGCGGCATCCTGTTCAAGTGGATCGGGACGACCCTGTCCACTCTCGCGGCGATCCTGGTTGTCTACCTCATCTTCGCGGGCACCTCCGCACTCTTCCTCGGCGCGTCCGTATCCGCGACGGTGTACGTGCCTCTCCTCGTCACGGTCTTCTGGACCGCGGGCGTTGGAGCCAAGGCCCAGATGTACCGCTACATGATTCGGTCCCTGCAGCCGCCGGAGACCCGGCGGTGGTCCGACATCGCGAGCTTCCTCATCCCCTCGCTCGGCGCGATCGGCATCGTCGTGGTCGGCTACGTGACGGTCCGAATCGTGGACCTCCTGTCGTCGCCGAGCTCGCTGTCGTCCCCGGAGGCGGGGCGCCTCTTTCAACTCATGATCGGCGGCGTGTTCCTGCCGCCGGGCTTCGCGCTCATCGGATACATCGTCTTCTTGACGATCTACGCGAAGACACGCGAGCGTCTCAACGCGGGATTGGCCGAATTGTACCGCGCGATGCCGCCGGCGCCCGCCTGGGCTTGGCCGGCGCCGGCGAATCCAGGTCCGATGAACCCGATGGCTTCGGCTGCTTCGTCTGCGGTTGCTACGCCGCCTGCGGCCACCGCAATTGCCGTCGGATCCTTCTGTCCGAGGTGCGGCCATGCATTGCCCGCCGACGCGCTGTTCTGCCTGAACTGCGGAACGCAAGTACGCACCTAGGAAGGCCGGCCGCGAACCTACTTCATGTAGGGGCCGTCCCATGGCGGTCCGATGCGAATCGGGCTACGAATCGCGGTAGTCCTCGTGGCCCTGGGGCTCGTCGTGGTGTCCATCGTCGCGGCATTCTTGGCCTTGCGCCCGAGTTCGCTACCGGCTGCAGGTGAACAGCCGCCACCACCGCCACCATCGCCGAATCCCTCGGCGTGTCCCAACTCCGTCGGCCTGTGCCTCGAGACCAACGTGACGCGCGTCGTCGACGGCGACACGCTCGACGTCGAAACGGGTCTCGCAATCCGCCTCGTGCTCGTCGACGCGCCGGAGCTGAGCGAAAGCGGCGGGCCTCTGGCGAGGGACTACTTGACTTCCCTGTGCTCGGGGAAGCCCGCGCTCGTGGACGAGGACGACTGGCAGATCGGCGCGGACCCGTACGGTCGGGTGCTCGCGGTCGTCTACTGCGACGGGACGAACGCCAACGCCGCGATGATCGCCTCGGGCTATGCCCAGACCTACTACGCATTTTGCGCGGCGAGTGAATTCGGAAGTGCCGCTTGGAGCGGATGTTCCACCCCGCCCCCTCCGGGCGACTGCGATCCCTCGTATCCGGACGTGTGCATCCCGCCGCCTCCGCCGGATCTCGATTGCGTAGACATCCCCTACCGCAACTTCCGGGTACTTCCGCCCGACCCGCACAACTTCGACGGGGACCACGACGGCATCGGGTGCGAGACCTGATCGTCGACGGACTCTCGCTTTCCGGACGCGGTGACGTCCTCCGCGCTGTTCGTCTCTCAGAACGCTGAGTGCACGCAGCGTGATCCACTTGCTCGGCCCATGACGTCGTTCGAGCGCGAAGGGCTGGACCCCTTTCTCCCGGTCGTAGTTCGCCCCACGCGCGAGGTCCGGATGGACCGATTCCAGAGGCCACTTGCCGTCCGGCCGCCGCTTCTCTCGGAGAAGCGCCTTGGCCCGCCGTGTCCGTGAGTCGTCGCCGTACCCGAGGCGTGCAAGCGTCTCGAGGCCGACCAGGACGTCGTAGTAGTAGTGGACCGGATAGTGCAGTCGCCACCAGGAGGCGTATCGCTTTCTCCCTTCGTGGAGGAGTTCACGCTCGAGATAGAATTCGGCCCCGCGTTCGACCGCGGCCTTCCGCTTGCGGGTCCACCGGGATCGGCCGATTGCGGCGTATGCGGCCAAAGCCTCCCAGCAATCGAGGGTGCCTTTCGGTCGGCCGAAACAATCCCACCCGCCGTCGTCCAGTTGCTGATCCGCGAGCCAGTCGAGAGAGGCCCGCGCGCGTCGATCCGACCCGAGGCCAAGGAGGATCATCATGCGCGCCGTGTTGCTGACGAAGCAGAAGTGCGGTTCCCCTCCGACGCGGCTGAACGGTCCGTCGGAGCTGCCGTAGTCCGCGAACATCAGGTCGACCGCCTTCCGTATGGCCGGGTGACGCACGGTCAGGCCCAGCTCGGCGAGGACGAGGAGCCGCCAGTTCGTCGCCACGTACTTTGGTCGGTAGAGGCTCTCGCGTCCCACCCAGAAGCCACGACGATCCTGCTGCCGGAGAATGTCGGCGGCCCAGCCGCGACGCGCGATCGCAACGAGTGCCTCACGGGCCTCCCCGGAATGAGGGGACTCCCCCTCAACGTCCACGAGATACCGAAAGCGAGCGGCCGGTTGACCGGGATTCCCCAGCCACGTGCCCAGGTCCGAGGCGGACACAGCCCCGAAACCGGGTTGGGCCAATAAGCCTTGACAGTCAGGGGCAGCTCGCCGCTAGTCTTGCTCGCGCCTTCGTGCTTCGTCTTCCGACCGTCCAATCGGTCCCTCGTTGCCCGCCAGGGCCGAATAGGAGCCTCCGCCGGAGACTCCAATGATCGGCGCGACCACGGGAGAGTGAGATCGAATTTCACGGTCCTCGAGCGATCCGGAGGGCGGAAGGGAGGCCGAGGATCCGCGGGAAAAGAGGAGGACCAAACCGAGGATCGAGAGGATAACACCGAATCCGATGACGATCGCCGCAACCTCAAGCATCGGATAGTCTCGGACGACAATCGGGACGTACGCGACAGCGCCGATCGCGACCAGGATTAATCCCGCCGCGAGGACCGCCGCTCCGGAGAGCCGGTCCCTCACCGGTCTCCCCACACCGGATGACAGCTGACCGTGACGTTTACACGGAGGCCGGTCCCAGGCCTTCGGAAAGACCGGAACGCAGATTCAAAAAGGACCGATGTTTCGGGAGGCGCCAACCGCCGATACGGAGAGGGCCCCATTGCCGAGAAACGTACCAGACCAAGATGTTGAACGGGACGCGGTCGGGACCGGCGCAGGCTCCCGCGCCCGGATGATTCTCGCCGTCGTCATCATCGCCGCTTTCCTCGACGTCGTCGACTTCTCGGTCGTCCAAGTCGCGCTCCCAACGATCCAGCGGGAGTTCCTCGCGCCGCTCGCGGAGAGCCAGTGGGTGACCGGCGTGTACGGTCTCACCCTCGCCGGATTTCTGATGGTCAGCGGCAGGGCCGGAGACGTGTACAGTCAGAAACGCATCTTCGTGACCGGAATCGTCGTGTTCACGCTCTCGTCTCTCTCGGCCGGACTCGCGCCGTCCCTCCTGTCGCTGGTCGTCTCGAGGGCGATCCAGGGCATCGCCGCCGCCATGACGAGCGCGACGGCCTTCGCGATCCTCGCCGCCACCTTCCCGGAGGGGCCCGTCCGGAACCGGGCGATCGGCGTCCTCGTATCGGTCCTGTCGGCGGGCTTCGCGGCCGGCTCCATCGCCGGCGGCGTGCTCACCGCGGCCTTCGGGTGGCGCTCCGTGATGTTCGTGAACGTGCCGATTGGAACGTTCGCCGCGTTGCTCGCCTACCGGTTCGTTTCGGGAGATCGCCGTCGAGCGGTCGGAGGACGCCTCGACCTGCCCGGCGCGGTGACCGTCACGGTCGGCCTGATCCTCCTCGTCTACGCGTTCACGATCGCCGCCACGGACGGATTCTTCACCATGCAGACCGCGATCCCGCTGAGCCTTTCGGCCCTCACCTTGGCGGGTTTCCTGTTCATCGAACGTCGGTCGAAGGCGCCTCTCGTGCCCCTCGCGTTCGTCCGACGGAAGACGATCCTAACCGCGAACGTCCTCTCGTTGATCATGACCTCCTCGTCCGGAGCTCTCATCGTCCTGACCGTCTACCTACAGCAGGTCCTCGGGTTCTCACCCCTCGAGGCGGGCCTCGCGTTCCTGCCGGCGGCGGCAATCTTCTTCGTCGTCGGCGGCTGGGGGTCCTCGTGGCTTCTGGATCGGCTCGGGCTGAAGCCCGTGCTCGTGGTCTCGACCGCCCTCGTCACCGTGGGCCTGGCGCTCCTCGCGCCCCTCTCGGTCGCGGCGGGCTATCTCGGCATCTTGCCCGGCAGCATCTTCTGGGCGCTCGGGGCGAGCATCGGGTTTCCTGCCCTTGCGATCGCCGGCCTCGCCGGTTCAAAGCGGGGGGAGGAGGGCCTCGCGTCGGGATTGATCATGACCTCTCAGCGGCTCGGCTTTCCGCTCGGCCTGGCCGTCGTGCTGACGATCGCCAGCGCCTTCGATCCCAAGCTCGGGCTTGGCGGCTTCCGAGACGCCTTCGCAGCGGCAGCGCTCCTGAGCGCCATCGGATTGGTCATCGCCCTGCGGTTTCGAGCGGATCATCCGGTCTCCGTCGAGGAGGCCATCGCGGCCTCGGCAGGACTGCTCGGGGAACAAGAAGAGGCCCCTTGAGCCGAACGACTACCATGGCGGGGTTCGCGAGCGTTGACCTGCGCGACTCCGCGGCCTTAAGCCGGAGGAACGCCTGACGGAGATTGGATCCGCTGACGAATGGGAGAATTGAATGAGAAAAGTCGTCATGTGGAATCTGGTCACGCTCGACGGCTTCTTTGAAGGACCGAAGAGCTGGGACATCGACTGGCACGAAACCGTCTGGGGCGAGGAACTCGAACGACTCTCGCTCGAGCAGTCAAAAGAGGCTGGGGCCCTCCTCTTCGGCCGCATCACCTACGAGGGGATGGCCTCGTTCTGGCCCTCGGAGAAGGGGGCCATCGCCGATTTCATGAACTCGATCCCGAAGGTGGTCTTCTCCAAGACGCTGAAGGAAGCGAAGTGGAACAACAGCCGCGTCGTGAACGGGAAGCCCGAGGTCGAAGTCGCCAAGCTGAAGCGTCAAGCCGGCAAGGACCTGTTCATCTTCGGCAGCGCAAATCTGTCCTCAACGCTGATGCAACACGGCCTGATCGATGAGATCCGTCTGGGAGTGACGCCCGTCATCCTGGGCCGAGGGAACCCGCTCTTCAAAGCGAGTCCGGACCGGATGCGGATGAAGCTGATCGAAGCACGACCGACCAAGTCCGGCTGCGTGATCCTTCGGTACGAAATCGAACCGAAGAAGTGAGCGCGAGGTCATCTCGTTTTTCCTGGGGCGGGGTCTCAACCGCCGCCCCAAGGTAGGTTCTCGCGACTACATCTGATGGGGCACGTTCGGATTCTGCTGCCACAAGGCCATGCGGGTGCCCGTGGGATCCTCGAACACCGCGAACCAGCCCTGGCCCATGACCTCGGCTTTGGGCGAGATGATCTTCCCGCCCGCCTTCTTGACCTTCTCCACGTACTCGTCGACCGAGTTCACGGAGATGTAGTTGATCACGCCCGGCTGCCAGTTTCCCGGTTGCAGTCCGCCCACGCCGCCGCCCGGGCCGCTCGGCGCCTCGAACAACGAGTAGTCGATCCCGGGGACCTCTTGGAACTTCCATCCGAAGAGACTTCCGTAGAACTTTTCGGCTTTCTTGCGATCCTTCACGTGGAACTCGACGTGCACGATGCTCCCGTGTTTCGGTGTTCGGCCATGCTCATTCCCCTTTGGGAAGCCTTCGAATACGCTCGCGTATATAACGATATTCGGCGGGGGTCGCAGAAAGTACGGACGCCTCGGGATGTTTCTGGTGGCTGGTGCCGATCCATGTGCCGGATCATGGTGCGCTGGGCCGGAACTTGAGGGAGGCCGAGTTGATGCAGTACCGCAGGCGCGTCGGCTTCGGACCGTCGTCGAACACGTGACCCAGGTGCGAACCGCAATTCGCGCACTCGACCTCGGTCCGCCGCATGAACAGACTGCGATCCTCCTTCTCGAGGACGCTTCCCTCCTTTGCTGGCGCCCAGAAGCTCGGCCAACCGGTCCCCGATTCGAATTTGGTCGTCGAGGCAAAGAGCTCCCGACCGCACACGACGCACGCGTACAGGCCGGGATCGTGATTGTCCCAGTATTCTCCCGTGAAGGGCCGCTCCGTTCCCTTGTTGACGACGACGTCGTACTGCAACGGCGTCAGCTCTTGCCGGAGCTTCGGCTTGTCGAATTTCTGCACGAGGATCTACGAACCCTCGAACGGTTTAAGGTTTTGGCTGGCCGGTCTCACCCGGACTCGGGCGTCGCCTCAAGGCACTATCTTGACTTGAGAGCCCAAGGCCTGCGGGGGGAACCCGCGCCTCCACCGCACGCGGACCGCCCCGCTCGAACCGTGGGTGGCGACGACCCGGCCCAGGATTCGAACGCCGTCCGCGCGAAGCCAAACCGCCCGAGCCCCGACGACCTTTCTCGCATCCTCGACGCTGGCCATCTGAACGATCGTTTGGTAGCTGTCTTGCTTGAACTTGCTCTGGCGGAACGAGGTGACCGTCCCGGACAATTCGGATTTCGGCATGCGCGCCGCGCTACCGTCCCGTGCCGTATAAGCGCTTCGCATGCCCTGCCACGGGAAACGCGTCGACGCCTCCTGGGTCGGCCTTCACGGATCAGCGGAGGAGTCCGGCGGATTTCAACTCGGCCGTGACCTTCTGGACCGCCTGCTCGACGTCCGAGGGCTTCCGGGCGCCCGTGCAGACGAGCTTCCCGCTGCCGAACAACAAGACGACCACCTTCGGCTCGTCGATGCGGTAGACGAGGCCGGGAAATTGCTCCGGTTCGTACTCCACCTTTCCGCCGCCGAGGGAGATCGCGACCGCATTCAGGTCGATCGGCGCCTCGAGGTCCGAGGTCGCGACGATGTTCTGGACCTCGATCTGCAGGTTCTTCTTGACCGGTATGCCCGCGGCCTCAATCTGCTTCGCGACGAGGTCGATGGCGATCTTCACGTGCTCCGGGCTCTTTGCACCCGTGCACACGACCTTGCCGCTGCGGAACAGGAGGATCGCCGTCTTCGGTTCCTTCAGGCGGTAGATCAGTCCCGGGAATTGCTCCGGCTCATATTCCGCGCCGCCGAGGGCGAGGGCGATCGCCGGCAAGTCGAGCGCGTCCCCTAGGGAAGTCGAGGCGACCACGTTCTCGATCTGGATTTTCGCCGAAGAACCACCTCCGAGGGCCAAGGGCCTGCGTCGCGGCCGGTCCGCTCGGAGGGAAGTCAGCTGGTGCCCTAAATAGTTAGGTCACGTACGTGGCGTCTTTCCGAGCAGGCGCGAACGAGGACGACGCGGGTACGGGCCTCCCGGGATTCGAACCATTCCCTTGGAATGCCTGTCAATCAAGCGGGATTGAATTTCGGGACCCGTGGCATCTTTCCCTCATGTCCGCCCTCAGGGGTGGGCGCCTTACCTTTTTGCGCTCCGGCGTCATGGCGGGCGCGCATGGCACCCGTGGACATGACCTATACGGCCCGATGCCCCAAATGCGGCTCGGGATACGAAGGCACGGACGCGCAGGCGTTCACGGCCTTCACGCAAGAGCACGACCGGCATGGTGTCGAGATGCGTAGCACGGCCCGATGCTCTGGATGCGGGGCTAGTTACGAGGGAACGGACAAGAGCGCTTGGACGGATTTCATGACGGAGCACGCGGTGCACGGGGTTCGTTGTGCCAAATGTGGAGAGCAGCTCTCGTTCGTCGGTCAGGTAGGGACGTGTCCACGATGCGGTAAGAAAGAGACCGTCAGGGTCACCCTGCACGTCGAAAGGCGGAAACTCGGACACACCTTCTTCGGACGATAGCACCGTCGGCCGGATCTCGGCCTGGACCCGTCGAAGGTCGAAGCTCTCATTCCGAACGAGAGCGGCGCGTGCTTACTCGGAAGCGGGATGGAGACGGAGACGAGCAAAGACTTTCGCGGAAGCCGGAATCGAGCGCGCGAATTTCCGTTTCCTGAGGCCGAGCTTCGCGCAATGGCTCAAGGACCGCGGCGCGCCCATCGAGGCCGTGAGCAAGGCCCTCCGACATAGCTCAACGGCAACGACGGAGCGATTCTACGCAGGCATCCGCACGGAGCGCGCCTGGGACGATCTAGAGCGCGTTTGGGAGACTCCCATCGTGCGACTCAATTCCCCGTGATTGACACGGATTCGAAGGGAATGGTACGGGCCTGCTGGGGTTCGAACCCAGGTCAGAGGCTCCGGAGGCCTCCGTCCCACTCCCCGGAGCCATATGGATACTGCCGTTTTCGAGGCTGCGGAAGACGGTGTTGGGACCTTGGAATGCCCACGATCATGCCTGAGGGGAGGGACTATTCAGTATCCCATCGATCTTTCGCAGCCCACCGAATCACGATGCCACCGTCTGGTAGCGCTTTGTTCCAGTGTCCAAACCGATTGAGGTCGCGGAGATCGGCCCGACCGATCAAGCCCTCCCCGATGAAAACGAACTCGTTCGCAAGCGGAAACTTTCCGTCGAGCAGGCGGTCGTATGACATGTCGGATGAATTCGTTTCATCGTCCATCCACCCGAAGTACGGCTTCACGTGGTTGTAGATGCTCTCCGCGAGCGCCAGGATTCGTTGCAAGTTCCGCTCGTGCGTTTCGTTCTTGCCGTACATAAGCACGAACTCTTGGAACATCGTGATGTTGATGCAGATGCGGCGACCTATCCTCGGATCTTCCACCGGGCCGAAGCGTAAGCAAATCTCGTTGGCCTCTTCCAGAAGGTCCCCTCCATGTTGAGATATCTTGTCGCGAACCTCCGGGTCGAACTCGAACGGGTAAGAGAAAATGAGTTGAACATCCGGCCATGCCACTTCCAGCCTAGCGGCGGCATTGGTTGCGAGTTCTTGCGCGCGCAGCAAGTCCAACACCCGGTCCTCTCTCGTCACGCGCTGGTGCATGTGGTCCTGCATTGTGTCCTGTGTCGTGAACAAGCGGACGCGCTTGTATCTGCAGCCTGAGTCCAACAGCGCGTGCACTGATTCCGCGACTACGTTCGCCGATGACGCGAGCGCGGGGTCAACGTAGAATTCGATCCAGTAAAGCGCGGGCATGACTCCATTCTAAATGTCCACGCGTCTCATAAAAGGAGGTATCTGTTCATCAAGCGGAGCCAAGTAGAGAGCACGGAGGTGATTTCGCCCTGCCCATCGTGTCCGGCAGCAAGCGGGTGGCAGTCTCCAGCTACCGCTCGGAGCAATGGCATGCAACCCGAGTCGGCGTGTATCGCCATCCAATCTACTGCCAGCTTCGTGGACTAATTATCACTCTGTTCGGAGCTTCGGCCCTTACCATTTTGAGGGCGGATTAATCGAGAGCGCCCTGACCAAGAGGTACCTGACGCCCCGAGGAAACGCCCCCGTTGGGATTTGAACCCAAGTCCACAGGTCCGGAGCCTGTAAGTCTATCCAAACTAGCCTACGGGGGCGCGAGCCTGAATTGGGAGGGGGATTAAAGACCCTCGGGGGACCGCGCCCGCGGCCTGACCGCCCGTAGATGAGGAGGTCTGGCTCATGATACTGTCCTATCCAAGCTAGACGACAGGCCCTGGCGCCGCCGAAAGATTGCCGCGGGTTAAGGCTTTCCCTCCAAGGCCCAGACTCGACACACGTTTAGGCTCACGGCTGCGGAGGCGGTACGGTTTTCTTTCGGCGGGCTACCAAGATGATTGCCGCAACAATCGCGAGGACCACCGGGACAATCGCGAGCCAGATCCAGCTCGGAAGGACGCCGGGACTTGGAGTCGGAGTCGGAGACGATCCTGGATTTCCGGGCACTTCCCAGCCGAAGTCCTCGTACGTGTACGTCGGCCCGCGCTGGGTCGCCGTCGCATCGATGTTCCATGCGCTGATCGTTCCGAGGAGGGACTTCGCGACATTGATCTGCAAGCGGTTCTGCACGGTCGGGTTCGGACCCGCCGATGTGATTGCGCTGTTGCCGCTGATGTTGATCGGATTGAAGCCGGTCGCGTTCGATGTGAGGACTGTCGAACCATTCACATACGTCACGACAAAGTGGCTCGTGTTGTCGGCGCGGGTGAAGAGGCGCATCCGGTACGACGTGTTGTCGAGGTTCGAGATGCTCCCCTTGACCTCAAGCGTCAAGGTGACGTTCGCGGATGCGTTCGCGGAACGAACCCAGAGGAGGTTGACGGTGTCCGGGAACGGACTCATCGTCAGGTTTCCGGTGGGCGAGGGCACCGGAGTCATGTTCAGGGTCCACAGCTTCACGACGTCGCTCGCCGGATCGCTATAGTTCAGGTAGAACGAGATTCCCGAAGGCATCGGCGCCACGGGAGCGGCGGAGACCGAGATGGCGGCGGCCGCAAGCGATACCAATCCCAGCGCGAGGAGGAACGTAGCAACGGCCTTCATGCCTTCCCGTGGAGGCGCCTCGGGAGTTAAGCCAAATTGAACGCTTATCGAAAGTTGAAATGAGGGCCGGAAGACCCGGAGGGCGACGAGCGAACGACTGCGAGGTGCTCGCGCCAATCCTCGCACTATTTCGCGGGCGGCTCCCGCCCACTCCGCTGGTGACGGACCAGCACGAAGATGACCACCGCGATCGCGATGACGACGGGCGCGACCGCCAGCCAGATCCAGTCCGGCAGAACGACTCCGAACTGGGATGCGGGCGGCCCAGATCCGGGACTCCCCGAGACGGCCCAGCCGTAGTCGCGATATGTGTACGTGAGGCCGCGCTGGGTCGCGGTCGCGTCGATGTCCCACGAGGTGATCGGCCCGAGCAGGGACTTCGCGACGGTGAGGACTAGGGTATTCAGCAGCGCGGGGTTCGAGCCGGTCGACACGATCGCGCTGTTCCCGCTGATGTCCACCGGGTTGAACCCGGTCGCGTTCGACGTCAAGACCGTCGAGCCGTTGACGTAGGTGACAATGAAGTGACTCGTATTGTCCACCCGGGTGTAGAGCCGCATCTCGTACGTCGTGTTGTCGAGGTTTGCGATCGACCCCTTCACCTGGAAGGTCACGTTCACGCTCGCCGAAACGTTCGCGGATCGGATCCGGAGCAGGTTCACGCTGTCCGGGAACGGGGTCAGCGTCAGATTGCCATCCGGCTGCAGGACGGGCGTCATGTTACTCGTCCACAGTTGCACGACATCGCTCGCGGGGTCGCTGTAGTTCCGGTCGAACGACACGGTGGACGCGGCCCCCGGAATCGCCGCGGAGGCGATTAGGGCGAGGAGGAGAAGACCTGCGGAAAAAGCCCTCATGACCTCCCTTTCCCCGTATTTCCAGCGGATAAGGAAGACGGGCCGATTATCGGAAACCTGAATTGTGCGCTGATGCTCACTTCTTGGCGAATTCCGTGTAGCCGCAGCGGCCGCACGACATTCGGTCCGCGTGCTTCGCGAGGAACACCCCGGCGCCGCACTTCGGGCAGTTCGCGCGGTCCCGGAAGATGCGGGTCCCGTCGATCCGGTAGAATTTCCGCTTGAGGCCGGCGGTCCCCTTTTCTTTCTTCGCTTCCGCCATCACTTCGCCTCTTTCTTCTTGCCCTCGGCCTTCTTCTCCTTTGGCTCCGCCTTCTTCTCGTCCTTCTTTTCGTCTTTCTTCTCGGCGGGCTTCTTCTCGTCCTTCGCCGGCGTCTTCTCCGGCTTCGCCTCGTGCTTGGGCTCAGGCTTGGTCTCGGGCTTCGGCGGCTCGGCCTTCGGGGCGGCCGCGGGCTTCTCGGCCCTCGGCGCGGGTGCCGGCTTCTCCGGTTTCGCCGCGCCCTCCTTCTTGACCTCGGGTTCGATGAGTTTGTTGCGGACCAGGATGTGCTTGCGCTCCACCGCGAGCGCCTCTTCTTTCGACCGGTACACCTTCGCGTAACCGTGGGTCTCGTACCGGCCGAACGTTGATGCCTGCGAGTCGATCACGACGATGTCCTTGGTCGCCTTCAGCTCGCGTGCGAGGAACGCGCGCAGCGCGTCCCGGGTCGGCGTCGGCTCGGCTTTGTGCACCGCCTTGAACGTGACCTCGACCCGCTTCAAGAGCGCGTTCTCTTTCCGCGCGAGGACCTGGAGTTCCATCGGTTACCGTTCCATGCGCCGGAGGATGTCGAGCACCTTCGATTTCGCCGTCGGGTCTGCCCGCACGACCACGACGCCCTGGGACGGCATGCCATACAACACGGCGGCCGAGTCGGGCGCGAGGGCGAGGCAGACCAGGGTGAGAAGGTCCTCTTCGCCCCGGACTTCGACGCGTACCCGCTCGTTCGATTTAAAGGCTTCGCCGAGTGCGCTCCATGCATCGGGCATGATCGTCGCGGCGGGATTCGTGACGCGCAGCACCTTCGAGCCGATCCGTTGCAACGCCTCGCGGAGCTCCGGGTCCTCCTGGCGTTTCGTCTTGAAGTCGACGACGCAGATGTCCGGCGTGCGGCCGCGCGCGACGAGGTCGAGCGTGCAGAAATCCCCGACCGTCACGACGGGCGACGCGCGCCCGATCGTCGGCAGGATGTCCGGCCCGTGGACGAGCGGGCCCATCGGCCACCGGAGGAACTCGCGCAGCGAATCGGGAAGGCGCAACGTCCGGCCCGCGAACTCATCGAACGCGGAGCGCGAACTTCCCGTTGACATGGATGCCCATCTTCTTCGCGATCTCGGACCGCGGATGGTCCACGATGATCACGTAGCCCTGCCAGTCCTTCGAGGTCTCGCCGCCGCACAGGGGGCACTTGTCCTCGTCCGTCACGTGACCGCAGTTCTTGCACGCCTTGGGGATCTTCACGACCATGGCTCAGCCTTTCCTCTTCCTCACGCGGCCTTCCGCCCTTGCCCGGTCCTCTTCGATCCAGTCGAGCTTGCCGAGCGCCGGTTGGCGCATCGTCAGGCCGATCTTCGATTCGCGCGGGGCCCGTTCGTTCAGGGAGACGGCGACGATGCGGGTGCGGAGCTTGTCCCCGATCCGCAGGTCGCGCTTCGTGTCCTTGCCGATGAGCCGCTGGCCCTCCTCGTCGACGTCGACGCGATCGTCCATGACTTGGGAGATGTGCAGGAGGCCGTCCAGAGGACCGAATCGCACGAAGGCGCCGAACTTAAGGATTTCCACCACGGTGCCCTCGACGATCTCCTGGAGGGCCGGCGCGAAGACGAGGGCGTCGTACCGCACGCGCTGGTACACGGCGCCGTCCCCGTGGACGATCCGCCCTTCCCCCACGCGCTCGATGTTGCTCGCGACGAGGGTGAGGGTCTTGTCCGCGCCGATCTTGCCTTCGAGCGTCGTCCGGGTGAGCTCCCGCGCGACCGCGTCGATGTCCTCGCCGAGGCGTTCCGGCGGGATTCGGACGGTGTCCTCCCGCTGGACCCTCTGGTACATGAGAACCGACCGGCGGCTGTACCGCTCCCCCGTATTTAGGGCTTTACGTGCCGCGCGTCCCCGCGCGGTCCGATGCGGCGATGACCGCACGCTCTCCGGATGGTCGGAGCGAGACCTGCCTCTAGGTTATTATGGCCATTGCGGCTTTACGGCATGGGTTGAGCGCGGTCCGGGCCCCACCGCCAATGTCACGGGGCCGAGGGAGGTGAGGGTTCGTGGGTCGTAACAACAGCGACCTGATCCTGTTCGTCGGGAAGCGCCTCCTGCAGCTGCTCCCGGTCGTCCTCGGCGTGATCGTGATCACGTTCTTTTTCACGCACGTCGCCGTCCAGAATCCTTGCGCGATCTGGGCGGGGCCGCACGCGACGCAGGACCAGATCCAGCAGTGCATCGTGCGCTTCGGCCTGGACCGGCCGCTGATCGACCAGTTCGGGACGTATCTGTCGAGCCTCGTCTCGGGCGACTGGGGGAACAGCCCCCGTGGCGTGCCCGTGCTCCTCTCGATCTCCTCGGCGTTCCCGGCGACCCTCGAGCTCGTCCTCGCCGCGCTCCTGATCATGACGGTCATTGGGATCCCGCTGGGCGTCATCGCGGCGAACGGCTCCGGGCGATGGGCCGACCATTTGGTGCGGACCTTTTACTTGAGCGGCTGGGCGACTCCGACGTACCTGGGAGGCGTCGTCCTCGCGATTGCGATCGGCCCCGCGCTCGGACTCCCGACGAAGGGCGACTTCACGAGCACCCCGACGTTCGCGACGCCCACGCATATGTCCGTCCTCGATGCCCTCCTGGCGCTGAACTTCCCCGCCGTGGCCGACGCGATCGTCCACCTCATCCTGCCGGCGTCCTCCCTCGCCTTCCTCAATCTCGGCATCGCGACGCGCATGACTCGGACCTCCATGCTCGAGGTCCTCCCGCTGGACTTCGTCAAGACCGCGCGGATGAAGGGGCTCTCGGACTTCCTCGTCCTCTACAAGCATGCCCTTCGGAATTCCCTCATCTCGACGACCACGATCTTGGGGCTCACCGCCGGCGTGCTGCTCTCGGGGACCGTCGTCATCGAGGAGATCTTTCAGTGGCCGGGGATCGGCGCGTACGCGTTCGACGCGATCACCGGGTACAATTTCAACGGCACGATCGCCGTGGTCATCGTCTTCGCGATCGCCGTCGTCGTCTCGAACCTGATCTCGGACGTCCTGTACGGCCTCCTCGATCCGCGGGTGGAGTGGCGGTAGATGGCATCCAAGGACTCAGCGCAGCCTTCGACGCCGCGCGCCGACCCGCTGAAGGAGTTCCTTCGGAGTTTCTTTCGAGTCCTTCGGGCCAACCCGCTCACCCTGATCGGATTCGTGCTCGTCGTGATTATTTCTGTCACGGCCCTACTTGTGGTGGCGGTCCCCGCGGTGACGTCCCTCGTCCTGGGCCATCCCGTCCTCTTCACGCCGTATGATCCGAACGGCCTCTCGACCGATTACGGCCAGCCGCCGTCGGGATCGCATCTCCTCGGGACCGACAATCTCGGACGCGACATGCTGTCCCGCATCCTCGCCGCGCTCCCCCTCGATTTGGCGATCGGGTTCGGGATCACGGGATTCGCCCTCCTGGTCGGATGTGGCCTCGGGCTCGTCGCGGGCTACTGGGACAAGCCGCGGACCCTCGGCGGGATCGTGAGCGTGATCATCCTCCGGGTCACCGACATCTTCCTCGCGTTCCCGTCGCTCGTCCTCGCGCTCGCGATCGCGGCCTCCCTCGGGCGGGGGACGGGCCCTTCGATGCTCGCGGTCCTCCTGACGTGGTGGCCGTATTACGTCCGCCTGACCCGGGGGGAAGTCCTCGCGATTAAGCACCAGCCGTACGTCGTCGCGGCGCGCGCCGCCGGCACGTCGGAGACTCGCATCCTCTTCCGGCACGTGCTCCGCAACCTCATCGAGCCGCTCCTCGTGTACTACACCTTGGACATCGGCACGGTGATCGTGACGTTCTCGACGATCTCCTTCGTCGGCATCGGCGTGCCCCTGGACGTGCCGGAGTGGGGGACGATGGTGGAATCCTATGAGCGATTCCTGCTCACGCTCCCGTGGACCGTCCTCTCCGCGGGCGCCGCGATCTTCGTGACCGTCCTCGCCTTCAGCTTGTTCGGGGACGGCCTGCGCGACATCCTCGATCCCCGGAGCCGCCGCGCCCTCGTGTCAGCGGCCCTTCCCACCACCCTGGCGGCGAAGGCCGCCGTCGCGACGGAAGCGTGAGGGCATGGCCGAGCCGCTGCTCGACGTCCAGGGCCTCTCCATCGACTACGAGGCGGGCGCGGGGCGATTCCACGCGCTCACGGATGTGTCCCTCCAGCTGAACCCGGGTCGCGTCGTCGGGATCGTCGGCGAGACGGGATCCGGGAAGAGCACGCTGGCCCACGCGATCCCCCGTCTGCTCCCGGAGCCGCCGGCGCGAATCCGATCCGGCCGGATCGTCTTCCGCGGCCTGGACATCCTGCAACTCCCGAAGTGGAAACTCCCGCACCTCCGGGGGACCGGGATCGGGATGATCTTCCAGGAGCCGATCAACTCCCTGAATCCGGCGTACCGGATCTTCGACCAGGTCGCCGAGGCGGTCACGGTCCGGAAGATGCGCGAGTCCGGCGAGGCACCCGCGTTGTTCCCGGTCACCGAGCCGCACGACTACTCGCGCGGTGCGCCGCCGGTGACGACCGGGGACGCGCTCCTCCACGCGGTCGTGCCGTCGCTCCCGCGGCGGTTGCGGTCCGCGTCGAGACAGGCGCTCATGAAGGAGGTCCTCGACTATCTCAACCTGGTGCGGATCAACGATCCGGAGACGATCCTCGATCTGTATCCGCACGAACTGTCCGGCGGCATGCGCCAGCGGATCATGATCGCCATGGCCCTGAGCGCGAAGCCGTCCCTCCTGATCGCCGACGAACCCACCAGTGCCCTGGACATCACGATCCAGGCGCAGGTCCTCACGCTGATGAAGGAACTCATGGACGAGGTGCGCACCTCGATCCTGTTCATCAGCCACGACCTCGGCGTCATCGCGGAAATGGCCGATGACGTCGGCGTGCTCTACGCGGGCCACCTCGTGGAATTCGGGCCGGTCGAGGAGGTGTATGCGAACCCGCGACACCCGTACACGAAGTTGCTGATGCGTGCGATTCCGAACAGCCACAAAAGCGCCGGTCCGCTCCCGGCCTTGGCCGGCTCGGTGCCAAGCCTCGCGCGCGTCCCACCCGGCTGTCCGTTCCATCCCCGGTGTCCCCTGGCGAAGAACGTGTGCTCGTCGGATCCGGGCCCGGTCCTCGAGGCCGCGCCGGGCGCCTCGGTCCGTCGGCATCTGGCCGCATGCTACTTCAGCGAGGAGGTCCCGAAGATGCCATGACGGCCCCTCTCATCGAGGCCGACCACCTGGTGAAACAGTTCCCGCTCTCGCGGTCCCTCGCGGGGGTCCTCCTCGGCGAGCCGGAAGAGTTCGTGCACGCCGTGGACGATGTCTCCCTTGAGATCCATCCCGGCGAGACGCTCGGGCTCATCGGCGAATCGGGGTCCGGGAAGACGACGCTCGGCTGGCTCTTGGCGAAGTTGCTCGACGCGACGGGCGGGCGCATTCGATTCGAGGGGTGGGACATCACGGGCCTCTCCGGGCGCGATCTCCTCGCGTGGCGGCGCAACGTCCAGGTCGTGTTTCAGGACCCGGTCGGATCCCTCGATCCCCGCTTCCGCGTCTGGCAGGTCGTCGGCGAGCCGATCCTCGCCCAGGAGGACGTGTCCCGCCCCGAGCTGAAGGCCCGCGTCGCCGAGCTCCTGCCGCTCGTAGGGCTCCCCGCCGGTGTCCTGGACCAATATCCGCATGAGTTTTCGGGCGGCGGCCGGCAGCGCCTCTCCCTAGCCCGCGCCCTCAGCGTGCGGCCGAAACTCCTGATCCTCGACGAGCCGACGAGCGCCTTGGATGTCGCCGTGCAGGCGCAGGTGCTGAACCGCCTGGTGGAATTGCAGCGGCAACTCGGCCTTTCGTATCTTCTGATCACGCACAACGTGGCGGCGGTGCGGTACGTCGCGGACCGTGTGGCGGTGATGTACCTGGGACGCATCGTCGAGGTGGGCCCGGTCGAGGACATCATGGAGCGCCCGATCCATCCGTACACGAAAGCGCTCCTCGCCGCGCTTCCGGTCCCGGACCCGCGCCGACGCCGCGCGCGGTACCGCATCGGCGGAGAAGTCCCGACCCTCGTCCACCCGCCGCCCGGGTGCCGCTTCGCCCCGCGCTGCCCGTTCGTCATCGACCGCTGCATCGCAGAGGACCCGCCGCTGCGGCCGATCCCGGGCCGACCGGGTCGATTGGCGGCCTGTCACCGCGCGGAGGAAGTCGGCGACGTGCCGCCGGAGCAACTGCTCGTCAGCCCCGAGACGCCGTCAGGCGCGGAATCGACGAGCGTCGGTTGATTCGATTCAGCCGCCGCGCCTCGCGTAGGCCGTGTTCTGCGTCACGACGAACGGGATCGCCGCGCCCATCGGGTTGGCGACGAAGCCCAGGAGGTGCGTGTTCACGACCTGGAACTGCGTCGGCACGACGAGCCACGCGACGGTCGCGTTGTCGTACATCGTCCGCGTGATCGTGGCGTACTCGCTCCGCGCTGTGTTCGAATCGGTCTGGGTCGCGGCGTCGAGGACGAGCGTGTCGATGTTCGGATCGTTGTATCCGGCCATGCACGCGTTCGCGCTGCCGTAGCTGATCGCGTTGTTCTGCGTCCAGTCGTCCGGCGAGATGTAATCGGACGTGTAGAACTCCTGGCCGATCGGGAAGGGCCCGCCGTTCGCGGTGGTCTGGGCGATGCAGTTCCCGTTCGCGTCGGTCGCCTGGAGCTCGTACAGCTTGTCGATGTTCGCGATCCCGACGGGATTGATATGGATCCCGATCTGCGCCAGGTCGTCCTTCAGCAGATTCGCGACGTCGGCCCAATCGCCCAGGTTGACGTACTCGTAGTTGATGGTGGGCGAATAGCCTCCTCCCGAGGCATACGGCCACGGCGATTGATCCATGTACTGGCGCGCGAGCGTCACGTTGTACTCGTACGGCGATAGGCTATCCGGGTTGTAGTACGGATATCCCGGCGGCACGGGTCCGACCCACCGCTCCGCGTTGCCACCGAACGCGACGTCGATGATTCGTTGGTAGTTGATCGCATGGACGACGGCCATGCGTACGGACCAGTTCGTGAACGGGTCGCTGGCCTGATTCATGTAGATCCACCAGCCGCCTGCCGTCGAGCCATACACCGTGTCGAGCGCGTTCACGGAGACGCAAGCGACGCCTCGCAAGGTGTTCACGGTCGACGGACCGATGTACGCGAACGACGACGCGACGACCTTCCCGGTCTTCATGTCGTTGACCGCGATCGCCGGATCGCCCTGGAAGTCCACCTGGATCGAGGATTGCGCGGGCTGGATGATGTTGTTCCACGGTTCCGCGGTCGCATCGGCGCGGCCCCAATAGTTCGGGTCCGGGTTGATGGTGTAGCTGGGCGCGCTCGGATCGAGGAAGCCGCCGCTGAGCACGTGGGGCCCGGTCCCGAGCATGTGGGTCGACATCCACGTGTTCGAATTGTCCGCCTCGACGCCGCCGTTCGCCTGGATCACGGCCGGGTCCACGGCGCTCGCGATCGGCCCCGCGATCGAAGCGAGGAGGAACGCGTACGGGAACGTGCCGAGGTATCCGGCGCCCGTTTTCAGGACGAGCGTGAAGTTGTCGAGGGCCTGGAAGGAGTTGTTGTCCGCCGCCATGATCGCCCGCTGGGCCGCGGTCGGGTTGAAGAAGTCCCACGTGTTGAGCGCATTGGTCACCCAGGCCGACGCGTTCGCGCTGTCGTTCGCGTCCGAGTAATAGTTGACGCCGGGGTACCAGAAATTCTCCTGAAGGATGAAGCTCCCCGCTTGGTTCATGACAATCGCGCGGTTGAGACTGAACCACATGACGTACGCGTTGAACGCGTCCCCGTTCGAGAAGTGGACATCTTGCCGGAGCACGAACGTGAAGTTGAAGCCGTCCGAGGAGACGGTCCAACTCTTCGCGAGCACCGGGACGAATGTCGTGTACGAACTCTGGTTGTAATTTACGAGACTCTGATAGATCTGCTGGACAATGCCCCATCCGGGCGTCGAGAACGTGACATGCGGGTCGAGCGTGTCCGGCCGTTCCGGCTGGTCGAAGATCAGCGGATTCGTCGAGGTGAAGTTGCATGCCGAGCTCTGCAGGAAGAAGACGTAGTAGGCGGTCGCGGCCGACACCGCCAAGATCAGCACGACGAGGATCACGATGATTCGGATCGTCCGCGGATTCCGGCGACCCCCCTGCATCGGTGACGGAGACGGCGCACTACCCGGTTGGTCCTGAGAGGGCTCCACGTTCCTCCTCCGGCGCGCGGAAGGGTGGTATCGGATATAACGCTTGGCACGCGGGCGTCACGCGATATCCGAGTGATCCCGCTCGAATGAACCGTCCTAGATGAGGAGCGGAGCGATCACCAGGGTAATCGTCGAGAGCAACTTGACGAGGATGTGCAGCGACGGTCCCGCGGTGTCCTTGAACGGATCGCCGACCGTGTCGCCGACGACGGCGGCCTTGTGCGTCGAGCTGCCTTTGCCTCCGAGGTTCCCCGCTTCGATGAACTTCTTCGCGTTGTCCCACGCGCCTCCGCCGGTGTTCAGCGTGAGGGCCATCAGGATGCCCGCGATCGTCCCGACCATGAGCGTTCCGCCGAGCGGCTCGCCCGCGGGGATCGGGCTTCCCGCGATGTACGTGATCTTGACGAACCGGAAGACGAGGCCGACGGCGACCGGCGTGGCGACCGCGAGGACGCCGGGGACGATCATCTCCCTGAGCGCGCTGCGCGTGCAGATGTCCACCGTACGGCCGTAGTCCGGCTTCGAGGTCCCGGCCATGATGCCCGGGTTCTCGTGGAACTGGTCGCGGACGTCCTTGATGATCGACCATGCGGCCCGGCCGACCGCGCGGATCGCGTAGGCGGTGAAGAGGAACACGAGCGCTGCGCCCATGAATGCGCCGACGAACGTCTCCGGGTGCGCGAGGTCCACGGAGGCCACGCGGGCTTCCGTGAGGAATGCGTTGAAGAGCAGAAACGCCGCGAGCGCCGCGCTGCCGACCGCGTAACCTTTCGTCAGGGCCTTCGTCGTATTCCCGGCGGCGTCGAGCTTGTCCATGTTCTTCCGGGCGCTCTCCGACATTCCGGACATCTCGATGATCCCCGCGCCGTTGTCGACGATCGGACCGAACGTATCCATGGCGAGGATGTAGGCGGCGGTCGCGAGCATCCCCATCGTCGCAATGGCCGTCCCGTAGACGCCCCCGCGGGGGATTCCCGTCGCCTCGCCGAGGGCGTACGAGACGAGGATCGCGATCGAGACGACGACCGCCGGGATCGCGGTCGCCTCCAAGCCGACGGCGAAGCCGGAGATGATGTTCGTCGCGGGGCCCGTCTCCGAGGCCTTCGCGATGTCCCGGACCGGCCGGTACCTTGCTTCCGTGTAGTACTGGGTGACCCAGACGTAGACGAATGCGGTGATCATCCCCGTGATTCCGCAGAGCCAGTAGAACGCCCAGGTCCACGCACCTGTCGACGTCGGCAAGGCGGGGTTCAGCATCGCCCACGCCGCGAACCCGAACAGGAGCGCAGCGAGAACGGTCGCGACGAGGTATCCGCGGTTCAGCGCGCCCATCGGCGACTCGTCCTCTCGGGCCTTGACGACGAAGACCCCGACGATGCTTGCGAACACCCCGAAGCCCCGCGCGACGAGCGGGAAGATGACGCCCGCCAGACCGAAGTACTGGAAGAGCGCGACGCCGAGGATCATCGCCCCGATGTTCTCCGCGGCGGTCGACTCGAAGAGGTCCGCGCCGCGGCCCGCGCAATCTCCGACGTTGTCGCCGACCAAATCCGCCACGACCGCCGGATTGCGAGGATCGTCTTCCGGGATCCCGGCCTCGACTTTCCCGACGAGGTCCGCGCCGACGTCCGCGGCTTTCGTGTAGATGCCGCCCCCCAGCTGCGCGAAGAGGGCGACGAGGCTCGCGCCGAATCCGAAGCCGACGATGGAGAGGACGAGGGAATCCTGCGTCAGCCGATCGGGAGCGGCGAGGGCGCCGGAGAGGGAGCCGTATCCGTAGTAGAGGATGGCGACGCCGGCGAGGGAGAGGCTGACGATCGAGAGGCCGGACACCGCGCCGCCGCGAAGCGCGATGACGAGGGCGTCGTTGAAGGACGTCAGGGATCCGGCGGCGGACCGGACGTTCGAGCGTATCGCGATTTGCATGCCGATGTACCCGGAGAGCGCAGAGAACGTCGCACCGAGCGCGAACGCGCCCGCCGTCTCGAGTCCTGCGACGTATCCTCGTTGGAGACCGAGGGCGACCGCGAACACGATGGCCAGGGTCGTCGCGATGAAGGCGATCGTCTTGTATTGCCGTCGCAGGAACGCCCGCGCGCCTTGCTGAATCGCGACCGCGATCTCTTGCATCGCGCTCGAGCCGGTGTCTCGCCGCAGGATGTCGCGCGCAAGGACCGCCGAGAAACCGAGGCCCGCAAGGATCGCAATCGGGATGACGAGGGTCAGGTCAAGGGCCACGCGGCTCGGTCCTCCGGCGTTTTCGCGGCCGCAAACTCCTCATGGTATATAGGCTTTGATTGGTCCGCCTTACGCGCCGTACTTCTCCGATCGCCCTGCGAGGTCCATCAGCAGGTTCATCACATCGAGGCCACGCACGCGGCCGATGGCTCCGTGCGCGACGCTGCGCTCATCGAAAGCGTTGACGCCGTCGACGCGGACTCCTTCACCGAAGATCGTGAGCGGGACCGGATCGCCCGAGTGGTCTTTGATCGCGACGGGCGTCGAGTGATCCGCGGTCATGGCGACGACTACATCGGAGGGGAGTTTCGCCTTCAGGTGGCCCATCATGGCGTCAAGGCGCTCAATCACGCGGATCTTCTCCGAAGCCTTGCCGTCGTGGCCGCACAGGTCCGGCGCCTTGACGTGGAGGACCACGAGGTCGTATGACTCCATGGCGCGGAGGGCGGCGTCCGCTTTCGCAATCATGTCCGTGTCGAGGCCTCCGGTCGCGCCCCGGACATCGAGGGGCTCGATGCCGACGGCGCGGAACATCCCGCGAATCAAGGCGACTCCCGCAATCCCCGCCGCCTTCAGGTGCAGCCGCTCGGTGATCGGCACGAGATCCGGGTACACGCCAGCGCCGCGGAGCACCACCGCGTTTGCGGGCGCCTCGCCTTTCGCGATGCGGGCGCGGTTCACCGGATGGGTCTTGAGGACCTTGAACGCCTGCTTCGTGAACGCGTTCACGGCCTTCGCGGTGGGCTTCGCCGCGGACTCGAGCGGCTCCGCCTGACGGATCTCCTCGCCCTCCTGATGCGGGTCGGTGTCCGTGACTTTCGGTGAGAGGCCCCGGCCCCGCAGCACCAGCGCGGTCCGATGTTCCGTCCCCGCGCGAAACATCACTTTGACCCGGCCGATCTTCATGCCGTCGAGGGCCCTCGCGAGTTCCTCGGTCCCTTCGCGGATGCGACCTGCGCGCCGGTCGGTGAGACGCATGTCCTCGTCCACCGTCGCGAAGTTCCCGCGGAATGCGATGTCTCCCGGCTCCAAATCGATGCCCACGCCCGCGGCCTCGAACGGCCCGCGGCCCGTGTACACCTCGTGCGGGTCGTATCCCAAGAGAGCGAGGTGGCTCGTGTCGCTCCCCGCGGGGATGCCCGGCGCGATCGGATCGACGAGCCCATTCACGCCGTTCGCCGCGAACCAGTCGAGGTTCGGCTTCGGCGTCGCCTCGAGGGGCGTCTTGTGCCCAAGCTCCGTGAGCGGGCGATCGCCGAGCCCGTCGAAAATCACGAAGAGAATCCTCCGCGCTTCCATTCCATCGCGCGCAACGGACCGTGTCTAGATATGCCTTTGGTGCGCGGTTTCCCGGAGGTTCTTCTCGGCCGTATGGGTCGGCTTCAATCGTTGGGAAGCCCCGGTCCCCGAAATGTATTTCATTCGAGGACCCCTTCCATCGCGCGGAGGGATCTCCTCGTCCGGACCGGTCTTCTGTACCCGCTGCGGTTCGCAGAATCCTCCCGACCACCGCTTCTGTTGGTCGTGCGGAAACCCGCTAGCAACGCCTTTCGGCGGTGTGCCGCCGCCGGCCTATCCGATGCCTCCGCCGCAAGGAGTGTGGGCGCAACCGGGCCCCGCTCGGCCCGCGTCGAGCGAACGGACGTTGATCATCCTGGTCCTTGTCCTCGTGATTCTCATCGCACTGCCGGCCGTGGCCGTCTTTGTCTTCGTGGGCCCGTTGTTGCAGCAGGGCCCCACGAACAATGGGCCGCGAGCCATCGGCCTCATCGTCGGGCGCTCCTCCGACGGGACGAATTGGACGCTCACGCTGACGAGCGTGCCGTCGGGCTTGTCCACGTCCGTGACGCGGCTGACGCTCATCAGCCCGGGCGGCCAGACCGCTCTCGGTCCGACGGCATTCGCCGTCCTCAGTTATTCCGCGGACCGCGTGGCGTACTACCAAACGCAGCCGAGTAGCACGGTCGGCGTGGGCGATCGCCTTTTGATCAGCGCCGCAACGTATCCGACCGGCTACACCTACCAGATCTCGGACGGCACCTCGATTCTGGCCAGCGGCGCGCTGCAGTGAGGATTGTGGAGTCCGCGGTCCGGGAGGGCCACGCCGTCCATCCTACGATTTCGGCTTCACGACCGCGACCGGCATGCCCGGCGTCGCCTCGAGCTGGCCCGCGGCGCTCGTCTCCCGCTTCGAGATCTCGACGAACCCGCTCGAGGACAGCGTCGCGAGGAAGTCCCCGAGCGCCACGAGCGCGTACGCGCGGACGAACGGGACGGTCATTTCGTAGCCGCCTACTGTCACGTGCAGCCAATCCCCGAACGACCACGCTTTCTCCGCGAGCCCGCGCGCGATGTTCGTCACGATGTTGCCGAAGCGGTCGTGGGTGATCACGACGCCCTCGAAGCCGCCCGTGCGTTTCTTCGGCTGCCCGAAGTCCAGGTCGACGAAGTCGCGGATCACCGGCCCGACGTCCTTCACCTTCGTGCCCGTCATCAGGTGCGCGGCGACCGGAGCGAAGAGGTCGCGCCCGTGGAATGTGTCCGAGAGCTCCGCGCGTCCGAGCTTGCGGTTCGTGATCTCGCGCACCTCCTTGAGGCCGAGGCGCCGCCCGGCGGGGATCAACAGCCCGTTGTCCGGGCCCACGAGGAGCGCGCCTTCGCACACGCACACGATGCCGCGGCGCTTCGTTCCGACGCCCGGATCCACGACGCCCACGTGCGCGGCAAACGGGTAGAAGGGCACTGCAGAATAGAGAACGTAGGCGCCGTGCCGGACGTCGTGGGGGCGCACGTTGTGGTCGAGGTCCACGACCGTGAGGTCGGGGTCGACCGCGAGGATCGCGCCTTTCATCGCGCCGACGTATTCGCCGAGTCCGAAGTCCGTTGTCAGAGTGACGATGCCGCCCATGCCTTCCCTCCTTGTTACCGGATGCGCTTCAGGCCTTCCTTGATCCGCGAGAGTTCGCGCTTGCGCCGCTCGAGGTCGGCCTGCGCTTTCGACGCCCGGGCTTCCATCTCCTTGGCCTTCGCCTCGCGCGCTTTCAGTTCGGCGCGCTCCTGCGTGACTGCGGCACGCTCGGCGACGAGCCGCTCGCGTTGCGCCGCCAATTTGGCGGCACGATTGTCCAACGTCTTGCGTTGCGTCGCAAGGGATTGTTCGCGTCGCTTCGACGCGGCCTCGAGGCGGGCGGCCACCTTCGGCAACTCCGCTTCGCGGTCATCGAGCTCGTCCGCTCGTCCCTTCGCGGCCCGCTCCATCGCCTCGGCGTCCTCGGAAAGTTCCTCGACCTCGGCCTCGCGCGCCTCGATCGCACTCTCGCGTTTCCGGAGGGATTCCTTCGATCGCGCTTCTTGCGTCGAGACCGCCTCGGAGCGCTTCTCGAGTTGGGCCTCTTGTTTCGCGAGATCCGCTTCGACGTTCTCCAGACTCGCCTTGCGTGCCTCGAGGTCCTGGAGGTCGGCCAGGATGGCGTCCTCCTGCTCTTCGAGCGTTGCCTTGAGGGACTCGAGCGAGTCCGACTCCTTGGCGACGATGCGCTCCTTCGCGGTGAGATCCCTCTCCCGGCGCTCCAACTCGGCGCGGCTCGCGCTCGCTTCGCCCTCGATGGACGTGCGCCGGGCCTTCAGGTCTTCCTCCGCGACCTCGATCGCGTCCGCTCGTTCCGCGACCTTCGCGGACTCCGCGTCGATGGCGCGCTCGCGCTTTCCGCCGGCGGCTTCTTGGCGCTTCACGGCCGCCTCGCGCTTCGCAAGGTCTCCCTCCAGGGCCTCCACGGCACGCAGCCGTTCTTGCCCTGCCCGTTCGGATTGGAGGAGTTTCGTGGCCTGGTCCTTCAATCGGTCTCGCGCGCCCGAAAGCTCGGCATCGAGTTGCGTGAGCTGTCGATCGCGACGTTCGGCCTCGTTGCCTTTCGCCGCGAGTTCTCGCTGGTGGCGTCGGAGGTCCACCTGCCGTTCCCGCGCCTCCCGCTCCTCCGCGGCGACCCGGCGATCCTTTGCGACGAGGTCCTTCGTCAGCTTCTGCGTGCGCTTCGTCGCGCGCTCGAGTTCGTCGCGTCGATTCTCCAGGCTCGCGTCTTCGGCCTCCAGCGCGTCCCTCCCTTTCGCGATCTGCGCGGCCTGAGCGAGGAGTTCCGATTCCCGACTGTCCGCTTGCGTCAGCCGATCCGCGAGGCCTTTCTCCCGATTGATGATCGCCGCCTCACGTTCCTCGACCGAAGCGTCGTGATGACGGAGTTTCTCCTCCCACTCCCGCGCGGACTGCTCGCGGAGGTTCAGCTCCCGCTCCCGTTGCTCCGCCTCCTCGAGCCGCGCATCGAACGCCTTCCGGGCTTCGGAGATCTTCTCCGTCTCCGCCTGGAGGCTCGCGTACAGGTCGTTCATCTGCTTCCGTTCGCGTTCGACGGAGGCCTCTTGGTTGCCGAGGGCCGCCTCCCGATCCTGGAGGAAGGCCGCGTTGGCCGCATGTTCCCGCTCGAAGGAGGCCATCCGCGACTCCCGATCGGCGAGCGCCTTGCGCTGTCCTTCGAGCTCGGCCCGGGCCTTTTCCAAGTCCATCGAGGCGAGCTTTTTCTGGGACTGGACCTCCACATCTTCCGAGGCGCGACGCTCTTCGAGGCGGCGCATCAAGACGGCGCTCGCCTCCTTGACCGCTTGGAGTTCCGCCCGGAGGGATTCGAGTTCCCGCTGCCGAAGCGCGCTGCGTTCGAATTCTTGTTCGAGCTCCCACTTGCGGCGGTAGAGTTCCTCCTCGCGCTCGACGAGCTTCTGCTCCTCGCCCCGGTGGATGGCGGCGTCTCGGGTGTACGCCTCGCGTTCCGCGGCTTCCTCTGCGCTCACGGCCGCGAGGGCTTGATCCGCGTCGCCGATCCCGTCGACGCTCGCGTCGGGGTAGCTGCGTTGCAGCTGGTCGATGCTGATCGACGAGTGACCGTAATCGTAGGTGCGGACCTCGAGCTGCGCCTTCTCGCTCGTCGCATCCTTCAGGATCTCCGGCAGCGCCTTGCGCCCGGCGAGGTCGACGTTCGAACGATGCTCCGCGAGGACGCCCTCGCCGTCTCGCAACACGAGAACGCCTTGGGCCGGCACGTCCCCTCGGAAGACGGACGTCCGCAACAGCCCGTTGAACTTCATCGCCCGCAAGTCCACGAGGATCGCGCGGATCGTTTCGAGTCCCCCGTCGGCGATTCGCTCCACTCGACCGGGAGGGACCTCCATGTTGCGTGAACCCAGACTGTTATCACGTTAAGAAACTTACCACGAGATTCTACTCCATGAAACCGGAATGAGGTTTGGATCGCGTGAAGGCAGGACCGTGGCATCCTCGATCCGAGTTTGTGGAACGCAACCTTAAACAAGGTTAACTCGCCTGGACCGCGCCAACGACTTTCTAGGCCTGCGCCCTTTGCGCTCGCGCGTTTGTGATGACAAGAGGGTCAGCCGATTCTTCGTGACGACCCCTATGAGTGCTGAAACGCCATCGGTGCGGCTGCGTTTCGCGGCGCTGCCGCTCCCTCGACCTCACTCGGGGCGGCCGCGTCGCCTTCGACGTACGATCGCGTATCCGGCCAGTCCTGCTACCAAGATGCCGAGGCCAACGCCGACGATCCTGAAGGGTCCGGATGGGCCGGAGAGGCTCAGGACCGACGTATCGACGACGAACGAGACTTCGACGGTCGCGGTATTCCCCGCACGATCGCGCGCCTCGATCGTGGCGGTGTGCGGTCCATCGGTGAGTCCGGCGATCCGCACCGACGACGAGCCGATCGCGATGGGAATCTCCGCCCCGCCGTCAATCCGTGCGACGAGCCGATCGAGTCCCGACCGCGCATCGGCGGCGCTGACCATGATGTCGACGTCCGATGTCGTGACGACGGCGCCCGACCGCGGGGAGAGAACCGAGACCGTCGGCGGGGTGGTGTCGACCATGAATGACCCCGTCGCCGCGTAGGCGTTGCCCGCGCTGTCGATCGCGGTGACCACGACGATGTGGCTCCCGTCCTCGACCCCGGTGAAGGAATACGCGGTGGCGGTCGGACCGAGCGTCGCGACCGGCACACCGTCCAGGGCCACCGTGACGCGATCGAGTCCCGAGCCGGAGTCGCCGGCGGTCCAGGCGACGTCGACGCGGTCCGTTGTGAGCGGCGCGGTCGGGAGGGCCTTCAGCGAGACGAATGGCGCCACGGTGTCCACGCCGAACGCGACGTCCTGGACGGTGGTGAAACCGCCACGGTCCGCGACCTGGAGCCACACGGAGTGGGGTCCGTCGGGAACGCGTGCGAAGACGTATTCGGTCGCCGTCGGGTCGAGGTTCTGTTCGGGCCCGCCGTCGAGCGAAATCGCGATCTCGCCAACTCCCCAGCCCGCGTCCGAGGCCGTCCAGGCCACACGGACGTCGGCGGTATTCACGAACGACCCCGATGCCGGCGACGTGATCGAGACGCGCGGCGCCTCCATATCCACGAGGATCGAGTTCGTGTCGGCCCCGACGTTCCCTCCGCGATCGACGGCGCGGACCTCGATGTCATGGGGCCCGTTCGAGAGGCCCGAGAGGTTCGTCATCTCCGTCTTCGCCGGGAGGGTTTCGACCGTCTCGCCGTCGAGCCGAACCTCGAAGTGGTCGAGGCCCAGCCCCACGTCGGACGACTCCCACCGGACTCCCGTCGAGTTAGTCCCGAGGACGGTACCGTCCGTCGGCGCGCGGATCGTCACCGTCGGCGGGGTGCTGTCGGGGCTCAAGATCAGGTCGCCGTACAGCACGAGCTTCAGGAAATATCCGTACTCCGGCCAGGCGCTGTACCCGTCCGCGGACATGTCGTACACGCCGGGCGACGCCTGGCTTCCGCCAAAGAATCCGATCGTGCCGCCGGGCTGGACTTTGATCAGGGCGAAGGGGATCGCCAGCTCGTATATGCGGTGGTCGGCCGCGCTGTAGTCGCTCGTGCCGAAACCCCATGCGCCGAAGAGACCCTTGTGATCTGGGAGGGAGCGATCGAAGGGACAATCGTGGAGGATCCAGAATTCGAACTCGGACGAGTAGACGAGGTGGGCTTGCTCTCCACAGATGTTGCCCCCGAGGGCGAACTGATCGTCGTGGCCGTCCCTCGGAATCGCATCGTTGAAGGTGTCGAACCCGATCGCCGCGGTGTCGTACGCATCTCGCGTCACGTCGCCGGTGACGTCGTACGCCACGTAGAGGCGCTCGTTGTCGTCCTTCACGAAGAGCAGTCCCGGGACGAAGTTCGCGCTGATCGCCGAGAGGTTCTCGATGTGCGCGTCGGCCCATTCACCGGGCGACATCGCCCCGTCGATGGTCGGCACGGTCGTCGTGAAGGGCGAGCTGATGGCGGGCGGTTCGAAGTCGATTCCGCGGTACGGGCCCGTCGTGTAATTGTCGAAGTCGATAATCTCAAAGCTGGCCCAGTCGTACAACTCGAGGCGGAGCGTGTACGGCCCGTCGCGGCCGGTCGCCGCCACCCTCGCTCCGCTGACGGTGAGCCGGACCGTATGCGCGCCCGGATCGAGCTGCGTCCGGTTGAATGAGGGAGAAATGACGAATTCGTACCGATCCTGCATGTATCCCTGGAGATAGTACGTCTTGCCGACATCAACGGAGATGCTGACGTCGAACACGATGTAGTTCAGCTTGCCGTTTCCGTCCGGATCGATACCGAGGTGCGAGTGGGGAGGGGCAAAGTGCGCGTCCGTGGTCCCGACCGGCGCGTGGACCGATGAGACAGATTGAACGGTCGGGGCCGCGGTCACCAACGATGACGCGACCAGGATCGCCGCAATCGCGGCGGCCACCACGAGGACACGGGGCTGCGCGGGGTGCTGCCTCCTCCGGGTTCGGAAGGGAGTCTGCCACGATAAAAGCTGCGCCGAATCTCGGGCCGGTCGAGCGGGTACACGTGCGGACGGAATCAGGGCTGATACGCGGCCCGTAACGGACTTAGGAGGGGACGGGCGTCGGAAGAATTCCCGAGGTCAGCATGGACCGCTCCGTGCGATTCCGTCCGATCGCGATCGTGATGGCCGCCCTCGTCCTCGCCGGCGTCGCCTCGATCGCTCCGGCGCCTCCGGTCGCGGCGGGGACCGCGGTCATCTTCAGCGAGGACTTCGAGAGCGGGATAATCTCATCTTCCTGGGAAGTCCGGGACACAAACCCACTGGCCGGACTCGACACCTGGGGGATCTCGGACTACCGCGCGAACAGCGGCAACTACAGCGCCTGGTGCGCGGAGGTCGGCACGCAGTCGATCGGCGGCCAGAACAACACGGCCGTCCAGGAGTACGACGACAACATGCAGGCGGACCTCATCGTCAACCTGAGCGCGAACGGCTTCACGAGCCTCACCCTCTCGTTCTACTATTACTCGCACACGGAGAACGGCGGCGGCGACTGGGTCCAAGCATGGTATGAGGCCGGTGGCGTGCAGTTCGCGATCTTCAACAACACCGGCGGCACCGGTAACAGATTCGACCTCGCGTCCGTGGCGGTTCCGACGAACGTCGAGCGCCTCATCATCCGGTTCCACAGCGACGCCGCGAACCACGGGTTCGAGGGCGCATACGTGGATGACATCGTGCTCACGGGATCAGAGAGCGTCCCGCCGACCTCGAGCGTGTCGGCCTTGGCGACCTTCTCGAATGCCGTGCCGACGATGATCCCCTACACCGCGCAGGACAATGCGAATGCGAGCGGCGTCGCGTACGCCGAGCTCTGGTACCGCCCCGGGACCTCCGGGAACTTCACGCTCTACACGACTCCCGCGGATCCATCCGGCCAGTGGATCACACGGTCCATCCCGTTTGATGCGAGCCTCGCGGCGGGCGACGGATACTACGAGTTCTACACGATCGCGGTCGACCGCGCCGCGAACGTCGAGTCGCCGCCTTCCACCGCAGATGCCTCGACCACGATCGACACCGTGGCTCCGACGCTCACGATCACCTCCCCCACGGCGGGTGCCCAGATCGACGGGTCTGCGGTTGCGGTGGCATGGAACGCGTCCGACAGCCTTTCTGGAATCGATCATTTTGAGGTGAGCGTCGATGGCGGCGCGTTCACGAGCACCGGGACGATCGCGTCCGCGTCGATTGGCGACTTGGCGGCGGGCAACCACACGATCACCGTGCGCGCATACGACCGAGCGGGCAACGTCCGGGAAGCGACGATCGGCGTCGCCCTCCTTGGCGGGGCGGCGTTCCCCTGGCTCTGGGTTATCCTTGCGATCGCAGTGATCCTCGGACTCCTCCTGTTCTTCGTTTGGTGGAAGCGCCGCAAGGACGAGGAAGAAGAGGCGGCGATTGCGGCGGCGGGAGCTGTCGAACCCTCAACGCCGTCTGCCAAGGGCGATGCCAACGAGCCGACACCCGATGAGAAATCCAACCCGGACCAAGCACAGGCCAAGCCACCCGCTTCGCTCCCGTAGCGGCGCGACCGCTCAACCCAACCGAAAGAGAGAAAGGGGCGGTCCGGCGAGGACCGCCATGTCACGTTCCTAGAGGTTCGGGTTCGTGCCCGTCATCTCGGCGACGAGTTCGCTCGGCATCGCGTCGACGTCGGAAAGTCCACCGTGGAGGTTCCCGTTGAGGCCGCCGTTGCTCCGCTGGACCCCGACGAACCAAGGTGCCCTCAGGGTCGTGCTGCCGCAACCCGCGACGACGTCGCCGAAGAAGAAGCCCGTCCCGATCGACTGGCCTCCCGAGAGGGTCACGGTGGCCCAGGCGGTGCCGCCCGACGGAACCGACAGCGTGGCCGGAGACACGGAGACCCAGGTCCCGGACGTCGCGCTCACGACGCTCAAGGCGCACGTCAGCCCGCTCCCGGTCTCGTCGTGGAACGCGACGGACATCGCACCGTTCACGGGTTTCCCGCCGGTGAAGACGCCGAAGCTCACCGAGGCGGGATACAGAGTCGCCGGAGTGTTGTCGGCCGACCAAACGTTGATGCGACCTCCACCGCGGGACAGCGGGCTCGCGAGGGCCGCGCCGTTGCTCGGACTCTTGACGGGCCGGTCGGCGTTGTTCACGAGGGCCGACTTCACCTGCGCCGGCGACCAGTCCGGGTGCGCCGCGAGCAGGAGCGCCGCGGAGCCGGTCGTGTGCGGGGTCGCCATCGAGGTGCCCTGGAAGAACGCGTACGAGGGCGCGTACGTCCCGTCCGGGTTGATCGAGAAGACGCTCGAGAGCACGTTGACGCCCGGCGCGGTCACGTCCGGTTTGATCAGGAACGTGTACGGCGTCGGCCCGCGGCTCGAGAATCCGGCGAGGTAGTCCGAGTTCGACGTGACGACCTCGACGATCGTGGTGCCGTCCGCGGTGATCTGCGCTCCGTCGTGGGCCGCCAGCGTCGCTCCGTCCGTGTTCGAGACCATCGCGGCGGGGATCGTCGGGTTGTGCACCCCATCGGCCCCCATCGAGATTGGGTCGCCGAACACGTTGTTCACGATGATCGCGCCGGCCGCGCCAGCATCCTGCGCGTTCTGGATCTTCGTCCCGAAGGTGCAGACGCCGCGGTTGATCACCGCGATCTTTCCCGAGACGTCGTTCGTGATCGCCGTGCAGCCGTTCGCCGGGACCGTGTTCGCGATGTTGCCGGTCATCGCGGGATCGTAGTTCGCGAACTGTCCGACCGCAGCTCCGACGGTCGTGCCCTGGAGGCCGCCGAACGCCGCGTCGTCGAGCTTCACGGAGATCCCCATGTAGTGGGGGTCCGTGCTCGCGCCCGCGGTGATGACGTTCGCCGCGGAGCCCGGCGACTCGATGGTCAGGGTCCCGGGTCCGGAGTTACCGGCGGCGACGGCTGCGACGACGCCCGCATCCACGGCCGCGTTCAGCGCGTCTGCGAGCATGTCGTGCGGGCCCTGGACGCCTCCGCCGATGCTCAGGTTGATGACGTCCATGCCGTCGATGACCGCCTGCTCCACCGCCGCCGCGATGTCGTGGCTGAAAGCGCTCCCTTGCAGTATGTAATAGCCGACGCCCATCCCGGGGAACACGTTGTAGTCGTACAGGGTCACACCGGGAGCGACGCCGCTCAGGAACCCGAGGGTGGTCCCGCTCGCCGGGGCGAGGGCCAGGTTCGTCGATCCGACGTTCACCGGGCCTTCGATCTTGCAGCCGCCGATGGTTCCCGCGACGTGGGTCCCGTGGTCCGCGACGATCGTCGTCCCGAACGGCAGGCCGCTGAAGTAGGGCCCGCGGTGAACGACGGGGTTGTCCGCGCGGCAACTCGCGATGAACGGATGCGTGTCGAGCACCCCGGTGTCCACGACGCCGACCTTGATGTTCGCGAGATTGCCGTAGTCCGGCGTCCCGGAGAGATCGACGCCGAGCGTCGACCACACGGCGGGCGCATGGATGAGCGGGACCGAGACGTCCATCGAGGGTTGGTAGAGCCAGTCTGGGGCGACGTCGACCACGCCGGGTGCACCGCGCAAGGTGTCGGGGGCGACGCCGTTCAGCTGGACCGCCATTCCGTTGAAGACGACCGAGTACTCGCGGACGACCTCGACCAACGCGACGTTCGTGTGCATCCAAGCGCGGAAGTTCGCGTGGGAGTTGGAGAGGAAGTTGTCATACGCCTGCGCCGCGGGCGACGTCAGATCGAGATGCTTGCCCGGGTCCGCTTTCGTCTTCAGATACCCGGGGATCCCGCCCGCATATTCGGACACCGACGGGTCCGCGAACTGAATGATCGCGAAGTTCGGCACTTGGTCCGGGCCCCCACGGTTTCCGCCGCGATCCGCGGCTGCACCGAAGCTCAGGGGCGCGACCAACAGGATCAGTAATCCAATCGCTAGCACGTACGGTATCACGCTTCGATTCGACATCGAAATGCACTCCTCCAAGATCCCCGACGGAACCCCCGCCGAGCGGTTCCTGATGCGCGTGACCGTAGAAAAAACTTGGCCCGCACGGGAGAAACCGCTATCGAATCTGATAGGACGACGCGATGCGAATCCAATTTCGTTTCGTCATCGGGTCGCGCGAGACCTAGGGAGCCGGTGGTTCCGGATCCGCAATTCGTCGAACCTCGACGACGACGCCGGGTGCACCGTAGTCCTTCGTGGCGGAGATGTCGACAACTTGGCTGTCGTCCGCGAAGATGACGTACGTGAGTGAATCTAAGACGCTCCGGCAAAGTTTGTCTAAATCGGGCCTTTTGTCCGGCCATACCCGCCGTCTCTTCGGAGCGGATTTCGGTTTCGGGATTCCGAAGTGCAATTCAATCCCAACCGGACCTTCCCAGGGCTCATCCGGGGCGAACCGCTGCGCGACGTCGGCCACGATTCGTCGCCAACTCGAGAGGCCCTTCGCCGTCGAGGTGATCACCGGCTTCCCCTTCACGACGAAGGCCCGAGTGGAGCCCTGCGGGACGGGGAGACCGTGAACTCGGAACGAGATGAGCGAGTTCGTCCGGACGCCTCCCGAAACCGGGAAGACGGACCGATCGGCCGAGCGCACCGCATGGTCCGTGGGGACCGGATCCTTGCTCTTCGGCATGCGGGTCGCCATTTCCCATCCTCACCCCCGTGGCGGCGGCGGTGTCTGACGTCCAGCGGACAATGCCTCGCGCGGTATTAACATTTCTCCGGGCTCGGCTCGCTAACTATCTTCGGCGGGTATTTAGCCGCTTCCCTGGGATCGGTAACTCCGGCGCCTACTTGATTGCTGTCCTCGCGCGGTCGATGTTGTCCACGACAAGCGCGATCTCTGTCCGACCGTTCTTCGACCCGAGGATGTAGATCGAATGGACGTTGATGCTCGCGCGGGCGAGACGCCGGGCGACCTTCGCGAGTTCGCCGGGTCGATCCATGAGCTCGAGGTTGAGGATGTCGCTGAGCTCGTACTTCATGCCCGCGGTCGCGAGAGCCTTCTCCGTCGTCTGGACGTCCTGCGTCACGACCCGCAGGAAGGAGGCATCGTGCTTCGATTCGCTGGCGATCGCCCGGATGTTCACCGCCGCACCGGCGAGCGCCTCCGTCACGCGCGCAAGCTCTCCGGTTTTGTCGGCCACGAAAACCTTGAACTCTTTCATCGAACTCCCCACCTAGGCGCGGTGGTGAATCGCTTCCGAGCATAGAAAAGTCTTGCTCACGGCAGGTGACGACGCGAGCGCGTCACGGAACCAGTCGGTTCCGGTCCCGTGGGAACAGGATCGCTTCCCGGATGTTCGGCAGGTCGAGCAGCTTCTGGACGAACCGGTCCAGGCCGAAGCCCCAGCCGCCGTGCGGGGGCATCCCGTACCGGAAGGCCTTCAGGTAGAACTCGAAGCTCTCCGGGTTGAGCCCTTTCTCTTTCATCTTCGCGACGAGCGTCTCGTATCGATGTTCGCGCTGGCCGCCCGAGGCCATCTCGTCCCCCCTGTACTCCAGGTCGAACGAATACGAGTACTCGGGTTCGTCGGCTTTCGACATGACGTAGAACGGCTTGATGTCGCTCGGGTATTCCGTGATGAAGAACAGGTCGTGGCCCTCCTGGCCGAGGGCCTGTCCCAGGAGCTTCTCGCCCTCCGTGTCGATGTCGTCGCCGTCGCGCACGCGCTTGCCCCGGCCCCGGAGGATCTCGAGGGCTTCCGGGTATGGGACATTCCGGAGCGGGATCTTCGGTCGCTTCGGATCCGCGTGGAGGAGCTCGAGCTCGGCTCTCGCGTCGGCCCGCACGCGCTCGATCGCATGGTCCACGGCGCCCGCGAGGACCCGCAGCACATCCTCTTGGTGCGCAATCCACGCCACCTCTCCGTCGAAGGACGTGAATTCGGTGACGTGCCGCACGGTGTCCGAGGGCTCCGCGCGAAACGCCGGAGCGATCTCGTAGACGCGGTCGAAGCCGGTGGCCATGAGCATCTGCTTGTACAGCTGCGGGCTCTGACTCAGGAACGCGCGACGGCCGAAGTAGTCCGTCTGAAACAGCGTCGCACCGCCTTCCGCTCCCGCGCCCGCGAGCTTCGGCGTCTGTACTTCGACGAACCCCTCCCGATCGAGGTACGCGCGCAGCGCCGCCGCGACGAGTGCCCGCACCCGGAAGATCGCCCGCCGCTCCGGCTTCCGGAGGTCGAGGACGCGGTTGTCGAAGCGGGTGTCCATCTCCGCACCGACTTTGTCCGCGACGGGGAGCGGCAGCGGCGCGGCGGCGGGACTGATCACCTCGGCGGCGGAGGCGACGAGTTCCCAGCCGTTGCGGACCTGCGGATTGGGCTGGATCGTCCCTCGCGCGACGACGACGCTCTCGCGGACGAGGTGGGCCGCGGCGTCGAAGAGGGCCTCGTTGACTTTCTTCTTCACCGTGACCTGGAACGTCCCGGACCGCTGTCGCACGATGAGAAAGGCGATCCCGCCGAGGTTGCGCACGTCCTCGACCCAGCCCGCGAGGGAGGCCTCCTTCCCTCCATCTCCCGGTCCGATCGACTCGATCGACCGGAGGGGGTTCGCCATGGAGGCGCGGAGAACGGCGAGGTCTATTAAAGGAATCGGTGAAGGCGAAAAGATTTCAGCGGGCGACCGCGATTTTTTCTTTCGTCCGCGCGACCTCTTTCTCCCGGTCGGCCTCGCTCGGCACGAACTGGACGTGGGGGTACGCGAACTGGACCCGCGGCTCCGCGAGGAACCTCTCGTAGATCCGCTTGACGAGGCGCGTGCGGTAGGAGCCCTTCGCGAAGACCGGGCAGAAGTAGACGAGGCTCAGGTCGATCGAGGACGCGCCGAGGCTCCAGCCGACCTTTGGCTCTTCCGCCATGTAGTCCGCGAGGTCCGCGAACTCGTACTTCGCGCGGAGGTGCGCCCGGTTCTCACGCATCATCGGTCCGACGATTTCCTCCGCGGCATCGAGGAGGATCTTCTCCGCGAGCTTCATGTCGCTCTCGTAGGTCACGTTCACGATGAGCTGATCCCAGACGAACGGGGTGTCCTTCGTGTAGTTGAAGACGTTCCCCTTCAGGATCTGGCTGTTCGGGATCGTCACGTATCGACCCGTGAAACTGTCGCCGTACAGGAGGCCGCCGAACTCGCGGAGCGTCGTGTTCATCGGCGAGATCTCGACGACATAGCCTCGCGTATTGTTCATCTCGATCCGGTCCCCGAGCTTGTAGAGGCCCATCGAGACACACACGATCCAGCCGACCACGTTGAGGAGCGGCTCCTGCATGACGTAGATCAGCGCGGCGGACACGAACGCAGTGCCGAGGAACCCGAACTGCTGCGCGCCCCCGCCGATCACCACGAAGAAGACGAGCGCAATGACGACGCCCCAGACGACGTAGGAGACGAGCTGGAAGTGCGCGAAGATGTCCGCCTCGTATCGGACGTGGCTCTTGAGCGCGGCGCGGAACACGGGGCGCAGGACCTCGAGGAGCGCCTTCGTGGCGACCAGGAGGGGGATGATGAAGACCCACGGCTCGAAGGACGCCAGGTATTCGGGGGAGCCTTGGGGGAATCCGGGGATTTGCACGACCCCGGCGAGGGCCAGGATGAACGTGAGCACGATCGCCGCGATGATGACCCAGAGGAGGGCTCGCGCTTTCCGCCAGTCGTTGACCTTCACTGACATCAACGACCGGCTCACGCGTTATTTAATCCCGGTGGCGAGGTTATCAGGGATGAAAGGCGACGCGCCACGATCGCGGCCGGCCACCGAAAAGTCCTTTGAGACGGGGCGCTTCGGCGAGGCGCGGTGGGCGGGAGTTGGCGGAGCCGATCATCGATGTCCGGGGGCTGAAGAAGGCCTACGGGGACATCAAAGCCGTCGACGGTATCGACTTCGCGGTGCGCGCGGGGGAGATCTTCTCGCTCCTCGGGCCGAACGGCGCCGGCAAGACGACGACGGTCGAGATCCTGGAGGGGCTGCGGGACCCGACCGCCGGGCAGGCGCGCGTCTTCGGCCAGGACGTGCGCACGGGATACGGCCAGATTCGCGAGCGGGTCGGTGTGCTCCCCCAGGACTTCGAGCCGTTCGACCGCCTCAAGCCTCGGGAGGCGATCCGCTACTGGGCCGCGCTGTTCGGGCGGGACATCGACCGCGAGCGGGTCGACTTGCTCCTCGACGTCGTCGGCCTGAAGGACCGCGCGGACTCTCTGGCGATGACCCTGTCCGGCGGCGAGAAGCGTCGCCTGGGCATCGCGATGTCCCTCGTCGGTCAGCCGGACCTCGTGTTCCTCGATGAGCCAACAACGGGACTCGATCCGGCGGCGCGGCGCGAGCTCTGGGCGCTCATCCGAGACCTCAAGGCCCGCGGGAAGACCGTCGTCCTGACGACCCACTACCTGGACGAGGCCGAGCAGCTTGCGGACGAGGTCGCGATCATGAACCACGGGCGGATCATCGCCCGTGGGACGCCGGCCGATCTCATTGCGCGGATGGGCAGTGGGACGACGATCGTCCTGTCCGGCGCGGGCCAGGCTGCCGTCGACGCGCTTGCGGCCGTCGGGATCAAATCGGAGCTCGAAGACGGCAACGTACTCGTCCACGTGCAGACCGCGACCGACCTTCGTGGCGTCTTGGCGCGCGTCACGGCGATCGACGTGCCTCTCGGCGAAGTCTACACGAAACGGGGAACCCTCGAGGACGTCTTCCTCAAGCTCGTCGGAGCGCGCATGCGGGAGGGGGAGCTCGCCTCATGAATCGCGTCGTCGCGGATGTATGGGCGTTCGGGACTCAGTTCATCCGATCTCGGGTCGGTGCCTTCTTCGCCCTTGCCTTCCCGCTGATCCTTATTCTCCTGTTCGGCGCGATCTTCAGCGGGAGTGGGACGAGCGTCGTTCCCATTTACGTGCAGGATTTGGACCGGACCAACGAGAGCTTCCGGTTCCTGGACACGCTGAACCAGACGTCCATCGTCCAGTATCATGCGATTCCCACGAACTTCCTCATCACGGACTACATCCGCTCGAACTCGATCAACACGGCGCTTCTGATCCCGGCAGGCTTCGGGGATGCGGTACGGCGCGCGCAGGCCAACGACACCACGGCCCACGTCAACGTGACGCTCTACGGGGATCCGACCCAGGCCACCTATGGGATCGCGGTGGGTGCGGTCAGCGCCGCCGAGACGCAGCTGAACTTCGAAATCGCGCGACGGCCCCCGGTCGTCGGCACGGAGTCGGAACGGATTTCCGTTCGCACGCTGACGTACATCGACCTCTTCCTTCCGGGTGTCATCGGCTTGACTGTCCTGACCAACCCGCTGTTCGGGATGACGAACGTGTGCGCGGAGTACCGCACGCGAAAATTCTTCAAGTTCCTCGCGACGACGAAGCTCTCGAAGGGCGAGTGGCTTGCCTCGAAAGTCATCTGGTACTCGATCCTCATGCTCGCCTCGACCGCGATAATGTTCGTCGTCGAGCGTGTGGCCTTCGGCGGCTCCGTGGAGATCACGCCTCTGTCAATCGCCTTGATCCTTGCTGGGACGTTCGAGTTCACGAGCATGGGGATGATCCTCGGCCTCTACGTCCGGGACACCGAGACGGCCGCCGCCGTTGCGAACGCGATCGGTTTTCCCATGATGTTCCTCGCGGGGTCCTTCTTCCCCGTCGACACGATGCCGCCAGCGCTGCAGTCCCTCGCGCGGGTGCTACCGCTCACGTACATCAACGAGGGCTTGCGGGCTACGATGGTCTTTGGCAACGACGGGACCGCGTTGCAATACTTGCTCATCACGCTGGTAATCGGGCTGGCACTGTTCCTCGTGCCCGCAAAGGCTCTGTCTTGGAAAGCGAAGTAGGGTGCATCGGATTCCCCGCCACACCGCACCGTCGGCGAGAACCAGGACCGTCTAGATGAATTCCGCAAACTTAGCGACGAGTTCCGGCCGCGTCTCCTTGAGCACCTTGAGGATCGCGCGGACGCTGAGCTTGTGCACGCCGACCTTCGCGAGGATCTCGATGATGTCGTCGAACTCTTTGTCGGAGAGTGTCACGAGCTTGTTCTTCGCGAGCCAGTTGCGGTACAGATTCTCCTCGAGCTTCGCGCGCCATCCCTTCTCGTACTCCATGAGCGCGGCTTCGGCGAAGTCGCCGGATTCGTTGCACTTCGCGAGGACGTTCCCGAGGATCATACCTGCGACCATGCCGTTCCCGATGCCCCCGCCCGTGATCGGATCGATCATCCGCGCCGCGTCGCCGACGAGGGCCATCCCGTTCCCGACGGACTTCTTGATGGGCGGGGCGGTCGAAACGCCTCCCGTGACCATGTCGAGCGGCTGTGCATGTTCCATCCGAGGATCTTGCTCAATCCAGCGGTCGAGGAATCCTTTGATGTCCATTCGGCTCTTCAGGCGGTCGAGGGAGACGCCGATCCCGACGTTCGCGGTGGACTCGTCCTTCGGGAAGACCCAAATGTAGCCTGCGGGCGCGCACTTACCGAGCCAGAACTCGCAGTAGTCCGGAAAGTCGTGACCCTCGCCGATGTTCGTGAGGCGGTACTGTAGTGTGCCCGTGATGTCTCCGGCCCGCAGGAGGGTCTTGAACCCGGCCCAGCGGCCCACCTGGCTCTCGTAGCCGTCCGCCGCGACGACGCATTTCGCCTCGATCGTCAGCTCGTCCTCGAGGCGCTTCGCACGGATCCCGCGGACCCAGCCGTCGTCCTTGACCACCGCCGTGGCGGTCGTCTTGAGCCAGATGTCCGCGCCCGCCTTCGCGGCTTCCTTGGCCACGGCCTTGTCGAACGCGTCCCGCTCGAGGACGATGCCTACCTCATTCCCCGCGTGGGCCTCCTCGATCGTGAGCTCCGTGCCGTTCGGGGAGAAGATCTTCGCACCCTTGACTTCGCGGCCCACCCACTTCCGGTCAAAGGGGAGCTTCGTGTCCTCGACGAAGTGGCGGGCCAGCCCTTCGCCGCACCGAACGGGGGAGCCGATCTCCTGGCGCTTCTCGATCAGCAGGGTCTTGCAGCCGCCCATCGCGGCGTAGCGTGCCGTCATCGAGCCGGATGGACCGGCGCCGACAACGACGACATCGTACTGGTACGAAACCATCCTAGCACCGACAAAGGCGGCGGTTCATCGACTTGCGATATAAGAAATTACCTCGGCGCTCGGCCGCTGGCACCGAGTCGTAACCCGGAGGATACTTTGAACCCGCCCGAGGTGTATGAGCGCGCCGGAGGGGACGTCGCATCCGCCACGAACTGCCACGATGCGCCGTGTGCGGGGACATGGACATTCTCCTCCTCGGGAAAGGCATGGTGCGCTGCCGGACGTGCGGCGTGGTGCCGGGACCCGCGAAGGCAGCCTGGACGACGGCGATCGGTCACCTCGCCGCGCGGATTCTCATTCTGTCGGCCGCGGTAGCGGTCGCCGATGTGCTCGTCGCCGTCATCGTCGGCCGAGGGAATGTAGCCGGAGCGTACTCGACGGTCGTGTTCGTCTCGGGCGTGGCGATCCTAATCCTTGGCGGCGTGAAGGGCGGCGCTCCCCGAGGGTCTGGGGTGTACACATCCGGTAGCGAGGTGCGCGCTCGGTTCGGGCGGACGAGTCCGAGCCTGGATGCGGCGTTGCTGCTCGGAGGGCTCCTGCTCATCGCTGTGGGTCTGATTGTGCACTACACGATTGGCTAGGGCTACTTCATCGTGTGGAGCTTGTGGCCGCGGGGGTAGTCGATCGCCCCGACCGGGCAGACCTTGACGCACATGCCGCACTGCGTGCAGTCCTCGTTGAACGTCAGGTAGACCTCGTTCAGGAAGATCGCGTTCGTCGGGCACGTGCCGACGCAGGCTCCGCAATGCATGCAGAGCATGTCGTCGATCGCCATGATGCCGTTGTCCCGGACCGAGGGACGGATCGACACCACTTGCTCAGGCATGCCGCGACCGCCACTCCTCGATCGGCACCGCGAACTTCTTCTCGATCTCTTCGCGGAAGTTCGGCCCCGTGTTGTACGCGCAGAACGGGATGACCTTGCCGTCGGGCGTGGCGTAGTGGATGACGCAGCGCTTCACGCGCTCGATGTCGTAGTTGTAGTTGTCCTGGAAGTGCATGCCGCCCACGTACATCGTGGACCAGGAGAACTCTGCCGCGCCGGCCTTGTCGCCCTTCGTGAACATCCGGTTCAGGATCTTCAGCATCTTGGCGAGGCCCATGCCCTCGGGCGCCTCCTCCGGCTTGAAGTGCCGCTTCAGGAGCTGCAGCGCCTTGAGCTTCGACGTGAACTTGATCTTCTTGTCCTTCGTGTCCTGCGCCAGGAGCCAGAGGTCCTCCATGAGGCCCTCGACGTCGATGAACCGCGTGATCGGCACCGGGTCCTTCCCGTTCTCGAGGAACAGGTACGACGCGAGGCCGCACGCCGGGTGCGACGTGAAGGAGGGCTTCGCGGTGTCCGTGAGGACACTCACGAGCTCCGAGATCGGCGACACGAAGGGCACCGGGTACCAGTCGTCGCGCGTGAGGTAGCCCGTCTGCTCCTCGAGGTCGTACGCCAGGTCGCTGAGGGTGTATCGCAGCTTCCGGCGGTCTTCCTCGGGGATGCGGCCCGTCAGGCTGACCGGCTGGAAGTTGACGCCCTTCACGACGTCGCGGTTCTTGATCGCGTAATTCAGGATCTCGCCGGCCTGGTCGTCGTTGAAGGAGTTGACCATCGTCGGCACGAAGCAGATTGTCGGGGTGATGACGCCGCGCGCCTTGCGCTCGCGGACGCGCTCGATCACCTTGAGTTTGATGTCCAGGAGCGGCCGGCCGCGGGCCTTGATGTAGTTCTCTTCGCGCAGGCCGTCGAACTGCAGGTAGATCGTGTTCAGCCCGGACTCCGCGACCTTGTCGAGGAATCCGTCCTCGGTCGCGAGCCGGATGCCGTTCGTGGCGACTTGGACCTGGGCGAAGCCCATTTCCTTCGCCGCCTTCACGATCTCGGGGAACTGCGGGTAGATCGTCGGCTCGCCGCCGGCGAACTGGATCGCCGCGACCGGGATCGGTCGCTGGGCGCGCAGCACCGCGAACTCGTAGACGATCTGTTCGAACGTCGGCTCGAACACGTACCCGGCCGCGTTCGCGTTCGCGAAGCAGATCGGGCACTTCAGATTGCATCGGTTCGTGAGGTCGATGTTGCAGAGCGACGTGGCGGAATAGTGGAGGTTGCACAGGCCGCATTCGTACGGACACACCTTCGCGTCCACGATCTGCGGGTTCGCAAGCCCGACTCCGTCGAAGGCCCAGTTCTCGGCACGGAGGTACATCTCCGCATCGGACCAGCACACCTCGTCGAATTCGCCGTGCTCCTTGCACGTCTTCTTCATCTTGAGGGCGCCGTCGCCGATGTAGAGTGTGGCGGGGATGACCTTGAGGCATTCCGGACACAGCGATCCGGTGCGGCGGGGTAGGCCCTTCTGGAGCTTCGAGGGCATGACGACCATCGCATCATCTTGCCGGGATTCGCGGTACATGTTGCGGACCGCGCCGATGGCGTAGTCCGTGCCGCAGAGAGACATGTTTTGGCACCTCTGATTTCCCCGTCTAATTCTAGGCGAGATGATAACCGTTTTGTAGTTTGTGCTACTACAAGATTTTCAGGGGG
>DASPYU010000018.1:0-2048 GCA_035636595.1 Thermoplasmata archaeon
TTCGCGCGGGAACGCGTTCTCGAACCCCGTCAGCCCGACCGCCTCGATGAACTTGCGCGCCTGCTCGCGCCGCGGGTCCGGCGGCATTCCTTTCGCTTCGAGCCCGAGCTCGACGTTCTGCGTGACGGTGAGCCACGGGAACAGGGCGAACGACTGGAACACCATGGCGACCTGCGGGTTGTCCGCGCGGATCGGCTCGCCTTCGAACAGCACCTCGCCGGACGTCGGCTTCTCGAGCCCGACTAGGATGCGCAGGAGCGTCGACTTCCCGCTGCCGGACGGTCCGACCACGCAGACGAAATCGCGTTCCGCGAGGGAGAAGCGGACGAGTTCCAGGACCTTGAACTCCTTCCCGTTCTCGTCGTAGGATTTCGTGACGTCCCGCACGTCGAGGAGGGGTGTGGCCGCGGCCATCTTACACCTCGAGGCGATAGCGGATGGCCGCGCGCTTGAACAGGGGCCGCCAGAGGAGCTTGTTCATCGCGAGGACGACCACGATCATCGAGAGGGCGGTGAGGAAGAGCATCTCGCCGTCCGGCGTGACGTAGACGGACTCGCTCAGCAGCGATCCCAAGCCGGGGACCTCGTACAACCGCTTCGCGTACAGCACAAACTCGGAGACGATCAGGGCGTTCCAGCCCGCTCCCCACGCGGTGATGCTCCCGGTGAGGAAGGAGGGCGTCATCGCGGGCAGTAAGACCCGCTTCCAATACGTCCGACCGCGGAGCCCGAAGGAGCGAGCGGCCTCTCGGAGATCTTCCGGGATGCTGCGGACCCCGGCGATGAGGTTGAACAGCAAGTACCACTGCATGCTGAACAGGGCGATCAGAATCGCCGCGAGTTGCGCCGCCGTGTCCGCCGCGGAGGCGGCGAGGAGGAGCGAGAATCCCAGGATCACGGGCAGCAAGGCCGTCGCGGGGAGCGACGCGAAGATCTCGAGGACCGGCGTGAGCAATCGAGACGCTCGGTCGCTCTCGCCCAGGAGGACGGCCATCGGGATGGTCCATGCGAGGGCGATGCCGTAGGCGATCAGGAGGCGCGTGAACGAGAAGAGCGTGGCTTCCGGCAGGAGCCCCGCCTTGGCGGGCAGCGGACGGAGGAAGAGTTGCGTCAGGCCGACGAGTCCCGTCGTGACGACGATGACGAAGATGATCAGGAACATCACGAGGTCCGCCGCGCGAATCTCACGGACGACGCGACGGTGCGACGCGTACACCCGGTCGAGCCGGACCGAAGCGCGATGGTAGGTCTGCGTGACCGGACGCGCGCGCGTCAGGATCGTGCGCCTCACTCGCGAGAAGCGAGGAAGCCACCGGAAAGGCTCGTACCTCGGGATCTTCGCCCCCTCGCGCGCCACGGCATCGATCCGAAACCGTTCAGACCAGACGCTCAGCGGACGCCAGACGAACACGTCGAGCGCCAGCACGATCGCGGCGAGGACCGCCAGCCCGATTGCGATCGACGGAACGTCCCCGTTCCGGCCCGCGATCGCGATGAATGCACCCAGACCGGGCCGCTGGAACTCGGCGCCATTTCCAGAGAAGATCTCGCTCGCAACGAGGAAGAACCAGCCGTTCGTCCAGGAGAGGATCGAATTGTAGACGAGCTTCGGGATGACGGCGGGAAAGGCGAGGAGACGGAACCGAAGCCAACCGGTGAGGCCGAAGCTCGTGGCGGCCGCTTCGAGGTCCTGGGGGATCGTCGTGAGGGATTCGTACACCCCGAACGCCATGTTCCACGCCATGCTCGTGAAGATCAGGAACACGACCGCGAACTCGATGCCGATCGGGTTCCCGTGGAACGTCGCGACGAAGAAGAGCAAGGCGGCAGGGAAGAAGACCAAGATCGGGATCGACTGGAGGACGTCGAGGAGGGGCAGCATGACGATGGAGGCCTTCTTGTTCGTCGCCGCGGTGTGCCCGAAGACGATTGCGAAGACGAGGGAGAGCAAGTATGCGACGACCATTCGGGCGGTGGAAAAAGCGCCGAGGAGAGGGAGTTGGACCGCGTCGAGCGCGGACGAGGGATTCAGGAGCGCGGCCGCCACG
>DASPYU010000019.1:0-81636 GCA_035636595.1 Thermoplasmata archaeon
CTTGCCGAGGGATTGTTGGACGCCGCGTTGTCCCCCTGTCACGGAGCGCCTCGAACGCGAGGCTATCGAGGAGGGACCCATACGACGCCCTCTCCCGGCTTGCATCGCGCATCACGGGTCCGCGCGACCTTACGCGGGAGCGGCCGAGCATACGGGCCCGGGGACGATAAACGTTCGCCCACCCGACGCACGTTTATCTATGGTCCGGCCGTTCGGCGGACTCCGGGTCCGGGGTGGCACGTTGGACGAGCTGCGGGATGCGATTGCCCTCCTGTTCAAGCGGAAGGGCCGCGACGAGCTCAGCGAGCGGGAGTTCGTCCTGTCGGCCTCGATGGACCTCCGCTGGTTTCCACCGCGGGACGCGCAGCGCCTGTTGCAGCTCGGCCTCGAGACGAAACTCCTCGAGTCGCGTCAAGGCTCGATTCGTCCGGCGTTCGACGTGACGACGGTCGAAGTCCCTCGGGACTACGTGCCGACCGCCGCCATCCTCGAGACGCTGACCCCGGTGGGCGAAGACCTGTTCTTGCGGATCGTCGACGCGATCGCCAAGCGGACCGGCGTGGACCGCAAGGCCGCCATCGCGCTCGTCAACGGCGTACAGGAGCGGCTCGATCTCGAGGTCGAAGTCGCGGCCCTCGTGGCCGCGTACCAGGCCGGCGTCGACGTTGCGGCGTTCCTGGGCCCGGTCAAAGCTCGACTCGGCATCGGCTGATCAGGGACGGTCCTCTTCCATCTTGATCAGGTCGCCGAGGGTGAGCCCTCCGCCCGGCGCCTGTTTCTTCACTGCCACGGGCTCCACGCGCTCCTTGAGGGCGATGCCGAGTTCCCGCTCAAGCTTGCGGACGAGCGCGTCGCCCGGCGTCATCGTGCCGGCCTCGAGCATCGCGATGACGCTCGCCCGCTCGTTGATCTTCGCGCCGAGGTCCGCCTGCTTCCATCCGCGGGACTCGCGCGCCGACCGGATCCGCTGCGGGAAGTCCTCCGCCAATTCGAGTTCGCCCGTCTGCGTGTAGACGTCCTTCGGCGTCATCCGGCGCTTGCGGGCGTCGAGTCGCTGCGCGATGATCGGGGGCATCGTGCTCTGTCGCAACGCGGGCGTCGCGACCTCGTCGCCGAACCGCGAGCAATCCGTGCAAACGGCCAGGATGGTCGCCTCGATCGCCACGTTCTTCAGGCGCGGGACGTCCGCGCCACACAATTCGCAGATCACGAATCCGGCCCGATAAGACTAAATAAAAAGTGCCTGGTATATAGCCTTCGTCTTCGAGTCAGCCCACCGGACGATTACATGGACGAGGATCAAATCCGCGAATTCTCCGAGAAAATGTCGGAGCGGATCTCCACGTTGGAGGACCGCAACGACAAGCTCCTCGAGACGGCCCGCCGGGCCGAGGGCGAGAAGCGGTATGTGGAGACGGAGCTCGTCCGGCTCCAAAAAGAGGTCCGACGGCTGAAGCAGGAACTCGACCGATTGAAGAGTCCGCCATTGATCATCGGGAACGTCCGCGACATCCTCGCGGACGGCCGCGTCGTCGTCAAGTCGTCGACGGGCCCGGACTTCATCGTGAACGCCGCGGACTACGTCGCGAAGGAGAACCTCATCGTCGGCGCGCGCGTCGCGCTGAACAAGCAGACCCTCGCGGTCATGGGCGTCCTGCCGCCATCCCTCGATCCGATCGTCACGGGCGCGGAGATCATCGAGAAGCCCCATGTCACGTACGAGGACGTCGGCGGCCTCGAGAACCAGATGCGCGAGCTGCGCGAGGCGGTCGAGGACCCGCTCCTCAAGCCGGACCTATATCGAAAGGTCGGCATCGAGCCGCCGAAAGGCGTGCTCCTCGTCGGACCGCCGGGGACCGGCAAGACCCTCCTCGCGAAGGCCGTCGCGAACCGCACCCAGGCGCGCTTCATCCGGTTCGTTGGGTCGGAGCTCGTGCAGAAGTACATCGGGGAAGGCGCGCGGCTCGTCCGCGAACTCTTCCAGCTGGCGCGCGAGAAGGCGCCATCGATCGTGTTCATTGACGAACTCGACAGCGTCGGGGCGAAGCGGCTCGAGGTCGCGACGTCGGGCGACCGGGAGGTCCAGCGCACCCTCATGCAACTGCTCGCGGAACTCGATGGATTCAACCCTCTCGGGGACGTCAAGATCATCGGGGCCACGAACCGACCCGACATCCTCGACGACGCGCTCTTGCGACCCGGCCGGTTCGACCGCATCATCGAGATCCCGATACCCAATCAAGAGGCGCGCGTGACGATCTTCCGGATCCACATGCGCACGATGAACGTCGCGTCCGACGTCGAACCCGGCATCCTGGCGGGACGATGCGACGGCGCGACCGGCGCGGACATCCACGCGATGTGCACGGAGGCCGGCATGTTCGCGATCCGCGAGGACCGCGAGGTCGTGACGATGACCGACTTCGAGCGGGCGGTCGAGAAGGTCTTCGGCGAGAACCCGATGCGCACACCGGACTCCTCGGGCGCCATGTACGCGTGAGTTCGGCTTGCGTCCACGGCATTCCTAAATAGCCGTCCACATTGTATTGGAGCACTCGGAGTCGAGAGCCCGTGGCGAACACCGAGCGATGTCCGATCTGCAACGTCTCCGTCAAGCGGGAGAACCTGCTCCGCCATCTGAACGACACGCATCCCCGCCATCCGGACACTCCGAAGATCCGGGAGCGGTTGAAGGCGGAACCGGGCCGGGTCGCGGCGAAGAACGCGGCCCCGATCCGGGTGCGGACGTGGCAGGTGGCGCTCGTCGCCTTGGTGGCGATTGGCATCCTCGGCGCGTACTACGTGGCCCCGTTCCTCAATCCCGGTTCGTCCGAGCCCTTCCCCTGCGTGAGCGGGACCAACTACGTGTATCACTGGCACACCCAGCTCCGGATTTTCTCGAACGGTGTCCAGGTCACGATCCCCGCCAGCGTCGGGATCGTCCCGGGGTGCCTCGAGCCGGTCCACACGCACGACACGAGCGGCCTGATTCACATCGAGACGACCGTGGCTCGCACGTACACGATCGGGAACTTCTTCACGGTCTGGGGGAAGCCGTTCGGGAGCCCAACCCAGATGCTCGTGAACACGACGACCGTGAGCCCGAGTCCGAGCGTCGTGTTGTACGACCAAGAGACGATCGAGCTGCACTATCCATCGTTCCCGTGACCGCGTTCCGCGCCGCGTCATGTCGGCTTCGACGCCAGCACCAATATCTTTATGCCGGCTCCTAGGTTAGGCGGCCTCCGCCATGGTCCGCCCGCTGGTCCGCGACGACGCCGGCGTGAGCACGCTCTGGTCGTTCATCGGGGTCCTCATCCTCATCATCGCAATCGTCGGGGTGTACTACGGCTTCGTCGTCCCGAAGTTCGGGTCGCCGCCGATCCGGGCCCAGAGCGGGGATTCCGTCAAGGTGGACTACATCGGCACCTTCGCGGACGACGGCCTCGTGTTCGATACGAGCCTCGCGTCCGTCGCGACGGACAACGCCTCGTACCTGAAGGCCTTCACTTTCACCTGGCACAGCCCGTGGCAACCGCTTGGCCCATTCACGCTGGGGACCGGCGTGGTGATCAAGGGCTTCGACCTCGGGCTCCAAGGGATGGCCGTCGGCGATGGGAAGACGATCATCGTGCCGCCGAACCTCGGGTACGGGTCCGCGGACCCGTCCAAGTTCATCGTCAAGCCGCTCTTCGAGTCCGTGCCGGTCCGGGTCACGATGAACGCGACGGACTTCCGCAGCACGTACGGCATCGCGCCGCAGTCCGGCATGAACGTCACGGATTCGTTCTGGGGCTGGACCGCATACGTGAGCGTGTCGGGGTCCTTCGTCACCGTGACGAACAGCCCCTCGCCCGGCCAGATCGTCCGGCCCTACGGGGCGTGGAACGCGGTCGTCGCGAGCATCGACGACTCCGCGAACGGGGGCATCGGGGTCATCGTCGTCCATCATCTCCTCGACCCGAGCCTCGTCGATCGGACGGGGAAGAAGATCTTCCAGCGAGGCACGGATGTGCCGCTGTTCGTCGTGAGCGCGGTGGACCTGGACGCCGGGACGTACACGCTGAACTACAACGTCGCCGCGCCGATCGGACGCGTCCTGGTCTTTCAGGTGACGATGCTCGACATCAGCCGCCCGGGTTGAGGGCGACGGATGGCCTCCCTCGACGAATTCCTCGGGGCACTCTTCGGGTCCCTCGGCCCCGTCGGCAGCCTCGTCGCCCTGCTCCTGATCTTCGCCGTGGATGCCGCGTTGTTCCCCGCTCTCCCGGAAGCCTGGATCGTCGTCACGTTCACGTACCGACCCGAGGTCCTCGATCCCCTCCTCTGGGCCGTGATGCTCCTCGCCACCGCGGTCGTCGGCGACCTGCTCGGGACGAGCGCCCTGTACACGGTCGTGCGCCGCGTCGTCATCAAGGGCCGCCGGATGCCCGGATGGCTGGAGCGCGGGATGAAGAAATGGACGGAGTTCCTCCTGGTCCGGGATGAGCGGGTGATCCTCCTGAACCGGATCGCGCCCGTCGTCCCGTTCGTCGGCGCGTTCATCGCGACGCTCGATTGGGACTATCGCCGGTCCATGGCCTACGTCGCCGCGGGCGGCCTCGCGAAGTACGCCGCGCTCCTCTTCGTCGTCGTCATTGTCGGGGTCGCGTACGACGTCGGCACGGCGCGATGGATTACGCTCGCCCTCGTGGCCATCGTCGTAATCGGTTCCTTCCTCGCCGCGTGGCTCGTGCGGCGGAAGACGCGCGCGACGATGCCGCCATCCTGACCCGGTCAGCGGACCGGCTCGGGCCGGAACCAATCCGCCGGGGTGCGGCGGGTGGCGTAGTAGAGGAGCGTCGACGCCACGTATTCCCGGAGCACGGTGCGGGCAAACCCGTGGGAACGGAAGCGCCGCAGGGAGGTCTGAACCGCGATCGGCAGGATCAGGAAGCGGCCCAGCGCCCGCGATCGCATCGCCAGGTCGTGTGTCTCGTTGAGGAGCATGTCTTCTCGGAGCCCGCCGAGTCGCTCGAATGCGGATTTGCGGAAGAAGAAGCAGTACCCCGCGTTGTGAGGGAACCCCCAGAGGGTCGCGGCCTTCTGGTAGCCATTCGCGAGGGCGAACAGCAGCCGCTCGAAGGCGCGTCCACCCGCGGGGACAAAGGACGTCGCGCCCCCGATGACGTCGGGGCTCACCAGGGCCGCCTCGACGGACACGATCAACTCCGGCGGCAGGACGCAATCCGCGTCAGCGAAAACGAGGACATCCCCGACCGCAGCCCGCGCGCCGCGGTTCCGGCCCTCGCCGGGACCTTTGCGCTCTCCCTCGAGCACGCGGGCGCCGGCGGCCTGCGCGGCGGCCGGGGTGCCGTCCGTGCTCCCGGAATCCGCGATGAGGACTTCCATTGGCGGGACCGTCTGTCCGTGGATCGATTCAAGCAACGCCGGCAGATAGTCCGCTTCGTTCCAGGTCGGGACGATGACCGAGACCCGCACGGCCATCGGCACTCACGCGGCCACGAGGCGCTCGTACACCCGTTCGAGGCGCCGCGTGCACCGCTCGACGGAGAACGGAAGGGCGCTCTCCCGCGCGGCCTCGCGCATCGGATCCCGGTCGCGTAGGCATCGGAGGATGGCGGCACTGCAGCCCCGCACGTCGGCGGGGTCGAAGAGGGCGCCGTTATGTCCTTCCCGGACGAACTCCGGGATCGCGCGGTAGTTCGCGCCCGCGACGGGCCGCCCGGAGGCCAGCGCCTCCAGGACGACGAGGCCCTGCGTCTCGAACTTCGAGGCGATCGCGAAGACGTCCGAGGCGGCGTAGTACTTCGGCAGGTCGGCGTCCGGGACGAAACCCGTGAAGATGACGTCCCCCGCGAGGCCGAGGTGCTTCACGAGGTCGTAGTACTTCTCGATGTACGGGCCCGTGCCGACGATCAGGAGCGTCGTGTCCGGATTCGCCTCGAGGACCTTCGGGAACGCGTGGATCAGGGTCGTGAGGTTCTTCTCCGGCGCGACGCGGCCGACGTGCAAGATGACGTCGTGGCCGTTCAGGCCCCACTTCGTCCGAACACTCTGTCCCGACAGGTCCGGCCGGAAGCGCTCCGGGTCCACGCCGGTCGGGATGACGTCCGCAATGTTCGCGGTCGGGGACAGGGCGAGGATCTCGTCGAGGATCGCGCGGCTCGGGACCACGACGCCCTGGGTCTTGCGCAGGAAGATCTTGAGGTAGAACCGCAGGCCCCGTTCCAGGAGGTGGAGGTTCAGGCCGAACGGGGAGTAGAACGGCAGCGTGTCGTGGATCATCGTGTGGAACGTCGAGACGCGCGGGATCTTGGCCTGCCAGGAGGCCCAGAGGCCCTTGATGCCGACGAACCCCACGCCGTGGATGTGGATCACGTCGATACCGAGGTCCTTGATCAGGTCGACCTCGCGGCCGGGGAACATCGCGAGTCGGTAGCCCGGGTAGCGGCGGAACTCCTTTGCGCGGACGTAGACAGTGCCATCTTCGCGGGCCTCGCGGCGGCGCGGGTCTTCCGGCGCGAAGACGACGACCTCGTGGCCGTCCGCCTCGAGCTGGTGCCGCGTCGTCAGGACCGACGTCACGACGCCGTCGACCGTCGGCAGGTAGCTGTCCGTGAAGAGGGCGATCCGCATGGCATCAGCCTTCGGCCTCGCGGCCCTGGAGCACCGGCTCCCCCTCACCGTCGTCGATGTCGGCTATCGTCCCCGCCTCCACGATTCCGTGCCTTGTCCCGTCAATCATCGCCGACGCACCCGAGTCCGCCCGACGCGATCGCCGGACGCGGCGGCGCGATGCGAGGACCGCTGACGGCTCGGAGTTTGATTGGGCTACATTAAGTTTGTGGGCGGCCGAAGCCGGGTTGATAATCGGCAAAAATGGGGAATCACTCCGCATCCCGCGGCGCGGCGCGAGCATGCTTCCCGACGGCCTCCCGACGCGGCTCGATTTGCGAATTGATAATCTCCACGCCCCGCCCGGCGCGATAGGAATGGCGGAACCCGAGGGCTACCTTGCGTCGCGCGGCCTCGACGGCGTCGAGCAGCGGCCGGCCGAGGGCCAGGTAGGCCGCCGTCGACGCGGCGAGCGTGCATCCCGCGCCGTGCAACGTTTTGTCAAGTCGCCGTCCGCGGAGTCGGCGCATCCGGCGGCCATCGTAGAACACGTCGACGAGCGGACCGCGCATGTGCCCGCCCTTGACGAGGACGGCGTCCGCGCCGAGCTTCCGGATCGCGCGCGCCGCGGCCTCCATTTCCTCGACGTTCGTGATGCGGAGGCCGGAGACCCGCTCGGCCTCGTTGCGGTTCGGCGTCACGAGGGCCGCGCGCGAGAGGAGGTGATTGACGAGCGCGTCGCGGAGGTCATCCTGTTCGAGGGACGCGCCGACCGTCGCGACCATCACCGGATCGACGACGAGCGGGAAGGACGAACGGCGGAGCTCCTTCGCGACCGTTCGGACGATGGCGGCGGAATAGAGCATGCCGGTCTTCGCCGCGCGGACGTCGAAGTCTCCGAGGACCGCACGGATCTGCTGGCGGATCTCGCCGACCGGGAGAGGGAAGATCGAATCGACGGACCGCGTGTTCTGTGCGGTGACGCACGTGATCACGGACGTCCCATGCACCCCGACGGACGCGAACGACTTCAGGTCCGCCTGGATCCCCGCGCCGCCCCCGGAATCGCTCCCCGCGATCGTGAGGGCCGTGCGCACGCGCGCACGATGGAGGCGGCGGGCTTAAGGGTGACGCGGCGCGAGATCCAAGGAGCCGCCGCCCCGAGCAGCGTTAAATACGACATGGCTCATGCGAACGGGTCCATGCGGGCGCGGAGCGGCCACATCAAGTTCGACAAGAAAGTCCGATGGAAGAGCCTCGTGCCGGCGTTCCGGCCTCTGTTCCTGAAATTCCTCGAGGAGACGCAGCAAGTGCCCGAGGACATGGAGAACGTGGATGTGCTTATCGAGGAGAATCTCCGCGACCTCCGGAACAACCGCAAGCCGGAAGGCTACAACCGCGAGGGCATCATGCGGATGATCTTCCCGATCTCGAACCGGGTCGAGTTCTACGTGTACGGTCGAGGGAAGACGATCGAGGTCGCCCGGGTCACGGAGCAGCTGAGCCGGGTGTTGCAGAAGTATCGGCTCAAGCACACGATCGAATGGGACCAGCTGAAACTGCTGGCGGACAAGAAAGAAACGTAGGCCTTTGCGGGGCGATCCCGCCGTGAACGGGAGCATACCTCTACTTAGAGGTATGACGCGTCGGGAGGCCTTGCTGGAGACCGTCCTTCAATTCCCGAGGCGAACGGTATCCACGACGGAGTACTGAGCGCCTTGCGGCGTCAGCACACTCTTCTTCAGATGCACCGCGTCCACGCGATACGTGCCGAAGGTCTCCTCGGCGCGCGCTCCCAGGATGCTCGAGACCCGATCCAAGTCGCGGGCCCCTTTCACCCGGGCTAGGGTCGCGTGGGCTCTCCATGCCCGAGCCTCCCGCGGGAATCCGAGCGACTCCAGGGATGATTCGAGCGCCCTCGCAATCTTTGCGAGGGGCTCCGCGTCCTCCACGCCGACCCAGATCACATTCATCCGGGCCAGACTCGGAAACGCACCGGTGCCTCGAACCCGGACCTCAAACGGACGGACGTCCGCGCCCGCCTCCCGGATCGCGGTCACGATCTCCGGAACGAGCCCCTCCTCCGTATCCCCCAGGAACTTGAGGGTGAGATGGATCTGGTCCGTGCGGACGACCTTGAGAGAGCTGCTCGCGCCTCGCAGTTCTCCGGCGAGCCGCTCGAGCGAAGTCAGCGGAGGCACATCCACCGCGATGAATCCGCGAAACGTCACGCCGCCTCCCGGTCCCTGGGATTGCTTTCGACGACGAACCGGCCGCGCTCGTCGAAGCTCCCATGCAGGTGGCCTTCGCGGACGGCGGTGCGAAGGAATCGGTCCGCGTCCTCTCCCGACACCTTGAGTTCCACGGCGAGGTCTCGCACTTCGATCGTACCCCGTGCCATCGCGAACGTCGCGACGTGTTCCAGGGCCAAATCGCGCGCCCGCAGTGCCCGCTGGTACCGGAAGAAATACAGGCCTGGGACCAGGAAGATTCCCGCGCAGAGGGCGGCGGCCGTCGCGCTCAGCGCTTGCTGCAGGGCGGCCCCCGCCGCGGCGAGAACCGCCGCCCCCGCCGCGACCGTCAATGTGGCGATGGAGAGGATCTCGTAGAACGTCCGGCGTCGCACGGCGAATCCCCGCTAGTCGGCGACGAGGGTGCCATGGAACGATTCGCCGAGGATCGCCGCACGGAGGGCGCGATGGTCCCGCCCGCGCACGACGCTGAGCGGGGTATGGTCTCGCGCGAGAACCCGCGCGGCCACAGGATCGAACACGATTCGCGGGCCCGCCTTCCGGTGGGCGCTACCGCTGAGGCGAACGAGTTCCTCGAATCGCATGCGGGGCACGAGCTTCGCGTCCGCATTCTTCTCCGGGTCCGCCGTGTACACGCCGTCCACGGAAGTTGCGTTCACGATGCGCGCCGCGCCCACGAATCGGGCGAGCGAGGCGCTCACGCGGTCCGTCGTGTGACCCGGCCCGGTCCCCGCCATCACGACGATCGGGAAACGGCGGGCGAGCCTCGCGGCCTCCGAGTACGTCGTCGCGGGCTCCCGGTTCGCGCGCCCGCCCAGCGCCGCGGCGAGGAGACGCGCGTTGAGCCGCGTCACCGCGATGCCGAATTCATCGAGGGTGCGCTCGCCGAGGCCGAGCGCGCGGCCCGTCTCGATGTAATACCTCGCGATGCGGCCGCCCCCCGTCACGACGAACAACTTCACGCGCCCGGAGACGTCGCGGAGCAGCGCCGCAAGATCGCGAAGATGCCGCGCATCATCGTCGCCCGGGACGAGGACGGAACCGCCGAGCGAAACGACGACTTTCTCCATGGAGACGCAGTCTCGACGCAAAAGGTAAAGAACGATAAATAACTGTGTGGTGCGACAAAATGGCAGAACTGTCCGGGATGGACAAATACAAGTTCCGCCGGGCCCTCGAGCAGATCGAAGAGGCCGCCGGCCGAGGCACGGAACTCGTCAGCGTGTACGTCCCCCCCAGCCGACCGATCTTCGACGTGACGAACTATCTGCGGGCCGAACTCTCGCAGTCGTCGAACATCAAGAGCGCGAGCACTCGCAAGCATGTGACGCAGGCGATCGAGTCCTCGATGCAACGCCTCAAGTCGTACAAGATGCCGCCGCCGAACGGGTTGGTCGTCTTCACAGGCCACAAGCAGGTCGGAGCGGACCAGACGACGATGGTCGCGTTCGTGCTCGAGCCGCCCGAGCCCGTGACGTCGTTCCTGTACCGCTGCGATTCGAAGTTCTACACGGAGCCGCTCCACGAGATGCTCGCGGAGAAAGACCTCTACGGCCTCGTCGTGATCGACTGGAGCGAAGCGACGATCGGGATGTTGCGCGGCAAGCGGATCGAGGTGATCAAGAACCTCCAGTCGCAGGTGCCCTCGAAGCACCGGATGGGCGGGCAGAGCGCGCGGCGCTTCGAGCGGGGCCACGACATCGCCGTGCACGAGTGGTACAAGAAGGTCGGCGAGCTGCTGACGGAGGCCTTCCTGAACGACCCCGGCCTCAAGGCGATCATCGTCGGCGGACCCGGCTATTCGAAGGAGGAGTTCGCGACCCAGGACTACCTCCACCACGAGCTGAAGAAGAAGGTCCTGCCGACGTTCCTCGACACGGGCTACACGGACGAATACGGCCTGCGCGAGCTCGTCGAGAAATCGCGCGAGATCCTCGCCGGCCTCGACCTGATGCGGGAGAAGGACCTCGTCCAACGCCTCTTGGAGGAGATCCGCAAGGAGGACGGTGGCCTTGCGGCGTACGGCGAGGACCAGGTGCGCCATGCGTTGCAGCTCGGTGCGGTCGAGACCCTCCTGATCTCCGAGGGCCTGCGGAAGGTCCGCCTCAAGCTCCGCTGCGCGAACGGCGACTGGGAGGGCGAGAAGACCGTGGCTGACGACGGGGAGCTGCCCGCCTGCCCGAAAGATGGGGGCCCGCTCACCGTGGTCGAGAACCACGACCTGATCGACGACCTGAGCGCGATGGCGGAGAGAATGGGGTCGAACGTCGAGTTGATCTCGAAGGACTCCGAGGAGGGCCAGCTTCTCCTCCGGGCCTTCGGCGGGACGGCCGCGATCCTCCGCTACCGGGTGACGTGATGGGGCACGACCCCTGGGCCGACCTCCGAGAGCAGGCGGACGCCGTCCGCCGCGCGATCGAATCCGACCTCGGCGTTTCCACCGCGGCCGTTCTCCAGGAGGCCCCCGAGGACCGCGGCCTATTCGCCCTCGCCGCCCACCCGTGGGCGAAGGAACTGAAATCGAGCCCCGCGAGCATCGCCGCCCGCGCGGCACGCGCGCGGGTCCCTCCGCCCTTCCTCCCGTTGCAGGCCGATGGATCCTACGTCAACTTCCAAGTCGAGTCCGCGGCGTTCGCGGACCTCGTCCTTGCATCCGTGCGCTCGATGCACGAACGGTACGGCGCATCGCCGCAACGCAAGGAACGCATCTTGCTGGAGCACACGAGCACGAACCCCACGGGCCCGATGCACGTCGGGCGCGCGCGCAACCCGTTCCTGGGCGACGCGCTCGTCCGGCTGATGCGGCTCGCCGGCTACCGCGTCACGAGCGAGTACCTGGTGAACGACATCGGCCGCCAGATGGTCCTCCTCTACTGGGCCGTCCAGCACCTCCCGACAGAGGCCGGCGAGGCGGAGCTCCGGATCGAATACCGCTACGTCGCGCTGTATCAGAAGGCGAGCGCGATGCTCGAGAAAGACGAGTCGCTGAAGCGAGAGATCGAGGGCCTGACGCAACGGTTCGAAGGGGGCGACGTCGCGCTCACGAAAGCCATCCGCGAGGTGGGGGAAGCCGTCCTCGCCGCACTCCTCGACACGCTCCGTCGGATGGACGTGACGTTCGACTCGTTCTTCTGGGAGAGCGACGCCATTCTGGACGGGTCCGTCCAGCAGGTCATCGCGCGCCTCATGCCGATGAGCCACGAGGAGGACGGCGCGCGGTACCTCGACCTGAGCTCGTTCGGCCTCGAAGGCGATGCGGCGAAGTACGTCTTCGTTCGGCGCGACGGCACGTCGTTGTACACGACGCGCGACATCGCGTATCATCTGGACAAGATGGCCCGATGCGACATCGCGATCGACGTTCTCGGCGAGGACCACAAGCTCACGTTCCAGCGGCTCAAGGCCGCCTTCCAGCTCATGGGGATCGACTGGGCGCCGGAGACGATCTTCTACGCGTTCGTGACGCTTCCGGAGGGCCGCATGTCGACGCGCAAAGGGCGCGTCGTGAACCTCGATGACCTCCTCGACGAGGCCCTCGACCGCGCCTACGAGGAGGTGGCGAAGCGCCGCGAGGATTTGTCGGAGGCGCGGAAGCGAGAGATCGCCGAGGTCATCGGCGTCGCAGCCGTCCGGTACAACATGGCCAGGGTGCAGGCCGAGAAAGCGATTACGTTCCGGTGGGAGGAGGCGCTGAACTTCGAGGGCAACTCGGCCCCCTTCCTCCAGTACGCGCACGCGAGGGCCTGCAGCATCCTCGCGAAGGCCGCCGGCCCCCGCACGGCGGAATCGCGCCGTCTCGTACACCCGCAGGAACAGCGGCTCCTCCGGTGGATCGCGAAGTTCCCATCGAGCGTCCGCGAGGCCGCCGACGGGCGCCGCGTCCACGCGATTGCGTCGTTCGCGGCGGACTTCGCGGCGCAGTTCAATCAGTTCTACCGCGACTGTCCGGTCTTGACCGCGGAGCCTACGGGACTGCGCGATGCACGCCTCGCTCTCGTCGACGCATCCCGCGTCGTGTTGCACAACGCGCTCGAGTGCCTTGGACTCAAGGCTCCGAAGGAGATGTAGCGGCGCGGGCCTCCCGCGGAATCGAACGGGCGGAACGCTAGAGCCGCTTCTTCTCTTCCTTGACTTCCTTGCGGGGCTTCTCCTTCTCTTCTCCGCCTTTCTGACGCCGTCCGCGGAGCGGCCGCCACTCGCCCGCCTTGATCTTGCGCCTCGCGTACACGCCGAAGACGAAGAGGACGATCACGCCGATCACGCTGGCCGCGATCGCGTACGGCTGCCAAGCGGGTTGCCGGACGTTGACCGTGACCGATGCGCGGTTCTCCGAGGTGACCCACGTGTACGGTTCCGTCGAGTCGGCGACGTACACCTGGAGGGTCTTGTTCCCTTGGCCGTAGAGCTGCCCGTGGAAGACGAGATGCACCGTCTCTCCGGCGGCGATGGTTTGGTTCGGCTTGGGGTTCCCGTTCTTGTCGAGCCAGTCCGCCTGGCTCGTGACGATGGTCGTCACGCCGTTCGTGATCGCGAGGAGCTGCGTCGTCACGTTGCCGGCTCGCGCACGGTTCGCCTTGTTCGTGACGTTCACCGTGACGGTGATTGGTGCGCCCTCCTCGGGATCCGGCGGGTTCACTTTCATCGTGCCCGCGACGATGCTCAGGTCCGCGTGGAGCGAGACATCGATCTGTACTTGGATCGAGCGGGTCGCGTTGCCGGTGTTCGGCTTGCCCGAGCCGAACCCGGTATCCTTCACGGAAAGCAACACGCTGTAGCTGACGTTCCACTCCTTCCACGCGAACGTGATGTTGATGCCGTAGAAGGTGTGATTCGTCCCCGTGAGCCCGACGATCGGACCGGGCACTTTCCACGTGAAGTTCAGTCCCGGGGTCGCGTTGTACGTCACCTTGCTGTAGTCGTCCGTCGTCTTCGACGCGTTGAAGGCGTACGTCTTAAGTTCCGTCGGGCTCGTGATCGTCCCCCAGTCCTTCGACGGGTCCAGGATGTCGAACCCGGGCACGGGGGCCTTCGTGTCGTTCACGATCGCGGTCATCGTCGCGTTCGTCGACTTCCAGCCGACGCTATCCGTGACGGTTAGGTTGACCTTGAACTGGCCGGGTTTCGGGAACGTGTAGTTCTGGATCCGGCCCGTGGCATCGGCGATGTGGTCGCCGTTGAAGTCCCACGAATACCCGGAGTTCGGGATGGGGTTGGTCTTCCCCGGATAGGCGAGGTCCGTGGACAGCCCGCCGTCGAACCGCACTTGGATCCCTTCGTCCACCTTGAGCGTGAGGCCATTCGCCGACGTGCTCCCGGTCCGGTTCGTCCGGATGCTCGCGACGGGCACCTGGTCGTCCGCCCAGATCGTGATCGTGCGGTAGGTGAGGTTGCCGCCCGTCTCGCGGACGGTCAGGTTCACGAGGAACTGGCCGTGCTGCGTGTACGTGTAGACCGGCCGGATCCCGTAGCCCGTTGCGGACGGCGTGAAGCGCCACGTGAAGTTCGCGTCCGTGACGTGGTCGTTCGGGTCCGTCGTCGTCTCGGCGCTGAAGGTCAGCGACGCGTTCGCGGCAACGAACGCCTGGTAGTTCGAGTCCGTGGCGTTCTGCACGAAGAACTTCCCGGCGGGAGCGACGACCCTCGCGCGCGCGGTTCCTGTCAGGGATTGCGTCACGCTCATCCGAATCTGGGGGGTGAGGCTGGTCACACCCGGGTTGATGACCGCCGGAGCGAAGGCCTCGATCTCGACGGGCGCCGACGGCACGATGGACGAGGTGTTCAGTTCATACGCCCGCGGGAACGCGATCGTATAGACGTAGTCCTGGAGCACGGAGATGTTCCTGTCCGCGAGCAACGTGAGGTTGACACTGTAGGTCTTCGCCCGCAACGCGACGTAGGGCGGCGCTTGCTTGAGGGCGTACGTCGCGGACGTGTTGATCCAGACTTTGCTCCCGGGCGTGGTGAGTCCGGCAACGTTCACGGAGTACGAAACGGCGCTGGAGAGGTACGACTTTCCGTTCGTCGTGAAGTTGCCGTCCGTCGTGACGTAGAACGGACCGTTTGCGACGAGCCAATTGTGGAACGTCGTCGCCTCCGTGCCGTCGATCACGCCATTGGCGTTCCCCAGGCTGTAGTCGATCTGGAGCCGGAGGTCCCGGAGGCCGCGCGGATTCAGCGTCGTGAGGTTGCTGTCCGGGTTCAACGTGGTGTTCCGGTAGATCGTGAGGTTACTCCAGTCGTTCGACCCGTACACGATCGTTGTCGCGTACTTTTCGGGGTCGGAGACCGCGAGCGTCGCGTCCCGCGTCAGCGTGCCTGCGATCGTCGTGACCGTCGTCGTGTAGGCCCGGTAGCCGTTCGCATCGATCACCATGTCGTAGGTGACGCCGGCCGGCACATGGAACTGGTAGAAACTCCCCGTGACTGCCGCGCGGATGACCTTGAACGGGGAGGACTTCGCCGTGGCCGTATTCGGATCATAAAGGAAGCCGACGAGCCCATCACTTAGGAAGTTACCGCTCGTGCTCCTGGCGTGTCCCTGGACGATGTTGCCAATTTGAAGGCGAATCGTCAGGGTCGTCGTCGACGACGTGTCGAGTGCGACGACGTTCGTGATGAAACCGGTCGCGTTCGTCCGAAGTTCGAACGTGGCCGTGAACAGGGTGAGGTTCACTTGGCCCGTGACCGACGATGTCCCGCTCGCCACGACCTGCAAGGCGGGGGCGTAGTACGCCTCCACGACCGCGCCGCTAATTGGCGTGCTCGTGAGGTCATTCACGACCGTGAGCTGGGCGACCTTGTTCAGCGGCGGAGTGGGGTCGAGACTGAAGTTTTGGCTCACCGTGGACTGGCCGTCGAAGCGGATCGGCCCAGCCCCCTTCGCGAAGTAGCCCGACGCACTTGCCATCAGCGTGTACGACCCGGATCCCGGGCTGAACGCGTAGACGCCGTCGCCGCCAGTCGTGGCCTTCTGGGGAGGATAGTAGCCATTCGCATCCGTCAGCGTCACCAGGGCGCCAGAGACGGGCGAGCCGCTGATAGAGTCGGACACGACCCCGGTGATCTGGTTGCTCGCTCCGAGGGTGAGCATCGGCAGCGCGATGGCCCCCAGCAACACGGCCAGGAGCACGACGAGCGCGCCGAATCCGCGGCGGTTGCGCAGGTCCATTCGGGTTTCTCTCCTATCGTATACAGACGACCCGGTCCCCCCCGCGAAGCCGGTTCGGAGGTCCCGAGAATGCGGCGAATTGAGTAACGGTATTTAAGCGTAGTGGGAAAACGGTCGAACCATTTTCTTCGAGGAAAGTTCCATAGCGACGAAGCCCATCCTCGGCTCCCGTGGCGTCGTTCGCCCTCGTTGCGGCGACGGGAGTCTTTCTCCTCACATACGTCCTGATCTCACTCCGGAACATCGGTCGGTTCCCGCTCGAGCGGCCCGCGGTCGCGATGTTCGGCGGCGCGCTGATGCTCGTCTTCGGCGTATTGACGCCCGGGGAAGCCCTCGCCGCCGTGAACCTCGACGTCATCTTGCTCCTGGTCGGCATGATGGTCCTCGTTTCCGGCCTCGACGTGTGCGGCTTCTTCGACCTCGTCTCCTCGCGCATCGCGTCGCGGGCGAAGAGCCAGGTCTCGTTCCTCGTCTGGCTCATGGTCGTGACCGCCGGGCTCTCGGCGTTGGTCCTGAACGACACGATCGCGCTGCTCATGACCCCCGTCGTGGTGCGCGGGGCCCGAGCGCTCCGCGTGAATCCGGTGCCCTACCTGGTCGCGGTCGCGATTGCCGCGAACATCGGAAGCGTCGCGACGGAAGTCGGCAACCCGCAGAACGCCTTCATCGCAATCCAGTCGGGAATCCCGTTCCTCACGTTCACGGCGTACCTGCTCCCGGCCATGGCCGCCTCCCTCGCGGTGGCGATCGGGCTCGTCTGGCTCGTGTTCCGGAAGGATCTCCGCGCGCCGCTCACCCGCGCGGTCGCCCTGCCACCGGTGCACATCCAGCGGAACGGCCTCGGCCTGACCCTCGGGATCACGATCGCGGTCGCGGCGGCGTTCTTCGCCTCGACCCCCGCTTGGCTCCCGCTCATCGCGCTGGCCGGCGGATCGTTCGTGCTCTTCTTCCTCCCCTTCGTGACGACCACGACGCCGCGGACGCTCGTCTCCAAGGTCGACTGGAGCATCATCCTGTTTTTCGTCGGATTGTTCGTTGTCCTCGCCGGCGTTCGCTCGTCCGGGCTGTCCGCGGCGATCCAGAACGGCTTCACGCTGGCGTTTGGCGGTGCGTCCGGTGGACTCGTGTGGCTCACGGGCCTCTCGGCCCTCCTTTCGAATCTCATCAGCAACGTCCCCGCCGTCCTCCTGCTCGCCGAGGTCGTCCAAGGCGCCGGTGGATCGACGCAGCTCTGGCTCGCCCTCGCCGCGAGCTCGACGCTGGCGGGGAACGCGACGATCCTCGGAGCGGCGTGCAACGTGATCGTCGTTCAGATCGCGGCGCGGGACGGCGTGAACGTCTCCATGAAGCAGTTTGTGAAGGCCGGCCTGCCGGTGACGATCGTGACCCTCGCCCTGACGACGGCGCTGATTGCCCTCCTCGTGCCGGCGTAGCCGAACGTTTTATGGCGCGTGCCGGCCCTGGGCTGACCATGGGGCGGGGGCCCGACTTCGCGGCGGAGCGGCGGCGGATGGTGGATCGGCTCGTCCGTTCGCGGTATGTCAATGACCCGCGCGTGCGGGAGGCGTTCGCGGAGGTCCCGAGGGAGGCCTTCGTGCCGGCAGAGGAGCGCGCGGACGCCTACGCGGACGTGCCACTACCGATTGGGATGGGACAGACGATTTCCGCGCCGTCGATGATCGCGATCATGCTCCAGGAGGCCCGGTTGCAACCGGGCGAGCGGGTGCTCGAGATCGGAACCGGATCGGGCTACCACGCCGCGCTCGTCTCGCGGCTCGTGGGGCCTACGAACGTCGTCACGATCGAACGGATTGCGGCCGTCGCGGAGCGCGGGCGGTTGAACCTGGAGCAGGTTGGCCTCAGTGAAGTGACGGTCATCGTGGGAGATGGCAGCCTCGGGTATCCGGAACGGGCCCCGTATGCGTGCATCCTCGCGACCGCGGGCGCGCCCAGGATCCCGGATGCCTGGCCGGCGCAGCTCGCCCCGGGAGGACGGATCGTCGCCCCCGTCGGTGGCTCGAGGCACGGGCAGGTCCTCATCATCGCAACGCGCATGCCGGACGGGTCGCTCCGGATCCGGGAGAGCACGCCATGCGCGTTCGTGCCCCTCGTCGGGGCGCAAGCGTGGCCGGACTGAGTCACGCGGCCGGCGCGCCCTTCTTCCAGGCTTCGTCGGGGAGAGTCTTGTACAGCGGGGGCTCGTCCGGCGCCGCGTGCTCAGCCAGGATGCGGTCCAGGTCCGCCTCGTTCAGGGACCAGTAGAAGATCCGCCAGTTCCGGCCGTCGAGGAGCGGGACCGTCTCCCAGAAGCTCTGCAGCATGCCGGCGTCGTGGAGCGCGTAGAAGACCTTGCGGTCCGGCGGTTCGATCGCGTTGTCGATAATCACGCTGCGGAACCCGAAGTAGCTCATCACAACGCGGGCCTCCGCCATGGCCTCCGTGCTCGTGCCGCCGAGTCGCTTCTCAATGGCGTCCGCGAGCTTTCGGACGGTAATCATTTCTCCTCCACGTCCTCAGGTATTATTTGCGCCCCCGTCCGCCTTATAGGTTTGCCGCAATGTCGCCCGGAACCTCGACCACGCGGGACTCGCGCGTTCCTCCCGGCAATTACGCTTATCGATAGTGACTATTGCCGCACACCCTTTAAGGCGTCCGTTGGACGTCGATTCCCTAGAGAGGATTGACGTTATGAGGAAGTCGGGAAAGTCGATCGTGGATCTGGAGAAGAAGGTCTCCGTCGTCCATTTCAACGTCGGGTCCGGCTACCTCACATACCTCGAACAGGACACCCCGGAGGTCGCTCCGCGGGTCAAGAGCGTCGTTATCTCGAAGGAAGCCTTGTAAGGCAAACTTTTTCCCTGCGAGCGTCCGATGGGACGCGCCGTGGACCTCCCCCCGAACGCTGAACCTACCTCTGAGCCTGCCGCAGTTCCGTCTCCAGCGGAACGTCCGGACCTGTTGATCGTCGAGGCGGGCGACTCGCGCGAACGGCGGTGCATGGACTGCGGTCGTCGAACGGCGACGTGGAAACCGGTCGTCCGCCTCGGGGTCACGGTCATCCTGTGCTCGGATTGCGCCGCGAAGTCCGCCGCGACGTCGGCCGAATCCGCGTGTCCGTCCTGCGCTGCTTCCCTCGCAGCCGAGGACCGCTTCTGTGGTCGGTGCGGTCTTCGGATCGAGTACGCCTGCCCGAACTGCACAGCGCCGGTTGATGCGGAAGACATCTTCTGCGGCAAGTGTGGATCCCGGCTCTCTTGAACCGGTCCGATACGGCATCGCCGTCGACGTGGCAAGCTTGAAACAAGGACGATCGAATCGCGGGACGTGCCCGTCGAGGTCATCACGGCTCGGCCCTTGAACGCGGAGACGCCACGGGACGCGCTGCGCGCGACGATCACACCCGCGGATTCCTTCTTCATCCGGAACCACTTCGACGAGCCGACTCTTGCCGCGGAGTCGTACCGGCTACGCATCACCCAGGGGTCGGCAGTTTTGCGAGAGTTCGCGCTCGCGGATCTGGAACGGCTTCCTCAGGAGCGGGTGACATGCGTCCTCGAGTGTGCCGGCAATGGACGCACGCACGTGGTTCCCCGGCCTGAGGGCGTTCCGTGGGGCGATCGGGCCATCGGTTGCGCGACCTGGGAGGGTCCGTCCTTGTCTCAGGTCCTTCGTTCCGTCCCCCCGAGCCGAGACGTCGTCGAGGTTGTTTTCGTGGGCGCGGACCACGGGATCGCGGCGAACGTTGAGTCGTCGTTCGAGAGGTCGATGCCGGCGGATGCCGCGCTTCGTTCCGGGCCAATCCTCGCGCTCCGCATGAACGGGGCGCCACTCCCGAAGTCCCACGGCGCGCCGCTTCGTCTCGTCGTCCCCGGATGGTATGGGATGGCGAGCGTGAAGTGGCTCATCGAGGTGCGGTACGAGTCCGCCCCGTTCACCGGTTTCTTCCAGAAGACCGAGTATCGCTACGACGAAGCCACCCCCGTCACCGAGGTCCGGACGAAATCCCTCTTGCTCCGGCCCGCACCGGGCGAAGAGGTCGCGGAGGGTCGCGTCACGCTCGAAGGCCGCGCCTGGAGCGGCCGAGGGATTCGCGAGGTACACGTGCAAGTCGACTACGACGCCTGGCGTTCCACCGAGCTCGGCCTCGGGGAGGGACCGTTCGATTGGCGAACCTGGCGATTCGCCGTCGAACTGACACGAGGAACGCATCGGATCCGGGCGCGGGCCCAGAACACGAGCGGGGAATGGCAACCGCTCGACCCCGTCGCGAACCGCCGTGGCTACGGGTACAACACAGCGGACGCCGTCGAGGTGGTCGTCGGAATCCGACGATGACGCATCGCGGTCGGAGTGGACCGAGTGGGGGCCTGGGCTTGTGGTAGTTCAAATCTCAACGCGTCAGGAAGCGCCGAACGAGGGCGCTGTGCTTTCCGAGCAACCGCCGCCCACCCCGGAGGCGGAGACAAGCACTCCCGCGTCCTTCTCGGGCACCCTATCGAAAGGACCGCACAGCCTACATTCGGCCAGCGAGCCCGGATGCCTTCGGTGCTGGTGCGCCATGCCGAGGATCGCGCCGGGAACGCGCAGAGCCGCGCATGCGTGAACCGCGTTGTCAGAGAAATGCATCCACGCGTGTGATGGAACTGGGTTCAAGGAGGGAACTTGCGGACGCATTCGGGGAATTCGGGTTCGGCATAGATGCGGGCAATGTGTTCGCACGCGATCGCGTCGCGTTCCCGTCCCAGGTCCTTCAAGACCCGCGCGCGGAGCCACCAGACACCCGGGTAGTCTGGCTTTCGGGACACGAGCCGGTTCAGCAGGTCCAGCGCGTTGACCTGGTCTCCTACGATCTCGGCCCAGGCTGCAACCGCGAAGAGTGCATCGGGATCTCCAGGATCCTCAAGGAGTCGTCGCTGCGCGGCCTGCACGACCTCGCGGTCGGAGGACGCCGGGATGATCTGGACGTTGTGGCGGACCCCGAGTTTCGGAAGCTCATGGGATTGCATGGGCCTCACCGGCGCTCCAGCGGGCGGGAGAGGGGTTCTTCCAGGAACGCCGGGAGGTTGATTGGGAGCTTGCGTCGGGAGCCGTCCTTTGTTCTAGGCGGATCAACGAAGTGTACGACGACGTTCGCGCCGCCGGTTTGGCGATGCGAGCGGGCTTCGAGAGCCCGAACCGATTCAGACCCTTCGATCGTCGTCATCCATTCGGAAATGGTCGGCGTCGCGCCGATGTCCACCTCAATTCGCGTGCCAATTCGGTCGTCCTCCAGGGACACACTGATCGATCGCAAAGCAGACCGATACCAGCGAGAGGACACTCGACTCCCGACCGGGCGGCGTTCCCGCGAGACGAGGAACCCGAGGGATTCAAGCTTACGCAACCAGCGATAGCATCGGGCGATTGGCATTCGGCAGCGCCGGCTCAGCTCGGTCGCACGGATCTCTTCCGTTGAACTTGCCCGGAAAATTTCTAGCGCCTCGCCATCCAAGACTGTGTGCGCGAGCTTCAGATGGTCCCAATCGAAGCTTTGGCGGTTTTCACTCCAGGCAAATTCACGGGCACGGAGAGGTCGCATCGAGGGGCCTCCGGATTGGATCGTTTTCGAATTCGATGCAGGACCGCGCAGAGTCCCTCTGCGCCTTCCAACGTGGCGGACCGGGTGGGTCATGCGCGCGATCCGTAAGGCGGCGGAGCCGCCTAGCAATTCACGTTTGCATCGTATCACCTTGTGCGCGTTTGATGCGTACAATCGATAACGATAATCGCTTGCAAACCTACTTGACTCCCTCCAGGCTGTTCCCGATCCGCGGGGGATATCGATTGCAAGCTCGTAGGACCAGGACGCGAGCGTTCCGGATCGACGAGACAGTCGACGAGCAACTCCGCGAGTGGGCCGAGCGGGAAGGAGTCAGCGTCAGTTTTCTGGCAAACAAGGCTCTCCGTCGGCTCGTCGAGTGGGACATGTACGCCGACCGGTTCGGTTTCATCGCGATGCCGAATGAGGCACTCTCCCGAATGATCGATCTCCTCTCCCTGGATGAGGTGCGAGAGCTGGGCCAATGGGTGGGAGAGAACGCCTACCGAGCGTTCACGACGTTCGTTTTCAAGCACATCGACATGGAGACGGTCTTGGAGGTCATCCCAAAGCTCACCTCGAAGTACACGAAGGCCTTTGAGTACGAAGTAAAGCGGGAGGGTTCGCGAACGGTGATCGTGTTGAGACACGGCCGCGGGCGCAAGTATTCCATCTTCTATGAGGAGGTCGCGCGCGCCATGTTCAGGGACCTCGTTGGCCGCGGCATCCGGACGGAGTCTCAAGAGAACGCAGTTGTGCTCGAGGTCCCTAATGTACCTCGGCTCGCCGCAACGGACGAAGTGCCGATCGGATCAAGACGCAGTCTTCCACCGACGGTAGAGGAGTCCACGCGCCGGCGAAATGCCCTGACCTAGGGAGTAGACCATCGGCAAGTATCTACGGACTGTCTCAGCCGCGAAATGTGCCGCCAGCGTTCCTCGGAGACCGGGCGGGTCTTCATCCGATCATCCACAGCGTCACTGAATTCGCGTCGCCCTGCCATCGTTCGCACGACGTCGTGGTGGCCGAGGATTTCTGCTTGTTCACCTACGCGAGGATTGCGTCGCACCCGTGAGGCCTCAACGAACGGGTAACAGGTCCTCCGAGGTCACGCCCATCCGCTCAAGCGCAAGCCCCATCGTCCTCAACTATTTGTCCGAGGTGCTCTTCGCGATCTTCGCGTTCGCGGTCTGCCGCGTGCTACATCCTCGTCTTCCAAAAGAACCCTGTGATTGGGTTCCGTCGTCCCATGCCACGCGGGCATCGACATGGACTTGCTAATAGATTTGTCCTTACGGTAGGATGGACCGAGTGGGATTTGAACCCACGGCTTCCGCCTTGCGAAGGCGGCGATCTTCCGCTGATCTATCGGCCCAGCGCGTCGTGCACATCGGCGCGCGGCATATAGCTTTCGTCCGGAGAAGGTGCTCGACAATGGAGAACGAGGCGGCCCGCGCAAGATGGCCAAGGACTTAATAGCGCGGCTCCCGTGCTCGCGGTCGCGCGACGATGGATCTCCGGTTGTACAACACGCGGACGCGGAGGAAGGATCCGTTTTCTCCCCGCGTCCCCGGCGTCGTCAAGATGTATGTGTGCGGTCCGACGACCTACGACTTCAGCCACCTCGGCCACGCCCGCTCCTACGTCGACTTCGACACCGCGCGCCGCTATCTCGAGTCCCTCGGGATGCACGTGACGTACGTCCAGAACTTCACGGACATCGAGGAGGTGATCATTCGCCGCGCCGCCGCGGTCGGGAAGCCGCCGCTCGAGTACGCGCAGTTCTACATCGACGCGTTCCTCGAGGACATGCGCGCGCTAAACGTCAAACCCGCGGACCACTACACCAAGGTCACGGCGCACATCCCCGAGATCACCGCGGTGGTGCAGCGGCTCATCGACCGAGGGTACGCCTATCCGGTGGACGGCGAGGTGTACTTCCGCACCCGGAAGGCGAAGCATTCGTTCGGCATCCTGACACATCACAAGGTCGAGGACATCGTCGTTGATCCGTTGCCCCCCGGCAGCGGTCGAGAGGACCCGCTCGACTTCGCCCTCTGGAAGAAGTCGAAGGAGCACGAGCCGTCGTGGCCGAGCCCCTGGGGAGACGGCCGGCCCGGCTGGCACGTCGAGTGCAACGCGATGGCATACAAGTACCTCGGAGCGCCGCTCGACATCCACGGAGGCGGCGTCGACCTGAAGTTCCCGCACCACGAGAGCGAGGCGATGATCGCGGAAGGCGCGTGGGGCGGCGACTGGGCGCGCTGGTGGATGCACAACGGCTTCGTGACGCTCGAGCGCGAGAAGATGTCGAAGAGCCTCGGGAATTTCGTCACGATCCGCGAGGTTTTGCAGGACTTCCCCGGCGAGGTCGTGCGACTCTGCTTGCTGAAGGCCCACTACCGCCAAGACGTCGAGTACGACGCCCGCGGGTTTCCACGGGCGCAGCAAGAATACGACCGCATGCGAGACGCAATCCGCGTGGCGCAGGCCGCTTCGGGTCAAGGCACGGGCGGCAACGTCGACGCCATCGTCCGGCAGGCGCGCGACGCGTTCCGACAGGCGATGGACGACGATCTGAATACGCCCGCGGCCATTGCGTCTCTGCTGCGCCTCACGAAGGCCCTCGCCGGACTCTCCGAGATCTCGTCGGACGAGGGGCGAGTAATCGTCGACGTATATCGGGAGACCGGTCAGATCCTCGGTCTCTTTCCCGACTTGACCCCGTAGGTTTCTGGCTTCGTCGGGAACGAGAGGACGCGGGATTCGCCGCTTCGTTCCCTTCCGTCGGAACCCTTTTATTGAAGCCGCGCATGGACGAATCTCTCATTCAGGCGGATGCATGGCGGAGTTCAAAGCAGTCATCGCCGACCCGAAGTCCGGGAAGGCGTACAAGCGGGACATCACGGGGCACTATGCGAACGCCCTCCTTGGGAAGAAGATCGGCGAGGAGCTCGACGGCCTGTACGTCGGCCTGCCGGGCTACAAACTCCAGATCACGGGCGGGAGCGACAAGGACGGTTTCCCGATGCGGCCCGACCTGCCGGGGCCGCGCCGGAAGCGCCTCCTCGTGAGCGGGGGCGTGGGCTTCCATCCCGTCCGACCGGGGATGCGCAAGAAGAAGACGGTCCGCGGGAACACGGTCAGCCCGGACATCCTTCAGCTGAACCTGCGGATCGTCCAGCGCGGCCCGAAGTCCGTCGAAGACGCGTGGCAGGAGCAGGCGCGATGAAGGTCCCGGGCCAGCCGGAGGTCAACATCGGCGTCGTCGGCCACGTCGACCATGGGAAGTCGACGCTCACGGAGCGGCTCACGGGGGAGCGGACGGACCGCCACTCGGAGGAGATCAAGCGGGGCATCTCGATCCGCCTCGGCTACGCGGACATGGCGATCTACAAGTGTCCGCAATGTGAGGAGCCAACGTGTTACTCGAACACGGACACGTGCAAGATCCACAACGTGAAGGCGGAGCTGCAGCGGATCGTGTCCTTCGTCGACTCGCCCGGCCACGAGACGCTCATGGCGACGATGCTCAGCGGCGCGGCGATCATGGACGGCGCCCTCCTCGTCATCGCGGCGAACGAGGACTGCCCGCAGCCGCAGACGAAGGAGCACCTGATGGCGCTCGGGATCATCGGCGTCAACAAGATCGTGATCGTCCAGAACAAGATCGACATCGTCGACCCGAAGCAGGCGGAGGAGAACTACCGCCAGATCGAGGCGTTCGTGAAGGGGACCGTCGCGGAGGGCGCGCCGATCGTCCCGGTGAGCGCGCACCACGACGTCAACTTGGACGTGCTGCTGATGATGATCCAGAAGATCATCCCGACCCCGCCCCACGAGGAAGCGAAGACCGCGAAGATGTATGTCGCGCGCTCCTTCGACGTGAACCAGCCGGGGATCGTGCCGCAGAAGATGGTCGGCGGCGTCCTCGGAGGGAGCCTGATGCAGGGCCGCATCAAGGTCGGCGAGGAGATCGAGATCTCTCCGGGCCGCCAGGTGACGCTCGGCAACAAGACGGAATGGAAGAACATCACGACGAGCGTGCGGTCGCTGCAGACGGGCGGCTCCGCGAAAAAGGAGGTTCGTCCGGGCGGCCTCATCGCGATCGGCACGAACCTCGATCCCGTGTTGACGAAAGCGGACGGGCTCGTCGGTCGCGTCGTCGGTCCGCCGGGAAGCTTACCCGAGATTGTGATGAAGATGTCCGTCGAGGTCAATCTCCTCGAACGCGTGGTCGGCGTCGCGGAGGACCTGAAGGTCGAGGGCATCAAGACATCCGAACCGCTCATGGTGTCCGTCGGGACCGCCACTACCGTCGGCGTTGTGAGCTCGGCCCGCGAGAACCGCGCAGACATGACCCTCAAGATCCCGGTCGTCGCAGAGCCGGGCCAACGCGTCGCCGTCTCCCGCCGCATCGGGGGGAAGTGGCGGCTCATCGGCTATGGCGTCATCAAGTGACTGCCCGCGCGGTCACGCATCGATAACAGCGACGCAATCTGTTCTGAAGTCGACGATATCCAGAAATACAGTCGCCCTCCATGGCCTCCGACTAGATGCGTGTGTTGCATCGCGACCCGAAGACGGGCGAGATCAAGCTTCGGGTCGAGAACGCGGACGACCTCTGGCATCTCCACAATCTGGTGCAACCCGGAGACCTCGTGAGCTCCTCGACGTATCGCCGCGAAGACGTCAAGACGGACAAGGTGCGGCCGGAGCGGGGCGAGAAGGTGCGCGTCACGCTGACGGTCCGCGTGGAAGGCGTCGAGTTCCAGGCGTTCTCGGACCGCCTCCGGATCACCGGCGTGATCGTCGAAGGACCGCAGGATCTCGGGAGACATCACACGCTGAACGTCGCCCCGGAGGACGTGCTGTCCATCATCAAGACCTGGAGGCCACACGAATTACGGCGGATCGATGAGGCCGTCGCCGCGGCACAGAAGCCCCTCGTCTCGTTCCTCTCCCTCGACGACGAGGAAGCGCTCCTGGCGCATCTCCGGCAGTACGGCGTGAAGGAGCTCGCGACGATTCGCGCGCCCGCCCACGGGAAGATGTTCCCGTCCGGGGACACGGCGTCCGTCTTCTTTGACGAGATTCTCGAGAAGCTCCGGCTCACCGAGATTGGAGAGGCGCTCGTCGTCGTTGGCCCTGGATTCACTCGAGACACGTTCGGCGAATACATCAAGGCCCACGACGCGAACCTCGCCGCGAAGATCCACGTCCATGGGACCGCGCACGCGGGGATGCAAGGGATCCAAGAAGCCCTGAAGACCGGCGTCGGCGCCAAGGTGTTCGGTGAGAGCCGCGTCGCGTACGAGACCCGGCTCGTCGAGAAACTCCTCGAGTCGATTGCGACGAACCTGCCTTGCGCCTACGGCACCGCGGAAGTCGCCGAAGCGGTCGAAGCGGGGGCCGTCGAGACGCTCCTCGTGAGCGACGCGATCGTCCGGGATCTGCAAGTCGAGGAACTCATGCGGTCCGTCGAGTCCGCGCGTGGCACCGTCGTGCTCGTGAGCCGCCACCACGAAGCCGGCCAGAAGCTCGAGGCTCTTGGAGGGATTGCCGCGCTGCTCCGGTTTCCGATCAAGTGACGCTCTCGCCTCCTACCTGCTCGCGCAAACCGGATAGACTCCTTCGAGACTCGCAGGCGCGGCCGCGGCGATTCTCACGCGCGGCCGTGGGACTCTCCCCGCGCGATCCCTGCGGCAATCAGATGGGCGACTCGCAGCGGCTCCGGTAGGACGCCTCGGACGGTCGTGAGAGCGAGCGCTTCTTGCACCTCGGACCGCCCGGTTCCGACGTACGTAACCCAGAGCGTCCCCTGCCTCGTGCGGACGGCCTCGATCGCATGCCTGCGAATGACCCGGAGGCGCGCCTCCCAATCGTCGAATCTCCGGCGCAACGCCGTCTCGATCGCCCGCAGGTCCGGCTTCTTGCGGGTGACCGTGACCACCGGTCGATTGATCGAATCGTGAAGCGCGTCGATATCGACGACGTTGAACCCGCCTACCGACGTCCCGTCGAGGAGGACCATCGCGAGGCCCGCGCGGTATCGAGACGCTCGGATCATCGCCGCAATCCGGTCCGTCGCGTCGCGGCCGTCGACCTCCGCGAGGGTCGTCAATACGCCTTCGATGTACGCGGGCGCCTGCACGACCACGCCGACGATCGGCACGGATTCGTCGGAGAACCGGAAGGGCGCATCGTCGATCCCGAGGAACCGGGATTTCGATTTCATCACATCAGCTTGAGGTGGCCCGTGACCGAATCAATGATTGCATTCGGTCCCGGACCGATTCCGAGGCACGTGACCGTTCCGGGAGGCAGCTCGGTCAGCCCGGCGTCCTCGACGAGGGCCGTCGGAAGCCGCATCGAGCGCGCCTTCGCCTGCAGTCCGCGGACGTCCGCGAGGGTCCCGCCCCGCACCACGACTTTCTTCTGGCCCTCCGCGAACCATTCGGAGAACCACTTGCGGTGCTTCGCCTTCGCCTCCAATGCCGCCATGACGGACGCGTGGGCGACCTGGACCGCGAGCTTGCCCTTCGACAGCTCGAGGTCGGAGCGCACCGCGACGACCAGCTTGTACTCCATTCAGTACAGCTCCGCTGCCCGCTCCTCTTCCAGTTTCTTCAGCTCCGCCTCGATCGCCTTGAGGTCCGCGCGCGACTTGTCCCGCGCTTCTTCGTAGTGCGTCTTCGCATCCGCGGACCCCAGCCGCATCCGGCGCTCCGCGTCCTTGATCGCGCGGCGCAAGGCCTCGCGTTTCTCCGCGAGACCCTGCAGTTTCATGCGGGTCCGATGGTCCCGCTCCTCCTCCGTGAGAAGTTCTCCAGGGCCCGGCTTCGGCACCCGGGTGAGGCGCGGGTGGACGCGCGCCATCCAGGGATACGCGCCGCGCCACCAACCGAGGACGAAGAAGGCGGCCGAGAGGCCCAGCAATCCGCCGGCAATGTTCGGCGCGTTCACGTCGCCCAGGCCGGTCGACGGACTCACGCCGAGGGAATTGAGGAAGAACGACCAGAACACGGTCACGGCGATCGAGAGGACGATGCCCAAGGTGAGTCGATACAACGCGTCGTACTCCCGGTCGAGCTCCCCCTTCCTCGGGTAGAGCGCGTTGATCAGCAGCCAGCCCGGGAGGAAGAAGAGGAGCACGAGGGCCCCGATGAGACGGAGCGTCGCGACAACCGCGCCGAGTGCGTCCGCCAACGCGCGACCGAGCGGGCCGAGTCTATTTGAAGATTGTGCGGAGGTGAAGCAGAAGGAAAAGGCTTAGGCCCGCGGGCCCATTGCTCCGACCTCGGAGGCACTCCGACGGACCGACCGCGCATCAAGACGTTCGTACGGGGCTTCGACGACATTCTCGGGAGCGGCATTCCGGAAGGATACATCGTCCTCGTCAGCGGCGCGCCGGGCACGATGAAGTCGTCCCTCGCCTTCTCGATCCTCTATCAGAACGCGCTCCGCGAGGGCCGCAAGTCCGCGTACTTCACCCTCGAGCAGTCGAAGGACATCACGCTCGAGCACATGGCGTCCCTCGGCATGGCCGACGAAAAAGCGTGGGAGCACCTGACCGTGCTCGACATGGGGAACATCCGGAAGAACCTGAACTACCTCCAAGGTCGCGGCACCTGGCTCGAACTCTTCAAGATGTACTGCAACAACGTGATGAAAGCGGATCGGATCTCGATCCTCGTCGTCGATTCGCTCGATGTGCTCGAGACGATGGCGAAGATGCAGGACCGCCGATCCGAGTTGTACTTCCTATTCGAGTGGCTTCGGGATCTCGGCCCGTTGACGCTCCTTATCTCGGAGAAGTCCGTGGATCTTGCGCCCGGTTCCCACGCGCCGGACGAAGCGTATCTCGCGGACGGCATCGTGTCCCTCGAGATGCATCCGACGTCGGACGTGTACGTGCAGCGACGCCTGCGCGTGACGAAGATGCGCTCGACGAAGCACGACCCGGGTTCGTTCGCGCTGTCCTTCGACGAGGGCGAGTTCGAACTGACCCGCGCGGTCGGCGGGCCGTCGTAGCGATGCCTCCACGCAGTCGGAAGCTCACTCGCCTGGAGGGGCTAAACCCATTTCCGCGAATCTCTCCGGCAGGCCTTTATACCGGCCGGGGGGATGATTTTGGGTCCGCGCGGGCGCGCTCGCCCGCGCCGGTTCGCTCGCCCACCGATTCCCATGGCCCAGACCGCCGCCTCCCGGGTCGCGCGGGTCCGGCCCGCGGCCCCGTACGCCGTCCTCGTGATCGACGGCAACGAGGAACACCAGATCCTGAGCGTCACGGCGCTCGGCCGGAAAGGGTTCCGCGTGACGAGCGCCGAATCCGGGAAGGAAGGCACGAAGCTCGCGCTCGACCAAACGTTCGACGCGATCGTCCTCGGCCACAAGCTCAAGGACGCGACGGGAATCGAAGTCCTGAAGATTCTCACAGAACGTCGCCCGGATGTCCCGAAGATCTTCGTCGTGCCGCCGGAGGGCGAAGAGGCGGCGTTGCGCGCGATGGAATCGGGGGCGCAGTTCTACATCGTCAAGACGCCGAGGTACAACGAGCTCCTCCCCGCGATGGTCGAGGAGCTGATCCAGGACGCCGCGAACCGCCGGCGCCTCGCGGAGACCCAGGAGGCCCAGGCGCGCGTCGTCACGGAACGTCGGTCCGCGGAGGAGAAACTGTCACAGAGCCAGGCGCGCCTCCGCATGATCCTCGCCCAGGCGCCGGTCCTCCTGTGGAGCACGGACACGCAGCTCCGCGTGACGTCGGCCACCGGCGCCGGCTTCCATCTGCTCGAGGTCGACCCGAACGTGCCGAGGGGCCGCACCCTCTACGAGTACTTCAACGCCCGCGACGACGACGTCGAGCCGATCGCCTCCCATCGCCGGGCCCTTGAGGGGGAGAGCGTGACCACGGAGATCGAGTGGGCCGGCCGGACGTTCGACGCACACGTTGAACCCCTCCGCTCCCCGGACGGCGCGATCCTCGGGACGATCGGCGTCGCGTTCGACGTGACGGAGCGCAAGCGGTCCGAGGAATCGTTGCGGCGCAGCGACCAGCGGTTCGTGGTCCTCGGGCACGCGACCCACGACGTCGTCTGGGACTGGGACCTCGACACGGACGGCATGTGGGTGAATGAGAACCTCCTCACGGTCTTCGGCTACGCGGCGGAGGACTTCGAGCCGACAGGCACCTGGTGGAAGCGGCAAATCCACCCGGACGACCGACAGCGCATCTCCGCGGGCATCGCGACGCTCATCTCGACCGGCGAGACCGCCTGGTCCGCGGAATACCGGTTCCGGCGGAAGGACGGATCCTACGCATCGGTCGTCGACCGCGGATACGTGCTGCACGACAACGCCGGGCGTCCGATCCGGATGATCGGCTCCGCGATGGACGTGACGCGCGCGCGGCGGGGGGATGCGATCCAGTCCGCCGTCTACCGGATCTCGGAGGCCGCGAACGCGACGCAGGACCTGCCGGGGCTGTACCAGGCCGTGCACAAGATCATCGGCGGCCTGATGCCCGCGACGAACTTCTACATCGCACTCTACGATGCACGAACCGAAACCCTGAGCTTCCCGTATTTCGTCGACGAGGAGGAAGGCCCTCCGCCGCCGCAGAAGCTCGGCCGAGGCCTCACCGAGTACGTGCTGCGGACGGGCCACCCGCTCCTGGTCTCCCAAGCCTCCTTCCAGCAGATGGTCCACAAAGGTGACGTGATCTCCGTCGGGCCGCCATCCGTCGATTGGGTCGGCGCGCCGCTCGTGAGCAACGGCAAGACGATCGGCGTGATCGTCGTCCAGAGCTACAAGGAGGGCGTCCGGTTCGGGGAGGAGGACAAGGCGATCCTGAACTTCGTCTCGGAGCAGGTCGCAATGGCGATCGACCGCAAGCTCGCGCAGGAGAGCGTCCACGAGAAGACGTCCGAACTCGAGGCGATCTTCCGCGCGGTGCCGGACCTGTACTTCCGGCTCGGCCCCGACGGGACGGTCCTCGGCTACTACGCCGGCCGGTTCGCGGACCTCTACGTGCCGCCGGATTCGTTCCTGGGCCGGAAGATCCTCGAGGTCCTGCCGAAGGAGGTCGCGGCGCCCTTCGGGAAGGCGATGCGTAGGGTCCTCGAGACCGGGTCCCTCGGCACGATGGAGTACGCCCTCGACGTCCCCTCGGGGAAGAAGCAGTTCGAGGCGCGCATCTTGCCGCTCTTGAACGAGCAGGTCGTCGTGGTCGTCCGCGACATCACGGACAAGCGGGCGGCCGAGGAGGCGCTCCAGACGTCCGTCGAGCGGTACCGACCCCTGTTCGAGGCGAACCCGAATCCGATGTGGGTCTTCGATCCCACGAGCCTGCGGTTCCTCGCCGTCAACGAGGCGGCGGTCCGCCAGTACGGCTACACGCGGGACGAGTTCCTCGCGATGACGATCAAGGACATCCGCCCGGCGCACGACGTGGCCGCCCTCCGCCGCGAGGTCGCCAAGCCGCGGGACGGCCTCAGCTCCGTCGGCGTGTGGCGTCACCGGAAGAAAGACGGGATCGTCATCGACGTGGAGGTCACGACGTATCCGCTCGAGTTCGACGGGCGGCCGTCCCAGCTCGTGCTGGCACAGGACATCACGGAGCGCCGGCGCGCGGAGGCCGCGCTGCGCGAGTCGAACGAGGCGCTGACGGCCTTGTTTGAGGCGTCGCCTCTGGCGATCATCGCGACGGACCGCGACGGCAAGGTCCGGAGCTGGAATCCCGCCGCGGAGCGGATCTTCGGCTGGAAGGCCGCCGAGGTCGTCGGTCGACCCATCCCGATCCTGCCTCCCGGGAAGGACGCGGAGACGAAGGAGACGCGCGAGACCGTCCTGCGGGGCGGGAGCGTCTCCGGCCTCGAGACGCAGCGCGTGCGCAAGGACGGGTCCCTCGTCGACGTGCGCGTGTCGTCCGGTCCGATGCGCGACGCGCAAGGGGACATCCGCGGCACGATGGCGGTCTTCCAGGACATCACGTCGCGGAAGGCGATGGAGCGCCGCCTCGCGGACACGGAGCGCCTGGCCACGATGGGCCAGCTCGCCGGGTTCATAGCGCACGAACTCAATACGCCCCTCACGAGCATCTCCCTCCTGACGACCTCGATCGCAAGACGCGTGAAGGACGACGCGGTCCGCGAGAAGATCGAGAAGATCAACGTCGAGCGACGGCGCGCCACCGGCATTATCCGAGAGCTCCTGAACCTCACAAAGGACGGGCAGTTGGCGGCGCTGCCGACCGACCTGCGGCCGATCATCAAGTCGGCGGTCGAAGGGGTCCGCCCGCACCTCCGGAAGGGCGTGGCGCTCGAGGTGGACGTCGGCGAGACGCCGGCGCGGGCGACCGTGGATCCGCTGCAAATCCAGGAAGTCGTCGCGAGCCTTGCGGCGAACGCCCTCGACGCGACGGAGCACGGCTCGGTTCGCGTGCGACTCGAGGCCCGGCCAACGGCTTACGCCATCGTCGTCTCCGACACGGGTTCGGGGATGTCGACGGACGTCCGGGAGTACCTGTTCGAGCCGTTCTTCACGACGAAGGCGCGGGGTGAAGGCATCGGACTCGGACTCCTCTTGTCGAAGTACGTCATCACGGCCCACGGGGGCTCGATCGAGGTCGCCTCCGAGCCCGGCCAAGGCTCGACCTTCACCGTCCTGCTCCCGCGGGGGGACGCGGTCTGAGGATCCTCGTCGCGGACGACGACGCGACCCTGCGGTCCGAGCTGAGCGACCTGCTTCAGGGGGATGGCCACGCCGTCGTCCCGGCCAGCGATGGAGCGGAGGCGATCCGCCTGGTTGAGCGCGAGGCGTTCGACGTGGCCCTGCTGGACCTCCGGATGCCGAAGGCCTCCGGGCTCGACGTCTTGCACCGCTTGCGCGTGGTGCGGCCGGAGACGGCCGCCGTCATGATCACGGGCGAAGGCACGATCGACGCCGCGGTGGAGGCGATGAAGGCGGGAGCCGTGGACTTCGTCGAGAAACCGTACGACCTGGACGCGCTCCGCCGCACGCTGAAGGCGGTGGAGGAAGAGCGACGCGCCAAAGCACTGCTCGGCGAATCCGGCGGTGCCGGTGTCGGTGCGGTCCTTTCCGAGGCCGCGGGTCGAGGCGCCTTACTCGCGGTCCTGGGCGGCGCAGCAACCCCGCCACCGGGGGCTTCCCGCGTGCTCCGGATCGACGAGGAAGGACGCCCGCCGGACGTCTTCTCGCCTCGCCAACTTTACCATCTGAACGCCGCGATTGACACGCACATCCGCGACATCGATCGGCCCGTCGTGTTCGCGTCGGATGTTTCCCTGCTCGAGGCGACCCACGGACGCGAGGACGTGAAGGCGTGGATCCGCCACGTGAGCGGGAAATGCGGCGCGAAAGGAGGCACGTTGGTCCTCGAGCGGATCGAGCCCGGTCTCGCGGCCGAAGTCGAGGCGGGTTTCTCCTCAGACGCTCCGTCGGAAGCGCTCCAGGGGATGCTCGAATCCCTCGCCAATCCGATCCGTCGAGCGGTCGTGGGATTCGTCTTCGCCTCCGGGCCCGTGGCGTATTCGGCGATCCTCAAGAAGAACTTCGTCGATTCGTCCTCGAAGCTCTCGTTCCACCTGGCCAAGCTCCAGACGGACGGCCTCCTTGCGAAAGCGGACGCCGGCCGATATGCGGTGACGGATGCAGGGCAGCGCGCGTGGCGGGTCGTGCGGGCCCTCTCGGAGCGCCGCCACCCGTCCGTGTTGTTATCGAAATCCTGAACGACCGCGGTTCTGGTCCACGCGGATCGTCGCTTGTCAACCCGTCTTAACTTGACCGTATATATGCCGGGCGGACGCTCCATCGTCGTGAGAAGGATGATGACCCTGACTCAAGAGGCGAAGCCGTCTTTGCGATCCATCCTCATCGTCGATGACGACGACGGCGTGCGAGAGAACCTCGCGGAGCTGTTCGATGTCGTCGGCTACCGAGTGATTACCGCCGCGAACGCGAACGAGGCGCTCGACCACCTCGGGCAGGAGAGCGTCGACGTCCTCCTGACGGACTACCGGATGCCAGGCCCGAACGGCGTCGAGTTGATCGAGGCCGCGCGGCGCGCGAAGCCGGGACTCAAGGCCGTCCTGATGACCGCGTTCGGCGACAGCTTCACGGAGATCGAGAGCGTCCGCCGCGGCGCGATCGGATACCTCAACAAGCCCTTCGAAGCGGACGAGGTCACGGGCCTCGTGGACCGGATCCTCGCCCTCAAGGTGGAGTGATCGCCGTGCTGCCCCTCGAGATGAGCCAGACCGTGATGGATGAATACGCCGCGCGAATTCTCCTTGGAACCTTCGATCGGCCCGTGTCCGCGCTCGAGCTGAGCCGACGCTTCGGCATCCCGATCGCCGCGTGCTACCGCCGGATCAAGGACCTCGAACAGATCGGCCTGATGTTCTGCGAGCGTGAGTTGCCCTCGCGAAACGGCAAGGGCCTCCAGCTCTTCCGCTCGCGGCTGAAGTCCGTTCGGATTTCCCTCGAGGAAGGCCACCTCCGGGCTCGCGTCGAGGTCGGTCCGCCCGGTATGCTGTCGGCGCCCGAGAACGAGGTCACCGAGCAAGTCGTGAATCTGCTCCTCCCGATCATCCACGCGTAGGCCTTTGTACGTCCCAGGCGATCCGCGGCCATGGCTGACGCCGCAACGACGGTCGGGGACCTGCGGGAGCACGTTCGCCGGTTTGTCCACGCCCGCGAATGGGAAGCGTTCCACACACCGAAGGACTTGGCCATCGCCCTCTCCGTCGAGGCGTCCGAGCTGCTCGAGCGCTTCCTGTGGCGGGAGTCGGACGCCGCCAAGATGACCGCCGAGGATCGGACCCTGGCGGGCGAGGAACTCGCGGACGTCCTGATTTATGGCATGAGTCTCGCGGACGTGCTCGACCTGGACCTCTCGGAAGCCGTGATCGACAAGCTTCGGAAGGATGAGGCGAAGTACCCGACGAGCCGGTTTCGAGGCCGGGCACCCTGACTCGCAAATCTTTGCATGTCAAGCAATCTTGTCCGATACCCTTTTACCCCCATCGATGGACCCCTTCCTGCCGTCGCCTGCTGAGTGGACGGTCCGAAGGAGTCGCATGGCGCCCGACCGCCCCGCCGTACCGAACAATTCGAATCCGCCGGCGGACCCGCTCCGCGTCCTCGTGATCGATCCGAACGAGGACCACCAGCTGCTGACCGTGACCGCGCTCGCGCCCAGGGGATACCAGGTGAAGGCCGCATCCGCCTCGCGCGAGGGCCTCCGCCTCCTCGAGGGCCCACGGTTCGACGCGATCCTCGTCGACGCGAAGCTCCGGGACATCGGGGCGTTGGAGATGCTCGCGATTCTCGCGGAGCGGTGCGGCGACGTACCTCGGATCCTGCTCGTCCCGGTTGGCGGGGACGAAATCGCGCTCAAGGGCCTCGAGGCCGGCGCCACGGCGTTCGTCATGAAGAGTCCGAGTTACCGCGTCGTGTTGCCCGCGGTCGTGGACCGCCAGGTTCGGGACGTCCGTTCGCGGCGTCACATGACCGAGGCGCTGGCCGAGAGCCAGCGCGTCCTCTCGACGTTGATGAGCAACCTGCCCGGGATGGCGTATCGGTGCCGCAACGACCCGCCTCGCTGGACCGACGAGTTCGTGAGCGACGGTGCGGAGGCCCTGACCGGGGTCCCGGCGGAGGACTTCGAGTCCGGCAAGATCACGTACAGCGAGATGGTCCATCCGGACGACCTGGAGTCCGTGAACCGCGCGATCGCCGACGCGGTCGCGGGGAAGCGCCCGTTCCAACTCCTGTATCGAATCCGCACGGCCGCGAAGCAGGAGAAGTGGGTCTGGGAACAAGGTCGCGCGGTGTACGGGCCCCAAGGGGATCCCGTCGCCCTCGAAGGGTTCGTCACGGACATCACGGAGAAGAAGCAGGCCCAGGACCAGATCGAGCGCTCCGAACGGATGTTCCGCGCGATCTTCGAGGACGCGGCGGACGGGATCGTTCGGATCGACTTCGAGGGGCGCGTCCTCGCGATCAACCCGACCGGCGCACAGTTCCTCGCTCGGGAGCCGCGGGAGATCATCGGCCACCTGCTCGGAGAATTCCTCCCGCCGGACGAGGTGCCGCGCGCCCGGAGGTACCTCGCGGACCTCATCGAAGGCCGCCCCGTGGCGGATCCGTTCGAGATCACCGCGGTCGTGCCGAACGGCACGCGCCGCGTGCTCGAGGCGCACGGCCGGGTCAACCGGCCGAACGACGGCGCCCCGGACGTCGAGGTGATCGCCCGCGACGTCACCGAGAAGCGGAGCCTCCTGCGCAAGATTGCCGAGTCCGAGCGCCTCGCGTCGCTCGGGCGACTCGCGCTCTACGTCGCGCACGAAATCAACACGCCGCTCACGAGCATCTCGCTGCTCACGAGCTCGATTGAGAAACAGGAAAGCGACCCGCGGATTCTCGCGAAGCTCGAGCGCATCCATTCGGAGCGGCGGAGGGCGGCCGCGATCATCACCGGACTCCTCAACTTTTCGCGTCCTCAGAGAATCGAGGGCATCCCCACGGACCTCCGCGTCCTCGTGCAAGCTGCGATCGAGCACGTCGAACCGCTCCGTCAGCCGGGCGTCTCCCTCTTCGCCCAGTTCGCGGACCGGCCGGTCGTGTCGACCGTGGATCCCGCGCACATGGAGTCCGTTGTCGTGAACCTCCTCCGGAACGCGCTCGAGGCGACCGATCACGGATCCGTCGCGGTGATGCTCGAGGACCGACCGGATTCCGTCGCGATCCGCGTGACGGACACCGGCACCGGGATCCCGCGGGAGGTGCTCGAGCGGATCTTCGAGCCATTCTTCACCACGAAGAAGTTCGGCCATGGGACCGGACTCGGCCTCGCTTGGAGTAAGAAGATCATCGAAGGCCATGGCGGCACGATCGACGTGATCACGCGAGTCGGAGAAGGCACGACCTTCATCGTCACGCTGCCGAATGTCCGGGAGGCCGGCCCTCGGCCCGCCGCCCCGCCGGGCGAGCTGACTCCGTTGGTGTCCGCGAGTCCGCAGCCGTCATGAGCCTCTCGCGCGCGTGACGCACCGGGGACAGGCGGTCCGCGGTGACGAAACCGCCATCGAGGCAAAGCGACCGCAGTCCATCGTACGCGAACGCAGCAAGCGGCTCCAAGTTCACGACGTCCTCCATGTTGTACTGGAGGAGGAGATCCAATGCCTCCGCATGACCGGCCCGATGGGCCCGCCACAGGCCGACGGCATCGAAACCGCTCAACCCCGCGGTCTCCTCGCTCCGGTGGATGCCGAGATCCTGCTCGATCGCCTTGAGCCCGCCGAAGAAACCGAGGCGGCGGAGCGGCCCCATCACGTCGAGGTGGATCTGGTCCAAGGCCATGCGGGGGAACGCTTTGCGGAGGAACGGCACGTCGAACCGGGCGCCGTTGAAGGTCACGAGCAACTTCGCCCGCGCAAGCGCGTGCGGCAGGTCATCGAGGTTGTCTCCCTTGACGAAGCTCCGTTCTCGATGGCCATCGAACACGCCCACGACGGTCACCGCATCGCGGCCGAGGGAGAGCCCCGTCGTCTCGATGTCCAGGAACGCGACATGGTCTCGGAAGTCCGCCCAGGCCCGCCAATGCTCCCGGGCCGGCAGGGTCCGCGCGAAATAGCGATGGCGGCCTCGGTGCAGCGCCTCCATCGATCGCTCGAGCTCCGTCTCGATCCGTTTCCCGAGGCGCGGTCCGATCCGCGGCGGCATTCGGCGGGACACGACATCGTCCCATCGACGGATGCCGGACCGCCACAGACGCTCTTCCGTCCGATAGCCGACGCCGGGGATGTGGACGAACGTTTCCTGGAGCATCCGGGGAACACGAGCTGGCCGCGCCGAGATATCCCTTGCGGCGAGGTGGCCGAACCGCGGAAAAGCACATATTCGAAGCGGTCCCATGGCCGCGCGTGTTCGAGATGCGGGACCGCGACGGACTCGCCCGCATCGGGACGTTGGATACGCGCCACGGTCGCGTGACGACGCCGGCGCTCCTGCCCGTCGTGAACCCGAATCGCCCGATCATTCCTCCTGCGGAACTCGCCTCGCGGTTCGGTGCGGAGGTCCTGATCACGAATGCCTACATCCTCGGGAAGAGCCCGCAACGGGACGACATCGTGCGCAAAGGCGTCCACGCGTTCCTGAATTTCTCCGGAGCGATCGTGACGGATTCCGGCGCCTTCCAGTCCCACGTCTACGGGGACGTCGATGTGACGAACCCGGACGTCGTCGCGTTCCAACGGTCGATCGGCTCGGACCTCGGCACAATGCTCGACGTGTTCTCGGAACCGGGCCACGATCATGCCCGCGCGGCCGCCGACCTCGAGGAGACGATCCGCCGCGCGCGCGAAGCGGTCGCGGCCCGCGGGGACATGGCCCTCGTCGGGGCGGTCCAGGGAGGGCTCCATGAGGGCCTGCGGGAGCGATGTGCGCGCGAGGTGTCCGCCCTGGACGTCGCGGTGGGCGCGATCGGCGGCGTCGTCCCCTTGCTCGAGACGTACCGGTTCCGGGATCTCGTTCGCGTCATCCTCGCGTCGAAGCGGGGCCTCGATCCGTCGAAGCCGGTGCACCTGTTCGGCGCCGGGCATCCGCTCGTCTTCCCCCTGGCGGTGCTCCTCGGATGCGACCTCTTCGATTCGGCCTCGTATGCGAAGTACGCGCGCGACGGGCGCATGCTCTTCCTCGATGGGACGCGGCGCGCCTCGGAACTCCGCGAGAGCAGCTGCCTCTGCCCGGTGTGCACGTCCCACCCGATCGAGGACATCGCCGCGAGCGAGGCGCTGCTCGCGGAACACAATCTCCACGTCTGCTTCGGCGCCGTGCGAGAAGTCCGACGCGCCATCGCCGCCGGAGACCTCTGGGAGCTCGTCGAACGACGCGCAAGGAGCCACCCGGCTTTGCTCGATGCCCTGCGAGAGTTGCGTCGGCACAACGATTTCCTGGAGGAGTTTGAGCCCACGTCGCGCACCGGAGCTCTGTACTACGTCGGACCGGAGACCGCGCACCGGCCGATCCTCCACCGATTCCGGCGACGGATGCTCGAACGGTACGCCGCGCCACCCGCCCGAGGATTGCTCGTCCTCCCCGAAGGTCCGCGGCCGTTCTCGGAGCGAAACGCAAGGCTCGTCGAGCGGACTCTCGAGACCGCCGACGTCCATGTGGTCGTGAAGTCCATCTGGGGTCCGTTGCCGCTCGAGCTCGACCACGTGTGGCCGATGTCGCAGTGCGTCGTCCCGGAATCGGTCGACATCGAATCGCTCGAGGCCGCGGAGGTCTTCTTCCGGGAGTGGGTCTCGGGCGCGGGTTATCCGTTCGGGGTGCTGTGGGATGGCGGGCCTGCCCTCGACGAGATCCGGTCGCGTGCCGCGGGGAAGCGGTCCGTCGATTGGAACGCCCTGCGGGTCCGCGCGACCGCGGACTTCCAGTTTGGTCGCGCGGCTTCGGAAGCCCTTTTCCACGGCGACGTGGAATATGCGATCTCCAAGAACACCGGGAAGGTCCGGAACGTCTTCGTCGATGGGGAACACGTCGTCTCGCTGCGGGCGGAGGACGGCCTCTTCACCCTCAAGGCGGCGGGAGCGCGGCGCCTCCAGAAATCCTTCTCATTCCCGGCGCTTCGGATCGTCGCGGATCCGGATGCAATCCCGTTCCTCCGCGAGGGCAAGAACCTGTTCGCGAAGTTCGTGCGCGATGCGGACTCGGGGCTCCGGCCCGGGGACGAGGCGCTCGTCGTCTCGCCCCAAGATGAACTGTGCGCCGTCGCCCGGACGGCGATGAACCGACGCGAGATGCTCGCGTTCAAGCGCGGCGTCGCGGCGCACGTCCGCGAGGGCGTGCCTCCCGCGCGGTCCGTTCCGCCACGCCCAGGCAGCTGAGATAGTCGTCCAGCGTATGCAGCAGGCGGAGCGTGCCGTCCGCGTTCGCGACCGCGGTGATCGTGCGTCCGCGCCGGCTCGTGCGGATGTATCCGTCGTCGTCGAGCGACACCGACTTCGCCACGGCTTCCGCGGTCGCCGTGTCGGCGAAGGTGAGGACGATGCGTGCGCGGGCCTTCATGCGGATAGCCCCGGGCAGATTCGAACTGCCGTCGCAGGTTCCAAAGACCCGCATGCTTGGCCGCTACACCACGGGGCTGTGAGCATGGATTCCTGCGGGCGTATAAAGCTCATTGGAGCCGGCCTACCAGGGAATTCAACGCGCCACGCCGGCCATCGATGCGTCGGCCCCCGCGGCGCTCGGCACCGGCCCGATCGGATGGGCGAACAAGTCCGTGGCCCGCGCGCGGTCGATCCGGACGCGCACGAACTCCCCGAGCGGGGCCGTTCCGCCGAGTACGACCTGGCGGTACTCTCCCGTCCGCGCGATCGTCGTCCCGTCCTTCCCGGGCTCGGTGAGGAGCACGTCGACCTCCGAGCCAACGAAGCGCTCGTTAATCGCCTGCGCGATCTCGAACCGGAGGCGTGTGAGCCGGCGAGATCGCTCCTTCACGCGCCACCCGACGATTGGGTCCGGCATCGTCGCGGCCGGCGTCCCGGTCCGCGCGGAGAATCGCGTGACGTTGACGATGTCGGGTCGGATGCGGCGGATGAGATCCATCGTGGCCTCGAACTGCGCTTCCGTCTCTCCCGGAAAGCCGACGATTACGTCGGTCGAGAGCGCGACGTCCGGATACGATTGTCGGAACATAGCTACGATTTCCTCGAACTCGGCCACGCGGTACTCGCGTCGCATCGCCTCGAGGATGGCGTCGTCGCCGCTCTGCACCGGGAGATGGAGGAACTTGAAGATCTTCTCGGATGCGTACGCATCCACGAGGTCATCGAGGATCGGATGCACGGTGAGCGGGTCCGCCATGCCGACCCGGACGCGGAACGCCCCCGGGACGGCAACGATCGCTCGGAGCAGGGCCGCCAAATTCGTCCCCGAGTCGAGTCCGTACGCGGCCGTGTCCTGGCCCGTGAGTTTGATCTCCCGCGCGCCTCGTTCCACGTGGCGCCGGACCTCGGCCGCGAGTCGCTCGATCGGATAGGACGCGACGCGGCCTCGTGCGACGCGGGTGATGCAGTACGTGCACCGACCGGCGCATCCCTGGGCGATCGGGACGATCGCATCGTGCCAGCCGAGCGACGCCGACTCGACTTCCGCCGCGCGGTCTCCGCACGCCGTGCCGGCGCCGACCAGATCGACGATCTGCATCCACTTCCGTGGCGGCAGGAGTTGGGCGCGCGGCACGACCGCCCGGACCCGGTCCTTTTGCGCGGCGGCCATGCATCCCGCGACGACCAGTGGCTTGTCGTACGCGGCGAGTTCCTCCATGCGCCGGACCATCTTGCGTTCGGTCGTCTCGATGACCGTGCAGGTGACGAGGACGTGGGCGTCCGCGTCCGCCTCCGAGGTCGTGAGGGCGTGGCCGCTCCCGACGAGCGCCTCCTGCATGAGCCGCGCCTCGCCGTAGCTCTGGGTACACCCGTGGGCCTCGACGAACACCTTCACGGTCGACCGCATGCCGAGCCCGCTCTTTTGCCTTCGCGGGCCGACATCCAGTCCGCAACTATTATGGTCGGTCGGGCCGTTCGTGGCGTCCATGGAGCCCGGTGACGACAGCACGCCCCCTCCGCCCGAACCCGAACGCCCCGTGTTTGCGCGGACGCCGCCGGCCCGGGCGCCGGAGCACGAGCTCCGGGACCGCGCGAAGGCCGCGAAGTTGCGGCACAAGGCCGCGAAGGCGCGGATGAAGGCGAGCCGGATGACCGAGCGCGCGCACCATCTGAACGAGAAGGCGTCGCATTGGGAGCGACGCGCGAACGATCTCGATGGCGTCGTCGCGTCTCAGACGTCCGGCGGCGGGTGAGTTTTCCGGCCGGCCGCGGGCAGATCGAGGTTCGGTCGGACCGCGTAGCCGCGCGCCATGATCGCATTCACGTACTCGGTCTCGAGGTACCACGAGAGGACGGCACTATCCGTCTTCGTCAGCTTGCACATGGCCCATCCCGGCCCTCGATGAGCGGTCATCCTCCATAATCGTTTGTCAACGAGGCCGCAGAAAGTTCATGACGGGACACCGTGCTCGCCGGCGCGGTGGTGAGGATGCCGCGCGCGATCGTATATCCGGAGATTGACGAGTACATCGATGGGCTCGCGAACCGCGGGGACGCGGCGCTCCGGTCCGTCGAGAAGCAGGGCTTGGATGAAGGATATCCCATCGTCGCGGCGGCCGAGGGGAGCTTCCTGCACGTCCTCGCGCGCTCGATCCGCGCGAGACGGATCCTCGAGCTCGGCACCGCGATCGGGTATTCCGGCACATGGCTCGCCCGCGCCTTGCCCGACGACGGAGAGCTCGTGACCGTCGAACACGACCCGGAGACCGCGGCGATTGCCCAGAAGAATCTGGAGAAGACCGGCGTCTACCGGAACGTGAAGGTCCTCGTGGGATCGGCGCAGGAGATCATCGCGGACCTGAAAGGCCCGTTCGATTTCATCTTCAACGACATCGACAAGGCCGGATACCCGGCAGTCCTGGAACCGTGCATCGCGCGGCTGCGGGTCGGCGGCTTGCTCGTGACGGACAACGTCCTCTGGGGCGGCGACGTCGCCCGCAAGGGGCGATCCGCGGAAACGGCGGCGATTCGCACCTACAACGAGAGGCTCTCCAAGGATCCTCGGATGATCGCCGCCATCGTGCCGCTCCGCGACGGAGTCTCCGTCGCCCTCAAGGTCCGCGAGTGAGGGCGGCGGCGCCGCCTCGGTGACCCTTAATACGGCACATGGGCATGATTGGCCGATGACCCGGAAGCGGGACCGCGAACACGTCTACGTCGAGACGGATGGGCAGGTCTACTTGGTCCGCGACCGCGGTCGGTTGCGCTTCCCGCGCCCCGGCGAACGCCTCCCGTTCCGCACCGAGCCGAACGGCGTCATGGACTTCGGTTCGGACCGCGTGATGAAGCGCAAGCCGGTCCTCGATCATCATCCGGAGGATTGGCTCGGGCGCGACGCGATCTTCGAGCGGACCGACGTGGACCCGCTCGTCAAGCGCGCTCTCTACACGACGATGATCCGCTGCGTCTCCGAGGTCGTCCTCGCGAAGGGCCCGCGGGTCCTCATGGTCAAGGCGGTCCGCGGATTCTCGAAGGGCTACTGGAACGTCCCCGGTGGGTTCATGGACTACGGCGAAGGGCCCGAGGCCGGCGTGGAGCGCGAGGCCGAGGAGGAGATCGGCGTGGACATCGTCCTCGACTCCCTGCTGAACGTCTACGTCACCGGGTTTCCTGGAAAGCCCGCATACACGCTCGGATTCGTGTACCGAGGCCTCGCGGCCTCGGAGGACTTTCGCCTGAAACCGGACGAGATTGAGGACGTGGGCTGGTTCACCGTGGACAAGGCCCTCACGCTCACGCGAAATCCGTTCGCGAAGTGGGGCCTCGTCGAGTTCTTCGTCCAGTCGTCCGACGCCCGGCGCGCGCTGCGGGTGAAGCGACACGGTGTGGCGAAGAAGGCGACGCCCACCGATCGCCCGACCGTCTTCCTTGATCGGGACGGCGTGATCAACCGCGGACGCCCGGGCTATGTGCGGCGTCCCGACCAGTTCGAATTTCTCCCGCGGGCGATCGACGGCATGCGGCTCTTGCACGAAAACGGATGGCGGCTCGTGATCGTGACGAATCAGGACGCCGCGGGATGGAAACTCCTCCCGGAGCGACAGCTCGATCGGATTCACGCCACGATGCTCGCCACCTTGGAGAAGGAGGGCGTTCCGGTCGCCGAGATCTACTACTGCCCGCATCACGTCCTCTCGGACTGCGCCTGCCGCAAGCCTCGGCCGGGGATGCTGCTCGCCGCCGCTCGCGACTTGGGTGCTCGGCCGCGACGCGCGTGGATGGTGGGCGACAAGCCGCTGGACCTTCAGACGGGCCGCGCGTTCGGCTGTCGGACCGCCTGGGTCGGCCCGGCCCCGTGGCGGAAGCGCTTCGCCGTCGAAGCCCGTCGTTCGTCTCCGGACATCGTCGCGGGCGACCTCCTCGCGGCGGCTCGAGAGATCGTGAAGCGCGGCTTCGTCGAGGATCCGCGTAGCGCGCCCGCGATAAGGTCATAGCCTAGCCTCGCCTTTCTTTCCGCGGGCGCGCGCGATGGTCCAGGAATACGGCCTCTTCATCGGTGGAAAGTGGCGCAAGTCGGAGGGCAACCGGTTCGAAACCCGGAACCCCGCGACGGGCGAGATTCTCGCGACCTTCCCCAACGCGACGAAGGAGGAACTCGGCGAGGCCGTGCGAACCGCCAAGGGCGCGTTCGAGAAGTGGAAGAAGACGCCGGCCCCGCGACGTGGCGAGCTGATCCTCGAAGCGGCGCGAATCTTCCGACGGAAGAAAGAGGACCTCGCGCGGGTGGTGACCACCGAGATGGGCAAGGTCATCGCGGAAGGCCGCGGCGACGTGCAGGAGGTCATCGACTTCTACGAGTACGCGGCGGGCGAGGGGCGTCGCATGTTCGGCGAGACGGTGCCGTCGGAACTCCCGAACAAGATGTGCCTCACGGTCCGCATGCCCGTCGGTCCGGTCGGACTCATCACTCCGTGGAACTTCCCCATGGCGATCCCCGCGTGGAAGAGCGGGGCCGCGTTGATCGCGGGCTGTACCGTCGTCCTGAAGCCCTCGAGTCTGACGCCACTGTGCGCCGCGAAGTTCGTCGAGGTCCTCGACGAAGCGGGGTTTCCTCCCGGCGTTGTGAACCTGTTGACCGGGAGGGGCTCGGTCGTCGGCGACGGCCTCGTGGCCCACCCCGACATCCGAGCGATCTCTTTCACGGGCGGCGTGGACACGGGCAAGCACGTGTATGAGAGCGCCGCGAAGAAGATGATCAAGGTGGGCCTCGAGCTCGGCGGCAAGAACCCGATCATCGCGATGGACGACGCGAACATCGAACTCTTGATGGACGGCGTGATGTTCGGCGCGTTCGGCACGGCGGGCCAGCGATGCACGGCGACGTCCCGACTGATCGTGCACCAGAAGATCTACGATGAGGTCGTCGAGGAACTCGTCGAGCGGGCGGAGAAACTCCGGGTCGGCAACCCGATTGACGAGAAGACGGACATGGGCCCCGTTGCCTCCGCGGACCAGGAGAAGAAGGTACTGGAATACATCGCGATCGGCAAGAAGGAAGGCGACGCGCTGCTCGCGGGCGGGGAGAAGCTCAGAGGCGGCGCGTTCGATCGCGGGTTCTTCATCGCGCCGACCGCCTTCGCGGTCGACCGCCGGAAGCGACTTGCGATGGAGGAGATCTTCGGTCCGGTCCTCAGCGTCTTGAAGGCGAAGGACTACGAGGACGCGGTCTCGATCGCGAACTCCGTGAAGTACGGGCTCAGCTCCTCGATTTATACGAACGACCTTCGGTGGTCGTTCCGGGCGATGCACGACCTCGAGGCGGGGATCACGTACGTCAACGCGCCGACGATCGGCGCGGAGGTCCAGCTACCGTTTGGCGGCACGAAGGAAACCGGTCCGACCGACACCCGAGAGGCCGGCACGACCGCCCTCGAGGAGTTCACGTACTGGAAGACGATCTACGTGGACTACTCCGGGCGTCTGCAGAAGGCGCAGATCGACACGGAGAAACTCGTTGGTGGGTAGTCTCCGGGTTCCGAATGCTCGCGATAGACACGCAGGTCGTGTCCGGGCCGCCGACCTCACAACACAATCTTGTACCGGACGAGTCGATTGTGCTCTTTGAAACCGGCCTTCGCGTAAACCCTCCGAGCGTGCCCATTGAAATCGTCGGTCTCGAGATACATTGCGGAGAATCCCGCTTCTCGCGCTTGACGGACGGCCTCGCGTGCGAGTCGCGTCCCGATTCCTCTGTTCTGAAACTCAGGATGGACGTGAAGCTCGTGGAGTTCCGCCCATCGCTCAACCGCAGGATCGAACCATGGGCGCTCGAACGCAGGCGCCCACAGGACCACTCCGACGACTCGACCATCCGCCTCCGCCACCGTGAGCCTGCCCCCATGGATGTGGATCGCGTTGTCGACGAAGAACATCGGGTAGATGCGGCAGATGTCCGCGGCGTCGTCGATGCGGAACGGCCTAAGATTCGCTCGGGAAGCCTTCCGATGTGTCATGTCGCGTTCGGAACACCTCCCTTGATCGCGGATGTACGAGTCCACGGATAGCTGTTTCGTTCACCCGGCGCGTTACACTCGATCCTTCACCCGGATGACGAGCTTGAGACCGGACCACGTCTCATCGATTGCGGCGACCTTCACATCAACCAGCCCCGTCTCAATTGCGACCGTCCGAATCACGTCCTCCGTGAGGTCCGATGGGACGCCGGACGCCTGCTTCGGCCACGAGACCCAAATCATCCCGGTGGGTTTGATGTGCTTCCGAAGATCGCGAAGCTGGTCCACGAGCGCCCTCCGATCCCGCACGAACAGCTGGACGAAATCGAGGTTGGTCGTGTTCGGCCCCGGGTTGCGGACGTCCGGAGGCAGCGGACCAAGTGTCTTCCGGTATCCGGCCGGCGCCCCGATGATGGCGATTTTGTCCCCCGGCCGGATCCCAAGTTTCTCGACGAGCGTCCGGTGCGAGTATCCTGCGCGGCTCACGGTCGGGGCCGTTTCCGGTCCTCTCCCATCTCCGCAGTTCGGGTCATCGCCTCGAGGTCCTCCAGGCGGAACTCGTATTCGCGGACGACCCTGCATGCCTCGACCCGATAGAAGTCGTAGAATTCGTCGCGACCGCGCCGTTGCGCGTCGCGGTGCTCCGGTTGGGCGCGCCACCGTTCCAAGGACTCCTCGGACTCGAACCGGACGATGTCGATTGTGTCCCCGTCTTCTGAGGTGTACCCTTTGATCGAAATGAACCCCGGGATCCCGGCGACGAGTTCGTGCATCCGTCGAGAGGTCCGTTCGTACGCGGCCACGTCCGCGCCGTCCCGGAGATGCGTCTTGAACAGGACGACGACGCCTTTCGGATTCTTCACGCGCCGGACCGTCACCCGCCACCGCCCCCGAGCATGTCCTTGCTCGGGGCCGTGAGGTGCCTCGGGTCCAATACCTTTTCCGCTTCCTCGGCGCTGAGGATTCCCTTCTCGATCACGAGCTGCTTCACGGTCTTGCCGGTACGACCGGCTTCCTTCGCGATCTCGGCGGCCTTCTCATAGCCGATGATCGGGTTGAGGGTCGTCGCGATCGCGGGGCTCGATTCGGCGTAGCGCTGCAAGACGTCGATGTTCGCGGTGATCCCGTCGATGCACTTGTGGGCGAAGACGCGCGAGACGTTCGCCAGGAGCTCGATGTTCTGCTGCAGGCGCTGGGACATCACGGGCATCATCGTCGACAGATCGAGATTCGAGTGCGTGTTGGCGGCCGCGATCGCGAGGTCGTTGCCAATCGCCGTCACCCCGACCTGCATGACCGTCTCCGGAATGACCGGGTTGACCTTACCCGGCATGATCGACGAGCCCGGCTGGACCGCGGGCAGATTCAGCTCCCGCAGGCCCGTGTGCGGACCCGATCCGAGCCACCGCAAGTCGTTCGCGATCTTCATCATCGACACCGCTACGGTCCGGATCGCGCCGCTCGCCTCGACGAGGGCGTCCTGGGAGGCCTGCGCTTCGAAGTGGTTCTCCGCGACGCGGAACTTTGTGTTCGTGGCGGTACTGATTTTCTCGACGACCCGACCGGGCAGGTCCGGATGCGCATTGATCCCCGTCCCCACGGCGGTCCCGCCGATCGCGAGTTCCGCGAGGGCCGCGCGCGACGCCGAGATGCGGCGGATCCCGTGGTCGATCTGCGACTGGTACCCGGAGAACTCCTGGCCCAGGCGGATTGGCGTGGCGTCCATCAAGTGGGTCCGTCCCGACTTCACGATCGGGTCGAACTCCTTCGCCTTCTTTGCGAGACTCTCCTCGAGCTCCCGTAATCCGGGCAGTAGGTTGTGGTCGATCTCCATCAGCGCGGCCACGTGGATCGCGCTCGGGATCACGTCGTTCGAGGACTGGCCCATATTCACGTGGTCGTTCGGGTGCACGGTTCCCTTCTCCCCGAGCGGCACGCCGAGGATCTCGTTCGCGCGGTTCGCAATCACCTCGTTCGCATTCATGTTCGTCGAAGTGCCGCTCCCGGTCTGGAACACGTCCAGCGGAAACTGCGCGTCGAGCTTGCCGTCCATGACCTCTTCGGCGGCCTTCACGATCGCCTTGCCGGTCTTCGAGTCGAGCAGCCCGAGCTCCATGTTCGTTTCCGCGCAGGCTTTCTTGATGAGGCCGAGGGCGTAGATGAACCGGCGGCCGAAGCGGATGCCGCTGATGGGGAAGTTCTCGATCGCCCGCTGCGTCTGGACGCCCCAGTAGGCGTCCTTGGGGACCTTGAGTTCGCCGAGGAAGTCCTTCTCCATTCGGTAGTCCGTCATACGAATCCGCTGCGCATGACGGAGGTGCGGGGCATTAATGTTGCCAATGTGTCGTACTCATCGCGCTCGACAAACAGACCGCGCACGGCACTCCGCACCCTGTTTCAGGCGAAGGACCTCGGGTCGCCGTCGGACGACCGATTTCGGGCGTCCTCGAAGCGTCACTGGGCTTTAGGACATCCCTCGTCCTGCCGAGGGCTCCCAGCCTCCCGTCCCAGGGCGGACCGCCGAAAGTGTCACGAGCCACGGTGACAAGGTATAATATAAACGCGTTATATTTCTAGGTTTGTTCCCCACCGGAGGCCGGTCGGAAGATCCATGCCGACGACGACGTCGGCGGATCCGGTTGTCGAGGAGGACCGGATCTGCCCCGAATGCGGCAGCGAGCACCTCGTGCGCGACTACACGCGCGGTGAGCTCGTCTGCGATTCTTGCGGTCTCGTGATCAGCGAGAGCGCGATCGACGAAGGCCCCGAGTGGGCCGCGTATTCCGTCGAGGAGAATGACCGACTCGCCCGCACGGGCGCGCCGCGCAGCTACGTCGCCGGTGCGTCCGGCCTCACGACGATCATCCCGCTCGCGAACAAGGATGCGCGCGGCAACACGATCCCGCTCCGGGAGCGGGAGAAGTTCTACCGGATGCGGAAGCTGCAGCGGCACTCCGGGCACTCGCGTCCGGGCGAACGGAGCTTGCCCGAGACGATCCGATCCCTCGATCGCGTCGCCTCTCTTATGGGCCTCCCGCGTCCCGTGAAGGACGAGGCCGGGTTCATCTGCAAGAAGGCCCTCGAGCGCGGCCTGGTGCGGGGCCGCTCGATCGAGGCGATTGTCGCCGCCGCGGTGTATGCGGCGTGCCGCATCGATGGGGTGCCGCGGACCCTCGACGAGTTGCAGCAAGTCACCGGCGTGAGGAAGAAGACGATCGGGAAGGCCTACGGAGCCTTGCTCCGCACGCTGACCTTGCGGGTGCCGCCCTCCCGGCCCACCAACTACGTGAGCCGGTTCTGCTCCCGCCTCGGGCTGAGCAACACCGTCGAGGCGGAGTCGCACAAGATTCTCAAGGAACTCGAGAAGATCGACAGCTCGATGTCCCTCTCCCCCGCCGGCACCGCCGCGGCCGCGATCTACCTCGCCTCCCTCGCGTGCGGCGAGCGGCGGCCGCAGAAGGCGATCGCGAAGGTCGCCGGCGTCAGCGAGGTCACCCTCCGGAACCGATTCCAGTTCATGGAGGGTTTCATGCAACAGCTCGTCTTGCCGCGAGGCCGCGCGCCGAAGCTCGGTGCGTCGACCGGCGTTCCTCCCTGAGGCGCGTCAAGATTCGCGTCCCGCTGAATTCGGAGGAAAGGTTTCATATGGTCCCCTTGCGTGCCAAGACCGTGGCCGAACAGATGTCCGGAAACGATGCGGCGGAAGCCCTAGAAACCGGACGGACGGCCGGTCCGTTCAAAGGGGCCCGCGACGAATTGGTAAATGCCCATGAACGCCCCCGCCTTGGGCCGTGAGGGCAACGTGATCCCATGTGTCCATCGACGGTGACCTCGAACGACGTCTCCTGGATGATCGGCGGCCCGCAAGGGAGCGGCGTCGACTCGTCCGCGAACGTCTTTGCCCGCGCCTGCGCGCAAGGCGGTCTCCACGTGTTCGGCAAGCGCGAGTTCTACTCGAACATCATGGGCGAGCACTCGTACTTCGCGCTCCGCGCGCTGCCAAACGTCGTGCGCTCGCACATCGATTCCGTCAACGTCCTCGCCACGTTCGAGGCGGAGACCCTATTCCGGCACGCGCGCGAAGTAACGGACGACGGCGCAATCATCTACGATCCGTCCCTCGGCAAGACCCGACTCTCGGACGTCCCGACGATTGAGAAGCGGCTTCTCGCGGACCTGAAGACGTACCTGATCTCCCGCGGCGTCGGTGAAACGCTCGACGACATGCTCGGGGCCTCCAAGCAGCGGGGCGTCACCCTCGTCCCGATCCCCTTCAAGGATCTCCTCGAACAGATCGCGGACGAGTTCAAGATCGATCAGCTCAGCAAGATCTCGCGCGTCGTCAACATGCTCGCCGTCGGCGCATCGTTCGGCCTCCTTCAGTTCGACTTCTCCATGATGGAAGCGGCCCTCGCGGAGGTCTTCCGCAACAAGGCGAAGATCGTGACGATGAACGCGTCCGGGGCACACAAGGCGTATGATATCGCGAAGTCCCTCGTGCCCGATTTCGCGTATCGCCTCGAGAAAATCCCTGCGCCGGAGCCGCGGCTGTTCCTGACCGGCGCGCAGGCGACCGCGCTGGGCAAGGTCTACGGCGGCATGCGATTCCAGACCTACTACCCGATCACCCCCGCCTCCGATGAGAGCGAGTTCCTCGAGGAGAACGAGCTCGTCCAGGTGCGGGAAGAGAACGGCGCGGACCCCCCGCCGGGGTCCGTCCTCGTCGTCCAGACGGAGGACGAGATCGCAGCCGTCACGATGGCGACGGGCGCGGCCCTCACCGGCGTTCGATCCGCGACCGCGACGAGCGGACCGGGCTTCTCGCTCATGATGGAAGGGATCGGCTGGGCCTCGATCAATGAGGTGCCGCTCGTCATCACGCTCTATCAGCGGGCGGGCCCCAGCACCGGCATGCCGACGCGGCACGAGCAAGGGGACCTCCGGTTCGCGCTCCACGCGGGCCACGGCGAGGCACCGCGCATCCTCCTCGCGAGCGGCGACTTCGAGGAATGCATCCGCGATGGCCTGATCGCGTTCAACCTCGCGGAACGGTATCAGATGCCGGTCATCCACCTGGTCGACAAGGCGCTCGCGAACAGCTACGCGACGATCCCCGTTCCGGACCTGACCGACCTGCGCATCGATCGCGGCGTCCTCGTACCCGCCAACAACGGCGGCTCATCCGCTCCGTACGAGCGCTTCGATTTCGGCCACGGCCCGATTTCGCCCCGCGCGATCCTGGGCCAAGAGGGCACGATCTTCTGGAACACGGGAGACGAGCACGACGAGCTCGGGCACATCACGGAGGACCCGGCCGTGCGCAACGCGATGATGGAGAAGCGCTTCGCGAAGCTCGATCTGGCGGCGAGGGAACTCACGGAGGACTTCAAGCTCCGCTACTTCGGGCCCAACGACGCCCCGAACGTGATCGTCTCGTGGGGCTCGACGAAAGGCGCCCTCCTCGACGCGCTCGACCGCCTCTGGGCCGAGGGCGCGAAGATCGGATACCTTCACATCCGCCTCCTCAATCCGTTCCCCGAGGCCGCCGTCTTGGCGCGCCTCAAGAAGGCGAAGAAGCGGATCGATGTCGAGATGAACTTCGGTGGACAGCTTGGCGGCCTCGTGCGCGAGCGGACGGGGATCGAGATGACGCACTCCATCCTGAAGTACAACGGGCGACCCATGTCCAACACGGAACTGTACGACGCCCTCCAGGCGGTCCTTAAGGGAAAGGCGGAGAAGAGGACGGTGCTGACCCGTGGCGCTTGAGCAAGTCCTGAAGCCGTCGGATTTCGCGACGGAGGTCCACAACGACTGGTGCCCGGGATGCGGCGACTTCGGCATCCTGCGGACGATCCAGATGGCCCTCGCGGAGATGAAGGTGGAGCCGCACCGCGTGACGATCGTCTCCGGGATCGGATGCTCCGCGAAGACGGTGCACTACGTAAAGACGTACGGCGTGCACACGCTCCATGGCCGCGCGCTTCCGTACGCGACCGGCGTGAAGCTCGCGAACCCGCAGATCAAGGTCCTCTGCCTGAGCGGCGATGGAGACGGCCTCGGGATCGGCGGCGGTCACTTCGTGAACGCGGGCCGTCGGAACCTCGACATGCTGTACATCATCCACGACAACGGCGTCTACGGCCTGACGAAGGGCCAAGCCGCGCCGACGCTGAAGCTCGGCGTCCAGACAAAGTCTCTCGCCCACCCGAACATCAACGATGCGGTGAACCCGATCTGGCTCGCCCTCGCGGCGGGCGCGACGTGGGTCGGCCGTGGGTACTCGTACGACATCAAGCACCTCGTCGCGCTGATCAAGCAGGGAATCGAGCACAAGGGCTACGCCTTCCTCGACGTGCTCCAGCCGTGCCCGACGTACAACGACATCAACACGAAGGAGTGGTACGGCGGCGAGGACCGGAAGGACGAGGCGTCCGGCCGGGCCATGCCTCGCGTCTATAAGCTCGAGGACCGGGGATTCGATCCCGTCGTGCACGAGCCGAACGAGGTCGAGAAGAAGACGACGCAGGCCCTGGAGAAAGCGCTCGAGTGGGGCGACCACATCCCGATCGGCGTGTTCTACAAGAACGAGCACATCCCCACGTTCGAGGAGCGAATCGCCCAACGGGTCCCGTCATATCTCGAGAGGCCGCCCGCGCTCCAGCCAATCCAGGACGCGAACGGGGAGCCGCTGACGGATCTGCCGAAACTCCTCCGTGGCCTTTCCGTCCATCCAGGGGCCTAGTCGTAGGACTCAAGAGGTACCATGTGATTCACATCCCTGGACTTGCCGGAGATACTCAAGTTTGATGAGACTCAGCTCTTGGGGGATCTGGAGAGGCTTCCAACTGACGCCCGGGTGGCCTTTGCCGCTGCATGTGCAGAGCGGTTGCTGCCATCATACTACATTTTCTCCGCTCTAACGGGCAGAGGAGCTCCCGCAACGCTCGCGACGATGCTCACGCAATTATGGGATGACCTTGCAGGCAATCGCATGTCGGAGCGCAGCATTCAGACGTCGATCGATGAGTGCACGCTGCTCCTCCCTGGAGAACATGAGGGTCGTTGGGTCCCGGAGCAGGATTACGCCGACGACGCGGTAGCCGCGGCTGCATACGCATTCGAATGCCGCTTGAAGGCAGGGGCGCAAGAGGCCGTATGGTCGGGGAGGCGTGCGTACGAGGCGCTCGACAGTTATGTCGGGATCACCGAAAACATAGATTGGAGAGGTGGGCCCGATGAACGAGCACGTGCGGAGTCTCGGATAATTGCGCATCCGCTGGTGCAAGCTGAACTAGCACGCCAGAACCGCGACCTCAAGGAGCTGACGCATGCTGATGCGGTGGGTTTGCAACGAACTATCAAGCAGATCCGGCGTCGTGCGCGTAGTGAGAGCTCAATCTTTTTCCGCTCCACTCTCGGAGATTCAAAAACAGCGAGATGACCTCTCTGCCAATGTAGTGAAACTGTCACAGTCGCACTGGGGTCGGCCTGTGTTGCGCGGATTTCCGTCAGCTCGTCGTGACGGCGGCGCGCTTCACGCCCCGCGAACTCTCGAGGATCTCCTGCGCGGGCTTGCCCATCTCCCAGATCCGCTCGGACATCTCCGACATCGCGTCCGCGATCGCCGGATCATCCGTCCACACGGCAATGTCATCTCCGCGGTAGGACGAATCGTCATCGGGGATCGGGTGGCTCATCAGGAACTCCTTCCCGTCGAACACGTGCATGTAGACGGGCATCATGAAGTCGATATGGCGGACCTCCGCGTGTCGGAGGAGCGACTTCACGTCCTCGCGGTTCTCCGGCGTGAAGCAGAACGCATACTTCAGCCGCACGCCCTGCTTCGCCCGGTCCACGAGGTTCGGCATGAACGCGCCCAAGATCCGGCCGGGACTCTTCGTCGTCCCGATGCCGATGACTTCCCGTGTCGCGGAGTCGTACATCTTCAGGAGCCGCTCGCGCACGTTCTTGCGTCCGTAGATCGCCTCAAACCGGCCCCGTGATTCGGGTTCCTGTTGCGCGTTGATCGCGAACTCGCGCGCAAGGGACTCCACGCCCGCGTCAAGTTGCTTCGCGCGGGATCGAAGGTCGTCGGCGAGGGTCCGCAGGTACGTCGCGAAAGGGACGGCCTTGTATCGCAGCGGGGTCTCCGGGAGGATTTGCACGAGGCCCTTCTCGTGCAGCTGCTGCATGGTCGAGTAGATCCGCGTCCGCGGAACCTTCGACATGGCGGGAATCTGGCTCGCGGTTGCGGTGCCGAGGTCGAGGAGAGTCAGATAAACGCGGGCCTGGTATTCCGTGAGCCCATGGTCCATGAGCCTCCGGATTCGGTCCGCGTTGATGGGCACGGACGCCGTCGAAGACACGGGCCGCCATAAACGTTGTTACGGAGGCCAGTGACACCCGTCTCCGAAAGACGGAACTAGCGGGCGAACGTTCGACGCGTCGCGGCCCCTCCATGGTGAGTGACGCGGACCTCCGGACGGCCCTCGAGGCCGGCCTCGGTCAGGAGAACGTCCTCGTGGACGAGGCGAGCCGCCATGCTTACGCCACGGACGCGAGCCCGTGCGTCGTCGAGCCGCGCGCGATCGCGATGGTGCGGTCGGAGGATGATGTGCTCCGGACGTTGGCGGTCTGTCGCGAGATCGGCGTCCCGGTGACGCCCCGTGCCTCCGGGACCTCGCTGTCCGGTGCCGCCATCGGACCGGGCGTGATCCTCGATACGACTCGCTTCGCCAGGATCCTTGAACTCAACGAGGCGCAGCGGTGGGTCCGCGTGCAGCCGGGCATTCTTCTATCGGAGTTGAATGCTCGATTGCGTGATCGCGGCCTGCGTTTCGCCCCGGATCCCGGAAGTCAAGATCTGTGCCGCATCGGGGGGATGATCGGCCACAACGCAAGCGGCTATCGCAGCGTGAAGTATGGGCAGACTCGAGACCACGTCCTCGGGTTGCGGGTCGCTTTGGCCGATGGCACCGTGCTCGAGGCGAAGGACACGGCGATTGCGGGAGAGACCTGGAAGGACCTCATCCATCAAGCGCCGGCTCTGGAAACGATTCGTCGCGCGATCGAAGGGAATCGAACCGAAATCCTCGCCGCCCGACGGCCGGTTCGGAAGCACGCGTGCGGATACAACGTCTTCGCGATTGCGGACGCGCTGCCCCGCGGTCAATTCCCGCTCGTATCGCTCTTCGTCGGGAGCGAAGGAACCTTGGGCATCGTGACGGAAGCCACGCTGCGCGTGATTCCCCTCCCGGAACGCCGTCTCACCTTGCTCCTGTACCTGGAACGTTTCCGGGACTTGGGGGTTGTCGTCGCCGAGGTGCTCCCGATGGGCCCGAGTGCGCTCGAGGCAATCGATGGCAGCTCGCTCCGTCTCCTTGATCGGGATGCGCTCGGGGTACCCGCGTCCGCGGAGGCCATGCTCCTCATCGAATTCGACGAGGGAGACTTGAGCGGTATCGCAAAGTCGATTGTCGATCGCCTATCTCCGCAGTATCGCTTGAGCCGACCGATCAAGGTCACCGACGATCCGGAGCGTCAGGCGACCCTCTGGAAGGTCCGTCGCTCCCTCCTCCCGACGATCATCCAGCGGCCGGGCCGCCGGAAGCCTTGGGGATTCGTCGAGGATCCGGTCGTGCCGCGCGACCGCGTCCCGGAGTTCATGGACTTTCTCGTCGACCTCGCCCGTCGGCACTCGACGGATGCGGGCATCTACGGTCACATCGGCGACGGGAACACGCACTTCCGGCCGTTCTTCGACCCGACGGACCCGGAGGACTTCGGACGGATGCAGGCTCTACGCACGGAGTTCGATGAAGCCGTGCTCGGGCGCTTCCGAGGCGCGCCGTCCGCAGAGCACGGAATCGGACGGATTCGGGCCGAGACGTTGCCGAAGGTCTGGGGCCCCCAGGTCTACCGCGTGATGCAGACGATCAAGCAAGCCCTAGATCCCCTCGGACTCCTCAATCCGGGGGTCCTCCTCTCCGACGAGCCGTGGTGGGCCGCCTGGGGCGGCCTCGAATCGCGCAGTCCGATGTGACGAGCGGCGACACATGTTTAAGCCGACCGGGAGGGTGAATCCTCCGGAGAGACCGCTCTCCCTCTCACCAACACATCGTAGGCAGGGAAGGGTTAAGAACGACCCGGTCATTCGAGACATCCGGAAGCGGACGTCCATCGGTCGAAAGGAGGCCATGAGCCATGATCCAGCGCGCGGAGCAGGCGAACATCGTCGGCCTTCGATCCAAGGATTTCGTGCAGTGGGTCGAGGAGAACATCGACGCGCCGATGAAGCGCGGGCCTGGCGGGGCGCTCCTCGAGAAGATCAAAGGCGGACTCGTCGGCGAGTTCTTCAACTGGGCCAAGCGCAACTCAACGTGGCCGCTGCACTTCGGAATCATGTGCTGCGCGATCGAGATGGCGGCGACGTCGGACCCCCGCTACGATGCGGAGCGCTTCGGGATCATCTACCGATCGTCCCCGCGGCAGTGTGACGTCCTCCTGTTGAATGGCCCGATCTCTCTCAAGCTGCGACCCGCCGTCCGGCGGCTCTACGAGCAAATGGCGGAGCCGAAGTGGGTCATCGCGATGGGGGAGTGCACGATCTGCGGCGGTCCCTATTACGACTCGTACTCGGTCGTCAAGGGATCGTACACGTTCGTCCCCACGGACATCTTCATCCCCGGCTGCCCCGTCCGGCCCGAGGCCCTCATCGACGGCTTCCTCAAGCTGAGCGCGAAGATCAAGGCGGAGCGGACCGGATGGGTGAAGACGCGGAAGGGTCGCCTCGTCAGCGCGCGCGAAGGCCAGCTGATGGACATGCAGAAGGGCGAATACACCTATGAAGTCCCCCAAGTCCGAACCTGAGGCGCGCAAGCGGAAGGTCGGGATCGTCGGCGGCACGGTCCGGCCGCTCCTCGCGACGATCAAGCAGGCCCTCGTCACGATGCCGGGCATCAACCACCTCATCCCGGGCGGCCGCAAGCCCGTGACCCACATGTATCCGTATCAGAAGGTGGAGCTGCCGCTCGCGTATCGCGGCCAGCACAGCATCGACTGGTTCAAGTGCATCGGCTGCGAGCTGTGCGCGAAGGTCTGCCCGAACGAGTGCATCTACTTCGAGTTCTACGAGGTCGAACCGACGTCGGAGTACCTGAACCCGAGCCGCGCCCAGCTCGACGAGATGAAGAAGATCATCCGCCGGCCGGCGGTCGACGTCGGCCACTGCCTCTTCTGCGGGAACTGCATGGAGTACTGCCCCACGGACGCCTGGAACTTCACCCAGGAGTTCGAGCTCGCGGACTACGCGCGTGAGGACCTCTACTACAAAGCGGACGAACTCCGGATGCCGAAGGAGAACTCGGACAAGGAGATCGTCCTCATCAACCGCATGGGCGAGCATCCGATCCTCGAGGTGGACGTGTGCATCGGCTGCCGCAAGTGCGAGCGCGAATGCCCGACGCGCTGCATCGACATGCTCGACGGCCCGAACGACCGGAAAGGCAAGCCGATCGTGATCCCGGAGTTCGACTACACGAAGTGCATCGGGTGCCAGCAGTGCGTGGACGTCTGCCCGGTCGACTGCCTCCACATGGAGGAGATCGGGTACAAGGACCTCGAAGGCTTCTACCACATCAACCTGCCCGGCGAGGTCAAGCTGCTCGAAGAGCAGGTCGAGAAGTAGCCGATCGGCGTCGACCGATTATTCCTATCGGCATTGCAACCCTTTTATCCTATTCCCATTATCCACACCGACTCACGGCCATTCGGAGGCTGCAATTCATGGTCCGCACCACGGTCGTCGGCAGCTATCCCCGTGTCGGGGACACCCACGAGGAGCAATCGCTGCGCCGAGCGATCGCGCGCGTCGACAAGGGCGACGCGGACGCCGCTTCTCTCCGCGATGCGGAACGGGAGGTCATGAAGGCCGCCCTACGGGAGCAGAACGATGCCGGGATCGACTTGGTCACGGACGGCCAGATCGGATGGTACGACAGCCAGAGCCACATCGCCCGGTCCTTCGGTGGCATCGAGACCAACGGCCTCGTGCGCTACTTCGACACGAACACGTACTACCGCCAACCCGTCGTCCAAGGGGCCGTCGCATGGAAGGCGCCGATCTTGGTGGACGACTGGAAGTTCGCGACGGCGAACTCGAAGGCTCCCGTGAAGGCGGTCCTCACGGGCCCGCTGACCCTTGCGTCGCTCGCGCTCGACAAGCACTACGGAAAGAAGAAGGCGCTCACGCTCGACCTCGCGACCGCCCTGGGAGAGGAAGTGGGGGCGCTCGTCCGTGCGGGCGCGTCGCACGTGCAGATTGATGAACCGGCGTTGACGCGATACCCGAAGGATCTCTCGCTGGCCGTCGAAGGCCTCGAGCGGGTCCGCGCGCGCAAAGGCAACACCCCGCTGACGCTCTTCACGTACTTCGGAGACGTCGCAAGAATCTACGAGGACGTCGTCCACGCCCCGGCGGACCTGATCGGCTTCGACCTCGTCCAAGGTGCCGCCACGTGGACGTCGATTGCGAAGCAAGGATCGAAGAAGCCGCTCGTCCTCGGCGTGATCGACGCGCGGAACACGAAGCAGGAGGCCCCCGCCGACGTCGCGAAGAAAGTCTTGAGCCTCAAGGACTCCGTGGACCTGAAGTCCTCGTACCTCTCGCCTTCGAACGGGCTCGAGTTCCTCCCGCGGGATCGCGCGCGCGAGAAGTTGCGGATCCTCGCCGCGACGGCGAAGAAGATCGGGGTGGGCGGATGAGCGCGCTCCTCACCACGAGCGTCGGATCGTTCCCGAAGCCGGACTATCTCATGCGCGCTCGGACGAAGGCCGCGAAGGGTGAGCTCACCGCTGAAGGCCTTCGGGACCTCGAGGAGAAATCGACCGGCGAGTGGATCCGGTACCAGGAGCACATCGGCATCGACATCCCCGTCGACGGCGAGCAATATCGCGGCGACATGGCGACGTACTTCGCGGAGAACATCGAGGGGACGGAAATCTCGGGCCTCGTCCGGTCGTACGGCAACCGATACTACAAGAAGCCGATCATCGTCGACGAGCTCCGACTCCGCGGACCGATCTCCGTCGACTGGTTCAAATTCGCACAGGCCCGCACGAAGAAGCCCGTCAAGGGCATGATCACCGGCCCGTACACGATGATGGACTGGTCGTTCGACGAGTTCTACGGCTCGCGGGAGGAGGCGTGCCTCGCGTTCGCGAAGCTCCTGCACCAGGAGGCGCTTGCCCTCGAGGCCGCCGGCGCGAAGATCGTGCAGGTCGATGAGCCGGCGCTCTCAACGCGGTTCGACGAGTTGCCGCTCCTCGTCCAGGCGGTCGGCGAGGTGACGAAAGGCCTCGAGGCGAAGACGATCCTCCACACCTGCTACGGCAACTACAACGAGATTTTCGAGTACTTCAACAAGCTCCCGGTCGACCAACTCGACCTCGAGATGTCGAACTCGGGACTCGACCTGCTCGAGCGCTTCAAGCGGGAGCCGCTGAGGAAGGAGATTGCCTTCGGCGTGGTCGACGTTCACAGCCACGTCATCGAACCGGAATCGCTGATCCGGGAGCGCATCGAGAAGGCCCTGACAATCTTCGAACCGTCCAAGCTCTACATCGATCCGGATTGCGGCCTCAAGACCCGCACCGTCGAAGAGGCCCAAGCGAAGCTGGCGAACATGGTGGCCGCGGCCCGTGCGGTCCGGGAAGCCCGCCACCTGACGTAGGGCAAAGTGTAATGTCCTTCGGGAGCGATGAAAGACTTCGAGGATTTCGATGGGTGGACCCGCCGACCTCCGCATGCATCCGTACGCGCCCGTGCGCTTGTTCAATCAGAAGGAGGCGGACGCCCTCATCCCGACCCTCGAGCAGCTCTTCCGGCGGCTCGATCCGATGCTTGCCCGATTGCGGGAGTTGCGGGACCTCGTCGATGACGCCGAGTCATACTGGGGCGAAGGCCTCGTCGCCGCGCCGGTGGAGGACCGCGATCCGTACGCGAAGGCGCTCGCGGAACAGCTCGACCTGGAGCAATCCGTGCAGGCGCATCTCGATGAGATCCACGCTCTCGGGGTCGAGGTCAAGGACCTGCACCGCGGCCTCGTCGACTTCCCCGCGCGGATCGGGGACGAGGTTGCGTATCTGTGCTGGCAGCGGGGCGAGGACCGCGTCGCGTGGTGGCACCCGCTCGAGTCTGGCTTCGCGGGCCGCAAGGCCCTCGCTCCCGAAACGGAACGTTAATATCGGACCGGGTCCGTAGGAACGAGCGGCGATTCGACATGGCGACCAAGGACGAAGTGATCGGCGTGCTCCGGAAGTGCTACGATCCGGAAATTCCGATCAACATCTACGACCTCGGCCTCGTGTACAACATCGAGCTCAAGGGCGAGGAAGGCAAGGTCGACGTCCGCATGACGCTCACCGCACCGGGCTGCCCGGCGTCCGCGTACATCCACCAGGATGTGAAGCGCAAGCTCGAGCAGTTGCCGGGGATCAAAGAGGCGAAGGTCGACATCGTCTGGGATCCGCCGTGGACCCCCGAGATGATGTCGGAGACCGCGAAGAAGCAGTTCGGTTGGGGCATCTGAACGCCCCTCCGAAATGCCCTCAACCAAGTACCAAATCTTGATATTCTCTCTCCCGTATCCAGCCGAATCGGCGTTGGGGTGGCGGGGGTACTTTGACCTCGAAGGGCGGGCACGAGTCGGGCGCCCTCGCGCGGGCGATCGGGGCCGTCGTCGAAGGGCTTACGTTCTACGACCTCGCGAACGCGGCGGTCGCCGAGGTCCGCGTCAAGGTCGCGTTCGAGGAACTCGGCCGGCGGAAGCGGGCGCAGCTCGCGCGGCTCGAAGCCGTCACCGGTCGGACCGCGAAGGATGCGGCCGTCTTGCCGGGCATCTTCCCGATGGACGCGGTCTCGAAGGTCGAGTGCTACGTCTGCGGGTACACCACCGAGACGAAGTCGATGCCGAACCAGTGCCCGAACTGCGGCGCCGCGCGGTATGCGTTTGAGAAGGAGATTGCTCTGACGAAAGCCTGGGAGATCGCCCGCGACTCGGGCCGAAAGTCGGCCGCGTTGTTCCGGGAGGCGGCCTCGAAGGCGGAGAGACCGGCGCAGGCCGTCTTCGAGGAGTTGGCGCGCGACGAGGAGTCGGAGGTCGCGCACGCGGACCGCCAGCTCGCGGAGCTACGGACCTGAGCGGGCAGGGGGATCACATGGCCCGTCTCACGAAGATGCCTCCCATTCAGGAAGACATCCACGCCTGCACGATGTGCGGGTATTGCGTCCCCGTCTGTCCGGCGTACCAGGAGGCTGGATGGGAAGGGGCATCGCCGCGCGGTCGCATCTTCGCGTTGCGGCAGTACGAGATGCGCGGCCCGCTCGACCGCCTCCTCGGCCGCCACGTCAAGCCCGGCGAGGACTTCGCGCGGAACGCCTGGGAGTGCACCGGGTGTGGCGCCTGCGAGGCCATCTGCCCCGTCGACATCCCGTTCGACGGCCTGTGGGACGACGTCAAGGAGTGGATGGTGAAATCCGGGTACGAGCGGCCGCAGCTCACGCCGTATCTGGAGAACGTGCGGGAGACGCACAACCTGTTCGGCGAGCCCGCCGACCGGCGCACCGCGTGGATCCCACCCGAAGCCGTCCAATCCGAGACGCCCGAAGTCGTGTACTGGGTGGGCTGCGTGGCGAGCTACAAGAAACAACAGATCGCCCGGGCCGTCGTGAAGATCCTGAACGCCGCCAAGGTGCCGTACAAGATCCTCGGGACCGAGGAGTGGTGCACGGGCGCACCGCTCGCGCGGATGGGCTACCAGCAGTACACGAAGGACGAGCTCATGCCGCACAACGTTCGCGCGGTCCAGGAGACCGGGGCGAAGGTCCTCGTCACGGCGTGCGCGGAATGCTACCGCTCGTTCGCGCGGGACTACAAGCAGTGGGGCGGAAACCCACCGTACAGCGTGTTCCACGTCGCCCACTACGTCGAGAAGCTGATTCGGGAGAAGCGGATCGCCTTCACGAAGCCGCTCCCGCAAAAGATCGCCTTCCACGACGCGTGCCACATGTCCCGCGTCTGCAACGTGTACGAGCCGCCGCGGCAGGCGCTGAAGTTCATCAAGGACCTGAAGATCCTCGAAATTCTCCCTTCGAAGGAGGACGCGCTTTGCTCGGGCGCGGGCGGCGGATTCCCCGCCGTGTTCCCGGAGCAGGCCGCGGGCGTCGCGCAGCGGCGGCTCGATGCGGCCGAGGACACCGGCGCGACGAGCCTCGTGACGACGTGCCCTCACGCGGAGATGCATTTCGACGACATCGCGCAACGGCGCAACATGCAGATCGGCATCGTCGATCTGGCGGAGATGCTCGCGAACGCGCTCTGAGCGCGGCTCAGATCGTGAAGCTCAGGCCGCACGAACACGAGTGCTTCGCGTTCGGGTTCGAGATCTTGAACTGCCCGCCGAAGAGGTCTTCCTCCCAGTCGAGCTTCGAGCCGCGGAGGTACGTCATGCTCTTCGGGTCCACGAACACCTTGACGTCCTGCTCCGCGACGACCAGGTCCGTCGGCCGCGCGGCGTCCGCGAGGTCCATGCGGTACTGCATCCCGCTGCACCCGCCCGCGATGATCCGCAGACGCAGGGAGGCCCCGGGCTTTTTCTCCTTCTGCTGCAGCGTGTGGATGCGCCGGACGGCGCCATCCGTCACGACCAGCGGCAACTCTTGGGGGGCCATCACGCGGATCGTCTCTCAATCCGTTCGAACGCGGGCCCTCGTCTTAAGACTTCCGTCACGGGTTCGTCGGAACGGGTCAAACACGTCCGCTCCAGGAGGGAACCACGTCATTCGTCTCACGAACGACCAAAGATATATATAACAACGTTATAGTGTCCATTCCGCTTCTCGAGAACGGGAGGCGTCTCCCATGGTCACCAAGAGCGTACTCCAGGAGCAGATGGCGAAGCAGGAGTACAAGTACGGCTTCGTCTCGGACCTCGACGAGGAGACGGTCCCGAAGGGCCTCAGCGAGGACGTCGTCCGGCTCATCTCGCAGAAGAAGAAGGAGCCGGAGTGGATGCTCGACTGGCGTCTCCGGGCCTTCCGCCACTGGCTCACGATGAAGGAGCCGAAGTGGTCGAACGTCACGTATCCGCCGATCGACTACCAGAACATCATCTACTACGCGGCCCCGAGGCCGAAGAAGCCCGTGAACAGCCTCGAGGACGTCGACCCGGAGATCCGGGGTCTGTACGAGAAGCTCGGCATCCCGCTCCTGGAACAGGAGCGCCTCGCGGGCGTCGCGGTTGACGCGGTGCTCGACAGCGTGTCCGTCGCGACGACGTTCAAGGCGCGCCTCGCGGAGCTCGGGATCATCTTCTGCTCGTTCTCCGAGGCGGTCCAGGAGCACCCGGACCTCGTCCGCAAGTACCTCGGCACGGTCGTGCCCTTCAACGACAACTACTTCGCGGGCCTCAACAGCGCCGTGTTCTCCGACGGGTCCTTCGCCTACGTCCCGCCCGGCGTGCGGTGCCCCATGGAGCTGTCCACGTACTTCCGGATCAACGCGCAGGACACGGGCCAGTTCGAGCGCACGCTGATCATCGCGGACGAAGGCGCGTACGTGAGCTACCTCGAAGGCTGCACGGCCCCGATCCGCGACCAGAACCAGCTCCATGCGGCGGTCGTCGAGCTGATCACCCTCGACAACGCGGAGATCAAGTACTCGACGATCCAGAACTGGTATCCGGGCGACAAGCAAGGGAAGGGCGGGATCTACAACTTCGTCACGAAGCGCGGCAAGTGCCTCGGGATCAATTCGAAGATCTCCTGGACGCAGGTCGAGACGGGCTCCGCGATCACTTGGAAGTACCCCAGCTGCATCCTCCAGGGCGACAACTCCCAGGGCGAATTCTACTCCGTCGCGGTGGTGAACAACTACCAGCAGGCCGACACGGGGACGAAGATGCTGCACATCGGGAAGAACACGCGCAGCACGATCATCTCGAAAGGCATTTCCGCGGGCTACGGTCGGAACACGTACCGCGGCCGCGTGCACATCCACAAGGGCGCCACGGGCGCGCGCAACTACTCCCAGTGCGACTCCCTCCTGGTCGGCTCGACCTGCGCCGCCTTCACGTTCCCCGACATCGTAGTGCAGGACCCGACCGCGCAGATGGAACACGAGGCCTCGACCTCGAAGATCGGGGACGAGCAACTGTTCTATTGCCAGACTCGGGGCCTCACGCCCGAAGACGCGACGAACATGATCGTGAACGGCTTCTGCAAGCAGGTCTTCCTGAAACTCCCGATGGAGTTCGCGGTCGAGGCCCAGAAGCTGATCAGCGTGAGCCTGAATCTCGAGGGCACGGTCGGCTGATCGCGCTCGCGCACAAGGGAGGAGACGGCATGCTTGAGATCGAGAATCTGCACGTGAACGTGAGCGGCAAGGAAATCCTGAAGGGGATCGACCTCACGATCCAGCCCGGTCAGGTCCATGCGATCATGGGCCCGAACGGAAGCGGCAAGACGACGCTCGCGCAGGTGCTCGCGGGCCGCATCACGTACGAAGTCACGAAAGGCACGGTCCGCTTCGAGGGGAAAGACCTCCTGAAGATGCGACCCGAGGACCGCGCGCGCGAAGGCGTGTTCATGGCCTTCCAGTACCCCGTCGAGATCCCCGGCGTGAGCAACGCGTACTTCCTCAAAGCGGCGCTGAACGCGATCCGGAAGTACCACGGCCAGGAGGAGATCGACGCGATGGACTTCATGACCCTCGTCCAGGAGAAGGCGAAGCTCCTCGCGCTCGACGAGACGTTCATGAAGCGCGGTCTCAACGAAGGCTTCTCCGGCGGCGAGAAGAAGAAGAACGAGGTGTTCCAGATGGCCGTCCTCGAGCCGAAGTTCTGCATCCTCGACGAGACGGACTCCGGCCTGGACATCGATGCGCTGCGGCTCGTCGCGAGCGGCATCAACGCGATGCGCAGCCCGAAGCGGGCGATGCTCGTCGTCACGCACTATCAGCGGCTCCTCGATTACGTCGTCCCGGACGTCGTGCACGTCCTCGTCGACGGCAAGATCGTGAAGAGCGGCGATGCGGACCTCGCGCGGAACCTCGAGAAGCACGGATACGGCTGGATCCTCGAGGAGGCCCCGAGGCCGCAGTCCGCGCGCGCGTGAGGTCGGTGACGCCCGTGGCGGTGGCCGTCGACGTGAAACAGACGTACGTCGCGGAGTTCACGTCGTCGGAGAAGGAACTCGGCGGGCCAAAGTGGCTCAAGGCGACGCGCAAGGCCGCGATCGGCCGATTCGAGGCCCTCGGATTCCCGACGCAGAAGCACGAGGAATGGAAATACACGAGCCTCGCGCCCCTCCTGCGGGCACCGTTCAAGTCCGCGATCCTTGCGCGTCCGGACGGCGTCGTCGCGGAGCGCCTCGACCCCTTCACTTATGGGGTCCTGAAGACGAGCCGGGTCGTCTTCGTGAACGGGCGCTATTCACCGCGCCTGTCGTATCTGCGGTCGCTCCCGGAGGGCGTTCGGGTCCTTCCGATGGCCGAGATCCTCCGCTCGGAGCCGGAAGCGCTGCGTCCTCATCTGACGCGACACGCGAAATTCGAGGACGATCCGTTCGTCGCCCTCAATACGGCGTTCTTCCAAGACGGCGCGTACGTCGACGTACCCCGCAACACGGTCGTCGAGGAGCCGATCCATCTCATCTTCCTCTCGACGTCGAAGGATCTTCCCATCGTTTCGTACCCTCGGAACCTCATCGTGCTTGGCCCCAACGGCCAGGCGACCGTCATCGAGACGTACGCGGGTTGGGCGCCGGACGTTACGTTGACGAACGCCGTCACGGAGGTCATCGTGGGTCCCGCCTCCGTGCTCGAGCACTACAAGGTCCAACGGGAGTCGGAGAAGGCGTTTCACTTCGGGGCGATGACGATCGAACAAGACCGGGATTCGTCCGTGACCGCGCACTCGATGTCTTTTGGCGGCGCCCTCTCAAGGAACACCGTGCTCACGAAGTTCGGCGGGGAGGGTGGCCAGCTCACGCTCAACGGGGTGTTCATGCCGACGGGGACGCAGCAGCACGACAACTACACGCGGATCGATCATGTGGCTCGATCGTGCACCAGCGTCGAGTTGTACCGGGGCATCCTCAACGACAAGGCCCGTGGGGTGTTCAATGGGAACATCTACGTCCGCAAGGACGCGCAGAAGACGGTCGCCCGCCAGACGAACAAGAACCTCCTCCTCTCCAACGAGGCGTTCGTCGACAGCACGCCCGGCCTCGAGATCCTCGCCGATGACGTGAAGTGCAATCATGCCTCGACGATTGGCCAACTCGACGACAACGCCGTGTTCTACCTTCGGTCCCGAGGGATCGACGAGGAGGCGGCCCGGAACGTCCTGACCTACGCGTTCGTCGCGGACGTCGTGAATCAGGTGAAGGTCGCCCCGATTCGCATCAAACTCGACCAGTTGATCCTGTCGCGGCTGCCAAAGGGATCGGGCCTCGGCGAGGCCTTATGAAGCGCGATTCCGTTGCATTCATGGGGAATCCCCCGAGTTCAACGGAGGTGCGATGATGCCCGACTTGCGCGAGCTGTATCAGGAGACGATCCTGGACCACAGCAAGCGGCCGCACAACTTCCATGAGATTGCAGACGCCAGTGCGAAGGCACTCGGCCACAATCCACTCTGCGGAGACCGCGTGACGGTCTATCTCCGCCTGGACGACGGCAAGATCGCCGACGTCGCGTTCCTCGGACAAGGTTGTGCGATCTCGAAGGCGTCGGCCTCGCTCATGACCGACGCGGTCAAGGGAAAGTCGAAGGTGGAAGCCCACACGATGTTCGAGAAGTTCCACAAGATGGTGACCGGGCGTCCGGGCGATCCCGTCGATGGTTCCCTCGGAAAGCTCGCGGTGCTCTCGGGCGTCTGCGAATTCCCGGTGCGGGTGAAGTGCGCGAGCCTGCCGTGGCACACGCTCGAAGCGGCGCTCGAGGCGAAGACGGGGACCGTTTCTCTGGAGTGACATGACCTCCGCGGGCCTCCCTTGGACGGCGTCGCGGGAGGAGCCGGGAGGCGTGCCCTTGGATCCCGGACCGGGTCTCCCTCGAGTCGAATCCCTCTCGAAGCAGCGCGGCGAGCCGGATTGGATGCTTCGACTGCGCTTGCGCGCGCTGGAGCGGATCCGTACCGACGGCGTGCCTTCCTGGGCTTCGTTCCTCCGCGACGTCGATTTCGACGGGCTCGTCGAGCCCGACGGATCGTCCGCACCGGATGCGCTCGCTTCTGATGACGCGTCTATTGTCCCCGGACTCGGTGCGCTCGCGGCTTCCGAGGAGGCATATCGAGTCGTCCGGAAGGGCCTCGAAGCGCAGGGCGTTGTCTTCCTTGGCCTGCCGGCCGCGCTCGACCGTCTCCCGGATCTCGTGAAGACGCACTTTGCCTCCGTCATCGCGGCCGACTCGACCCCGTTCGCCGCCTTGGACGCGGCACTCTGGACCGGGGGCTCGTTCGTCTACGTCCCGCCGGGGGTCCGCGTGGCGGTGCCGCTCCAAGCGGAAATCCGCGAAGACTACCGCAAGGTCGAGCCCGTGGAACGGAACGTGATCGTCGCGGACCGCGACTCCGAGGTCACGTACATCGAGGGATGCACCGCGCCGGTCTACACGCCGGACGAACTCCACGTGTCCGCCATCGAGGTGGTCGCGATGCCGGGATCGCACGTCAAGTACATCGCCTTGCAGAATTTCTCGAAGGCCGTCCACAACCTCGTCACGAAGCGAGCGAGCGTCCATCGCGACGCGTCCGTGGAATGGGTCGACGTCAACCTCGGCTCCCGTCGGACGTGGAAGGTCCCCCGCGCGGAGCTCCTCGGGCCGGGCGCGTCCGCCGAGTTCGTCGGCGTCGCGTTCGCCGGAAAGGGCCAGGCGGAGGATGTCGGCGCCGAGATGGTCCATCTTGCGCCGCGGACGCGCTCGAGGATCGTGAACCACGGGATCGTCCAGGGAGGCGGCCGCGCGAGCCTTCGGTCCGGCGTCCGCGTGGCGCCCGGGGCGACCGATGTCACGGCGTCCGTCGAATGGTCATCCCTCTTGCTCGATGCGGAGTCCCGCGCGGACACGATCCCGTCGATCGAATTGGACGAGGCGGGCGCCGAGATCGACCAGACGGGGAGCGTCCGCCAGGTGAACGACGACATGCTGTTCTACATGACGTCCCGCGGCGTGACGCGCGACGAGGCCCTCCAACTGGTCGTCCTCGGGATGGCGGGGATCGCGACCCGGCGCATCCCCGTGGAATATGCGGTCGAGGTGGACCGCCTCCTGGAGCTCGAACTTGCAGGAGGGATCGGCTGATGGGTCTACCGCGACGCACGCGCCGAGGGGCACGAGAAGACTCAAGTAGGCAGGCTGGCATGGCAACGAGCGAGTCGATGGCGAAGCCCGCGAAGGTCCTGCTGAACGTCCCCGCCATCAAGGCGGATTTCCCGATTCTCCAACGAACCGTCCACGACAAGCGCCTCGTGTACCTCGACAGCGCCGCGACGTCGCAGAAGCCGCAGCAGGTCATCGATGCGACCTCGGATTTCTATTCGCGCTACAACGCGAACGTCCACCGAGCGATCTACGAGCTCGGCGAAGAGGCCACGCGCGAGTACGAGGGCGCGCGTGAAAAGATTGCCGCCTTCATCCACGCGAAATCCCCGAACGACATCGCGTTCACGAAGTCCACCACGGAATCGATCAACGTCGTCGCGTACGGATATGGCCTCAAAGGGAAGATCCAGAAAGGCGACGAGATCGTCGGCAGCGTGATGGAGCACCACTCGAACCACGTGCCCTGGCATTTCGTGAAGGACCACAAGGGCGCGGTGCTGAAGTACGTGGACGTGACCGACGATGGCACGTTGCGCATGGAGCAGTACGACGAGCTCCTGTCGAAGCGGACGAAGATCGTGACGGTCACCTTGTGTTCGAACGTGCTGGGGACGATCAACCCCGTCCGGGAGATCGCGAAGCGCGCGCACGAGGTCGGCGCGATTTGCGTCGTCGACGCGGCGCAGGCGGCCCCGCACATGCGGATCGACGTGCAGGACCTCAATGCGGACTTCCTCGCCTTCAGCGGCCACAAGATGCTGGGGCCCACGGGGATCGGCGTGCTCTACGGCAAGCCGGAACTCCTCGAGGAGACGGAGCCGCTCTTGGGCGGCGGCGAGATGATCCGCGAGGTCCACCTCGGGTCCGCGAAGTGGAACGACGTGCCGTTCAAGTTCGAGGGCGGCACGCCGAACATCGCGGGGGCGATCGGCCTCGGCGTCGCGGTCGACTACCTGACGAAGCTCGGCATGGACGCCGTGCGGGCACACGAGATGGAGATGACGCAGGACGCTCTCGAGAAGCTCGACCGCCTCAGGGGCGTTCGGACGTACGGCCCGAGGGACGTGAAGAAGCGGGCCGGGGTGGTCTCGTTCACGATCGACAACGCGCACCCGCACGACATCGCTTCGATCCTCGACGTCGAAGGGATCTGCATCCGGTCGGGCCACCACTGCGCCCAGCCGCTCATGGAGCGCTACGAACTTCCCGCCACCGCGCGCGCGTCGTTCTACATCTACAACGACATCGACGACATCGACGCGCTCGTCGGCGGGATCAAGCGGGTGCAAGAGGTCTTCGCCTGATGTCCGCCGCGTACGACCTGTACCAGGAACAGATCCTCGACCATTACAAGCATCCGAGGAACAAGGGCCCGCTCCCCGAGGCGACGTACAACGGGCGGGACTCGAACCCGCTCTGCGGGGACGAGGTCGTCCTCCATGTGAAGGTCGACGGGTCGCACCGCATCTCCGACGTGAAGTTCGAGGGCCAGGGATGCGCGATCAGCCAGGCGTCTGCCTCGATGCTCACGACGATGCTCAAGGGCGCCCCGCTTGCGGATGCGGAGTCTATGGAGCGGGGCGCAGTCCTCGCGAAACTTGGGATCCCTCTCAGCGCCGTGCGACTGAAGTGCGCGCTTCTTTCCCTCCATGTCCTGAAGCTCGCGCTCGGAAAGAAGACGGACACCGCCACGTGAGGCCTCCGATCAATGCCCGCGGACGGCAAGACCGCGAAGGCCCCGCGACTCGCGGACCTCATTGGCCACACGCCACTCGTCCCGTTCGATCGGCTCGTCGCTCACGTCGCGCCGGCTGTGCGCCTCTATGCCAAGGCGGAGTGGTTCAACCCCGGTGGTAGCGTGAAAGATCGCGCAGCCCTCGGGATGCTCCGCGCCGCCGAGAAGGCCGGCCTCACTCGGGACCGCGTTCTCCTCGACGCCACCTCCGGGAACACGGGTATCGCGATTGCGATGCTCGCGGCCGCGGAAGGATATCGCGCGACCCTTTGCGTCCCCGCCAATGTGAGTGCGGAGCGGCGCCGGATTCTCGAGGCGTACGGAGCGGAGCTCGTCCTGACCTCCGCGTCGGAGGGGACCGATGGCGCTCAGGAGGCGGCGAGGGCGCTCGCGGCGTCGGAGCCGGACACGTATTGGTACCTCGACCAGTACAACAACGCGGCGAACTGGCGGGCCCATTTCGGGTCCACGGGACCGGAGATCTGGAAGCAGACGAACGGGACCGTCACGCACTTCGTGGCCTGCCTCGGGACGACGGGCACCTTCGTTGGCGTGGGCCGCTATCTGAGGAAACGGAAGCCCTCGGTGCGGCTCATCGGCGTGCAACCCGACGGACCGTTCCACGGCCTCGAGGGCGTGAAGCATCTCGACAGCTCTCGCGTGCCCGGCATCTGGGATCCTTCGAGCTGCGACGAGATGATTTCGGTTGCGACGGAGGATGCCCAAGCCGCTGCGCGCCGCCTCGCGGCCGAGGAAGGATACCTGGTTGGCACATCAAGCGGTGCGGCGTTCGATGCATCCCTCCGACTTGCGGAGCGGATCCGGAAAGGGGTCATCGTCACCGTGTTCCCGGACGGCGGAGACAAGTACCTCGGGGAGCGCTACTGGGAGGAGAGCGCGTGACGATCGAGATTCCGGGCGAAGTCATTCGTTCGATCGAACAACACGCGGTCGATGCGTTCCCGGAGGAATGTTGCGGATTCCTCCTGGGGACTTCGGGCGGATTGCGCCGCATCGTCGCGTCCCGTCGGGCCAAGAACACCGCGCCGGAGGACCGACCTCGCCGTTACACAATCGACCCGCTCGAGCACCTGCACGCGGACGACGAGGCCCGGAAGCAAGGTCTCGAGTTGATCGGCATCTACCATAGCCATCCGAACCACCCCGCCGCCCCGTCCGAGTTCGACCGTTCGCGTGCCGCAAGCTGGTATTCGTATCTCATCCTGAGGATCGCGGACCGAAAGCCAAAGGAGCTGACCGCATGGCTGTACGACGAACGTGCTGGGCAGTTCCGCGCGGAAAAACTCGTGCGCCAGAAGCGCGGAGGCCACGCGACGGATTCGGACGGCGACTGAAAGTTAACCTTATTCAAGGTTAACAACCCGGGGTTCCTGACTCCTCCGGAGATGGCCTGGACTTCCGTCGCGTGAGAGATCGATATTCGTTTCCGAATGTTCGTCGGGGCGAGCTTTAAGTATCACACTGTCGTGGGCACAATCGTTCATGGTGAACGTGAAAATCATCATCCCCACGCCGCTACGACAGTATGCCGATAACAAGGACTCGGTCGATGTCGAGGCGGAGAGTGTGCGGGAGGCGCTTGGGGACCTGATCAATCGGCACGAGCCGCTCCGACGACACCTCTATTCGGACGATGGTCGCCTCCGGAATTTCGTCAACGTGTATGTGAACGAGGAGGACATCCGCTACCTCGAAAAGGACGCGACGGCCCTGAAGGAGGGCGACACGATTTCGATCGTGCCGAGCATCGCCGGCGGCTCGTTTTCGCTTATGGACCGCCTCGCGGCAAAGCGCAAGGACGCGCTCTCGCCCGCGGAGATCAAGCGGTACTCGCGCCACCTGATCCTGCCCGAAGTCGGCATGGCGGGGCAACTGAAGCTCAAGCAGTCCTCGGCGCTGATCATCGGGGCCGGCGGCCTTGGCGTGCCGCTCTCCCAGTACCTGAGCGCCGCAGGCGTTGGCAGCATCGGGATCGTCGACTTCGACGTGATCGATGAGACGAACCTCCAGCGGCAGGTCCTCTACGGCACGAAAGACGTCGGCCGCAAGAAGCTCGAGGTCGCGAAGGAGCGCGTCGCGCAGATCAACCCGAACGTCGACGTGCAAACGTACGACACGCGGCTCACCTCCGACAACGCGATGGGCATCCTGAAGGACTACGACGTGATCGTCGACGGGACGGACAATTTCCCGACGCGGTACCTCGTGAACGATGCGTCGGTATTGCTGAAGAAGCCGAACATCTACGGCTCGATCTTCCGGTTCGAAGGCCAGGCGAGCGTCTTCTACGCGGAGGAGGGCCCGTGCTACCGCTGCCTGTACGCAGAACCGCCACCGCCGGGCCTCGTGCCCTCGTGCGCGGAAGGCGGCGTCCTCGGTGTCCTCCCGGGGATCATTGGTTCGATTCAAGCGATCGAGGCGATCAAAACTCTCCTCGGGAAGGGCGACACGCTCATCGGCCGCCTTCTTGTGTTCGACGCCCTTCGCATGAAGTTCCGCGAGCTGAGGCTCCGCAAGAACCCGAACTGCCCTGTGTGCGGGACCAATCCGACGATCACGGAGCTGATCGACTACGAGGAGTTCTGCGGGCTCCGCGCTCCGACGGAACAGGTCGGCGAGGAATTCCAGATCTCCGTGGACAACCTGAAGGCGAAGATCGACAGTGGCCAGGAGGTCGTCCTCCTCGACGTCCGCGAGCCGATGGAGTGGGAGATCGCCCATCTCGACAAGGCGATTCTCATGCCCGTCGTCCAAGTGCCCGCCCGGGCGAACGAGCTCAGCACCGCCGACGAGATCGTCGTGTACTGCAAGACGGGTGTCCGGTCAGGGCGGATCACGAACTTCCTCCGGGAACTCGGGTTCCGCAAGGTGAAGAACCTCGTCGGCGGGATTGACGAGTGGGCGGATCGCGTCGAGCCGGAGATGCCGCGGTACTAGTCCACAGCAAGGCATAAGCGGCCTCGTCGTCTTGTCCGCAGCGATGCCGCTGGACCCCGGTACGGTGCATCGCTTTGCCATGCTCGAACGCGCGGTGAAATCCTTCGCGAAGACCGGCCGCTTTGATGAGTCGTTGAAACTCGTCGAGGAACTCTTCGCGATCGCCCCCGAGGATGCGGGCCTTTCGAAGCTCAAGGTGCGACTCGCGGCCGACCTCGTCAAGCAGGCCGTGCAGGCTCAGAAGATCGGCGCCGCGACGCAAATCGTCGAGCTCGTCGAGGCGAAGATCCCCGCGGCACATCTCGGCCAGACGGAGAAAGAACTTCTTTCAAAGTCCAAGGAAGCACTTTTGTCGATGTGAGCCGCACAGGTTTATGGCGGACCGAGGGCCTCGCCGGGCCAATGCCCGAGGGCCACTCGCACGAGGACTATGCGAAGGACTTGGAGATCATGCGCCGGGAGAAGGACCACTTCTTCGAGGAGGACCACGACTCCCCGATCCCGCACGTGTTGCGAGCGAAATTCGACGGCCTCGTGTATTACCCCCCGGATCCCAAGTACTGTGTCGGCGCGAAGCTGATCAAGGACCCGAATCCGCAGAAAGTCGTCCTCGCGACCTCGAAGGGCGTGCCCCGCGACATGATCCGAGAGGGCGTATTCGAGTTCGAGATTGACGGGACAAAGCAGCGCCTCGCGGCGTACAAGTCCCTCCCGCAGCCGGGCCATCATCACGAAGACGTGAGCCTCTTCGTACCGTTCCGCGACGCGACCTCCGGCAAGGAGACGTACGGCGCCGCGCGCTACCTCGACATCGAGGAACTTCCCTCGGACGAATACGCGATCGACTTCAACCTGGCCTACAACCCGTACTGCGCGTACAGCGAGGACTACGTGTGCCCGTTCCCCCCGCGGGAGAACTGGCTCGCGGTCCCGATCCGAGCGGGCGAGAAGAATTTTCCTCTGAAACCCTGAGTGGCCCGGCCGGAGCTACGACTCGTTTCCATCGAGCCAACCGAGACGCCGTTCCCGATTCGCCTCGACTTCCTCGGGTCCTTTGAAGTCCCGTTCGACGACCGCGAGCCGTTCGATCAGGTTCCGGATCGCATCCGCCGTCGGCGCGCGCACGTCGAGGCCCGCGAGTCCGAGCTGTCGCTTGACGATGGGCATCCCTGTTTCGACCCCGCCCATGTAGTAACAGAAATCCGTCATGACCTTGTCCGTCACGCGGATCAAGCGGTCGACCGGTTCTTGCGGCGGTGTGACGAGCGCGATCCGGCGAATCGGATGCCCGGCCGCGTGGAGGATCTGCTCCCCGAGGGCTTTGAACGCCTGCTCGACCTTGTCTCCCGTCTTCGCGCTCGTCAGGATCCCCGCGCAGTTGTACTTCTGCGACAGGAAGTAGAGGTACTCTTCCGCCCACACGCGGTCCGCGACGAGGTCCGACTTGTTCGCGACGATGACCATCGGGACGCGGCCGGCGAGTCGCCACACGGCGGGCATCCAATAGTCCTCGAGTCCGCGGCGGGTGTCCTCGTTCGTGACGTCGTAGACCATGAGGACGCCCTGCGCTCCTTTGATCGCGGTCTCCTGGACGCCACTGTAGCCCTTCTGTCCGAGGACGTCCCAGATCTGCATCGACATCTCCGTCTCCGCGGCGGGATGGCCGAGACTCAGGCTCTTCTTCGAGACCTTCGTCCCGACGGTCGTGATGTAGTCGTCCGAGTACTGGTCGACGACGAACCGCCGGATGAGAGAGGTCTTGCCGACGCCGCCGTCCCCGAGAAGGACGACCTTCACCCGGATGGATTCCTGCACCATGGAAGGCGTCTCAGCATCTCCGCCGACCCTTCTTTAACCGTTCCCCGTGGTTCTCAGGGACCGCATTATTCCCGGCGGGTGCCGCGAGAGACCGGATCCCATTCAGAAGTCGTCCGTCGAATACTGGACGAAGCGGCCGGACGTTCCGCCGAACAAACGGGGGAGGTCGGCCGTGCGGATTTCGTTCGTCAGCGAAAGCGCCATCGTGGTGTCCGGGACCGGTCCGTCGATCGTGTACCCAAGGCGTCTGAATCGGGCCACATCTTCCGCGGCGGTAATCCAGTTGACCGTCGCGATTCCATGTCGGACTCGGGACTCCATCAGCGCGACCTCGGCACGAAAGTCCCGGATGCTCGGTGCGACCACCTCCTCCATCGTCACCCCGTCATCCGGCCGCGTGCGCAAGTATCCGACCGGCTCGCGTCCGTGCAAGACGACGCGATAGCGGGAGAGGTAATCGCGGCGACGACGCAAGCTCCAAGCCAGAAAGTCAGGCGACCGCTCCGTCCACCCGAGCATGCCTCGGGTCCGCGTTCGATACAGAGTGTGGATCATCGGCAGGTCCGACCGCGACGCGGACCGAAGGCGATATCCTCTCGGAGCCTTGCGTCCCGTCACGCGTCGCACGGCCCGGTGGAACGGAGCAAGATCCACATAGCCCATCTTCGAGTACACGCTATACCCGCGGATGTTCCGGCTCGTCGTCAAGGTCGAGATGCGGAAGCCGAGGTCGCGGAAGCGATCGTGCGCCGCCTCCATGAGTCGATGCGCGTACCCTTTCCCCCAGACGGACGGGTGCGAGCAAACGCCGGCGATGCCCCCGACCTCCTCGACGCCGCTCGTCAGCCGCACCGCGAAACGCAACGGCACGACCTGCGCGAGGACGCGGCCGCGCTCCTCCGCGTACAGCGCGAACTCCTCCAGGTACCGGCGGTCGCTCGCGCGGATGCGGCGGATCGTCGTTTCGTCCCACGCATCACCGAACGAAACGACGCTGAGCCGGAAGGCATCGACCGGATCGATTTCGTCGTAGCTGCGCACGTTCATGGTCGGACGACCGCGCGGGGAGGGGGATTTGAACCCCCGGGCGCAGAGCGCACTGGATTAGCAATCCAGCGCCCTACCAGGCTAGGCGATCCCCGCAGGTGGGCGCCCATTGGGTCACCGCTATAAACGCTTTCGGGGCTCCGGAACACGGCCGAAGAAATCGCCGCAAACCACCGAGTTTTCTCCGAGGATCAAGCGTTCTGTCGCACCGCGATTCGGGGCCGGTTCGGCAAAGATTATTACGGATGGAGCCGTGGGACCCGCAAAGAGACTCCGGGCCGAGGGCGAACGTTCTGGTGCGCCGCCTTCGGGGCTCGGCGTCCGCCGGTCCTGTGGACATGAATCTGATCCTCGTCTCGAACCGTCTTCCGGTGTCCGTGCGACGGGTGGGGAAGGAGCTGGAGGTCCGACCAAATCCGGGCGGCGTGGCGGCGGGCCTCGCATCGTTCTATCGCGAGTACGGCGCGCGGTGGTTCGGGTGGCCCGGGGAAGTCGCTCCCGAGGAAACGGGGCCGATCGCGGCGCGACTCGAGTCGGAGTTCGACTGTCATCCGATCTTCCTCCCCCGGCAACTCGCGCGCGCGTATTACGGCGGCTTCTCGAACGGAACGCTGTGGCCTTTGCTTCATTCGTTCTCGACGTACGTGCGATATTCCGCCTCGGACTGGAACGCGTATCGAGACGTCAACGAGCGCTTCGCCGACGAGATCGCGCGGGCCGTACGGCCCGGAGACGTCGTGTGGATCCACGACTACCAGCTGATGCTCCTCCCACGGTTGATCCGCGAACGCAAGCCCGACGCCCGAATCGGGTTCTTCCTCCATGTCCCGTTCCCGCCATACGACGTGTTGCGGCTCCTCCCGTGGCACCGCGACCTCCTGCAGGGCCTCCTCGGCGCCGACTTGGTGGGCTTCCACACCTACGACTACATGCGCGCGTTCCTGAGCGGCGTTCGACGCGGCTTGGGACTGGAGAGCCGCATCGGCACGATCGTCATGGGGCACCGCCTCGCGCAAGTCGACGTATTCCCGCTCGGCATCGACTACGAGACGTTCGCCTCGACGCCGATCAGTCCCGCCACGGAACATGCGATCGGCCGCATGAGGAAGGGCCCGGGTTCCTCCAAGCTCGTCTTCTCGATCTCCCGCCTCGACTACACGAAAGGGATTCCGCAACAGGTCGAAGCGTACGGTCAGTTCCTCGCGACGCATCCGGAGTGGCGGCGCAAGGTGACCTACCTCCTCGCCGTCGTCCCCTCCCGGGAACGGGTCGCGGAGTACGCGCGGCTCAAACGCGAGATCGACGAGAATGTCGGGCGGATCAACAGCCGCTACGGGACGATGGCGTGGACCCCGATCCGTTATCTCTTTCGCCAGCTCGACTTCGAAGAGCTCCTCGGCCTCTATCGGACGAGCGACGTCGCGTTCATCGTGCCCCTCCGGGACGGGATGAACCTGGTCGCGAAGGAATACGTCGCCTCGAAACAAGAGCCGCACGGCGTCCTCATCCTGAGCGAGATGGCGGGCGCTTCGAAGGAGCTCCTGGAAGCCCTGGTCGTGAACCCGAACGATGTGGACGAGGTCGTGGCCGCGATTGACCGCTCGCTCACGATGCCGCCCGAGGAGCAGGCGGTCCGGATCCGCGCGATGCAGGATCGCCTCCGCCGGTACGATGCACGGACGTGGGCGAAGCGGTTCCTGGAACGGCTGGACGACGTCGTGAGGCTCTCCCAGGACGTCACCGTCAAGGGATTGACCAGCGCGCACCGCAAGAAGATCGAAACAAGATATAGGGTAGCGAAGCGACGGCTCCTGATGTTCGATTACGACGGCACGATCGTGCCGTTCTCGGTGAATCGCGATGCGGTCACGCCCGACGCCCGAGTGATGGACCTCGCCAAAGAGCTCTCTTCGGATCCCGCGAACCACGTCGCCCTTGTCAGCGGCCGATCGAGGCGGGACCTCGAGAAGTGGTTCGGCGGCCTCCCGATGACCCTCATCGGCGAACACGGGGCTTGGATTAGGGACCGCGGTGACCTCGAGTGGAAGGCGCTCCTCCCGCTCGACGCGGCGTGGAAGGACCGCGTCCGCCCCTTCATCGATCGCTTCGTGGAGCGCGTCCCCGGGTCGTCGACGGAAGAGAAAGACTTCTCGATTGCGTGGCACTACCGGGCCGTCGATCCCGAGTCCGGCGCCGCAGCGGCGAAAGAGCTCGTTGACGTACTCGCGTCCCTGACGGTGAACTTCGACCTCCAGGTCCTCTCGGGCAACAAGGTCGTCGAGATTCGCCGCGGGGGCGTGAACAAGGGCACGTACTTCGCGACGCACCTCGCGCGGGAGCCGTGGGACTTCATCCTCGCGGCCGGCGACGACTGGACGGACGAGGCCCTGTTCGGCGTCCTCCCGTCCGACGCGATCTCCATCCACATCGGATTCGCGCCGTCGGCTGCGGGCTTCAATCTCGAGGCGCCGAACGATTTGCTGGACGTCCTTGAGTCGTTCGTCCGGTGAGACCGGCGACATTTTTATCTACGGTCGTGGATGGTCCTCCGTGGCCGCGGAAGGCGGAATTCGCATCACGAAAGAGCTGCGGATGTCCCCGAGCGATCTCACAGAACTCATCGTGAGCCTCGGCGGCGTGAAGTTCTGGATCGTCTCGGTGGTGCCGCTGTATATCGGGTGGGTGCTCGCGCAATCCGCCGCGATCCGACACCTGTTCATCGACGACCTCCGCGTCGTCCTCGGGATCATCGTGGTCGGACCGCTCCTTGGGACGTTCACGCTCCTCCTGAATGCCTATTACGACATGGAGACGACCGATCGCGTGAACCCGCGCAAGAAGTACGTGCAGGTCGTCGAGGAGTTGATCGGCGAGGGGCTCATGGAACGGGACACGCTGCTCCTGGCGGCCTTCGGGTTCGCGGCGATGGGGCTCGTGACGGCGGCATACATCTCGGGCACCCTGGTCCGCTACAATCCCGCGGAGGCGAACGGTCCGCTAACCTCCCTGCTCGGGCCTTACGCGTTCCTGCTCGTGACAATCCTCCTGATCGTCCTCTCCTTCGCGTACTCGTACCCGCGCGTGCATTGGAAGGGCGTGGCGGGCATGGACCTCGTGACGAACATGCTGGGCTTCGGTATCCTCTGCCCTCTTTCGGGATGGGTCCTCCTCCGACCGATCGAGGCCGCGCCCTGGTGGTACATCACGACGATCGCGCTGTTCCTCGGTGCGCTCTACGCGCCGACGACTGCGTCGGATTACGCCGCGGATCGCGCGTTCGGTATCCGAACGATGGCGGTACGGTTTGGGGTGAATCGGACCCTTCTCATCGGACTCGTCTTGCAGATTCTCTCGGTCGTCTCCCTCGCGATCGGCTGGGCGGAACGATGGTTCCCCCTCGATGGCGGCGCGCGCGATGCGATGGCCGAGCTGTGGCCATTCCTTGCGTTGCAGATTATCTTCTACGCGGTGTTCATTCGGCGGGCAACCGTCGGTAGGATTTGGGCCCTGCTGCTCTTCCTCTCGATCCTGCAAGGCCTCGGCGTCCTCCTGATGCTGTGGCGCTTCGTCGGCGAGCACGCGTGGACTCCGTGATCGACTGCGCCGTTAGGACTGCGGATACATACGGCAGGTTCATGCTGGGATCCCCGAGTCAGGTATCGGCGAGGCGCACCGATCGCCCCGTCCTGAGGGATTTCGTCTGTCGACCCCATCGGGATCGCCGCGGCTGACCCGTCGAGAGTGGATCGAAACGGGAATCGTGGTGGGAGCGGCCGCCGCTGCGGAGGCGGCGCAAACCTGGGCCCTGCTCAGCCTATTGTCGCCGGTCCTCAACCCTCCGTCGCCATTCCGCGGTACGATCGAGGATCGCATCATGTACACGCGGTTCCCGACGGACCAGTGGTGGAACGCGAAGGCGGGCTCGCCGGTCCGAGTGACGGACTTCAACGTGTGGCAGGGGGCGAGCGCGGTCTGGAGAGGCCTGTTCCAGGATGGCGCCTTCGTCCCCGGGACCGGCTTTCCGGTCCTCGTAATTCGGATCATCCGCGATGACACGTATTTCCAACACCCCGATCCCGGCCCGTACGACCTCCCGGCCGGCTTCGATCTCTACTACGATGACCCGGTCCGGGACGTGCGGCTCGTCGTGCTCTTCGATCGGTGCACGCATCTCTGCTGCTACCCGGGATGGCACGTCGTTTCGGATCCGCCGCCCGGTCGCGACTATGCGACCTACGGCGCGTCGCCGCCGACGTACGAAGTCTACCAGCAGGATCCCGTGTACTGCCTCTGCCACGGCGCGCAGTACGATCCACTTCTCCTGGCGGCGGACGTCAATCCGAAGAACGATGTGCCGTATGTCGGCGCACGCGTGGTGTACGGTCCAGCGACGCACGCGATGCCCATCGTGCCGATCCGCGCGGTCTCGGATGTTCTCAAGGGCGGCATGGCGAATCCCGCGTGGTACGTGTACTGCTGATTTCCTCCAGAGAGAGCGGACCAACAAGTCGGTCGGGTCGAAAGACTCATATATCTCGCTCCGGTATCAGTTGGAAGACTCGGCATAGGCGATGAAAACTTAGGTCGACATCGCCCGAGTCCGTGGTGGCCGCTTTCGGCGAAGGCCCCGATTTGTGACGGGCCTCATTCTGATGCGGCCGACACTGTGGAGGTTTGAGAACCCCGCGTCCTTCGGGGCGCGTGCCCTCTTGAACCCGACGCTCGCGATCAAGGCAGAGGTATGTTCGAGCTACCTCGCCAAGATTCCTTTGAGATGGCGTGAAGAATAATCCGTCGCGCGAGATCAACTCCGGTTGATCCTGCCGGCGGGCACCGCTATGGGAGTTCGCTTAAGACATGCGAGTCGAGAGGTGCAAGACCTCGGCGGACGGCTCAGTAACACGCGGATAATCTGCCCTCAGGTGGGGAA
>DASPYU010000020.1:0-136617 GCA_035636595.1 Thermoplasmata archaeon
CCTCGATAGCCTCGCGTTCGAGGCGCTCCGTGACAGGGGGACAACGCGGCGTCCAACAATCCCTCGGCAAGGGTCAGGGCGTCGAGTGAGCATCGCTTGGCCGTGACACGCGCTGTTACTGCCGGGGGACATCCCGATTACCTCGACTGATTCTCGCGGCGCCAGCGACGTGCGCGCTGCCGTCGAACGATGAGAGCTACGAGCATCGTCCCGAAGGCGACAGGGCCGACTTCCGAGAACTCCGGGACGGGGACGGTCGCGCGGGAATCGTCCGTTCCCGGATACGCGCCGTTGTAGCGGACCGACATGGATCCGCCCGCGACCATCGTGACTTTGAACCGAATCCGCTCCGTGGCTCCCAGGGTCTGGGCCGCGATCGTCCCGGTGGTGAACGTCACATCCGAGCCGAAGGCGTTTCCATTCGTGGGACCGTACAGGACATTGAGGGTCGAACAGGCGGAGTTCGTGCACCGATCGATTTCCACCGAGTATACAGGCACGAACGTCACGGTGACCCTGACATGGCTGACCCGAACTTCGAGGGTACTCGAGTCCGCGTCCCTCACGCCGGCTTGGAGGGCGTTGATGTCCGAAAGGGTCCACGCCGATGAAGTTGTGGGGTTCGTCGCCCAGTCTTCGCTCCACACCGTGTACGTGGCCGAGTTCGCGCAGTTTTGTGAGGTCGCGCCTGCGGTGGTCGTCCCGCCGCTCTTGACGAGGATCTTCACGGAGACCGCGGACCCCGTTAGCCTGCGGCACGATGATTCGATATTGACATTGGTGATAGTCAGCGGCGAGGGCGCCGCAGACCAGTCCGCGAGGTTGTAAATGGAGTCGAAAGTTGGCGACGACGAAGTCGAGCTGACATAGGTGGTGTCTCCGTCATTCGGGGAATCGTCGACGCACCTCCATTCGTTCGCTTCTTGGTTGCAATTGCCACCTCCGCTAATCGTCCACGCGTTGACATCGCCGTTCGCGGTCGGGGCCAGGCCGGTCGTCCCCGCCGATACCTGGGTCGTATCCAAGATGACCTCCCACACCCCCGAGATCGAGTCCGGCACATCGAGGGGTGTAAACCAGCAGATGGACTGAGTCCCGGAGAGCGTGGTTGAAGTCGCGCTTGTGCCGGCCGTCGTGCTGGCGGCAAGGTTTGTCGTGCAGCCCGTCGCGGTCGTCGAGCCGCTCGTGAAGAACCACTGCTGATTTCCTGAGATGTCGAGGGTGTGAACACTGCCAGGGTCCGCAGATGCGGTCGCGGGCGCGGCCGAGGCGTTGATTGCAAACGCCGGCGCGGGGCTCGGCATCGGGGCCGCGGGGGAGGTGTCGTCATGGGATCCGGACCAGCTCGTCAATTCGAAGAACCCGAGGGACGCGTTCGTCACGGTGACGCCGGCAACGGAGGCTTCAATGCGCGATCGGTCTTTCGCCGCGGACGCGGGGCCGATTCCGGTCCAAGCCCACTCCCCGGGGCTCGTCCCGTTGAACCGCGATGCACGCACGTCTAGGATGCGGCCTTCCTTTCCATCGACCTCGACGAGGTAGTCCGCTCCAATCCCGCCGATGGAGTAGCCGGTTGCAACCGAGCCGTCCTGGTCCAAGTAGAAGCGGGCGACATCGAGCCCGCGAGCAACGGGTCGTTGGACCGGTCCGATGTAGACCGAAACCATCCGGCCCGCGTACGGTGCAGGGAACGTGAGCGGGATCGTCGTGTTGAGCCAGTAGTCGGTGCCGCCGGGGAACCCGTAGTCGATGACGCCGTCCCCGTCGTAGTCCCCGTTCGTCGAGACATCGGGGATGCCGTCGTTGTTGAAGTCGTATGGCATCGGGTCGACCGAGTCGGGGACGCCATCGCGATCCGAGTCCGCGGGCGCGCTTGCGTTCCCCGCGTAGACCGGGTTCGCGCCGGGCAGCAGCGTTCCGTTCAGCGAGGCGCCCACCGTCCGGACCATGAAGAACGCATCGGCGGCCCAGCCTCGGAAACCGTAGGCCGAAAGGTCGAGGTCGGGCGAGGGCCGAGGGAGCACGTCTCCGGTCGGATCGATCGAAGGCGTGGCCCAGTCCGCGAAGCCGCCATCGATTCGGACGCCCGAGGGGATCGTCCCGACGTAGGCCAAGGATGCGGGGGTGCGCGTCGGCGCGCTGAGCGCCACCCCGGCGGCGCCGGCGACGACATCGCGTGGACTCGCAAGCGAAGCGCCCACGGTCGTGCCGTCCGCGGTCGCGATCTCCGGTCGGACGCGAAGCGTGACTGTCTGTCCATCGGCGATCGGGACGAGGAGCGGCGCGAATTGCACCGTCCCTCCCGAGACGGATGCACGAGCGAGGGTGCCGCCGGTCGAATCCGCGAGGGCGATCGAGGAGAACGTCGATAGGCCGAAGGTCCCGGCGAGGGTCACGTTGAGCGACGTGATCGACGAAGCTCCGCCGACCGCTTGGATCGTGAAGGAGGCGATTTCGGTCTGCAATCCGACGGCGAGTTGTGGCGCGGCGGTCTGCTGGTGAACCGCGACGAAGGGCCGGAGGTTCGTGGCGGTGGAGTCTGCCACATCCTGGGAGCGATCCCAGCTTCGCGCGGCGAAGGCGGCGTCAATCGGGCCCTTCGGCTGGAGGATCGCCGCCCAGTTGGCCTGGAACTCGACCGCGTTGCCGGACCCGGCGGCTTGCACGGGCGTGCCCTTGAACCAGCCGCCCCAGTCCGTCGGGTCGCGGTTCGCGTCGAACTCCTGGATCGTCGCATGGACGACCGTGCCGCCCCAGCCATCGATCTCGATCAGCCGGTCGGCCCCGAGGCCCTGGATTTGGTACCCGGTCGCCGCAGACCGGTCCGTGTCGATGAAGACGAAGAAGGTGTCCGTCGTCCGGGCGGGCGTCGAATCGCCCTCGAGGGCGAGGCCTCGGACTTGCATGTAGAAGGAGAGGAAGTCCACGTTGTCCGTCACCGCGACTTGCGTGATGTCGATGTTCGGATTCACCGCGGCGCCGGAAGCCGTCACTCGGGGCACGCCGGCCCAGTCCGCGAAGATCCCGTCGATCTGGATCGGATACGTCGGCCCTCCGTATTGCGGCACGAAGAACAGCGGCATCAGCAGCAACGCGACCGACACGAGAGGAATGAGGTAGAGCTTCCATCCCGCATTGCGCATCATCCCCCGGACCCCGGTGGAATGGAACCCCGTCGGTCGTCCGCCGCCGAGGCCGTTTGTCATCCCGTTCGTGCGCCCCAGGCCGTTCGTGATGCCGTTCGTCCGGCCCAGCCCGTTCGTCAACCCGTTCGTGCGCCCGAGTCCGTTGGTCAAGCCGTTCGTGCGACCGAGCCCGTTGGTCAGCCCATTCGTCCGGCCGATCCCATTCGTGAGCCCGTTCGTCCGGCCGAGACCGTTCGTGAGGCCGTTCGTGCGACCCCGGAGGCCGTTCGTCAGTCCGTTCGTCCGACCGCGGAGACCGTTCGTGCGGCCCTTCAGGCCGTTCGTCATCCCCTGGCGCCGGGAGGGGCCCCGCTCGAGGACGAGCCCGTTGGTCATCCCCCGCTTGGAGGTTGGCTTCGCCGGCGGTTTCTTCGGAGCCGGCTTCGGAGCCTCGGGCGTTGGCGGCTTGGCCTCCGGTACAGGCGTGGGTTGGGCCGCGAGTTCCTCCTGCACGATCTCCTGGATAGCCGCATGGCCGAGGTCGTCGAGTTCGTCCTCAAGACTGCGAGCCGGAGCGAACCTCACCCCGCAGTTCTCGCAGCTCGTCGCATCGACGGAGACCGAGGCGTCGCACATCGGGCACCCGACGCTCGGTCCGGCGACGGGCGCCTTCTCCGGCTCCGTCTGCAGGGCCCGAATCCGACTCTGCCGCGCGAGGTCCGCCTGGCCGAGGCGCGCGTGGAGTTTCGTCTTGAGGACCCACAGACCCGGGTAGTTCGGATCGAGCTCCGCGAGTCGATCGAGGGATTGCACGCCCGCTTTCGCATCGTCGAGCGTGGCCTGCGCCGCTGCGAGGGCGAAGAGGGCGTCCGCGTCCCGAGGGTTGAGCTTGAGTCGCTCGCTCGCGATCTGGAGGATGAGGTGGAGTCGACGCGAGCGCTCCTGTTGGGACTCGAATGAGGGGCCCGGGACCGCTGCGACGGGACTCGGGGTCGGGGGCGGCTCGCGGACGACCTTCAGCCCCGCCTCAGTCATCTCGAGCACGCGGAACGTCGGGTCGGGGGCCGTGTCCTTCAGATGGAGCACGCCGATCTTCCGGACGATCCGGTCGCCGCTCCGCGACCGCTCGATCTCGATGACGCCGTCGAAGGGCTGGTGCAACGTCGTCATCTCGGAGGAGGTGTGCATCTCCTTCTCGAGGAGGACGAGGCTCGTGAACCGATACCGGTCGAACTTCTTCTTCGCGCTCTGCGCGAATGCGTAGACTTGGGAGACCTCGTACACGTTCGTCGCGGGCGAGAGGACCTCGATCACGGCGCGGCGCGGCTGGTCCCCTTGAAGACTCGCGATCGCGCGGCTCAGCGCGACGCCCAGGTTGGTGAGGTCGATCGACGAACGGACGACGGCCCCGCGATCCTCCACGTCGTGGACGGGCTCCTCGCTCCACGAGTACCAGTCGACGATCCGGAGGCGGTTCTCCTTCGACACCGCGTCGAGGTTCACCCCGAGGTCCCGGAGTTCCGCCAGGACGGCGTCCGGCGATTGGGACGAGATGAGGACGAGTCCGCTCGCCCCGGCCTTCAGGCCGTCCGCGAGGAACGTGAGGGCGAACCGCAGCTTCTCCTGGCCCGGCGGGCCCTGCAACAAGACGCTGGAACCGATCGGGAGGCCGCCCTGGACCATCGCGTCGAATCCCTCGATGCCCGTCGCCAGCCGCGCCATCGGATCACGCCTCGAGGGGACGCGTCAGGCCGCACCGCAAGGCGAGGTCAGGATACACGCCGATCGCATCGCGGAGGGCCCCCTGGAAGACGCCCTTCGCGGTGCTCGCTCCGAGCCCTTGCGCGCATATGCTCCAGAGGTCGCGGTGGACCGCCGCGACGAGCTCGCGGAGGTGATCGAGGCCGCCCTCACTCCCCGCGACCATCTGCTCGAAGACCGCCTTGCGTAGCTCCTGGTGGTCGGTCGTGAGGCGATGCTCCATCTCCGTTTGGATCGCCGGGGTGCCGAAGTAGCGGATCCGCTCGAACAGGGAGTGGAAGTACGCGACGTAGAAGTCGATCACCTCGCGCAGCGGGCCAACCTCGTCGTCGAGATCGATCTCGAGGCGGAGGCGCGCGTTGCGCATGCGGTATTCGAAGGTCCTCGCGTCGTGCGGCCGTCGTTCGACGAGCCCGAGTTCCGCGAGCCGTTGCAGGAACCTCGATGCGGTCGTGATGTGGATGTGCAGGGACCGAGCGACCTCGCTCGAGAGGTGCCAGCTGCCGTCGCGGAGCACGCGCAGGATCGAGAGGCTGTGCTCGCCCGAGAGGAGGAGAATCGTCTGTCGGAAGGTCTGCTGATCCATGAAGGGGAACCCTCGGAGTCTACGCTCACGGACTCGCGAACTCTATTCGTCGTGGACCTGCCGCTTCATAAGGGAATCCTCAGGATTCTCAGGCCCGATTATAAAGGGGCAAAATGAACAACCCGCGAACCGTGGAAGGAGGCATCGCGGCGCCGGTCATCGCGTCGCAGCAATCGCTCCGGAAAACCCGAGGGCCATTTCCCGTCCGCGCTGAGCAAGGTTGAAGTATGGCCACCCAATTCGGGCCCCCTACGGCCGTCCCCGTCTCTCGACAGTGAACACCCTCGCCCCCGGCCTGCACCAGGGACCCCCGATGCGCTACACGCGATTTGAGAAGGCCCGAATCATCGGAGCGCGGGCGCTGCAGATCAGCATGGGGTCCCCGATCCTCTTGGACGTCCCTGCGGGCGCGGTCGACCCGATCGAGATCGCCTGGATGGAGTTCAACAGCGGCGCGATCCCGATCACGGTCACGCGAGCGAAGTAGCCGCTCGGCCGCCCAGCGACGGTGCGTCGCGCGAATCCATCGTCGATGAATTTATATAGAACCGCATACACATTATTGGCTGCCTCAAACCCTGTTGAGGTGATCGATATGATGCGGAAAAACAAGGGCGACACGAAGACGGACACGGGCCTGGCGCGGCCGACCACGGGTGCGCCGCTGGCCTGGTTCGACGACATGGACCGCTGGTTCGACGACATCCGCCGGAGCTTCGAGCACCACTTCTGGGGGCCTCTCGCCCGCGGAAGCGAGTCCGAGCTCGCGGTGCGACAGCCGCTCGTCGACCTGATCGACAACGGGTCCGATTTCGTCGTTCGCGCGGAACTGCTCGGCGTCGCGAAGGGGGACGTTGACCTCAACGTCACCCCGAATGGCATCGAGATCCGCGCGGAGGCGGACCGCTCTCGCGAGGAGAACGAGAAGGACTACTTCTTCCAGGAGCGGACCTACGGGGTGCTCCAGAGGACGCTGACCTTCCCCGAGGAGGTCAAGTCGGACCTCGCGAAGGCGACCCTGAAGGACGGTGTGCTCGAGGTCCGGGTCCCGAAGAAAGAACCGACCCCGCAGACGCAGCCTGTCAAAGTGCGGGTCGAGTAATCCCGCGCCTCTTTCCCGTTCTCCTTCGCTCCATCGCGCACGAGGTTTTTCCATGAGTTCAAGTAACCCCGATCCGTTGCGAAGCCTCCCCGACGCCGCGAACGCGGCGGCTCGCGGGAGGAGTCGTGCATCCCATGTCGAACGGCCGTGAGAAGATCCTCCGCGTCGCGGAGGCAAAGCCCGCGGATGCGGGACGAGGGATCGTTCGCCTCGATCCCGAAGTCATGAAGATCCTCGACTTGAAAGAAGACGACATCGTCCTCGTCGAAGGGACGAAGGCCACCGCAGCGGGCGTCCGTCGCGGATACCCGGAAGACGCGAACCGCGGCGTGATCCGGATGGACGGCATCCAACGCCGGAACGCCGGCGTCGGACTTGACGACAAGGTCGGCCTGCGGAAGGCGTTCGCCCGGCCCGCGGAAAAGATGAGCCTCGCCCCAACTGAGCCGATCCGGATCATGGGAGGCGAGCAATACATGGCCCAGGTCCTCCGGGGCCGCGCGATCACGCGCGGGGATGTGGTCAGCGTCAACGTGATGGGTCGCAAGTTCGACTTCGTCGTGACGTCGTTCTCTCCCGGCGCAGACGCGGTGCTCGTCGAGGACGGCACGGAGATCAAGATCGCCGAGAAGCCGATCAAGGAAGAAGAAGCGAAGGTCCCGAAAGTGGACTACGAAGACATCGGCGGCCTCGGCGAAGCGGTGCGCAAGGTCCGCGAGATGATCGAACTCCCGCTCCGACATCCTGAGCTGTTCGAGCGCCTCGGTGTCGAAGCGCCGAAAGGCGTCCTGTTGCACGGCCCACCCGGCACCGGGAAAACGCTCCTTGCGAAAGCGGTGGCCTCAGAGACGAACGCGAACTTCTATTCGATATCCGGCCCGGAGATCATATCGAAGTTCTATGGGCAGAGCGAGGAGAATCTCCGGGACATCTTCAAGCAGGCCGAGGAGAACGCGCCGAGCATCATCTTCATCGACGAACTCGACTCGATCGCGCCGAAGCGGGACGAAGTCACGGGCGAGGTCGAACGGCGTGTCGTCGCGCAACTCTTGGCCCTGATGGACGGCCTGCAGGCGCGCGGCAAGGTCGTCGTCATCGGTGCGACGAACCGACCGAACGCGCTCGATCCGGCGCTCCGCCGACCGGGCCGGTTCGACCGCGAGATCGAGATTGGTGTCCCGGACCGCGACGGCCGACTGGAGATCCTGCAGATTCACACGCGCGGCATGCCGCTTGCGAAGGACGTCGAGTTGAAAGAGCTGGCCGGACTCACCCACGGATACGTCGGCGCGGACTTGGCGGCACTGAGCAAGGAAGCGGCGATGCGGTCCCTTCGCCGGATCCTTCCCGACATCGATCTCCAGGTGGACAACATCCCGCCGGAGGTGCTGAACCGACTCATCGTCACGCGGGACGACTTCCTCCAAGCGTACCGGGAGATGGAACCCTCCACGATGCGCGAGGTTCTCATCGAGAAGCCGAACGTCAAGTGGGACGACATCGGCGGCCTCGACGAGGCGAAGCAGGAGTTGCGCGAATCGATTGAATGGCCGCTCACGATGAATCGACTATTCGCGCACTTCGACGCGCGGCCGCCGCGGGGCATCCTGTTGTATGGGCCTCCGGGCACGGGCAAGACGCTCCTCGCGAAAGCCGTCGCCACGGAATCCGAAGCGAATTTCATCTCCGTCCGAGGGCCCGAATTCCTGAGCAAGTGGGTCGGCGAGAGCGAGCGGATGGTCCGCGAGACGTTCCGCAAGGCGAAGACCGCGGCGCCGTGCATCATCTTCTTCGACGAGGTCGACGCCATCACGCCGGTCCGCGGCATGTCCTCAGACTCGCAGGTGACGGAACGCGTGATCTCCCAGATCCTCACGGAGATGGACGGGCTCGAGGAGCTGCACAACGTGACGGTCATCGCCGCGACGAACCGGATGGACCTCGTGGATCCGGCGCTTCTGCGTCCGGGCCGGTTCGACCGCCACATCTACATCCCGCCGCCGGACCTGGCGACGCGGAAGGCAATCCTGCAAATCCACACGCGGAAGAAGCCGCTCGGGAAGGACGTCGACTTGGACGACATCGCGCGGCGCACCGACAAGTACACGGGCGCGGAGCTCGCGGCGGTCTGCAATGAAGCCTCGATGCTCGCGATCCGGGAGGTCGCGCTGAAACTGCCGAAACTCGACGAGGCCGCCCTGAAGAAGGTCGCGGTCGAGAAACGGCACTTCGAGGCTGCGCTGAAGAGGATTCAGCCGCAGACGGGCGATCCGTCCCTCTACAGCCGGATGCCGACGCGGTTCCCGCGCGGGCCCGAAGTCTCGTAGGCCAGATACCCTTAAGCCGCGGAGCGGGGAATCGCCGCGCGTGGCGGCCTCCGCTCCCGGCAAGCTCATCCTCTTCGGAGAACACGCGGTCGTCTTCGGGGAACCGGCCCTCAGCACCGCGATCAATCTCCGGGCCGAGGTGTTCGCCCGGCCACACGAGGAATGGCTCGCGGACGGCAACGCGATCGACGAGCCCCGCTATCGATACGTGAAGGCCGCGATCGCGAAAGCCCACGTACGCGAGCCGATGTGGATCGAGATCCGGTCCATGCTCCCAAGCGGCGCCGGACTCGGATCCTCGGCGGCGGTGACCGTCGCAACCCTCGGTGCGCTGCATGGAGCCGCCAACGGATTGGATCTCCCCGCGATCGCTCGCGAGGCGTTCGATGTAGAACATGAGGTCCAAGGACGGGCCAGTCCTCTGGATACGAGCACCGCGACCGCCGGAGGCGCCGTGCTCGTGCTCCGCGAGCCGCGCGACCAACTCCTCTGGTCCATCGAGCGGGACGCGCGCCGCTGGTTCCTCCATCGCGCGGCCATCCCCGAGATCGAGTTCGTCATCGGCAACACGGGAATCAGCGCCGCCACCGGACCGCTCGTCGCCAAAGTGAAGGAACGCGTGGATCGAGATCCGAAAGCCGCCCAAATGATCCGGGAGATCGGGCAGATCACGCTCGACGGACTCGCCGCGTTGCGTCGAAAGGACCTGACCGAAGCCGGACGTCTCATGGATCGGGACCATGCCCTCCTGACGCAACTCGGCGTCGGCCATCCGATGCTCGACCGACTCATCGATGCGGCGCGTCCCTCGAGTTACGGCGCGAAGCTCACCGGCGCCGGGGGCGGTGGTAGCATCGTCGCCCTGACCGACCGGCCGGAAAAGACCGCGGACGCGATCCGCGCGGCGGGCGGCAAGGCCTTCGTCGTGCGACCCGAACCCGTCGGAGTGAAGAAGTTGCCATGAGCGCCTCCCGAGCGCACAAGGTCCGCGCGACGAAACGGGAGAAGGCCTCGCGATCGAGATCCCTCCTCGTCGTGCATGCGGCGGAACTCCTCACTCTCGGAGGCCCCGCGGCACCGAGGCGGCGTGAGTTCGCCGCGGAGCTGGGTTTGGTCGAAGACGGGGCCCTCTACGTGGAAGGCGACCGTATCGTCGACGTCGGAACAACCGCCGAGATTCGGTCGCGGCATGCGACCGCGGACCTGAGCATCGACGCGAGCGGGCGCGTGGTCCTCCCGGGACTCGTGGATCCCCACACACACGCGGTCTTCGCGGGGTCGCGGGAGCCGGAGGTCGAGTGGAAGGCGCAGGGACTCAGCTATTCCGAAATCGCCGCACGGGGTGGCGGGATTCTGCAGACGGTTCGTGCGACGCGCGAGGCTTCCGAAGACGAACTGGCTCGGACGTGCGCGGAGCGCCTTCGATCGATGATGTCGTTCGGGACGACCACGGTCGAGGTGAAGAGTGGATATGGCCTCCGCACGGAGGATGAGCTAAGGATGTTGCGCGCCGCCGCGCGCGCGGGCGCACTCTCAGGGCTCGATGTGGCGCCGACGTTCCTCGGGGCCCACGCGGTTCCCCCGGAGTTCGAGGGCCGATCCGACGCCTACGTCGAATTGGTCGGCGGAGAGATGTTGAATGCCGTTCGGTCGAGCGGACTCGCGACCACTTGCGACGTGTTTGTGGATCGGGGACATTTCACCGCGGACCAGGCTCGGAGAATTCTCTCGAACGCGAAGGTCGCCGGCCTCCCACCGCGACTCCACGCGGACGAACTCGCGGAGTCCGGGGGCGGCGCTCTGGCGGCGGAGGTCGGAGCGGTGTCGGCCGATCACTTGCTGCACACGTCCGCGGACGGCATCGATGCGATGGCGCGCGGCGGGGTCATCGGAATTCTCCTCCCGGCGACGTCCCTCGCCTCGCATCTCCCGTTCGCGGATGGACGGCGGCTCATTGCGGCGGGAGTCCCGGTCGCCCTCGGCACGGACTTCAGCCCGAACTGCTGGTGTGAGTCCCTCCAGCTCGTCCTCGCCCTCGCGTGCCATCACAATGCGCTCTCGCCGGCCGAAGCGATCGTCGCGGCCACAATCAATGCGGCCCACGCGGTGGGCCGCGCGAAGGACGTCGGGAGCCTCGAGATCGGGAAACGCGCGGACCTGCTCGTCCTCGATGTCCCGTCCTTCCGTCACCTCGGATACCGGATTGGCGGGAACGTCGTTCGGACGGTTGTCAAGGCGGGACGTGTGCGGATCGAAACCGCCTCCCGCTGAGGGGCCCGCCGGGTGGCGGCCGCATCTTCTTGGACCCCGAGGTCATCCCGTCCGCGGAGGCGTTCGGTTGATCGCCCGATTCTGGCACGGGACGACGAAGGCGTCGAAGGGGGACGCATATCTGCGGTTCCTCGAAGAGAGCGGGATCAAAGGATACCGCGAGACGGAAGGCAATCGCGGGGTCTACGTGTTCCGCCGGACCGAGGGGGATCGGACGCACTTCCTCCTCCTCTCCCTGTGGGACTCCCTCGATGCCGTCCGCACATTTGCGGGTCCGGCGATCGAGCGAGCCGTGTATTATCCGGAGGACAAGGACTTCCTGCTCGAGTTCGAGCCGAACGTCCTGCACTACGATGTCGCGCTCGCGCCCGATCCGTAGGCGGTTTCATCACCAGGGTAGTCACGGCGGCTGCGACACCGTGGCGTTCTCGAGTCGCGAGCCCGCGCGGATCGTCATCGAGTCGCCGATGATACTCGACGCAATTCGTGCCCCCTCCTCGATCACGCAATTGCGAGAGACGACGCTGTCGACGATTTCCGCGGTCGACCCAATGACGCTACCTTCGAGGACGATGCTGTTCCGGACGATCGCCTTCCCCTCGAGGCGCGCGGCTTCATAGAGGCACGCGTTGTCCGCGATGCTCCCTCGACGCAGGAGCGCGCCCGGTCCCACGTAGCATGGGCCTCGGATCGTCACGCCCTCTTCGAGCTGGGCCGTCGAATCCAGGATCACGGGGCCCTCGCTCGTCACGCCGGCCCGGCGGAGCGGCTTCCCCTCCCGGCGGACGACCTGCATGCTCGCCTTCCAGAGGTCGTGCGGCCGCCCAATGTCCATCCACACGCCGTCGAGCTTCGAGCCGTAGAGCGGGGCGCCCTTCGCGAGGAGCTTCGGGAACAGGTCCTTGGCGAAGTCGAACTTCTGGTCGGGCGGGATGAAGTCGAGGACCTCCGGCTCGATGACGTAGATGCCCGCATTCACGAGGTTCGAGAACGCCTCCTCGCGCTTCGGCTTCTCCCGGAACTTCGCGATGCGGCCTTTCGCGTCCAGGCCGACGATCCCGTATTGCGTCGGGTCCTCGACCTGCGTGAGGGCGATCGTCAGGACGCCGCCCTTCCGCTTGTGGAATTCGTAGAGGGACTTGAAGTCCACATCGCAGAGGATGTCCCCCATAGCGACGACGAAGGTCTCGTCGATGAAGTTGCCGACCCGGCGCACCGCACCCGCGGTGCCCGCGGGGTTTTCCTCGAAGCTGTACAGGATCGACGCGTTGTAATCGACGCCGTCGCCGATCGACTTGATGAGGGCGTCCGAGAGGTACGCCGTCGTTATGATGATCTCGTGGAACCCGGACGTCGCGAGGGACCGGAGCACGTAGTCGATGCACGGGCGGCCGGCGACCGGCATGAGGGGCTTCGGCCGCTTGTACGTGAGCGGCTTGAGGCGGGTGCCCTCCCCGCCGGCGAGGACGACGGCCTTCATCGGCCGATCTCCACGCGGCCCTTTTCCAGGAGGGCCTTCAACGCGCGGTCCGCGGAGTCTTCGAGTTTCTTCGGGTCGGAGAGGGCCCGAGCATGCCGGTTCTGGGCCCGCAACAGATCGCGCGACTCGCGCGCCTCTTCGCGCTTCGCGCCTCGGATCGAGAGGACCTTGTCCCGCATCTCCGTGACCTTCGCGTGGACTTCGTCGGCCTTGGCGCGCGCCGCGAGGTGCGCCTCATGTTTCTCGTTGCCCTCGGCGACGAGGGCGGAGATCTGCCGAACGAGATCGACGGTCTCCCCGTGGACCGCGCGCGCCTGCGCGCTCGCCTCCACGGCGGCTTCGTGCTCCTTCTCCGCGGCTCCGAACAGATCCGTGATCCCGGAGTCGATGTCCCGGATCTCCTTCGTGATCTTGTCCTGGTCCGCCTTGAGCGATTCGAGTTCCTTGAGTCGCTTCAGCGCGTGCTTGATCTCCGTGAGCAGCGCGTTCTCCTCGGGCAACGTGAGCGATGCGGTCTGCTGGCGCATCTCCATCTGCGAAACCCGGCGCTTCATGCCTCGGAGTTCCGCGCCGACGTCCGCGGACGCGGAGCCGCGCATCTTCCGCTTCAGGTCAATCAGGGCCTTCGCCTTCCCTTGAAGCTCGTCCCGCCTCGCGCGGTGCGCTCGGGCTCCCTCCGCGAACGCGGCCCGGCGGTCCTTCAGGTCCCGCAACTTCGGGCTGAGGTCGCGCTTCTTCTCATGGACGAGGTCCCGTTCCTGCCGCATCAGCTGGGCTTCTTGGTTCAGAGCCGTCCGCTTTTCGAGGAGGCTCTCGAGCTTGATCTCGGCCTGATCCAACTCAGAAAGGGTCTTTTTCCGGACCATCGGGTCCCCCAGGGCAGCCGAGATTGCGGCGATTGGCGGAGGTGCCATTAACCTTTCGCACCACGAAGGGCATCGGCGATCCGGCCGATCTCCTCCGGAGAAAGTTCCTCGACGCGGCGGGTTCGGAACGGGACGGAAGGGAGGATTGCTTCGAGTGATTTCGGCGAGTTCGCGAAGGACGGCCAGGACAGGCGAAGGCCGTTCTCGACCGTCTTGCGGCGGTGCTCGAACAGGGCGTCGACGACCGCGTCGAATCGCTCCGGATCCTCGATCGGGAAGGGACTGGGCCGGGGCTCGAGACGAACGAGCGCGGAGTCGACGCGCGGCTGCGGATGGAAGGCGTTCCGCGGCACCCGCTCGAGGATCTCACACGCGGCGCGGCGGTACACGCCGACGCTGAGCCGCGAGTAGTCCGGCGTCCGTGGCTTGGCGATCATCCGCCGCGCGAACTCCCACTGGTACATGAGAACCGCACGGTCGAACGGTTGATCGAGCAGTTTGAAGGTCACGGGCGAGGAGATCTTGTACGGGAGGTTCGAGGCGACCACGTTGAACGTTGGCCACGGGACTCGGAGGGCATCGCCTTCGATCACCTCGACCTCGGGCAGCGACTTGCGCAGGTACCCGGCGAACCGCTGGTCCGCCTCGATCGCGATGACGCGTCGGGCTCGCTCGGCGAGTCGCCGCGTCAGGACCCCAAGGCCGGGGCCGATCTCCAAGACGATGTCCGCGGACGCTATGTGGGCGTGTTCGACGTGGCGCGCGGCGACTCGCGTGTCGACGAGGAAGTGCTGTCCGAGTCCTTTCCGCGGCCGGATCCGCAGCTCGCGCAGGACCTGGCGTGGGTCGTCCACGAGAGCGGGACGGGCGGGGCGCGCTTTAGGGTTGCGTCATCCTCGGGGCCGAATCGAAATCCGTCGCGTGGTAGGCGAGGGTCGTGTACGTCGTCGTCGGATCGATGCCCCACGCACCCGGCGTGAGGGATAAGGTCGCGATGTACGGGCCGTCGAGTCCGCTCGCGTAGATGTCCGGGCCCGCGAAACGGAACTCCGCCCACTCGATTCCCTCGGTCAGCCAAACCTGTCCGGATACCAGGGCCGCATCCCGGGATGTCCCCACCGGTTGGAGCACGCCGTTCAGGTCGAAACCCGCGGAGACGAAGACCTCGACCTCCGCGCGGATCACAAGGGCGTCGTACGTGCCATCGCGGTTGTCGTCTGGTGCGAGCTCTTGGAATCGACCGGTGTAGCGCAACAACTCGACCGTGTCGTCGAAGTTGGACGCCCGATACGCCGACGTGACGCCGCACAGCGTCTCCGGATAGTAGGCGGGCTGCGGGAGGATCGAATCGACCGGAAGTGGGGTGACGTTCCCGTACCGGATGTCGACCGGTCCGTACAGGGTGAGCGAGAAGTTCCACGGACCATCGACGCCGGCCGCGCGGATCTGGTCTCCGCGGAACCGCAGAGACACCATCGTATCGGACGTCGTCAGTCCAACGGTTCGGTACGAATAGGCGATCATCCGGATCGCATCGGACGAAGGACCCGCCGTGAGCACGCCGTTCAGGCTGTAGTTCCCAGCGATGTTGACTTTGACATCCGCCTGCAACGCGAGGAAGTCCGCGAGACCGTCGCCATCCAGGTCGATCGCCGCGTCCGAATGCCCGCCGGTGAAGTACGCGGGCCGCACGGGCATCTCGAACGACGACGCCGCGTACGCCTTCGTCGTGTAGTTCCACTCGAGGAAATCTTGCCCGCCATCCCGGATGGGCCGCGTCCCGCCATACATGATGACGTCGCCCAGATAGAGCGTCGCATGGACCAGATACGGCCCGTCGACGCCCGCGCGGTTGATGTCCGTGCCGACGAAGGCCATGCGAATCGTCTGGGGCCCGGAGGGGAAGAAATACCGTTCGTTCGTCCACGAGATCGGACCGTACGAAGCACTCGCCTCGAGCATCGGCGGCGGGGACCGGTATCCGTATCCGCACACCCCACCCGCGGGCGGACTCACGGTCGAGAGGTCCGCGTAGATCGTCCAGGTGCCGGCACTGGGCAGCGTGACGTCCGCCTCGACGACGAGCCAATCGTACGCGCCGTTGCCGTTCGTGTCGAGGCCGTAGTCCGTCCCGGAGTCGCCGGCCGTGACGAGCGCGTGAATTCCCCACGCCGCGCCGACCGAGCCGAGGGCCAAGGTCACGAGCAACGCGGCAGTCCGAGCAGTCCAGATCATCGTCGCACCGCCCCGAATGTAGGAGGACGCCGGGATATCAGAGGTCGTTTGTCGTTCGGGTTTCTTCTAACGTCGATATTCGAACCGACCACTATTTGAACGGGTACCCGCGATGCGGGCGCGTGCCGTTCGCCGGGAGCGCGCTGCCCTTCCAGGACGATGGCAGCCTTCAGTGCTGGATGGTCGGCCTGATCATCGGGGCGCTCGTCCTCGTCCTCGCGATCCTCATGGCGTACCAGCGGTACGTCGCCGGCAAGAAGCCGGTCCAGCACCTCTGCGACTATTGCGGGCACATGGTCACGGCGGTGAGCGACTGTCATCACGCGCCGGTCCGCGAGCGGTTCCTCCACGGCACGTGTCTCGAGTGCAAGCAAGACTGCCGCCTCGTGTGCGCGCGGTGCAAGAACCCCCTCTGAAGCGCGTAGCGGCAATCTTATCCGATGACGCTCCTTGCGGAGCCGGCGATGTCCGGTCCCCCCGCGACGCCGACCCCGGCGTCGCCGCCCGCGCGCAGCGTGCTCCTCGGCGACGCGAAGATCACGATCCGCGCTCCGATCCCGCGCGTCTTCGAGGCCCTCGTCAACGCGGACCTGCTCGCGCAATGGTGGGCCGACGATCCGCGGATCGAGGCGGAACTGGGCGGCCGCTACGAAGGCACCCTGGCCGACGGCCGGATCGAAGCCTCGATCATCGCGATCGACGGGCCGGGGAAGCTCACGCTCATGTGGCCCGTCCCCGAGGAAAGTGGCCCGGTCGACACGACGGTCGCGTACGAACTCAGCCCGAGGGGCGCCGAGACGGCGGTCCACATCGTGCATCGCGCGCCCCGGGCCGTCGCCGGGTCGTGGGCCGAGCTGTGGGCGGGGACCCTCGAGTCCCTGAAGGCGTACCTCGAGGGCGCCGGGCCGGAGTCCGGGTGAGGCCGGATCAACCGCCGATCCATTCGAGGACCGTGGCCTCGCCTTGGCCCACGCCGACGCACAACGTGGCGAGGCCGTAGAACGGCCGATGGGCCTGGGGCGCGCGCCGCCGCATCTCGTGGACGAGCGTGCACACGATCCGAGCGCCGCTGCATCCAAGCGGATGGCCGAGCGCGATGGCGCCGCCGTTCACGTTCGTGATCTCGGGGCGAAAGCCGAGTTCCCGCATCACGGTGAGCGCTTGGATCGCGAAGGCCTCGTTCAGCTCGATCAGCCCGAGGTCGTCGACGCGCAGCTTCGCCCGGGCGAGGGCTTTGCGGGTCGCCGGGACCGGACCGAGGCCCATCGTCCGCGGCTCGACGCCGGCCGCGGCGGACGACACGATCCGCGCGAGCGGATGCAGGCCGAGATCCGTGGCTCGCTTGTCACTCATCAGTAGGACCGCGGCGGCGCCGTCGTTGATGCCGCTCGAGTTCCCCGCGGTGACCGTGCCGCCCTCCCGGAACACGGGGCGGAGCCGCGCGAGGGCTTCGAGGGAGGTGTCCGACCGAGGCGGCTCATCGCGCGACACGACGATCGGCTCACCGCGCCGCTGCGGCACGGGGACCGGGACGATCTCCTCCGCGAACTTCCCCGACTCGATCGCGGCGATGGCGCGGCGATGGCTCTCCAACGCGAACCGATCTTGGTCCTCGCGGGGGATCGCCGGCCCGCGATCCCGCAGGTTCTCCGCGGTCTCGCCCATCGAATCGTTGCCGTACTCCGCCCGGAGCCGCGCGTTCGGGAACCGCCACCCGAGGGTCGTGTCCCATGCGGTCACGTTGCCCGTGCCGCCGTCGAGGTTCCGCGGGATCGCGTACGGGGCGCGGGTCATGCTCTCGACGCCGCCCGCGACGAACACGTCCCCCTCGCCGGCCTTGATCGCCCGCGCCGCGGCGTTGATCGCGGCGAGCCCGGAGGAGCAGAGGCGGTTGAACGTGACCGCAGCGACGGACACCGGGAACCCGGCGAGGAGCGCCGCCATCCGCGCGACGTTGCGGTTGTCCTCCCCGGCCTGGTTCGCGCAGCCGAGATAGACCTCCTCGACGAGGGCCGGATCCACGCCCGCGCGGCGGACGACCTCGCGGACGACGACGGCGGCGAGATCGTCGGGGCGGACCTCCTTGAAGGCGCCGTTGTGGCGGCCCATCGGCGTGCGCACGGCATCCACGATCACGGCTTCGGGCATCGTTCGACCTCCGCAGGGGACCGGCCCCCCATCCCGTCCGAGGATTTGGATTTCGGGGTGGGAGGCGGACAGTTTCACCCACCCCACCGGAAGGGCCAAGGCCCTCCGCGATATACCTCTACTTAGAGGTATGAGAATGGAGATCGGTTGCGGCGCCCGCGTGCGCGACTTCGACGGACGGCGGTACTTCTACTTCTGGCACTACGAACGCGAGAACGGTCGATCCCTCCGCCGGGAGGAGTACGTCGGCCGCGTCGAGTCTGCGCACTCGAAGGAGGAGCTTCTGCGGCTGATGGCGGCGTACCATCGGAAGGCGGAAGGGGAATTCGCGCGGCGAAGGGCGCGCCTCGAACGGCAGATCGCCGTCGCGGCCCATACCTCCACTTAGAGGTACAACGGCTCCCGCGCGCGCCCCACCCTGCCCGCGCGAGCGCGAACCTTTATCCCCCGAGGTCGGTTCGGCGGGGCGTGCGCCTCGAAGAGCGTCCGTTCGGTGGGTTCGCCCGCGGCTCCCTCCCGGTCGGATGCCGCCAGTGCACGGACGGCGCGAAGATGGTCCTCTTCGTGACGGGCCTGTGCTCCTTCCACTGCTTCTATTGCCCGGTTTCCGACGAGAAGATGTACCGGGACGTCGTCTTCGCGGACGAGAAGCGCGTCACCTGCGACGAGGACGTCCTCGAGGAGGCCCGCGCGATCCGCGCGACCGGCGCGGGGATCACGGGCGGGGATCCGCTCGACGCGGTCGAGCGCACGGCGCACTACATCCGGATCCTGAAGGCGGCGTTCGGACCGACGTTCCACACGCACCTGTACACGATGTCGACGGACCCGGAGAAGATCCGCGCGCTCGCCGACGCCGGCCTCGACGAGATCCGGTTCCACGTGCCGCCGGGCCTCTGGGCGCGCGCCGCGTCCAGCGCCTTCGTCCCCGCGTCCCGCCTCGCGCGGTCCCTCGGCATGATCGTCGGACTCGAGGTGCCCCTGATCCCGGAACGGGAGGCGGACCTCGTCGCGCTCATCGAGTGGGCCGGGGGCGAGGGCCTCGCCTTCGTCAACCTCAACGAGATGGAGTTCTCCGAGGCGAACTTCCCGCGGATGAAGGTGCACGGCTACGAGATGAAGCACGAGCTCTCGTACGGCGTGAAGGGCGCGGACCCGGTCGCCCTGCGGATCCTCAGTCGAACGTGGGCGACGACGGTCCATTACTGCACGAGCGGCTACAAGGACGGGTGGCAGCTGCGGGCGCGGATCAAGCGACGCGCCGAGCACGTCGCGCGGCCCTGGGACATCGTGACGGAGGACGGCACGCTGATCAAGGGGATCGTCGAGGGATCCGGACTCGATGGGCTCCGGGACGACCTCCGGGGCAAGTACCGCGTGCCGGGCGAGCTCATCGGCCTCGACGTCGTGCGGAAGCGGCTCGAGATCGCGCCCTGGGTCCTCGAAGAGATCGCGCCGCGGCTGGGGCGGCCCGCCTTCCTCGTCGAGGAGTATCCGACGGCGGACGGCCTCGAGGTCGAGCGGACGCGTCTTGCGTAGCCGCACACGAGGGGCACATCGTCCGGCCTTCGAGAACACTCCACGGCCCCTCGTCTCGAGCGCAATTCGCACATTCGAGACCTCGGACCTTCTGGGACCATCCGTCGACTCGAACGTCCATTGAGAATCCATCCGGGAGGACTGCGCGGACCCGCGCCGCCGGCGCGACGATCGCCTGCACGGAACACAGGGACGCGCGGGCCTTCGGCTCGAATCGCTCCAACGCCTCCGTGAGACGACGATCTCGCTCGGCCCCGACCGCCCGGATCACGTCCTCCGCCCCGTCGGAATCCGCCGCACGGATCTCCTCCATCGTCCGGTCGAAGTACCCGAAGATCCGACGGACTTCCTCTTCGAGGAGTGAGAGGCTCTTCGCGCGGAACCCTTCGACCTCTCCCCGAGTCGTGTCCGTAAGGGCCGCCTTCGCGGCGACGTAGGCCGGCCCGATCGTCGGCCGGAAGCCCGGCATCGAGGCGCCGACCGTGGCGGCCACCCGGTCCAGGTCGACGGTCCACACCGATCCGTCCGCGGTCGAGACCGCAACGGACCGGAGGCTCTCGCGCTTCTCGTCCGATGCCAACGTCACGCGGAACGTGAACACGAGGAGCGCCTCATCCGCCGCCTCGATCACGTCGACCGTCGCATTGGGAAGCCCACCTCTCTGAATCGCCTCCCGGACCCATGAGCCATCCGCGGGCTCGACGCGCGCGACGTCCCAACGGCCGCGGCGTTGGGCGACCGCGAGGAGCCGTTCCAGAAAGTAACTGCCCGGCGCCACGAGCTCCGCGTCGAACTCGCCGCCCCGCGAGGGATCGAACGTCAGGGCGAAGTGCCGAGGGACTTCGAGGTCGCGACCGACGGACTCCGGGGCGCGGACCCAGACGAGACCCTCGGCCACCGTGACCTCCGCCCCGAGGTCGGTGAGCGCGTCGACGACGAAGGATTGCAGGGCGGACGACTCGGTCATGCGACCGCCCCCTCGCCCGGGTCCGCGAGGAGCTCCGCGTTCCGCTCCTTGACGCGCTCGTATTGCGCCCTCGCGCGGGCGAGCGCATCGCCGAGCTGGCGGAGGGCGGCCCGGCGGGCTTCCGCCTGACGCAGCGCCCAGACGTCGAGCAGCAGGTCCTCGAAGGACCGCCGTTCGTCGAGGTTCCCGAGGATCAGGTCCAGTTCGCCCACGACGAGCTCGAACATGTGGATCTTGCGGTCGAGCAGCTCGATCAGGTACGCCTCGATCGTGTCCTCCGCCCACGTGTTGACGACGTGCACCTCGTGCTCCTGACCGAGGCGATGCACGCGGCCGATCCGCTGCTCGATCCGAAGCGGGTTCCACGGCAGATCGTAGTTCACGACCGTTCGCGCGAACTGCAGGTTCCGTCCTTCCCCGCCGGCCTCCGTGCTGAGGAACACCCGATCGCCCTCGCGGAATGCGCGGACGGCGGCATCCTTCGCGGCCGGCGAGAGTCCTCCGTGGTACGCGGCAACGCGGTAGCCTTCGTCCCGCAGCACGCCCTCGAGATACCGAAGGGTGCGGAGGTATTGGGTGAAGACGAGCGCCTGCTCGTCGAACGTCCGGAGGAATTCTCGGAGGCGATCCGCCTTCACGTTCGAGTCGATTGCCCGGGCGTTCTCGGCGAGGTCCTGCAGGTGATCCCGTTCCTCGGGGCCGAACGTCGGGCCTTGGGCGAGGCGGCGGAGCGTCTCCGCGACTGCGAACGTGCTGCTGCCGATCTCCCGCTGGAGGACGATCAGGGTGAGCCGCGCCGTCCAGGGAAGTCGGCCCGACGCGGCCCAATACGCACCGCGGACGAACTCCGTGACGTCGTCGTAGAGGCGCCGCTCCGCCGGACCCAGGCGGACCGCGAGGCTGTGGACCCGACGCGGCGGCAGGGTGAAGGCAATGCCTCGACGATTGCGCACCATGACGTCGCGCAGGCGGGATCGCAATTCCGGGAGATGGGTCGGCACGCGGCGGTCCGGCGTCGCGACGTAGCGCTCTAGGAATCCATCGAACGTGTGCAGCGCGCCCGGCTTCAGCAGGCTGACGAGGTTGAACAACTCGGCCATGTCGTTCTGGACCGGCGTCGCCGTCAGGAGGAGCATGTACTTCTTCGACAGCCCGGAGACGAACCGCCAGTTGCGGGAGAGGCGGTTCTTCAACCGGTGCGCCTCGTCGACGATGACGAGGTCCCAGGGCCGTGCCTGCGCGGCGCGTCGATGCGCGTCCCGTTTCGCCGTGTCGAGCGAGGCGATCAGGAGCGGTTGGCGTTCCCAGTCCGCCACGGACCGCAGGACGGCAAAGGGGAGCGCGAACTTCGTCTCCATCTCCTCTCGCCATTGCGACGTCAGAGCGGGCGGGGTGAGGATCAGGGCGCGGCGGACCAGCCCGCGGATCGCGTACTCCTTGAGGATCAGACCCGCCTCGATCGTCTTGCCGAGGCCGACCTCATCCGCGAGGATCGCACGCCCGCGGAGGTCTCGTAATACGCGGAGCGCCGTGCGCTCCTGATGCTCGTACCGGCGCACGCTCCGCAGGGATGGCCACGAGAGAAGGCGATCGAACCCGTCGATGAGGGAGAGCCGATGCGCCTCGAGGTTCAGGCGCCACGCGCGCGGGCCGTCGCCCGCCGTGGTGAAGGCCTGGCCGAGGAGCGCCTCATCCGCCGCGCCGAATTCCAGGGGGAGAGAGGACTCTGTCGAAGAGGCCTCCCGCTCAGGGGAGGGCATCGAGGGGGGATCCCTTCGCCTGCAAACGCAGGCGCCGCGGAATTGCCGAGAACGATAATAATCGTTTGCCCGGGCCCGCTCACGTTTCCGGATTTGCGGGGACGGAGGGCTCGGCCCGATGGTTGGCCCGTCGTCCGCGCAACAGAGATGGCAGGATGGCGAGCGTGTTGAGCCCGGCGAGCCAGAGGTACGTCGTCCGGATCCCCTGCGCGAACAGGAGCCGGTCCGCCCCCGGGATCGAGGAGAGGTCCGGCGCCGAGATGATCTGCGTCACGATGGCGTATGGCACCGTGAAGGTCGTGATGAGGATGGCCAGGTTCAGGCTCACCGTGTATCCGATGTTGAAGAACGTCGCGCGGAACCCCGAGGCGATCCCGCGCCGCGACGCGGGCACGGACCCCATGATCGAGCTGATGTTCGGCGACGCGAAGAAGCCGAGGCCCGCGCCGAAGAGCATCATGTAGACGACGAGATGGGAGTATGGCGTGAAGGCGTCCGTCGTTGAAAACAGATAGAGGGACAGGCTGGTCACGCCGAGGCCCGTTGTGGTGAAGGGGAGGTGCCCGTAGCGGTCGGAGAGCCGACCGCTGAGCGGGCCACATGCGAGGGTCGCGATGTCGAGCGGCAGGATGACGAGACCCGTCGTGAATGGGCTCAGGCCGAGGACGAGCTGGAAGTACAGGCTCAACAGGAGGAGGACCGCGCCGAACGCGATCGCGTTGAGCAGCTGGGCGACGACGCCGCCCGTGAACTCGCGGATCCGCAGGAGGCGCAGGTCGAGCAACGGGTGCGGATGCCGCCGCTCGAGGATCACGAACGCCGCGAGGCTCACGAACGAGACGGCGAAGAGGGCGTCGACGGTCCCCGCTTCTGCGACGCCGTACGCGGCGAGGGTGAGGGCGAGGAGCAGTCCGAGGATGAAGGCCGTGAACGTGACGAACCCGCCCCAGTCGATTGGGGCACCGCGGTCGAGCGTGCCGATTTCCTTGAGGCGGAAATGGGCCCACGCGGTCCCGAAGATCCCGATCGGGATGTTGATGTAGAACAGCGCCCGCCAATCGAGGACCGAGAGGATGATGCCGCTCACCGTGAGGCCGGCCATCGATCCCATCCGGAACGCGACCTGGTTGATGCCGAGCGAGAGGCCGAGCTCATGGGCCGGCGTCGCATCGACGATCATCGCCGCGCTGTTCGTGAAGAGGATGGCGGACCCGAGGCCCTGCACCGCACGGAACGCGATCACCTGCGCCGGGCTGACCGCCAAGCTCGTCAGGAGCGAGCCGACCGTGAAGACCCCGAACCCGCTCGTGTACAGCTTCACGCGGCCGACGATGTCGGAGACGCGGCCGACGAGGAGGAGGGCGACCGTGCTCCCGAGGACGTAGGCCTGCGTGATCCAGATCGCTTGCTCGGCGTCCGCGCCGAGGCTCGACGCGACGGCGGGCAGGCCGACGATCACGATGCGCGAGTCGATGCCGGACATGAGCACGCCGACCGTCGTGACGGTCAGCACGGTCCACTTGTACTCGATCGGAACGCCTCCCGAATACGGCCGCGGCGATGCCGCGGTCTCCTTTGAATCCTCGTAATCCGCGGATGTGACAGCCCGGGGTCGCGGTCACGCGACGCTGACGCTCTGGATCGGATGGTGCCGGGCAATCAGGTCCCGCGAGACGCGCAGGTTGCGGCCCTCCTTCCCGATCGCGCGGCCCTTCTTCGCCCCGTCGACCGTCACGGTGGCGTGCGTGACGTCGCCCCGCTGCTCAATCGAGACGCCCTTGACGTCAAAATTGCGGAACACGTTCGCGACGAACTTGTCCGGTTGGTCCGAGTACTCGACGACGTGGATGTCCTTGTTCATGAGCCGCTTCAGCTTCGCGACGTTCTCGCCCTTCTTGCCGATCGCCTTGCCGATGTCGCCTTCCTTGACGACGAAGATGAGCTTGTCGCCGGCATCGACGCAGTCCACGACGGTCGTGCGCGTCAGGTCCTGGAAGAGCGCGACGTACTTGATCGTCTGCTCGTCAAAAACGATCTCGACCATGCGCATCCTAGGCATTCAGGATGTTCGATTCGCCGGGGGCGATCACCGCGACCGCCGCCACGGAGAAGGGCACGCCGCAGGCGGCCCCGAGGTCCACGTTCGTGCCCGAGAACCGGAACACCCGGACGTCCCCGAGGGCCTTCGCGGCTTCCTCGGGGCAGTTCGAGGCCAGGACGACGAGCTTCGCGGCCTTCGACTTCGTCGCTCGGCGGACCTCGCGCAATCCGAACCGAACGTCTCCCGTGTCCGTCGCGACGCGCAGGGCTCGCGACATGTCGATCACGGCACAACCTCCTCCAGCGGTTCCTCCGGCTCCGGCAGTTCGGGCGGCGGGGCCGTCGGGGGCGGAGTCGGGACCGCGGGTTTCGGCTTCGGGACCGCCGCAGGCTTCGGCAGGCCGGGCGGAGGCTTGTAGACCAAGTTGACGGCGCCCGTTCCCAGGGTGACGGGCTGGCCGACGATGACGTTCTCCGCGACGCCATCGAGGTAATCGACTTCTCCGGTAATCGCGGCCCGAAGGAGATGGTGGGCCGTGATTTCGAACGCGGCGCGGGCGAGGACGGACGACTTGCGGCCCGAGATGCCGTGCCGACCGATCGCCTTGACGTCCCCGTCGTTCGTCATCATGTCGGAGACGAGCATGATGTGCCGGATGTCCACCGTGAGCCCCTGCTCCTGCAGCGTGTCGTACGCCTCCTTGACGATCGCGTTCCGCGCCGCCTCGATCCCCAGGACTTCGTAGATCTCCTGGATCGAGTTCGTCGTGGTCCTCGAGGCGTCGACGTACGGGAGCTCGAGGATCTTCGAGAGGTTCGAGCCCTCCGTGTAGATGACGTACCCGTCGCCCCGCTTCCTGATGATCGCGCGCGACACGCCGTCGATCCCCTTGATCTTCATCGTGCGGACCTGTTCGACCAAGCGCTGGAGCTTCTTGAACGAGGGTTCGCCCGCTTCGACGACGAGCGCCTTCGCCTTTCGCTCCGTGTTCCCCACCTGGCGCTTGACTTCCTGGACCTCCCCGAGTTTCTTCATCTTCTCCTCGAACTCGGTCCACGTCACGCCGCGCGATTTCATGCGGTGCTCGTCCGGGTACGCGAGGACGCGCATGTTCACGAGGTCCGTCTCGATGGACGCGATGTCCTCGACGGACGTCATCTCGATCTCCGTCGCGATCTTGCGCATCTTCTCGAGGTCGTTGTGGCCGGCCTTCACGAAGAGTTCCATGATCGGCGTGGAAGGCACCCGGCGCGCGTCCACGATCTCGATCAGCCGCGGCAGTCCGAGCGTGACGTTCATCTCCGCGACGCCCGCGTAGTGAAACGTCCTCATGGTCATTTGGGTCCCGGGTTCACCGATCGACTGCGCGGACACAATCCCGGCGGATTCGTTCGCGTCGATCGCGTGCAGGTCGAACTTCTCGCAGATCTTCGTGAGGACCTCATGGAGCCGCTTCTTCGTGAGCTTCAGTCCATGGAGCTTCTTCGCGAGCTCGCCCACGACGGACCGCGGGAGCCAGCGGCCGATCTCCTTGAGGCCATCCGAGATCTCCTGCTCTCCGGACGTCAGTGGCGGGGCCTTCGTCGGAATCGTGAGCGGTGTCTCCGGCTCCGCCTCGGCCGCCTTCGCGGCGGCTTTCCGTCCGCGGGCCGCGGGCTTCGGCCGCTCCTTCTTCGGGGCGGGCTTCGGCTCGACCGGTGCGGCCCCGAGTTTCTTGAGGACCTTCTCCGCTTCCTTCTTCGTAATGAACTTGGAGAGCCGCTCCACCTTGGACGCGGCGAGCTTCTCGAGCGTGAAGCCCGCGTCCGCCAGGATCTCGGCGGTCTTCTTCGAGATCCCGCGGTTTCGGAGCGCTTGGACCGTCGCGGCGCGTGCCATGATCACTCCTCCGAGGGAGCTTCCTCTTCCTCGACTTCGATCTCTTCTTCCGTGATCTCGACGTACATGTCCTTCTCCGTCAGGCCGTACGAGGCCATCTCTTGCTCCCGGAGGCGTTCCTTCCACGACGGCTCCTCGCCGAGGACCTCCTGGAGGACGTCGTCGATGTCGACCGCGCGCCCCTGCACGCTCCGGCTCGGATCGACGCCGTCCTCGCCGAACCGGAACTGGATGATCGTGTCCGCCGTGTTGCGAACCGTGCCGTCTTCCTTGACCTTGAGGTCCTCGAGCGCGTTGATCAGCCGGCGTTGCATGTACCCGGACCTGGAGGTGCGCACGGCCGTGTCGACGAGGCCTTCGCGGCCGCCCATCGCGTGGAAGAAGTACTCCGTCGGATGGAGTCCACTCTTGTACGAGGACCGGACGAAGCCTTTCGCCTCGGCGCCGAGGTCGCCCTTCTTGAAGTGCGGAAGCGTGCGGTTCCAGTAGCCGCGGCTCAGCCGCTCCCCGCGGACGGCCTGCTGACCGATCGAGCCCGCCATCTGCGACAGGTTCAACATCGAACCGCGCGCGCCGGATCGCGCCATGATGACGGCGCTGTTCTCGATCCCGAGGTGCTTCCCCGCGATTTGGCCGGCCTGGTCACGCGCGCGGCCCAAGATCTTCATCGCCTCGACCTCGAGCGTCTCCTCGAGCGACCGACCCGGCATCTGCTCGAGCTCCCCGCGCTTGTACGAATCGACGAGGCCCTCGACCTTGTCCATCGACGCCTTCAGGACATCCGCGATCTGCTTCTTCGCTTCCTCCGGGATGTCCTCGTCGTCGATGCCCGTCGTGAAGCCGCGGATCATGATCGCGCCGATCGCCATCTTCGTCGCCTTGTCGATGAAGTTCCGCGCAGCGTCCGGGCCGTAGTCCCGGGCGAGCTTGTCGACGATCTTTCCCTTGAACGCGCCGACCGCGTTCTCGTCGATGGTGCCCGACGAGACGACGCCGTCCTTGATGACGACGAGGGAGTCTTCCTCCTTCAGCTCCTTCAGCCCGATGTCTCCCTTCGGGGCGATCGACGACTTGAACGTCATGCTCAGGTCCTTCGGGAGGATCGCGGAGAAGAGCGCCTTCCCGGACCAGAACTCGCCACCCTTCTTGATGTCCGGCGGCGGGAGGTCGCGCATGTCGATCTTGGTCAGAATGAACGTGACTTCCTCGCGGGTGAACTTGCTGTCCTTGTGCGTCAGCAGAAAGGCCCCCGTGATGTGGTCGTGGATGCCGCCGATGACCGGGCCGCCGAACCGCGGCGAAAGGATGTGCTCCTGGACCCGCATGAGGACGCGCGCCTCCGCGCGGGCCTCCTCGCTCTGCAGGACATGGAGGTTCATCTCGTCCCCGTCGAAGTCCGCGTTGTACGGCGGGCACACGGCGAGGTTGAAGCGGAACGTCTTGTGCGGCATGACGCGGACCTCGTGCGCCATCATCGACATGCGGTGCAAGGAGGGTTGCCGGTTGAAGAGGACGATGTCCCCGTCGACGAGCTGCCGCTCGACCGTGTATCCGATCTCGACGGCCTCCGCGACGACCTCCGCGTTCTTCTCCGTCACGCGGATGCGGCGGCCGTCCGGCCGGATGACGTAATTCACGCCGGGCGCGTATTCCCCGAGCGGACCGAGCGGCGTCGGTCCGCGCTTCACCCACGTCTTGACGATCTCCTGATTGTACGACTGCACGTGGACCGGCACCGTGAGTTCGCGGGCCGCCTCGACGGGCACGCCGACCTCATTAATCGACAGGATCGGGTCCGGAGAGATGACCGTGCGCGCGCTGAAATTCACCCGCTTCCCGGAGAGGTTCGACCGGAACCGGCCTTCCTTGCCCTTGAGCCGCTGGACGAGCGTCTTGAGCGGTCGGCCGGACCGATGCCGCGCAGGCGGGATGCCCGACGTCTGGTTGTCGAAGTACGTCGTCACGTGGTACTGCAGGAGCTCCCACAGGTCCTCGACGATGAGCTGCGGCGCGCCGGCATCGCGGTTCTCGCGGAGTCGCTGGTTGATCCGAAGGACGTCGACGAGCTTGTGCGTCAGGTCGTCCTCCGAGCGATCGCCGCTCTCGAGGGTGATCGACGGACGCACGGTGACCGGCGGCACGAGCAGAGCCGTGAGGATCATCCATTCCGGCCGCGCGACCTCCGGGTTCATGCCGAGGACCCGCAAGTCCTCGTTCGGGATCCGCTCGAGCCGCTCGCGCACCTCCTTCGGCGTAAGCTTGTGGCCGTCCTCGCGGAACGTCGTCGGCTTGTCGAGGGTGACCTTTCCCTGTTCCTCGCCGCAATGCGGGCAACGTTGTCGCTTCTGCGCCTCCCGCGCGGTCTCCTTCGTGACGTACCCGACCTCCGTCACGTCGCCGCCGAGTTCCTCGACCTGCTCCATCTCCGCCATGTACTCCATCGCCTGCTGGCGGGTGAGCAGGAGGCGTCCGCACTTGCGGCACGTCGCCTGGAGGAGCTTCTTGATGTCCTTCACGTACCCGACGTGGATGACGGGCATCGCGAGGTCGATGTGCCCGAAGTGGCCGGGGCAGTCGTCGACCTTGCCGCCGCACGTCTTGCACCGCAAGCCGGGCTCGATGACCCCGAGATGGGAGTCCATGAGGCCCATGTCAATCGGGAAGCCGTCGTCGTCGTACGTGTCCGCGGTGATGATCTTCGTCGCCGACATCCGGCGCATCTCGTCCGGACTCAGGAGGGCGAATTTGATCGCCGCGATCCGCTTCGTCACGCCTCGCATCGAGATCATCGCATGTCCTCCAGCTGGAGACGCATGACGACGCCCAAGGACAGGAGCTCGTCGAGCAGCAACTTGAACGCGTACGACGTCTGGACCGGGTAGATCTTCGACGTGTTGTCGTCCACGGGGCACCGGAGGTTCCCCTTGCGGTCCTTGATCGCGAAGTGGCCGCAGTCCGGGTTGCCGCAGACGTATTGGATCGTGCCGTCCGACTCGTCGAGGAGCCGGTCCTTGATCACCATCGCGGCGCCATGGCCGATGAGGCAGTCGCGCTCCATCTCGCCGAACCGCAGGCCGCCTTGGCGGGAGCGACCTTCCGTCGGCTGCCGCGTCAGGATCTGCACGGGCCCGCGGCTCCGGACGTGGAGCTTGCCCGAGACCATGTGGTGGAGCTTCTGGTAGTAGATTACTCCGACGAAGATCTCCGCGGGGATCATCCGGCCCGTGCGGCCATCGTAGAGGATCTCCTTCCCGTTCGACCGGAACCCGTTGTCCTCGAGGGCCTTGCGCAGCGCCTCCTCCCGCTCGCCGCTGAACGGCGTGCCGTCGATCGGTCGCCCTTCGAGGGATCCGACCTTGCCGCCAATCTGCTCGAGGACGTGGGCGACCGTCATGCGCGAGGGAATCGCGTGCGGATTGATGATCAGGTCCGGGATGATCCCTTGGGCGGTGAAGGGCAGGTCCTCTTGCGGCGCGATCAGGCCGATGACGCCCTTCTGTCCATGGCGCGAAGCGAACTTGTCGCCCAGCTCCGGCACGCGCAGGTCGCGGACCTTGACCTTCGCGAGCTTCGATCCGTTCTCGCTCTCCGTCAACATGACGGAGTCGACCCAACCGCTCTCCCCGTGTCGGACCGTGACGGACGTCTCGCGGCGCTTCTGCGGCGTCAGGAAGTCCGTTTCCTCCTCGAGGAACCGCGGCGGGCTCGTCTTCCCGATGAGGACGTCCCCGCCCGTCACGAGGACCTCCGGCGAGATGAGTCCATCATCCGGCGTCAGGTTGGCGTACGACAGGTCGGCGCGCGCACCGCGCACGTCCGGGGACGGGATCTCGAAGTGGTCTTCCTGCCCGCCGGGGTAGCGGCGCTCCTCCGCGCGGTACGTCCGCATGAAGGACGAGCGGCCGAGGCCCCGGTCGATCGAAGCCTTGTTCATGACGATGGCGTCCTCCATGTTGTAGCCGTGGTAGGACATGACCGCCACGACGAAGTTTTGCCCCGCCGGACGTTCATTGAAGGAGACGTACTTCATCGAGTCCGTCTGGACGAGCGCCTGCTGCGGGTAGTGGAGAAGGTGGCTCCGCGTGTCCGGCCGGAGCCGGTAGTTGCTCGACCCGAGGCCGAGGGACTGCTTCGCCATCCCGGCGCCCATCGTGACGCGCGGCGACGAGTTGTGCTCCGGATACGGCACGACGCCGGAGGCGACGCCGAGGATGACCATCGGATCGACCTCGAGGTGCGTATGCTCCTTCGTGATCGAGGACTTGACGCGGAACGTCTTGTGGCAATACTTGCACTCCAGGTCCGCCTCCTCGTCCCGGCTCCCCATGTTCACCCACGTCACGTCGTTGCGGCTCAGCGGGTGCTTGCATTCCTTGCACCGCGCCGGGACGTCGTACGGATAGATCGCGATGAACGTGTCCTCTTCCTCTTCCGCATCGATCCACTCGACGATCCCGTTCCGGACCAGGTCGGAGAAGCGGAGGCGGCCCATCTTCAGCTCGTCGATGTGCTTCCGCGAGAGCGCGAGGTGGCCGTCCTTCACCGTCAGGAGCGGTCGTCGGATGCGTCCTTCGTCGCAGTTGATGATGATCTCGCCCATATTCTCGTCGAACCGGACGTTCACCTCGTGGCTCAGGAGGCCGGATCGCCGCCGCTCCCGGATCTCCGCGACGAGCATCTGGGGATCCTCGTGCAGGCCGACGAGGTCGCCGTTCACGTATACGCGGATGAGTTGCGTCTGCTGGCCCTTCACCTGCTTCGTCCCGAGGTCCGCGAGGAGCAGCTTGACCTCCTCCTCCGGGAAGCCTTCGGAGACATCGATGACGAGGGCGCAGTTCTTCACGAGGCCGCAGTTTTGCCCTTCCGGCGTCTCGTTCGGGCAGAGGCGTCCCCACTGCGTCGGGTGCAGGTCGCGGGCCTCGAAGTGCGGCTGCGAGCGGGTCAGCGGCGACGTCACCCGTCGAAGGTGGCTGAGCGCGCTCATGTTCGAGGTCCGGTCCAGGAGTTGGCTCACGCCCGCGCGGCCTCCGACCCAGTTGCCCGTCGCGAGGGCGTGCAGGAGCCTCTGCGTCAACAGGTCCGGCCGGATTGCGGAGGAGATCTTCAGCTCCCGCCGTCGCGCGTACGACCGCTCGAGCTGGTATTTCAGGTCCTTCACGAGGTTCGCGAACGCGACGCGGAACAGGTCCTCCATGAGGTCGCCCGCGAGCTTCAGCCGCTTGTTCGCGTAGTGGTCCTTGTCGTCTTCCCGTCGCGCCCCGAGGGAGAGCTCGAGGACCGTGCGGGCGACGCGGCCGAGGAAGATCGCCTTCTTGATACGGTCCTCCCGCGTGTCACCGAGATGCGGGAGAAGGGATCGGTCGAGGATCGACTCGACCTTCTTGATCCGGTACTCCTTCGCCTGGCCCGTCGCGAACTTCTTCTCGAGGTAGCTGATCGCATCATCGCGCGTGAAGATCCCGTTCGGCGGGTACGATTTCTTGTTCTGGCATTCCTCGATGTTCGCATAGACGATGTTCGCCATCTCGGAGGCCGAGACGATCGCATTGTAGATCTCCTCGTCCTTCTCCATGCCGAGGGCTTTCATGAGGATGATCAGCGGGATCTGGCCGGACGCGGTCGGCACGCTGACGATGAGCTGGCCGTCCTTCTTCTTCTCCATCAGCGTGAGGGCGCGGTACCCTTCCTTCTGGGAGAAGACCTTCGCGACCTCGACTTTCCGACCGTACCGCTCGTTGAACTCGACCAGGACGCGGTTCGGCGCGAGGTCCTCGAGGGAGATGAGCGCGCGCTCCGTGCCGCCGATGATGAAGTATCCGCCGGGGTCGAACGGGTCCTCCCCGTTCTCGATGAGCATCCGGCGATACTCGTCGAGCGTGAGCTCGCCCTCCGTCTCCATGTTCTCCTTGTAGAGGAGGCAGCGTTTCGACTTGACCATGATCGGGAAGTTGCCGATGTGGACGCGCTCCGGCTCCCGCTCGATGCCGTTCTCGATGACGGTGAAGTCGAGGTAGATCGGCGCGGTGTAGTTCAGGTTCCGCTGGCGGGCCTCCATCGGCCACAGCGGGTGGGTCGCGCCGTTCGCCTCCTTGACGACCGGGAGGCCGAGGGTGATCGTCGGCTTCGCCTCCAGATCGATGCGGCCGCGGTCGTCCCGCTTCCGACCGATCCGGATCTCGATCACGTCGCCTTCCGTGCGGTCCTCGTCGAGCTTGATGATGCCGCGCCGCTCGTCCTCCGGGGCGGACCGCAGGTTGTCGACGATCCGCTGCATCCGCGAGTTCGGGTTGTCGATCGTCGGCAGGAAGTCGTTGAACGACGCGATGTGGTGGTTTACAATCGAGCGTTCTCGGAAGAACGCGTCAATCAAATCTCGCATGCCCTACCTCCCAATCACCAAACGGTATGCTTCGGAAACGCCCGCCGTGCCGCTCACCCGCGTCACGCGGATGATCCGACCTTCGTCAATCGGTCCCTCGATCTTCTCCAGCACCTGGATGACGGGGTCGCTCTTCCGAATCTTCGGGAGCTGATCCCGCGTGATGCCGAGCCCTTTCAGGACGCGCTCCGCCTCGTCCTCCGCAATCAGGCGATGCTCTGGAACCAGCTGATGCTCCAACACGTTAAACCTCAAGGGGGCGTCCTCCCTGGGCGACCGTTTTGCACCTGGCATGCCACGCGCGCGCAAGCCGTACGGGCCCGCGGGGACTTTCGGGGCCTCCGCGCGGTCCGCAGGGCCCGTTCGAACCCCGGACCACCCGGTCTCTTCCCGCCTTCCGGTGAGGGACGGCGGCTAAAAGCCGGATGCTCTTTCTAGGGACGGTTCCAGCGCCGTCCTACCTAGCTGAGCTACGGGCCCTCCGGCTGGCGGCGGCGACATGCGAGCGTCTGCCAAAACGGGGGCTCGTAATAAAGTTTGCGGTGAACTCGGATTCTTCCATCGACTGTCGGCTCAGATGGGCTGACAATTATCCACTTCTACAGATACAAATCAGCGTGTGCGCAATGTTTTATACGGCAAGTCCATCCCAACCTCCGTGATCCGACAAGCGACGCGTTGCGCGTCGTGCGGCGCCGTCCTCGCGGGGAAAGGGACGACCGCATTCTTATGCCCGAGCTGCGGCCAGACGACGATCGGCCGCTGCGCCCGTTGCCGCGACCAATCCGTGGCCTATCACTGCCCGAACTGTTCATTCGTCGGACCGTGAGGTGGACGATGGGTTCGGTCGCCGTCACGTTCCGCATCATGCCCGACGACGCGGACACCGATCTCGAGTCGATCAAATCGGCGGTCCGGGCGGCGCTCGGAAAGTCGATGCGCGACATCAAAGAGCAACCGGTCGCGTTCGGCCTGAAAGCCGTCTTGGCGATTGCGCTGGTGAGCGACTCCGCCGGGGGATCCGACGCACTCGAGCAGGCCCTGGCCGCAATCCCCGGCGTGGGCAGCGTCGAGGCCGTCGACGTGACGCTCGTCTGATCAGTACGCCATTTCGCCGCTTAGGAACGCCCGCGTCTCCGGGCGTCCCGGTTCCTCGAAGAACGACGGCGCGGGGGCGACTTCGACGAATCGGCCATCCAGGAGCAGGGCAACGCGGTCCGCGAGGCGCCTCGCTTGGAACAGGTTGTGCGTGACGATGACGATTGTGCAGCCCGTCTCCTTCCGATAGCGGAGAATCGCTTCCTCCAGGATCCGCACGTTCGTCGGATCGAGGTTCGCGGTGAATTCGTCGAGCAAGAGGATCTCCGGCTGCAGGACGGCGGCGCGGGCGAAGGCGATCCGCTGCTGTTCGCCGCCGCTCAACGCGGTCGCAGGCTCCCGAGCCATGTCGAGCAATCCCACGAAGTCCAGGTAGGAGTACGCTCGGCCGCGGATCTCGGGCTCCGCGACGCCGCGAAGCCACAGGCCGTACGCGACGTTCTCGAAGGCCGTGGCTCGGAAGACGATCGGATTCTGCATGACCATCGCCATCCGCCGCCGTTGCTCGAGGGCCTCCGGGGAGCCGATCGCGAAACGCTTCCCGTGGATCCGCACCTCGCCACCGTCCGGCACTTCCAGCAAGTCGAGGAGCCGAAGGGTCGTCGTCTTCCCCGCGCCGCTCGGGCCCACGATCGCGAAGATCTCGCCTCCCGGGATCTCGCTCGTCAAGCCGCGGAGCACCGCCTTCGGCCCGAACGACTTGTGGACGTCCGCGAGGGCGAGGGGAGCCGCGTTCATACGATCCCCTTCGCCTGCATCCGCTGCAAGAACGCGAAGAACACGAACGCGATCGCGAACAGGATCACCCCGAAAATCGTGGCCTCGACGTAGTGGGCCTGGGACGTCTCGAGGACGATCGCCGTCGTGAGGACCCGCGTCTGGCCTCGGATGTTCCCTCCGACGATCAGGACCGTGCCGACCTCGGAGATCGCGCGGCCGAATCCCACCATCACCGCCGTCAACACTCCGACGCGCGCATCGTGGACCGCCGTGAAGCGCCACTGGCGGTCATTCGCCCCGAGGGCCCGCGCGGTGTCGTGGAGGCGTCGCTCGACGTTCATGAGCGCGGAGATCGTGATCCCCATGACGATCGGGGTGACGATCACGGACTGCGCGAGGATCATGCCGGTCGGGGTGAAGAGCAGCCCGAGGAACCCGAACGGCCCGCCGCGCGACAAGAGCAAGAACACGAGCAGGCCGGCGAGGACCGGAGGAAATCCGTAGAAGGTGAACGCGACCGTGCGGACGAAGTTCCGGCCTCGGAAGTTCTTGAGCGCGACGAGGACGCCGGCGGGGATCCCAACCAGGGAGCCGAGGAGCGTGGACGTCCCGGAGACGAGCAGCGAGAGTCCGATGATCTGCAGGATCTCGGAGAGGTCCGTCATGTCGTGCACCGGTCCCGTCCGTCCGGATGGAACGGCTGCTGACCCCCGATCGTGTAGTTGCCGATCAGGCTCTGGCCCGTCGGGGACACGAGCCACTGCGCGAACGCGAGCGCGCCCGCCTCGAACACGTACGGATGGGCGACCGAGCTGACCGGGATGACGCTGTAGAAGTTCAGGAGCGCCGGATCGTGGCCCACGTCGATCGCGAGGGCGAGGTTCGCGGCGTGCACGAGGAACGTGCCGTCATCGGACAAGGTGTAGCCTTGCAGCTGGGACGCGATGTCTAGGGTCGCCCCCATCCCTTGGCCCGTCTCCTCGTACCACGAATCGTTCCCGACGGACGGCGTATACCCGACCCACGACCAGATCGTCTTCTCCATGATGTTCGTCCCCGAGTTGTCACCCCGCGAGAGGAAGAGCGAGCGCGTCTCGAGGATGCGTGTGAACGCAGCCGTCGCATTCGTGAGTCCATCGATGCCCGCCGGGTCCGCGGGCGGTCCCACGACGATGAACTCGTTGTACATGACCGGGCTACGGCAGAGGCCCTGGCCTTCCGCCATGAACGCGAGCTCCGCGCTCGGCGCATGGACCAGGACGACATCCGCGTCGCCCCGTCGCCCGAGGTCGAGTGCCTGCCCCGTGCCCACGGCGGTGTACCGCACCCCGATCCCGGTCTCGCGCCCGAAGAACGGGATCAGGTAGTCGAGGAGTCCGGAATCGCGCGCGCTCGTCGTCGTCGCGAGGACGATGAACGAACGGGGCTGGAGGTCGAGGGACAGCGCGAAGCCCGTTGCGACGAGGAGCGCGGCCACGACAAGGCATGTCCTCCAGAGGTTGACGAAACCCGGCCATGGCACCGCGTGCGACGACGCCGCGATCGACTCCACCCCGCGCGGGAGCAAACCCGGGGACGACTTAAATCCACGCGTCGGGCGAGGACGCGGAATCAACCAGCGCCGGGCCCGCTCCGCGCGCGGAGGATGATCACGGGACACTTCGCAAGCTTGACGATCCGATCCTCGACGGGACTGAGGGCGAACTTTCGCAGGCCACCCGGGGACGTTGCGCGGATCATCAACAGGGAGGCCTCGGCGCTCTCCCGCAGCGCCTCGGATTCCCACTGGGTCGAGTACACGACCTTGGGCTCGACGGTCACGCCGCGCTCGCGGGCACGGCCCTCGAACCGCGCGCTGTCGAGCTTCAGGCGCTCCGCCTCCGCGGGATCGCTCGCGAGGCACACCACCTCCACGACCGGGGCGTCGTCCTCCGCGACGACGAGCGCGAGGTCGTCGATCCCGTCCAGGCTCCAGATCGGACTCGTGAGGATGACGATCCGCCGCAACGGACGGCGCAGCCCCTGGGTCTTGAACACGACGACGTCGCAGGGCGCGTTCTCGATGAGGTAGTCGATGTTGCTGCCCAGGACCCGCCGGTCGCCCTCAATCCGCGCGCCCCGCCACCCCATCACGACGAGGTTCACGGCCTCTTCGCGGATCGTGTCGAGGATGATCTCGTAGACCTTGTGGCCGATCTTCACGACGGGCCGCGTGTCCACCCCGAGGTCTTCGCCGATCCTCGCGAGCGACCGGAGTCCGCGGATGCGCTCGTCGACGAAACGGAATCGAATGGCGTTCGGCGGTAGGTTCCGCGGAATCTCGACGACATTCAACAGGCTGAGTTCCGCCTTGCGGGCGCGGGCGACTCGGGCCCCGAACTCCACGAGCGTCGTGTCGTCGAACTCCCGAAGGGGCAGGAAGACGCGGTACCGTTCGAGCTCGACGCCCTCCTCCGATGTCGTGAGGATGTCCCGCACGTCGGCCGTCGCGGCCGTGCCGGGGACCGAAGGACGCGCCCGCCGCCGCGCGGAGACGGCGTGGTAGGCCCCGCCAATCGCGAGCCAGATCCCGCCCAAGGACATGGCGAGGACGCCCGGCGGGATCGGCGAATCCGCCATCGCCGGGAAGCTCCACAGGGTCGCACCGAGGGCGAGGTTCAGCGCGACCGCGAACATCGGCAGCACCGGGACAAACGGCACTCGGAAGCCGGGCCCACTCCGGCGTTCGCGCCGCCTCAGGGCGATGACGGACGCGTGCACGAACGCGAACAGCCCGAGGAACGCGAGGCTCGCGAGGATCGCGATCGCCTCGACCGTGAGGAAGACCAGGACGCCCGCGCCGATGAGCGTGAGCGCGACCGCAGCGGGCGGGACCTCACGGCCGCCGATGCGCGACAGGATCGCGGGGAGCAGGCCGTCCCGCGCCATGCTGAACGAGGTCTTGATCGCGGAGGTCAGGTGGGCGTTCAGCGCCCCGTACATCGAGAGGATCCCGATGAGCAGGAACGCCACGCGGACGTACGGGCCTCCCAGGAAGTTCGGGACGCTGATGAACGTCATGTCCTCCGAGCCGCCGCGGCATGCGGTGCAGTTCGGCCATCCCGCAAGGGCGCTCGGCGTCGCGTTGCCGAGGATCGCAAGGAGAAACGCGGCGTATACGAGGGACGATAGCAGGAGCGCGAGGAACATCGCGCGCGGGACGGTCGACTCGGGTCGCTTCGCCTGATCCCCGAGTTGCGCGACGACTTCGAACCCCTGGAAGGCGATGAAGAGGACGCCCGCACCGAGGACGAGGTCGAGGGACGTGGGCGCGGTCGCCGTCGGAGCCGGCGCCGGACTCGCCGGCAGGAACGACACGAGGCCCACCGCGGCGAGGAGGACGATCAGCAGGACCTTCGCGAGGGTGAGGCGTCCGAGCGCGCGAACGGGGAGGTGGACCCGGGCGAAGTGGAGGACCGCGGACAAGGCGAGGACCGCGAGGGCCACGAGCCCGACCTCGACCGGGTTCGGCTTGAAGAACGCCTCGAAGCCGGAGGGCCGCACGAGTTCGATGAAGAAAAGCCCAAGTCCGAGCGCACCGAGGGCGGTGGCTGCCATGTGGGCGCCCCACGAAAGCCAGCCGCTCAGGAAGCCTGCAGGGGACGGCAACGCGCTCCGAACCCACACGTAGGCGCCGCCGGACGCGTCCGGTCGGCCCGACGCCAACTCGGCGTAGGACATGCCGGCGAGGAGCGCGACGAACGTCGCGACCCCGAGGCTCACGAGGACGAGCGGGCCTGCGACCGTGTACGTCGCCCCGACGAGCAAGAAGATCGCGGCCCCGACCATCGCGCCGAGCGCCGCCATCGTGACGTCGAACAGGCCCAGGTCGCGCGTGACGCGCACGCGGACCGAGCCGGCCTCGTTCCCGCGTCTCGCCACGGAGCCGGAGAAATGCGCGGCCTACTTGAGCCTATGGCGGTCGACGCGGACCTACGCTTCGGACTTCGATGCGGCCCGGGCGATCGTCTCTCCGAGGGTCCGGAACACGTGCTCGACGTTCTCGCCCGTCTTGGCGGAGCTGAAGAAGTACGGGGCGTCGAACGCCTCGGTCGCCTGTTTCACCTGTTCCTCGCCGAACGCGGCTTGGTCCTTGAGGTCCGTCTTGTTGACCGTGAAGGTCACGGGGATCTCGCCGACCGTGCGGAAGACGGACTCGACCCACGAATCGAGGTCCTCGAGCGTGTCGTAGCGGGTGATGTCGCACACCGCCAGGATGCCCTGCGCGCCGTGGAAATACGCCTCTCGCAACAGTTCGCGGAATCCCTTCGAACCCATGATGTCCCAGATCGTCATGTCCATCTGGATCGGGTCGGCGCCTTTGGGCGTCAGCGCGAGCTCCTTCTTCGAGACCTTCGCGCCGAGGGTCACGATGTAGCGGTCGTCGTACTCGTTCAGCACGTATCGCTTGATGAGCGACGTCTTGCCGACCGCGTGCTCGCCGACGAGGCAGACCTTGACCTTCATTCGGCGGGGTTCCATCATGGCGGTCCGCCGGGGAGGGAGACGGAAGAATCCCCGGCGCGCGCAGCCATTTGTTAGGGCCTATTTAGTCGTTCTCTCAAGATTCGCGCCGCCATCTCTCCGAGAGCGCAGACGTACGCAACCATTGAAATAACGTTGCAGGGATGCGCCGACATGGACGCGTTCGCGGCGACACGACTCGCGATCGGCGCGGGCTTCCTCGTCGTCGCGGCGGCGATGGACGTCCGAACGCGACGCGTCCGCGATCCATTGTGGATCGGCCTCGGAACGATCGGCCTGATCCTGATCGCGACGGAGCTCGCCCTCGCGAATGCGACGTGGGAGGACTGGTCGCTCATCGCGTCCGGGGCGATCCTCTTCTATACGGTCTTCTTCGGCAGACCGCTGTTCGACGAGGAGGGATTCCGCGTGCGGCCGCGGCGAGTCCTCGTCTTCGCCGGAGCCGCCGCCTTGTTCTTTCTGCCGCTCGGTGCGGCTTCCGCAGGGAGCGGCCGTTCGTCCGCCGAACTGGCGTCGATGCCCGTCATGATCCTCGTGTACCAGGCATTCTACCGCGCGCGACTCCTCCATGGAGGGGCGGACGCGAAAGGCCTCATCGCGCTGACGATGCTGCTCCCGACGTACCCGGACGCCTCCCCCTTTCCCGTCCTCGCTCCGGATCCGAGGGTCCAGTCCCTGATCCGCGTCATCTTCCCCTTCTCGCTCGTCGTCTGGGTGGACGCGGCCATCCTCGCGCTCGCGATCCCCCTGGGACTCTTCCTGTACAACGCGGCGCGCGGAGACCTCGCGTTCCCCCACGCGTTCCTTGGATACCGCGCGCGCCTCGACCCGTTCCCGAAGCACGCCTGGCTCATGGAGCGCATCACGGCCGCGGGCGAGCACGTGCTCGTCCTGTTTCCTCGCCGAGGGGAAGACCCCGCCGCGGAGATCACGAAACTCCGGTCCGCGGGGATCGAGCGAGCCTGGGTTACCCCCCAGACTCCCTTCATGGTGCCGCTCCTCCTCGGATTCCTCCTCGCGTTCCTTGCGGGCAATCTCCTCATCGGAATCCTCGGCGCCGCCCGATGACGAGGAAACGAAATCCTGATATAGCGCGCGACCTCTCGGCGGCCTAGCAGTGGTTTGACGGCCAAAGCGGCGGGGATACACCCGGTCCCATCCCGAACCCGGAAGTTAAGCCCGCCCACGTTCCCTGCGGTAGTGCGGTGCGCGAGCCCGCGCGAAGCCTGCCCTCCTTTGAGGAGGGCTTGGGCCGGCGACCTAGGTACGCTAGCCGTCCATCCTTGTGGTGGACGACGAAACGTGCCGTTCTAACGGCCGCCGATCCATGGAACGCCGTCAGCCACTCCCTATTCGGCGCGGCGTCGCGCGCGGATTTTGAGTCCGATGATGATGAGCGGGACAGCGGCGACGAAGATCATGTCAGAAAGCTCCGGGATCGCGACGATCGCGGAGGACTTGCTCCCGATGAGCCCGTACCCGCCGGGGGTCGTGTAGTTGAGGAACGCCCAGTTGACGAGCTGCGAGCCGGTGAAGCCCGCATTCACGCGCGTCGTGAGCGTGAGGCTGTGCGGGCCCACGGCGACGTTCGTGAAGTTCCAGAAGAACGTCCGACCGTCGGTCCACGTGGCGGCCGGGGTCGCGCTCACGTAGTCGAGGCCGGTCGGCAGGCTGTCCTTGATCGTCACGGTGCCCGCAGCGATCGAGCCCGTGTTGTTGTAATAGATTGTGAACGTCACCACATCGCCGGGCTTCGCGTTCGACGGCGTCGCGACCTTGACGACGGTGATCATCGGTCGGAACACGGTCGTGTTCGCCCATCCGAGGCTCCGGGGCAGCGGCCGGCGGAGCTGGTCCGTATAGTCGAGGGTCGCTGTGTTGCGAAGAACCTGGCCATCGGCCGCGGTGGCGGTGACCTGGGCCGTCACCGTGAAGGAGTGGGCTCCGGGCATGACGTTCGTGAAGAGCCACCCGTACGTGGAGCCCGAGACCGAGTTGTACGGGACGCTCGACGAAGCGTACGCGACGCCCGCCGGCACGGTGTCGTTCACCCACACGAACTTCGCCATCCCCGTGTTCGTATTGTTATAGTATAACGTGTAGACGATGAAGTCGCCGGGCGCGGCGGTCGTGCGGCTGCCCGTCTTCGCGAGCACGATGGTCGGCCGGTGGCGGTCGTTCGCGGCGCCCTGGGACGGGGCGAGGGAGGTGTAGAAGTCAACCGGGTCGTTGTTCGTGTCCATCGGCACGCCCGTGACCGGATCCTTGAAGCGGGCCCAGGACTGGCCGTTCGCCACGCTCGACGGGTACGTCGTCTGATCGATGATCGTCGTCCCCTGTCGAAGCAGTAGCTGCACGTTTCCGTTCGGGAGCGAGTTCGCAGGGAGGGTGACGGCAAGGTACTCGGTGCCCGATCCCCAGGCGCCGAGGACTTGCGTCGTGAAGCTGTAGATGATGGTGGGGTTGTTGCCGCGCATGATCGCGAGGTTCCATCCGTTCAAGGCCACGGCGTTCGACGTCGGGTTCGCCAGCTCGACCCACTCGAGATTCGGCTGAGGCACGACTTCGTTGAGTAGGACGTTAGTCGCGACTTGGGACGCCACGGGGAACCGCGCGACCGCGGCATCGGGCAGCGCGACGTCGTATCCGAGTCGCCAATCCGAGGCAAAGTAGACCACGCGGTAATCCGGCGCCAGGGAGAGCGCGCTCGCATTCACCGCGAACTCCATCCGGTGCGCATCGAGGGCCACGTTCACCGGCCCGATGAGGTTCCAGGGGTTCGCTCGCGCGGGCACGTACGCGTAGAGGCCGCTCGAGTTCACCGCGCCGTTGCGGCCGATCACCGCGATCGCGTAATCGAAGCCGTAGGTCCGGCCGCCGACGTCCGACCAGAGGCCCGTGGCCGTTGAGTTGTCCGCGTCGATGTACGCGTACACGACGTCCACGCCTTCCTGGGGAGGCTGACCGATCGGGCAGATGTATCTCGACACGTTTCGCCCGGCGTACGGCGCGGGATACCACGATGGGATCGTCGTGTTGAGCCAGCAGTCCGAGCCCGCGGGATAGTCGAGGACGCCGTCGCCATCGACGTCGCCACGGGACTGCGCGTCCGTCACGTTGTCGTTGTTGAAGTCTTGTGAAAGGGTCGGACCGAGGACGTTCTCAACCGAGTCGGGGACGGTGTCCAAGTCCGTATCGAGCGGCGCGACGTATGTCCGGACGCGGGACGTCGGGAGATCCTGGCCACCGAGCAGCCGGCCGTCCACGCGGACGTATCCGGTGAGGTTCGCGCCGAGGTCGACCGCGGTCGCGAGGAGGTCGACGTTCGCGTCGTATTCGGGAGCGCCCGTTCGGTTCGTGACGTCGCCCAGCAGGTCCTGTCCGTACGGCCGGCCGCGCCAGTCGCCGAACGCGCCGTCCACCTGGAGCGTCGTCGGCGCGGCGCCGAGGTAGACGAGGCCCGTCTCCGGCGCCGAGAAGCTCGCGGTGCCGTTCGATGCGAGGCCGCTCACGACGAGTCCGAAGGTCGTCGTCGGCGTGACGTTGGACCACCGCGCCTCGACCCAGTACACGGCCGGTGCGGCGAGGGCCTCATCCAGCGGAAGGCTCGCCGCCGTCCCGGTCATCGAGACGTTCGAGAGGAAGGGGTCCGCGGGATCGAGGGCGCCGCTTCCATCGTCCCGATAGAGCGCGAGATCGAGCGGGTCTGCGGACGTGCCGATCCGGGTCACGTTCAGCGCGGTGACGTGCGGTTGGCCGCCCAAGGGGGAAAGGGTCACGCGGAGGACGGGGCCTCGAGCCGCCGTCAGGATGTCGGGCGCGACCGTCTGCTGTCCCGCGACAACGGTGGGCAAGGACGGGCGGACGTCTCCATCGGCCGCATCGAACGCACCGAGGTTGTTCGCCGCGTACACGAGCACCTTCGCTTTCGCGGGGTCCCGAACGGTCGTCCGAATTTCCAGTTGAGAGCCGCTGAACGCCGCATCCGCGGATCCGCCTGCGACGAAGCGCCGCCAATCGTTCGACCGGACGAGTCCCGTCTCATTGAACGTGAACGTCGAGACGCCGTGTTGCGTCGTCGACAGGTCCCGCCATCCGTAGACTTCGACGAGGGAGTCCGCCCCGATGTCTCCAATCGGGTATCCGGTGAGGCGGTTGTTGTCCTCGTCCACGAAGAAGAAGATGCTGTCCGTCTCGTTCGCGGCGGGCCCTTGGAACAGGAGGCCTTGCACCTGCGCTTCGGCGAAGAGGTTGCGGTCCTGCGTCACCGCCTTCACGGCCACGAGGTTGACGTCCGGATTCTGCATTTGGTCCGTCGGCGAGTCCGCGTACGCAGGCAGGCCCGCCCAGTCCGAGAAGTCCCCGTCGATCCGGATGATCGCGGCCGGGGTCCCGGGAGAGGGAGAGAGAAGGCTCGCGAGGATCGGGACGATCACCATCAGCGCGACGACCGCGGCGATCCCGATGACGGAATGGGACCAGTGCGGCTGCTGTGGGATCCGCGGGGTGCCGTATCGGCCGTGGCGACCGTTCGTGAACCCGTTGCCGTTCACAAGCCCGTTCGTCGCGCCATGACCGAAGGTGAGGCCGTTCACGGCCCCGGTCGAGAGCCCATTCACACGGCCTTCCGCGAGGCCGTTCACCCGGCCGTTCGTCCGCCCGTTCGTGTGACCGGCTTTCGTCCCGTTCACGCGGCCGTTGACGTGGCCATTGCGCGCGGGGCCGGACGTCGAAAGTCCATTCGTCCGGAGACCCTCGACGCCCGCCTGGAGGGCGCGGCCTTCCGCGCGTTCGAGGAGGTCGGCGCGTTCGAGGGAGATGCGCGCTTCGTCGGCGCGTCCAAGGCGCTCGAGAATCTCGCCTTTCGTGCGCCACGCGACCGCGAGGGAGGGGTCCGCCTTCAGGAGAGAATCGTAGTGGTCGAGCGCTTCGAGCAACCGCGGATCGAGGACCTTCGGCGGGGCCGGAGCGGCCGTGGCGGCGGGCTGCCGCCAATCCGGCGAGAGCACCGGGACGTCCGCGGTCGGCCGAACGACATTCTGGACCTCGAGGCGACGGGAATCTTCGCGCGCGGGGTTCAGTTGGGCGGCCTTCGCGAGGGACGCCGCGGCATCGGACGGTCGGCCCAGCTTCTCGAGGATCTTCGCCCGGTTCGCCCACGCGCGCTCCAGGGTGGGATCGGCTTCCAGGAGTCGGTCGTAGTGATCCAGTTCCTCCTGGAGCCGCTCGGACTCGGTGATCTCGGTCGCCGAAGCGATCCGTTGCCAGCGGCTGAGGAAGTCCTTGACGACGCCCTTCTCTTTCCCATTCACCGCGGGCGACGAGGGCGTGGACACCGCGGTGCCGCAGATCGCGCACTCGCTCTCGCCGGAGAAGAGGTACGCCCCGCATCGCGGGCAGAACGGACTCCCGTCGTCGAAGTCACCCTCGAGACTCGGAAGCAGCGCGAGTTCCTCCGGGCAATACTCGCGGCCGCACACGCTGCACGTGGATTCGCCCTGGCCCATCGTCGCGCCGCACGTCTGGCACAGGTGCGAGGGACCGTCCTCATCCCGGAGGAACGCCTCGAGGCCCTCGGGCAGCGGGAGATCCTCCGAGCCCGCGAACTCGACGCCGCACGTCGGGCACGTCTTCGAGCCGACCCCGGCGAAGGACCCGCATTCGGGGCAGAGGAACAGGTGACCGGAAGTGTCTCGGCCCGTCGAACCGTGGACGAGTTCGTAGAGCGAGTCGCCTTCGGCGTCCGTGAGGCCCTCGACGGACGACAGGTCCTCGCGCGTCGCGGCGCGAAGGGCCTCGTACGACGGGAATCGCTCCGCGACCCGTCGAGCGTGGTCCGCGCTCCATCCCGGGAGCGAGGACAGCCATTCGAGATAGCTCTCGTCCATCTAGGTATCGGGTGGGCCCACCCCTTAAAGGGCGTTGTATCGTGCCTATCACGCCCTCTATTCAATCCGTTAACCTATCTCGCTCAGGCCACGCCCTTCCACGCGGTCGCGTACGGATCGAGCGGGAGGTCGAGGAGGACCTTCCGAGACCCGGTGCCGAAGCGCACGAGGAGGGCCGCTTCGTCCTTGCGGATCAGCTCCGGCGACAAGCCGTCCTCGGCGAGGCGGCGGAGGAGTCCGTCCGCGAAGGCGTCCGCGCGCGCTCGGTTCGCGTCCCGCTTCCGGAGGAGCAAGTCCGTCGGATAGACGCGCCGGTGGCGTCCGTCGTCGACGAGGTTGAGGAGCCCGAAGTCGGCGAGCTCCACAGAAATCTTGCTCGCGGACTGCCGCGTCACCCCGACTCGCTCGGCGAGTTCCTTGAACGAGATCCCGGGCTCTCGATACGCCGCCTCGAGGAGCGACGCACGCCCGGTCGCCGCGAGCGACGCGAACATGGCGGCGTCTTCGGGATCGATCAAACCTTTCGGGAAGGCCCGTGGGCCTTCGAACTGCACGTACCCGTTCTCGACGAGATCCCACGCGTGCCAACGGACGGTCGCCTCGGACATCGCGAGCTCGCGACCGATCTCGCCGACCCGAGCGCACGGACGTGCGCACAGGAAGCGGAACACTTGACGGCGTCGCGCGTTCGCGAGGCTGCGGCCCTCGACCGCGAGGTCTTCGGGAACTGCCTCATGAGCCACGGCCTCCCGGAGGGCACGTCCGAGGCCGCGGGCCACGTCACGCCCCCTGGTACTCCTGCAGAATCATCTCGAGGACCTGTTCCGGCTTCAAGGAGCGGAAGTCCTCGTCCGTCAGGCCGTCGAGCGATTTCTCGAGATGGTCCCGCACGTTCTTCGGCATGGAGCGGGTCAGGAGCATCTGCCGGAGTTGGGAGGGCCCTTTCGCCGTGGCGGCCTTGCGGCCATCGACGCCTTCGAGGACGATCCCGAGGCCCCGGACGATTTGATAGGCGTGCGAGCCCTGGCTGTGGCGGCTGTTGCGGCACTTGACGATTTTCAGCAACCGGGTTGGATCCGCTTCGTCGCTGTTGAACTTCAGGTGGACGACGCAGTCCGCGAGGTACATCGGGATCACGGTCTCCGAGCCCGCGAGGTCCGCCGGCCCATGTTCCTCGAGGGTGCACAGGACGGTCCCGACCTTGCGCGTCTGCTTGAACATGTAGCCGATCAGATCCCGCTGCTCGTACAGGTCCTTCGTCGACCAGAGGACCGGCGTCAACGGGTCGATCACGATCCGCGCGTTGCTGCCTTTCCAATCGGACACGAATGCGGGCAGCTCCTTCCGAATGAAGTTCGAGAACTCGCGGCCCGAGGCATCGATGAAGACGAGCAACTCGTCGTCGAGGTATTCGAGGATGTCGGACCATCCCATCTCGACCGCCTCGCGGATGATCTGTTCCTTGTTCTCGTCGAGCGAGACGAAGACGCCTTCCTGGCCCTCTTGCAGGCCCCGGCGGATGAATTGCGTCGCGAGCGTCGTCTTGCCCGCGCCCGATCGACCGATCACGACGGTCGTGCTGTTCTCATTCACGCCGCCGTCGAGGAGCGGGTTGAGTCCGTAGATTCCGCTCCGGATTTTTCGCACGCGATTTTATCCTGGCGGGAACGCTAAAAACGTGCCGACCTGAGAATCAGGTCCGAAACCGATTTCACGCGAGGACGGGTTCGAGTTGGCGCACGAACTCCGCGACCATCTTCTTGTCGATCCCGTAGCCGAGGACGCCGTCCTTGCGGGCGACGACCTCCCCGGCCCGGAAGACCGCGAGGGTCGGAACCACGTCGACCGCGTAATCGTCCCAGAGTGGATTGTCCTCGTCGTCCAGGTAGACCGTCGCAAAGCGCCACGGCCGCGACGCCGCGAGCCGCTCGAACTCTCCCTCGAAGCGGCGGCAGAACGGACACCAGGTCGCTGCGAACAGGACCACGGTCGGCTCGCTCGATTCGAGGACGTCCCGATGGAACGCGGCCGAATCCCGGACCGAGATCATCGACGATACGAGCCGTCCCCCGGGGATAAAGGTTGGGCCGCGAACTTTTGCACGCTCGCATCGCAGCGCACGCAAAGACATATACAGGGGTGCCCCGGATACGGCCCGCCGCTCTTTCTTTCGAAGGGATGGAATGGGTTCGCCAATCGTCTCCGAGGAGGTCCGCTCCTACTTCGCCCGACTCAGCGCGCAGGTCGAGGCCGCCTACGCGACCGCTCGCGCCGCGCGGGCGCGCGGATACGACCCGGAGCTGGACGTCGAGATTCCCCTGACGGATGACCTCGCGTCCCGGGTCGAGAAACTGCTCGAGCACTACGAGGTCGAGGGCGTGGCGCGGCGAATCCGCGAGTTGGCGAAGCACCACGACCGGGAGGAGCTCGCGATCGTCGTCGCGAAGGAAATGGCGCAGCGGCCCGCGGCCAGCAAGGAAAAGGCCGTCGAACGCGCGGTGCGGGTCGGCCTCGCGATCCTGACCGAAGGGATCCTGGTAGCCCCGCTCGAGGGCCTTGCCGGCGTGAAGATCAAGCGAAACCGAGACGGCTCGTCCTACGTCGACCTGTATTACGCGGGCCCGATCCGGTCGGCGGGAGGGACGGGACAGGCGCTGAGCGTTCTCATCGCGGACGTTGTGCGTCGAGAACTCGGCCTCGGACGCTACGAGCCGACGCGGGAAGAGGTCGAGCGCTTCAAGGAGGAAATCCCGCTCTACAAGCAGGTTCAACATCTGCAATACACGCCCTCCGACGAGGAAATCTCACTGATCGTCTCCCACTGTCCCGTCGGGATCAACGGAGAGGGCACGGAGGACGCGGAGATCAGCGGACACCGCGACCTCCCGCGGATTGAGACGAACCGCATCCGCGGCGGCGCGTGCCTCGTCATCGCCGACGGCATGTGCCTCAAGGCGCCGAAGATTCAGAAACACGTGAAGAAACTCCGGATCGACGGATGGGAGTTCATCGATCGATACCTCGAGGAAAAGACCGCGAGGCCCGAAGACGGGAAGGAGGAACCGGGCCTCGAACCCAGCGAGGTGTTCATCCAGAACATCGTGGCCGGCCGACCCGTGCTCTGCCATCCGAGCCGGCCCGGCGGGCTGCGCCTGCGCTATGGCCGGACGCGTGCGACGGGCCTCGCCGCGCTCGCCCTTCACCCCGCGACGATGCACATCCTCGACGACTTCATCGCGGTCGGCACCCAGATCAAGACGGAGCGTCCAGGCAAGGCCGGAGCCGTCACCCCGTGCGACACGATCGAGGGACCGCTCGTCGTGCTCGACACCGGCGACTTCGTCGAGGTCTCGGATGCCGCGACCGCAAAGCGTCTCACGCCGAGCGTCCGGATCATCGCGGATCTCGGCGAGATCCTCGTGCCGTTCGGCGAGTTCCTGGAGAACAACCATCTCCTCGTCCCAGGAGCGTTCGCCCTCGAATGGTACGCGCATCTTCTGCGGGAGAAGCTTGGATCCCTCCCCGAAGGGTGGGAGACCGCCTCCGCCGAGCAGGCCCTCGCATGGTCCCGCGATCTCGGCGTCCCGCTTCACCCGCGGCATAACCTGTTCTACCATGACCTGACCGTCGAGGATCTCGGAAGGCTCCGGGAACTCGTCGCGGCCCATGGCCGCATCGTCGACGGTGCCCTCCGGATCCCGGGGGACGAGGAGCCGCGCGACTGGCTCGTCCGGCTCGGGGCGCCGTTCCGAGTCGCCGGCGACGAAATCGCCCTCACGCGTCACACGGAGACGTTCCTCGCCACGTTGGGCATCGAACGCGAAGGGGAAGCCCTCCGACTCCGAGCCCCACCGGGGACGACGGATTCCCTCGCGTTCGTATCGGCCCTCGCCGGTTTCCCGGTGAAGGCGCGGGCGCCGACGCGCATCGGCGCGCGGATGGCGCGGCCCGAGAAGGCGGCTCCGCGGAAGATGCAACCGGCACCCCATGCGCTGTTCCCGATCGGCCACGAGGGCGGCGCGCAGCGACTTCTCGTCGATGCGGCCTCGAAGGAGACGATCGAGGTGGAGGTCGGCCTTCGGATTTGCACCGTGTGCGGCAAGCGGTGGTTCCTGCCCAAATGCTCGTGCGGAGGCCACACGATCGCGCGCAACGGACCCGCGAGGCAACGCGTGCCCCTCGCGGACGTATTGCGGTCCGCCTTGGAACGGGTCGGCGAGACGAAGGCGCCCGAGATCAAGGCGGTCCAGGGGATGATCTCCAAATCGAAGACGCCGGAGCCGATCGAGAAGGGCATCCTGCGCGCGAAACATGAGATCTTCGTCTTCAAAGACGGGACGACACGATACGACATGACGAACCTCCCGCTGACGCACTTCACGCCGCGAGAAGCGGGAATCTCCGTCGACACGGCCCGCAATCTCGGATACCTTCGGGACGCCCACGGGGCGCCTCTCGAACGCGACGACCAAGTCCTGGAACTCAAGACGCAGGACATCCTCGTCGCCCAGTCGTGCGGCGAATACCTCGTGCAGGTCGCGACGTTCGTCGACGACTTGCTCGAGCGGCTCTACGGGCTCGCGCGGTTCTACGAGGCCCGGCAGCCGGAAGATCTCCTAGGCCAACTCGTCGTCACGCTCGCGCCGCACACGAGCAGTGGCGTCCTCGCGCGCATCGTGGGATTCACGGATGCCTTGGCGTGCTTCGCGCATCCGTACCTGATCGCAGCGCGGCGGCGGAACTGCGACGGAGACGAGGACTCCGTGATCCTGCTCCTCGACAGCCTGATCAACTTCTCGCGCGCATTCCTCCCGGACAAGCGCGGAGGCCTGATGGACGCGCCGCTCGTCCTCACGACGCGCATCGACCCAAACGAGATTGACAAGGAAGCCCACAACATCGACGTCCTCGCCGCCTATCCGACGAGCCTCTACGAGGCCGCGGAGCGGTTCGCCCACCCGAAGGAAATCGAGCCGCAGATCGACACGGTGAGCAAGCGGATCGGGAGCGTCCTGCAATACGAAGGGTTCGCGTACACGCACGAGACGTCGTCCGTCGCGCAAGGTCCGCTCGCGTCCGCCTACGGGGAGGGCTCGATGATGGAGAAGATCGACAAGCAACTCGAGCTCGCCCTCAAGATCCGCGCCGTCGATCCCAATGATGTCGTCGCCCGGATCGTGGTCCACCACTTCCTCCCCGACCTCATCGGGAATCTCAAGGCCTTCTCCAGCCAACAGGTCCGTTGCACGAAGTGCGGGGAGAAGTACCGCCGAATCCCGTTGCGTGGCCGCTGCCTCGCCTGCGGCGGGAACCTGACGCTGACCGTCCACGAGAGCTCCGTGAAAAAGTACCTCGAGATCTCGAAGAAGATCAGCCAGCAGTTCGAGGTGTCGAACTATCTCCGCCAGCGGATTGGACTGATCGAGGAAGCGATTACGTCCCTGTTCACGAACGACAAGACGCAGGACCTCAAGCTCGACGACTTCTTCTAGGCCGCGGCAACGCGCGCTTGTTCGCTTCGGATCTTCAGCGCGGCCGCCGCGACCAGCAGCGCGCCCAAGGCGAATGCGCCGACAACAAGCAGCGGAAAATTCGCGACGGTCAATCGGGCGAGATCCGCTGGCACGAAGCCCGACGTGAGGCCGAGGTTTTCGGGGCCATACACGAACGCGCCGAGGAGGAATAGGCCGAGGACCATGAAGACGACACCGACCTTCGCGCTCCCCGGCGTGCGAAGCGTGTACTTGCAGACCGGACAGACCCACACCGCGTCCTCCGGAAGTTCGGCGTAACACTCCGGGCAACGCCGCGACATCGAGCGGGACAGAAAGCCCGCGGAGAAATAGTTTGCGACCTTGTTCCGTGGACGCGGCCGCGAACGCGATAACCCTTTAGTAGCGGGCGCCGGTTCGCAACCGAATGCGGAAGTCCACCGCGGTCGCGCTGGCGGCGATCGTCCTCGGCGCAATCGCGGTTCGGCTGTCCCCGCTGTGGTCCTTCCTCTACTGGGGATCCGACACGGCCGAGTATTTCTCGATCCTGCGCGGCCTAGTTCGGACGGGGCACGTCTCTACGATCTACCCCGGCTGGGGCGTCACCTATCCGTTTTTCCCGGGCGTCTTCTTCCCTCAGGCCGGGCTCGCGGAACTCGGGGGACTCGATGTCCCGACGGTCCTGAACCTACTCGTGCCGGTGCTCGGATCGTTCGCGGTCGTCCCCATGTTCCTCCTGGCGGTCCGAATCACGAAAGAGGACCGCATGGCGCTGTTCGCGGCGGCGTTCCTTGCGGGGGCGATCCCCCACGTCTACACGACCGCCCACTCGGCGCCCGCCACCCTCGGGGACCTCCTCGCGCTCACGGGCCTGCTCCTGTTCCTTCGCCTCCGGACGGACGCTCGCTCGATGGCCCCGCTCCTCCTCGTTTCCGGGACGCTCGTCGTCACACACCACTTGTCCCTGTACTTCTTCCTCCTCATGGTCCTCGGAGCGATCGTCGTCCGCGGACTCGCGCGACCGTGGACCCTTGAAGCGCAATCGAGACGCGAGCTCGCGTTCGCCGCCGTGCTGATCGTCGGCAGCTTTGCCTATTGGTTCGGCTACGCGACGGCATTCCGAGAATCGATTCTCCCGGATGTCAACGTCCAACCGTGGTGGCTCCTCTTCGTCCTCTTCTCCATCGGACTTCTCGTACTCGCGCTCCTCGTCGCCGCGAGGCGGCGAATCCGGTGGCGGTATCGGCCCACCCTCCCTGGGCTGCGGTCGCCTCTCATGTGGTACGTGGTGGCGGCGGGCACGCTGCTCATCGTCGGCACCGTCACGATCCTCGGAGGAGTCCCCGGGACTTCGTTCCGCGTGCCGGCGGAAGGATTGCTCTCCTTCGTGCCGCTCGCCCTGTTGATGTCTTTCTCCGCTTCCGGACGGAAGTTCCTCGACCTCGAACGGGAAGGTATCCATCCGAACGCGTGGCTCGTCGCCCTCCTGTTATCCGCCGTGGTCGGGATCGCATTCGCGCCGCGCGTGATCATCCCGTACCGCCACGCGGAGTACCTGATGATCCCGTTTGCCATCTTCGCGGGAGTCGGATTCTTTCGCATCCTCGACCTGGTGGGACTTCGCGGTGGCCGGCGGAACGTCGCGTTGGCGGTGTGCGGTGCCGTACTTCTTGCGAACGTGTTCGCAGGCATCCCGCCGCCGTCCACCCTCGCCGGATGGCGGGAGGGAACGATCCCCGCGGCGCTCGACCCGGCGTACTGGGCGCGGGACCACGCGAGCGGTCTCGTCGTGTCGGATCATCAGGGCTCCTCGACGGTCTTTGGTTTCGGTGGAATCGACGCGACGTGGGATCGGACCCGCGATCCGTTCCTGCCCCAGTTCGCGACGGACCCGTACGCCGGTCTCGTGGACATCAACGCCCCTTCGGGCGTGCGGAACGGCACCTACGTCTGGATTGACCGCGATATGGAGTCGGGCGTTCGCCTCACGCCGTGGGAAACGGCCGTCGCGATGGACCCGAGCGTCATCGCGAAGTTCGATGCGGCGCCATTCGTCAAGGTGTTCGACAACGGATACGCGCGCCTCTACTGGATCGACTGGGGCTGCACACCGACGACCTGCTGAGCCCGCGCGCCTTTATGGTCCGCGACCGAATCGTGGGGCCGATGCGCGTCGCTGTCCTCCATGACCACCTGCGGTTCATCGGCGGCGGGGAACGCGTCGCCCTGACGTTGGCGTCGGCATTCGACGCCGACCTCTACGTCACGGACCTGGATCCGAGTCTCCCTCGACGCGCGGGCATGCCTCCGGTCCGCGCCTTTGAGATCGCGAAGGTGCCTCGCAAGCCGCCGAGACGTCAAGATGCTCAAGCGCGGGCCTTCCGCGACGCGGACATCCCGGATCACGACGTCTACATTCTATCCGGGAATTGGGCGCCGTTCGCGGCGCGCCGAATGCGGCCGAACCTCTGGTACTGCCACACACCAGTCCGGGTCTTCTACGATCTTCGCGACTCGTTCCTCGCACCTCTATCGCCGTTGGCGCGGTGGGCTGCGCGTCGTTGGATCGCACGCCGCCGGCCGGAGTACGAAGCGGCCGTCGCGGCGGTCCAGGGCATCGCTGCGAACAGCCGCAATGTGGCGGGACGTGTCGACCGCTACCTCCATCGCTCCGCGGTCGTCGTGTATCCGCCCGTGGACACGAGTCGATACACGTTCACGCGGGTCGGAGACACCTGGCTCGCGGTAACTCGATTGTCCCATGAGAAGCGAATCGATCTCCTCGTCGACACCTTCCGACGGCTCCCGCGGGAACGTTTGGTCGTCGCGGGAGGCCCCCATATGGGCATCGACCCGGACCGGTTCGTGCGGGAACTTCGCCCTCCGGCGAACGTCGAGTTCCTCGGAGAGGTCCCCGAGGAGCAACTGCGAGACCTGTACGCGACGTGTCGCGGTCTCGTCGCTACATCGATGGACGAGGATTTTGGACTGACTCCGGTCGAGGCGATGGCGGCGGGCAAGCCCGTGATCGCGGTGAACGAAGGCGGTTATCGAGAGACGATCCTCGATGGGCGCACCGGGTGGCTCGTCGCTCCGACCGCCGAGGCGCTTGCGGGATCGATCGCCGCGGCGGATGGCGGACGAATCGCCGCAATGCGATCGGCGTGCGAACTCCGGGCCCGCGAGTTCGATCGCAGCGTGTTCGTCGCGCGCATGCGGGAGCTCGTCGAGCTCAGGGCGGCGTCGCCGCGAGCGGCTTCTCCGTCACGAGCGTGAAGATCAGTTTCTCGACCGTGTTGTCGAAATACCGCTCGACCCACGGCAGGATTCGCGGGAACGTCCGCCGCACGTACCGGTCCACATGGTATTCGTAGACCTTCTCGACCTTGGCGACGCGGAACCTCGCATGGGTATAGTACGATCGCTCGTTCCCTCCGAAGTAGTCGAACGACTCCTCCGTGAAGAAACGGACGTGGGTCGGATCCTTGTACGCGTTCGAATGCTTGTAGTGAGGAACCTCGATCGTGACGATCGCCCCGGGTCGCGTCATCCGATACATCTCCTCCATCACCCGGATCGTGTCCGGGAGGTGCTCGACCAGGTGGATCGCGAGAACCTCATCGATCGTGTTATCTCTGAAAGGCCACGGGAAGCGCGTGAAGTCGCACACGAGGTCCACGCCCGGGAGGCGCGCGCGGTCGACGTTCACGAACCCGCTTCGGATGTCGCGTCCGCTCCCGAGATTCAGTTTCCAGGAGGACACCGAACATCCACCATCGAGCTCGAGTTCCCGGTCAGCCTGCGGGACAATATATAATAGCGACGCTCCGTTGCCTCGGCCCCGGTCTGATTTCGGCAGGACGAAGCGATGCGCGTCGCGATCTTCTACGACTACCTCCAGACGGTCGGCGGGGGAGAGCGGGTCGCCCTCACATTGGCGAAGGGGCTTGACGCGGACCTCATCACAACGCAGCCGGATCCTTCATTGCCGTCGCGAGCGGGGTTCGCCGGTGTCCGTATCGTCTCGTTGGGCCCTCTCCTCCTTCAGCCCCCCCTGAAGCAGATGCATGCCTCCTGGAAATTCGCCCGCGCGCGATCCGACGGGTACGACGTCTCCTTCCTCGTCGGCAATTGGGCGCATTACGCGGCGAAGCATCACCATCCGAATGTGTACTACTGCCTCACGCCGACGCGGGCGTTCTTCGACCAGCGATCCGCCATGCTCGCGCGTCTCCCGACAGCGAGCCGCTGGATCGCCCGCGCTTGGACCAGTATCCACGGGCGCCTCGAGCGCCGATCGATCCGCAGGTGCGACACGATCGTCGCGATCAGCGAGAACGTCCGCGAGCGAGTCCGGCGGTATTACGGAAGGGACGCGGGCGTCATCTATCCGCCCGTATCGACCACGCGATACCGCTTCGCGGAACTCGGGGACTTCTGGCTCTCCGTGAGCCGCATGTATCCGGAGAAGCGGATCGAGTTGCAGCTCGAGATCTTTCGCCGCCTTCCGGAGCAGAAGCTGGTGCTCGTCGGCGGGTACTCCGCCGGAGATCGCGCGGAGCGGTACCTGGCCGCGCTGAGGCCGCCGCCGAACGTCACGCTCCTCGGGGAGATACCGGACGAGCGCCTCGCGGACCTCTACTCCCGCTGCCGAGGGTTCCTCACGACGGCGGTGGACGAGGACTTCGGCATCACGCCGGTCGAGGCGATGGCCTCCGGGAAGTGCGTCCTCGCGACAGACGAGGGCGGATACCGCGAGACGGTGCTCGACGGGGAGACCGGATACCTGCTGCCCGCGAACGCCGATTCGTTCGCAGGCAAAATCCGCGATCTCGACGAATCCGCGTTGCGGGCAATGCGCGACGCCTGCGTGGCCCAAGCAAGGAAATTCGACGAGGCCGTGTTCCTTCGGAAGATGCGGGCTCTTTACGCGTAGCGCAGACGCCGCGATTCAGGGCCTCGGCGGGCTCGGGAAACAGGCGGTGCAGTGCGGGTCGATGTCCCCGAGGCTCTTGTGGTACTCGCAGAACCGGGCCGTGAGCATGAGCCCCGAGCAGAATTCATTCACCTTTGCGATCTGTTGAGACAAGGTCATCCCGTGCGCGATCCGGTCGGCGAGCTCATCGACGAACGGGCTGATCTCGGGGAACAGGCGGAGCATTTCCTGGTCCATGCCCCGGCTCTGGGTGTTATAATGGCTGACCGCGGCCTGGGTAATCCCCATGGAGCGCGCGACGCCGACCTGCTTCATCTTGTAGGTGCGGAGGAGTTCCCGGGCCAGCCGCGCGCGGATCGTCGGCAGCAACTTGGCTACCACCAATTCTTGCGGCTGAAGCATGGCGCGCCCGGCCCTCGTCCGGCCGGATTGCAATACAGTATAACACGGTATTTAACCGTGACCCTTTTCGGAATTGACAGGTGAAACGATCTCGGAGAAAATTGCGGCACCCGAAGTCGAGTCACGGAAATCGAAACGATCGCGCATGGTCGCGCGGGTCACACGACGCAACAGCGCGGACTCTCCCAGTACTCGAGTCCCAAGCGCACGAGCGTCGGGTCGGTCGAGGTGATCCCGTACGCGTCGCCATCGGACGTGCGGGTGATGGTCAAGACCTGCTGACCGTCCGCCACGAGGAGCATGCAGTCGCAGACGATCGAGCGGACTTCCGCCCCTTTCTCGAGGTCTTTCTCCACCTTGATGTCGGGGATGGCGAGCTGCACGCGCACACGGCGTCGGGCGGCCTTCCCCAGGTCGGGCTCGACCTTCCGAAACAGCGATTCGTCCGACGCGAGGAACACGATCTCCTTCCTTGCCGAGGTGATGAGACTCCTCGCACGCGATACGACATTCGGCAGGCCCTTCACGATATACGCCACATCGGTCGACGGCGATTCCGCCGCCGCGCGGAGCGGCTCGAGGATCGACCCGAGCCGAGTCGTCGCCGCCCTTCGCCGCTCGTAGTCCTCCTCGACGATCCGTCCAAGACGAAGTTCGACTTCCCTCGGAGGCACGATCCGGTACGTCTTGGGCTTGCCGCCTTGGACCTCGATCAATCCCTTGTCCGCGAGCTCTGCGAGCGCGTAGTAGATCTTGGAATCCGGGATGCCCGTCTTGACCACTAGTTCACGCGCCGTCGCGCGACCCATCCGGACGAGCGTGCAGAAGGCATCCGCGGCGTTCCCGGTGAGCCCGAGGTCGCGGAGCGTCCCGCCAATCCGCTCCATCGAGGACCCCAAGGATTCCTGCAGGAGCGCATTCGCACGCGCGCGGACTTCCGACATCTGGGAGGAAGAAGTAGGGAGGGTTTATCAAGTTGACTACTACTCTACGGAAGTAGATACCATGAACGCGGAACAGAAAACGACGCAAACGGCGGGCTGTTGTTGCTGCGGCGGGTGCTGCTCGTGCTGCGGTTGCTGCACGAACACGGCGGAAGCCGCCAAGGTCAGCGGAGCCTGCTGCTGAAATCGCCTCTCGAAGGAATGGACGGCTCAGGCCGACACGCCAGACGGCGTCCGCGGAAGGAGTGTGTGGTAGACCTCGGTCAGTTCCTCCTTCTCCGTGTCGCCGAGCCGGGTATCCCTCATGTATTCCTCGTAGAGAGGCGTGACGTCCTGGTCTCCGAGGCAGCTGATCGACATGTGCAGGACGTATTCCGTGAGCAAGACGTGTCGATCCGGCTCCGTTGGAGCCGAAGGTTTCGTCCGTCGGGATGGGAGGAATCGCATTGGACCCGCCGCTGGCACCCGCCGTACCGCCACTCGGTATACGTAACTCTTTTCGCGCGGTTATCGCCCCGCGAAGTGACGTCATCAGAACGTGGTCACGGCCGGAAAGCATCATGCCCCGGCGTTTCTTCTCGGCCCTCGATGGTGGCAACGAATCCCGAGCGAATCGAGTGTTTCTTTGACGGCTCCTGCCAGGGGAATCAGTTCCGCGAGAAAGGACCGATGCGGGCCGCCTATATGATCGGGGACCGGGAGGTCGTCCGTGACGTCCCGGATATGCGAACGCGCGAAGGGCTCCTCCGCAGCAACAACATCGCAGAGTATCACGGCCTAATCTTCCTGCTCCGCGAGCTTAGCGAGATGGACCGCCGCAGGGGAAGGAAGGCCGCATACACGATCTATGGCGATTCACAACTCGTCATCCGACAGGTAAAGGGGACGTATCGGGTACGCGCGCAACACCTGATCGCACTGCGCACGGAGGCCCATCGACTCGCCGCGGAAATCGACGTCACGTTGCGGGAAGTCCCGCGAGGCCGGAACAAAGCGGGCTTTCTCCTCGAGTGAACCACGCGCCGGCGCCGGGACGAAATCGCGGCCTCCGTTCGCAGGCTATATCTCATGCCTGGCCATTCGCGCGGACGACGCGGACCGCTCCCGTCAGCGGCGCGCGGTCCTGACTCCGGAGAATTGGATGAAGACATCGTCGGTCCTGGACACCCTTCTGAAATCGAAGGAGCCTTCGATCCGCTGGAAGGCGCGCGTGCGGATCCTCGGCGAGAAACGCGATTCCAAACGGATCCGTGAACTCGAGGAGGAGATCCGCGGTTCCCCGAGGGTTCGGACGCTCCTCTCCCGCCGCGGAGAACTCGGAAAGCCCGGGACCGCTCGGAAGGTCTACTACAAGTGGCAGGGGCTCCACTGGGTCCTCGCGAGCCTCGCGGACCTGGGGTACCCCGAGGGCGATGCAGGACTCCACCCGCTCCGGGACCGCATCTTGGAATTCTGGCTCCGACCCAATTATTTCCAAGAGTTCGTCGCGCGGACGGAACGCGAGGCATATCGCCAGGAAGGCGTCCCGCTGATGGAAGGACGATACCGCCGCTGCGCGTCGCAGCAAGGGAACCCGCTCTTCTTCCTGACATCGCTCGGCATCGCGGACGAGCGCTCCGACGCCTTGGTCGGGCGTCTCCTCCATTGGCAGTGGCCCGACGGCGGTTGGAATTGTGACCGGCACCCGGACGCCGACACCTCGTCCTTCAACGAGACGATGCTGCCGATGCTCGGCCTAGCCGCGTACGCGCGGGACCATCCGTCCGTCGCCGCGAGGGAGGCCGCCGAGCGGGCGAGCGAAGTGTTCCTCCGGAGGAAGCTCTTCCGACGGGTTTCCGACGGACGCATCATCCATCCCGACTTCGCGGCCCTGCACTATCCGCTGTATTGGCACTACGACTATCTGGGCGGTCTCAAGGCAATGGACCAGATCGGCCGCCTCCGGGACCCGCGGTGCTCCGACGCCCTGGATCGGCTTGAGGAGACCCGATTGCCCGACGGGACTTGGCCTGCCGAGAAACGTTACTACACGGTGCGGCCCGACACGTTCGAGGCGAATGCCGACTACGTGGACTGGGGCGGCACCGGCCGGAAGCGAATGAACGAATGGGTCACGGTCGATGCCATGACCGTCCTCCGCTCCGCGGGGCGGATCGAAGTGTGACGATCCGGAACCCGCGACGCGGAGAATGAAGAGAGCCATCGAGACGAAGCCACCAGGGAGAATTGAACTCCCGACCTGCCGCTTACAAGGCGGCCGCTCTACCGACTGAGCTATGGTGGCGGGCCGAGCCATCGGCGCCTCCTGTAAAAGCGTTTCCGGGCACTTCCTCGAATGGACGGTCGTGAAGAGTATCATTTCCTGAAATCATGGAAAAGCCTTTATTCGCGGCACCCGGCCTCCGCACGAATGAGTGAGCGGCCTCCCCTGTCCAAATTGCGGTAGCGAGCTCGTGTTCCTGGAGCAGTACAACCGGCACTATTGCTACTCCTGCGGCCGCTACGCCCCGGACGGCTACGGGGATCGCGGCGCGAAGGCGTGCCCGACATGCGGTGGCATCCTCTCATACGTCGTCGCGTACGAGCGATACTACTGCTACCGAGACAACGCGTATCTTCCGGAGGAGGTGCCCGCGGAGAAGCAGGAACCGGTGCCCGAGGTCCAGCCGCAACCCCAGCCCGTGACGCCCGCTCCAGAGCCCGCCGTCGCGGCACCCGCGGCGAACCCCGAACCCGCTCCATCCACCGAGGCTCCTCCCGCCGAGGCCGCGTCGCCGTCACCCGAGCCAACCCCGGCCGCGTCGCGATCTTCGACGACCGTCGTCGTACTCGCGCCCCCGAGACGCTCGAAGCGGCCTGTCGATGTCGTCGAGACGAGAACCGCATTCACCCCGCGAATCCAGGCGCCAGCCCCGGAAGAGATCCGAGGCGAAGGACCAAGCTCTCTCCCAAAACCGCCTCTGATTCGAGAGGTCATCGAACAGGCGAAGAAACCCACGCTGCTCGATCTCAGCAAGGCATATGATCTCGATCCGACGGGGACGAAGGAGGAGCTTCGAGAGCGCCTGCTGAGTTATCTCGACGAACTCGAAGCCGAGTCGAGTCCGGCCGAGGAGACCCCAACGGCGGACGAGCCTGTGCAAACGGAACCGCTGGATGCGTTCGAAGATGAAACCCGGTCCGCTGCGGCCAGTCCGATCACGACCGAGACCGCTCCCGAAGAACTCACTCGCGAGGAGGCGCCCACGTCGGTGGAGGCGAGTTCCGCGCCGCAGGTCGTCCAAGAACCGAGGCGGGAACCGGCGGTCACCCGGCCCGAGATCGCCGCTGCGGTCGCCCCGGCGGTCCAAGCAACCCCGCGCGTGGAGCAACCGTGCCCGAACTGCGGGCGCGAGCTGTCGTACATCGCCCAGTACAACCGATGGTATTGCTACTCCTGTCGCGCGTATGCTCCGGTCGCGAGATCGAAGAACGCCTGTCCGAATTGCGGGGCGACCCTTCGCTGGATCGACCAGTACGAGCGGTGGTGGTGTGATTCGTGCCGCCGATATGCACCCGCATATCTCCCGCGTCCGGAGCGTGGAGTCGTCGCGACCCAAACCGCCGCCTTGCCCGGCCAGAAGTCGGTCGAGGCCGCCGCGGTCCCATCGATCGCGGTCCATCGACACCGGAGTCCGGGCAGCGGCATCGGCCTGATGATGATGGGGCTCGTCCTGTTCGTCCTCTACGAACTCCTCGTGGACCTTCCCACGGCCTTGGCATTCAGCACGGGAATCGCACTCACACCCGACGTCGAATGGGGAATGCGATTCTTCGGATTCGTCTTCATCGCGATCGGCGCGATGATCGGCCTGTTCTCCGTCCGCGATCGCCGCTGATCGCCCCAAAGGTTTTTCCCGGTCCCGGTGTTCGAGCCGGGGCCCATGCGCCTCCAGCAAGCCGTGCGAGACGAACGGCGGCCCCGCGATTTCGATCCGCGCGAGTACATCTCGACCTGGACGGAGAAGGATCTCCTCCACGGGAAGGTGGTGGATGCTTGGGTGATCATCTTCCGGACCCGGGGATGCTATTGGGCTCGGGCAAGCGGCTGCTCGATGTGCGGATATGTGAACGACGTAGCGCAAGAGGTCTCAGCCTCGGACCTCCTTCACCAACTCGAGGTCGTCCTTCGGAAGCACGACGGCCAACCGCTCGTGAAGGTGTACACGTCCGGGAACTTCTTCGACGACCACGAGGTCTCGCCCGAGGTCCGCGAGCGCCTCCTGACCGAACTGGGAGACCGATGCGACAAGGTGATCGTCGAGACGCTCTCCCACCTGCTCCGTGCCGACCAGCTCGCGCATGCGATGAATTTCGTCGATGAGCTCGAAATCGCCCTCGGCCTCGAGTCGACGGACGAGCGCGTCCTGCGGTACGCAGTCAACAAGGTATGGGGCCTGAAGGAGCACGCGCAGGCGGCGCGACTCGCCCACGATGCGGGCGCGACCGTGAAGACGTACCTCCTCGTCAAGCCGCCGTTCCTGACCGAGCGCGAGGCGATCGAAGACGCGGTCCGTTCCGGCCACGACGCGGACCCGTTCAGCGACACGATCTCGTTCAACCCCGTGAACGTCCAGAGCCGCACGATCGTGGATCGGCTCTTCCGCCGCGGGGAATATCGCCCGCCATGGCTCTGGTCCGTCGTCGAGGTCCTGGAGCGGACGCGGGACCTCAAGGCCCACGTGAAGAGCCATCCGACCGCGGCGGGGATGGCGAGGGGAGCCCACAACTGCGGGAGGTGCGACCGCGCGGTCGCCTCCGCGATCGAAGAGTTCTCCCTCGGGCTCCGGTCCTCGTTCGAGGATCTCGCGTGCGATTGCCGCGACGTCTGGCGGACGGCCACCGACGTCCAGGAATTCATGCTCACGAGCGCGGACCCCACCGCCGTCCTCGAGGCCTGAGATCGCTCGTCGGTGCGAGTGCATCGGAATCTTGATACGCCCCCGGAAGCTCGGGTCCGACCGATGCGCGCCTTCGAGCTGCGACGGGGCCACGGGAAGAACATCGAGGGCGACCGGCTCCGAGCAATCGCCGAGGAGAGCTTCGGGTCGGCGGCCCTCGAGGACGGCAAGGTCGTCGCGTCCTTCGGGGCCATCGACAAGCTCGTCGCCTGGACCGACGGCAAGCAGCTGTTCGTCGACCTGACGATGAAGCCCGGCGTCCCGGACCACGTGGCGACGGAGACGATCACGCGGAACAACCGATTCCTCGAACGGGCGACGGGCTACACGGCGAAAGAGCGGAGCAAGAAGGCGCAACAGGCCGCGAAGAAAGGCGCGGCCTGAGGTCTAGGGCTCTCGCTCGCGCTCGAGAGAAATGGAAAAGGCGTCGCGGGTGGCCCTCGGCTCAACCGAACAGCGCACCCAGACCCGCAGCCGCCTCTTCCTCGGAGACTTTCTCCTCTTCCTTCTTCTCTTCCTTTTTCTTCTCTTCTTTCTTCTCGGCCGCAGGCGCAGCCGCGGGAGCGGCGGCGGGCATCGAGACGGCGGCCTTCAGAGCCTCGTCGATGTTCACGCCTTCCAGCGCGGCGGTCAGGGCCTTCACGCGGGTCTCATCGACCTTCACGCCGGCCGCCGTGAGGACCTTCTTCAGGTTCTCCTCGTTCACCGGCTTCCCGGCCGCATGCAGGACCAACGCCCCATACACATATTCCATTCATGTCACCTCCTTGTCCATGGATCATCCGAACAACGCGCCCAGACCGGTCGCGGCCTCATCCTCCGAGACCTCCGGCTTCTCGTCGCGCTTCTGGTCGCGCTTCTCGTCTTTCTTGTCCTCCTTCTTCTCCGGTCCCGGCGACGGCGACGTGTCCGCGGACAGGCGGGACCGCAGGTCCTCGTCGAGCGCGTCCGGCGCGCGGGACGCCAGCGCGAGCATCTCGGCCTGCGCCTTCGCGAGGAGGAACTTCACGCTCTCGGGGGTCGGGTACTCCGATTCGATCGCGAGGCTCAGGGCCTGCGCGTGGGCCTTCGAGAGCAACGGTCGGATCGTCTCCTCCGTCGGGTAGGCGATCGCCATCGCGAGGGCGAACGCCTGCGATCCGGCCTGGGCGATCTGGCCCCGGACGACCGCATCGTCGATCTCGAGCGCCTCCCGCCGGAAGACCATCCCGTTCTCGTAGGCGCCGCGGAGGTCGAGCCCGACGACGAGCGGGAAGATCTCGAGGCGGGCGAGTTGCTGCGCGACGTCCCGCGGAATCCGCTGCCCCGCCTTGACCATGAGCTTGTCTTGTTTGATCACGACCTTGCCCCGCTCGATCGCCGCCGGGACGCCGGCTTTCTGCAGCTCGCCGACCACGGGACCTGGCTTGAACGGCGTCTCGCCCGCTCGGACCCAGAGGTCCTCCGGCGCAACCTCGCCGCCACGAGCCGGGGCTCGCGTCTTCGTCGCCTCCAGTTCCTTGAACAACCGGAACGGATTGATGTCCGCGGTGACGACCGCGGTCTGGCCCTCGATCGCCTCGCCGAGTTTCGTGAGGTCGGGCTTGTTGGCGCTCGCCTGGGCGAGCGCGAGCCTGAGCAGATTGTTCTTCGCAACGGTGATGGCCGCGCGCCCGGAGAGTTTCTTGCGGATCGACTGGAACTGCGGCGCGGGGATGCCCTGGATGTTCGCGATCCCGACGACGCGGGCGCTTGCGCACCGCGAGGCGAGGTCCTCGACGACCTGTTTCTTGTACGGAGCGACATGGGCCATCGTCCGCACCTCAGAGGTATCTCACGGCGGGGCCCATCGTCGTCTTGACGTAGGCCGATTGAATGTTGAACCGTCCTCGCTCGAGCTTCCCCACGACTCGACGCATGAGCGCGTCGAGGTTCTCCGCGAGGTCCTCCGGTTGCATGTCGCGGGTCCCGATCGCCGCGTGGAACGTCCGCTTGTCGCGGCTCCGGACGCGAACCGTGTTGCGCATTGACGTGATGAGGTTCGTCGGATCCGCGGTGGGCGGGATGGGTCGAGGCATCTTGCCCCGCGGGCCCAGGACGACGCCGAGGCGCTTGCCGATGACGGGCATGAGCGGAGCCTCGGCGACGAAGAAGTCGTGCGACACCGCGAGGAGCCGGGCCTTTCGCTTGTCGCTGGCGTATTCCTCGATCTCCTGCGGTTGGATGACGAGGTCCGCGACGCTCCTCGCCTTCAGCGCGAGCTCGCCGGAGGCGAAGACACACACCCGAATCGGCTTACCGCGGCCGCGCGGAAGCACGACCTCCTCGTCTAACCGATTCTTCGGGACGGACAGGTCCACTTCGCGCAGATTCACCGCGACCTCCACCGACTCCTTGAACTCCCGCGGCTTCGCCGCTTCGAGGAGCTTCTTGATCGTTTCGACCGAATGCTTGTCCGCCACGGGAGATCGCCTCCTGCAGTACGTGCGGCAACGAGGCCTCCTGCAGGGAGAGGGCGACGAAATGGAGAGGCCCTAATAAGGCTTTGCGGGCTCACGGGCCGCGCGCGCTCGGCGAATGGGCGACCGCTTCAACAAGGACTTCGGCACGACGAGCTTCGCGGTGCGCCAAGGGTCGACGTCCTGGCTGATGCGGAGGTCGCACGCGATGCTCGCGAGCATGTACGCATCCTTCCACGCGAGACCCGTTCCGCGGACGAGGAGCTCGACGCCATCGCGGGTCGCAATCGTGGCGGCCTCGTCCAGCGTCGGGGCACTCGCGACCGCGATCCACGCGTCGCGCGTCTCGACGATCGGCCGCTTCAGCGCGGCGCCACGGACCGCATCGAGGCGCACCCGCACGGTCCCCGCAATCTCGACTCCGGTCACGCAGACTTCGCCATCGGCCATGAGCGCGTGGATGTCCCCCATCGCGAGTTGCGCGCCGGGCTGGAAGATGGGGAGGTAGACTGCGTTGCCTCGAGAGATCTCCTTCGTGTCCAGGTTGCCGCCATGGTCTCCCGGGTAGAACGTGGTCCAAGACTTCTCCGCGGGCGCGACGCCGATCGTCCCGACGTGCGGATGGATCGGCAGGCGAATCGACCTGGAGAAGACGGCCATCCCGTTCCGGATCGGGATCATCTTCGTCGCCGGTCCGTCCACGTCCGCGCCGAGCACCCCAACCTTCGGCGCGATGGACTGGAATCCGACGTCGGCCACCCGGATGTCGCGGATCTGCACCCGCAGCGCATCGCCGGGTTGTGACCCCCGGATCGCGACGGGCCCCGTGGCGCCGTTCACGCGCTCGAAGTCGAGGGAGGCAAGCGTGTCCTTTTCCGAGCGAATCTGGCCTCCGCATGCATCCTCGCAGACAAACTCGACCGTTTCCCCCGACCGAACGGATTTCACGGGCGCGAGATCCGGGCGGAACGCGTAGATGACGCCGTCTTCGAAACGAATCCGCTGCACGAAGGAGCCCGTTCGCGGAAGGGCTTCCCCTGCATAAGCGTTCGACGATGGAGCAGAAGCCGCCTGTCGAGGATTATCAGCGCGGGGATGATAACGCGCGAACGCTTTAGTATCGGCCCCGCGTAGCCGGGTCGATGCGGGAGGAGGAGGTGGCCCGAGCGCTCGAGACACTCGGGCTCACCGGAAAAGAAGCGACCGCGTACCAAGGCCTTCTTCGGTCCGGCGTCGCGACCGCACAGCAGGTGAGCGCCCTGCTCGGCGTCCAATATCCCGCCGTATATCGCATCCTGCAATCGCTCCAGACGAAAGGCTGGATCGAGGTGTCCCAAGAGCGGCCGAACCGCTACCGCGCGCGGGCTCCTCGGATCGTCGCGGAGGAAGCCCGACAGGCGCGCGGGGACGACCTCATCGCCGCCGCGGAAGTCGTCGGGGACCTGAAGGAAACCGGTCCCGCCAAGGGCCGCGGTCCGGACACCGACCTCTGGATCTACAAAGGAGCCGAACCGATCGGCCGCAAGTTGCGCGAGGTCATCCTGGCGAGCGACAATCAGATCCTGTGCGTCAGCCCGTTCCCCGTCGCGCCCGAAGTCCTGCACCTGCTCGTCGACGCCCTCAATCGTTCGCGGCGGCTCGTTCGCATCGTCCTGAACGAAGGAAATCGAGGGGACCTGACGGACGTCAGTGGCCTCCTCGCGCGGAACATGCGCGTCCAGTTTCACTTCCCGTCGCGGCCTCTCCCGGCGACGCGGCTGGCGCACACCTACGTCTTCCCGAGCGACCGCGAGGTGTTCATCCTGAACTCTTTCTACCGAGATGGGGAGTTCGTCGTGGACAAGCTCCAGGGCCTCTGGATCGGAGACATGGACTTCGTTCGCGTGCAGCTCGAGGCGATGCTCCTGGATCTCGCCGAGCCGAGGGAGCGCAAGGCGATGCCCAAAGCGGCGTAGAATCCGCGCTTCGTACCCGACCTCTATCCGGGGAGCTGTCGATCGTATTTTCCCGACTGGACTTCCTTCGAAAGCTCCTTCGCGGGCTTCCCTTCGACGGTCACGCCCATGGACACGCAGGTGCCGATGACCTCGAGCACGCGGGCCTTGAGGGATCGTCCTTGCATCGCGTCCACTTTCATGTTCGCGACCTTGATTGCCTGCGCGAGGGACAGGTTCCCGACGCGCGTCTTGCCGGCGTCACCGGACCCCTTCTCGATCTTCAGCTCTTTCGTGATGAGCGCGGACGTCGGCGGGGTCCCGACCTCGATCGAGAACGCCTTCGTCTTCGGGTCCACCGTGAGGGAGACGGGGACTTTCATCCCTTCGAAGTTCTTCGTCTTCTCGTTGATCGCTTTGATGATCTCCACGATGTTCACGCCGAGCGGTCCCAGTGCGGGTCCCAGCGGAGGGCCGGGGGTGGCCTTGCCGCCGTCGACCAGGACGTTGAGTTTCTCCGCCATGCCTCACCTCTCCTCTTCTTTCTGCAGCACGCGGACGCTGTCGCCGCGCACGGTGACGGGGATGCGGACCATCGCCTCGAACAGCTCCACCGTGATCTCCTCCTTCGTCTCGTCGATCTTCATGACCCGAGCTTTCTCGCCTTTGAAGGGTCCGGCGACGAGCTCGATGATGTCGCCCTCCATGATCCCGCTGACGATCGGCTTGGGCGTGAGATAGGCTTCGATCTCGGTGAATGCGATGCCCGTCGACTCGCCCTCCCCCTTGACCACGCCGCGCGCACGACGCAGGCCGCGGACGACTTCCTCGAGCCGGTCCGGGTTCATCGACTCGACGTACACGTAGCCGCGGAAGTTCGCGGGCACGAGGATCGAGAACACGCCGACGTCCTTCGCCTTCGCCCGCGCGAAGATCGCGTCCGCGACCGCGCGCTCGTGGCCGATCGACGACTTGACCGCGAGAATCGCCTGTCGCGCGCTGAAGCTCAAGGTCTTCGCGTCGAACGCCCCGGGGTCCCCTTTCGAGATCGCGTTCACGACGACGTTCAGGCGGTCCCCGTACCGGGCGCCTTTCGGACACGTGACGGTGAGGGTGATCTCCCTCTGCCCGTCCGCGATGAGCATGAACTCCTTCTCCGTGATCTTCGTGTAGGTGACGTCCCAGGCCTTCTCCTCGACCCCCAACAGCTTCACCGTCCACTCGGGCGGCTCCGGGAGTTCGGAGTTGTACACGAGGTCGATCTTGAGCCGGATCGTGTCGTCCTCCGTGCCCGAGTTCGTCACGAGGACGTCGTATTCCTTCGTCTGGCCGGCCGTGAGCGTGACTTTCTCCTCTTTCAGATCGAGCTTCACGCCGAAGTGGCCGACGACCGGGGGCTCGGGCTTGGCCTCGGCCCGCGGCTCGCGCTTCGAGAGATCATCGAGCAGGCCCATGTCACCGGAACCCCACGAAACCGAAGAGCCCGTGGATCACACCCGGGCCGTAGCGCATGATCAGGTAGATTGCGAATCCGAGGGCCCCAATCGCGGCAATCCCTAGGCCGGTGATGAGGACGACCTTCGAGTACTCGTCCGACGTCGGCTTGCGGGCCATCTTCAGCACCCGGCCGTATTTGCCCTTGCCGAGGCGCTTCATCCGCTCCTCGATCCGACGTTGGACTTCCCAGCTCTTGTCGACGATATCCGCCATGATCGTCACCGCACGATGTCGACGCCCGCGTAGGGCGCCCGCAGGTGTTCGCCCGGTCCCAGGATCTGTTTCGACTTGACGCCGGTCAGGATGAGCATGACGCGCAGCTTGTGCTCGAGGGTCGGGTCGACGGCGGCCCCCCAGATGATCCGGGCGTTCGGGGCGATCCGGCCCTGGACGATCTCCGCGACCTTCTCCGCTTCGGCGACGGACATGTCGTTGCCGCCCGTGACGTTCACGAGGGCGCCGGTCGCATGACTGATGTCGACGTCGATCAGGGGCGAGTTGATCGCTTCCTCGATCGCCTCCTCGGAGCGGTTGTCTCGGTCGCTCTCTCCGAGTCCGATCATCGCCACGCCGCCTCCCTTCATGATCGTCTTGATGTCGTTGAAGTCGAGGTTCACCAGGCCCGGCTTCGTGATGACTTCCGTGATGCCCTTGATCGCCCGCATCAACACGTCGTCCGCGACCCTGAAGGCCGCATTCAGCGCAAGACGCGGGACGAGTTCAAGCAGTTTGTCGTTCGGGATCACGACGACCGTGTCCGCGAAGTTCCGCAGCTTCTCGAGGCCGAACTCCGCGTTCTCCGCCCGGATCGCGCCCTCGGCCCGGAAGGGGAAGGTGCAGATGGCGATCGTGAGGGCGCCCGCCTCCTTCGCGAGCTGCGCGACAACCGGTGCGCCGCCGGTCCCCGTGCCGCCGCCGAGGCCGCACGTGATGAAGATCATGTCCGCGCCCTGGACGACGGACCGGAGCTCGTCCGCGGCTTCCCGGGCGGACTCTTCGCCGACCTGAGGCAGGGCGCCGGCGCCGAGGCCGCGGGTCACCCGGCGGCCCAGGAGGAGCTTGTGCGGCGAGCGGATCGTCAGGAGATGCTGGGCGTCCGTGTTGGCCGCGAAGAGTTCCGCGCCGACGATCCCAGACTCGACGAGGCGGTCGATCGTGTTGCATCCTCCGCCGCCGATTCCGAGAATCTTGATGTTCGTGCGAAGGCTCGCAAGAATGCGCTCGAGTTCCGCGTCCTCGGCGCCCATGCCAATCGACTGCGTCGGAGACTCGGGAACCCGAGGCTCCGCTCCGGAGCGGGTCACGATTTCTCGGACAATCGAATCCATGATTCACCCTTCCCGGGGCGTTAGCCTCCCGGCTGAGGAGTAATTTCGCTCCTCGCGTAAGAGCGTGCCGGTTATAAGCGTTACGAGGCTCGAGAGGCTTCGCCGGGGTTGCAGCGCCATCGAACGTGAATCCGAATCCCGCGTTTCAGCGAATCACGTCGACGCCGACTCGGGCTCGCTCTTCCGTTGGGTCGCGCCGACCGACGATCTGCTTCGACTTGACGCCGGTGGCCACGAGCATGACCCGGAGCGTGTGTTCCAGGGACGGATCGACCGTCGCGCCCCAGATGATCCTCGCGGTCGGGGAGACCTTCGACTGAACAACCTCCGCAACGCGTTCCGCTTCGGAAATGGTCATGTCGTTCCCGCCGGTCACGTTGATCAGGACACCGTGGGCCGTCGAAACGTCGACCTCCAACAGGGGCGAGTTGATCGCTTCTTCGATCGCCTCCACCGCGCGGTTGTCGCCGACCGCCTGGCTCTCGCCGAGGCCGATCATCGCGACGCCGCCGCCCTTCATGATCGTCTTCACATCGTTGAAGTCGAGGTTCACGAGGCCAGGCTTCGTGATAATCTCCGTCAGACCTTTGATGGACCGCATCAGCACCTCGTCCGCGAACTTGAACGCGAGGTTGAGGGTCTGCCGCGGGACCAAGTCCAAGAGCTTGTCGTTCGGAATGGTGATGACGGTGTCGGCCGCGTCCCGTAGGCGCTCCAGGCCCCACTCGGCGCTCTCCATCCGCAGCTTGCCTTCGCCGCGGAACGGCAGCGTGACGACCGCGATCGTGAGCGCGCCCATCTCCTTCGCGAGCCGGGCGACGTACCCGCAGCTGCCGGTCCCGGTACCGCCGCCGAGGCCGCACGTGACGAACACGATGTCGGAGCCCTGGACGATCGCCCGCAGTTCCTCTTCGGCCTCTCGGGCGGCCTCCTCGCCGATCTGCGGCAAAGCGCCGGCGCCGAGGCCCTTCGTGATCCGGCGGCCGAGCAGGATCTTCTTGGGGGACGCGATGTGCAGCAGGTGCTGCGCGTCCGTGTTGCACGCGTACAGTTCTGCACCGACGATGCCTTCGCTGTACACGCGTCCGATCGTGTTGCAGCCGCCACCGCCGAGCCCGATGATCTTGATGTTGGTACGCATCTTGCTGAGCATCTCTTCGAGCTCGGCATCAACGCGGCTGTCCTCGAACGCGGGTGCACTCCCTTCTCGGGCGAGCACGTCCTCTAGCATGGAGTTCATTCCTTCACCTGCAGCGCCTGCGAGTTCATCCCATCCCGCAAGATGGGCGCGTATCCGGCGGACGCTATTTAAAAGTTGTCCGACGAGCGTCTGCCGAGTTGACAAACACGGGAAACCGCGGGCCAAATCGTCAGGCGAAGAGGGTCGAGGTCACGGCTTTGCGAACCGCCGTCACACCGGATGCCGGGGAGGCGGCCATGACAACCCAATCGACGACTTGCCGCAATTGAAGTGCGCGGCCTAGAGGGCTGACCTTCGAGAACGGCTTGGCGAGGCCGCCATCGAGGATCGGGACCTCCGTCTTCGCGATGCGCGGCTCGCTCAGGAGGAGTTCCGGCAACGGCACATCGATGATGACTTGACCGGGCTTGAGACCCGCCCGCCGAGCGATTCGGTCCTCAACCCGTCGCCGCTCGGCTGCATCCTTGAACGATGCGAGCGCGTCGCGTGCACTCTCCGTCAGTTCCTCGCGGTCGTACGAGATGGCGCGCTTGTACAGCTTGCGGTACTTGAGCCGTAGGGCGATCTCTCGCTGGAGCGGACCCTGATGCATGAGCCATCCGAGGAGCTCGTGGTCGACCATCTTCTGAATCTCCGCCATCGGCGCCGCGGACCGCTCGACGGCTCGGGCGAGCATTTGCTCCGCGATGCGGACCGTCTTGTGGAAGTACACGGACGAATACATCAGGCCGCGCGCCGTGAGCATCCCCTCCAGCGCGGGGAGTCCCTTGCGGTCCAACGCGATCTCGCCCCCATGCAGACGAAGGGTTTGCAGGAGTCGCGCGAAATCGATCATCCCATGGGGCGCACCCGTGTAATGCGCGTCCCGCATCAGATAATCGATCTGGTCCGCGTCCATCGGACTGTGGATGATCTGCGCCAGGTATCGCGTTGGTTCCTTTCGGGCACTGGGCACGAGGAGGGTGGACCCTCGCTCCGACGGCCCTCGGATCAGCGCGGCGACGGCGTCGGGATCCACGCCGTGTTTCTCGAGGACTTGGTGAATCCGCAACACCTCGGGGAAGGCCGTCCGATCCTCGGGCGCGACGTTGTCGTCGTGTCCCGTGATGATCCGTTGCGTGAGGTGCATGTGATCGACTGAGAGTTCGCGGCTCAAGACGTGTTCCAGCGTATGGGAGAAGGGACCATGCCCGACATCGTGGAGCAGGCCCGCCGCCTGAACGAGCTTCCTCTCCGCATCCGTCAGCTCAAGAGCCTTCGCCATCTCGCCGGCGACATGCCCGACACCGAGGCAGTGTTCGACCCGCGAATGGTTCGCCCCGGGAAAAACGAGGTACGTCAGCCCGAGCTGTCGAATCGAATTCAGGCGTTGCAGCTCGAGCGTCTCGAGGAGGTCGAGGGTGAGCGGCTCCAGGCGGATCGTCCCGTGGACCGTGTCTGTGATCGTCTTGAGGTCCGCCATCCCCCGTGCGACGGCCCGAGGCCGATAAATAGGTTCGTCCTGATTGTATGATGAATTCCGCGTCCATCGATGGAACTCTTGGGCGGTGGACCGCTAGCGCGGTGAATCTTTCGCTGTTTCAACGAGAGACGCCGCCACCGCGGCGGGCGAATCGCCGAACGGTGCGGGAGGCATACTCGCGGCTGCCATCGCCGACGGAACGACGCGGACCGTGAACCCCGCCACAGCGGTCTTCGCCGGCGGATTGAGGTCCGCGTTCGCGTATGTCACGGCGAGCTGGACGAAGAAGTTGCCCGGGCGATCGAAGGTGTGGTTTGTCCTACCGACGAGGTCGGACGTACCCGTCGTGTTCGCGGTCCCGTCTCCCCAGATGTAGCGGAAGAGATCGAAAAGGGTCGCGTTCCCTTCCGCGATCGACCGAGTGAACGTTCCACCTTGCGAGTGATTGAGAGAATTGTTCCACGTGAACGCGTACGCCCACGAAGAGAGCGCGTTGAAGGCAATCGGCGCGCCGGCCGCGGCGCTCGACTCGCTCGCATTGAACACCGCGATCACGGGACCTTGCCCGCACGACGAAGTACACCAGAGGGGATTCGGCGGGGCGACATCCACGGCTCGAGGCGCGACCGTGACCCGCGTCAGGTTCGCGTCATTCGTCGCTTCGCCGCCTTTCCCGTCGCTGACGGTCAGGAGCGCGATGAATTTTCCGGGGAGGCTGTAGGCGTGCGAGGCTTGTGCGCCGGGAGCGCTCGTGCCATCGCCGAAGTCCCAGAGGAACGTGAGCGTGTCGCCGTCCGGGTCCGTGGCCTGCGCCGTGAACGCGACCGAATCCCCGACTCGAGGGGAAGGATTGCTCGCTGTCGTCTGCGTGACGCTCGGGATCCGATTGGGCTGCCGAGTGAGCAGCGCGAGGGCGGCGAAGATCAGGACGATGACGAGCACGACGGCGGCGATGCCGCCCCACGGCGTGCGTTTCACGACGACGTCCGATTCTGCCGTCACCGGTGGCGTCGACGCGCCGCCCTCCTCCGGCGAAGTCTCCAACCCGACACCTCAAACCCCCGACCGCGACGGGGCCGCTGCGGAAAGGTACGCCGGGCTAAGAGGCTTTTGAAAGGGGACTCAAACTGCGCGGCGACGAACGCCCACAACGGACCGGCAAAGTTTCAATTACGTCACCTCGGATGTTCGGTCCCGCGCCGGGGTGACAGAGCGGCTAATGTGACCGACTGCAGATCGGTTTCCTGGGGGTTCGACTCCCTCCCCCGGCACGGCACGAACCGCCCGCCATCGAGACGCGCGCGCATGTTCTTATAACGTCCCAACCTTCGTGCCGGCGGAACCCGTCGATGCGATACTTCGAGAGCATTCTCGACACCATCGGCAACACACCACTGGTCAAGCTCCCGAAGATCATGGCGGACGTCCCGGGCCTCGTCCTCGCGAAGCTCGAGATGATGAATCCGGGTGGCAGCGTCAAGGATCGGATCGGGCAGAAGATGATCGAGGAGGCGGAGCGGACGGGCCTCCTCCGGCCTGGCGGCACTATCATCGAACCGACGAGCGGGAACACGGGATTGGGCCTCGCGATGGTCGCGGCGATCAGAGGCTACCGCGCCGTTTTCACAATGCCGGACAAGATGAGCCGAGAGAAGATCGACCTCCTGAAGTCCCTGGGCGCACGCGTCGTCGTCACCCCGACCGCGGTGCCGCCGGACCACCCCGAGTCGTACTACAAGGTAGCGGAGCGCATCCACCGCGAGACGCCGAACTCGATTCTGCCGAATCAGTATGCGAATCAGGCGAACCCGCTGGCGCACTACGAGACCACCGGGCCCGAGATCTGGCGGGATACGGAAGGCAAGCTGACCCACTTCGTGTGCGGGATGGGGACCGGCGGGACGATCAGCGGGGTCGGGAAGTACCTCAAAGAGAAAAACCCGAAGGTCCACATCGTCGGCGTCGACCCGCTCGGCTCGATCCTGAAGGATTATTTCTATAAGAAGGAGATAATTAAAGCACATACATACAAAATTGAGGGCATCGGCGAGGACTTCGTCCCCGAGTCGACGTGGTTCGACTACATCGACGAGATCGTCAAGGTCGGGGACAAGGAATCCTACCTCATGACGCGTCGCCTCGCCCGGGAGGAAGGAATCCTCTCGGGCAGCTCGAGCGGGGCGGCGGTCGTCGCGGCCCGGCGGATCGCGGAGGGACTCAAGAAAGCGGACGTCCTCGTCGTGCTGCTGCCCGACACGGGCGAGCGGTACCTGTCGAAGGCCCACAACGAGGAATGGCTGAAGGAACAGGGCTACCTGGAGGAACCGGTCGCCCCGCTCATGGCGATCCTGCGCGCGAAGGAACGCACGATCCCCGGCGTCATCACGATCGACATCGCGTCGAAGGTCCGGGAGGCGGTCGACATGATGCGCCAGTACAACGTGTCGCAGCTACCGGTGATCGACACGGGCATCCTGGTCGGCAGCCTCCGCGAGGAGGTCTTGATGAAGGCCCTGCTCGAGAAGCCGAAGATGTACGACGACTACGTCGCGAAGGTCATGGAGAAACCGTTCCCGATCGTCGAGCCGGGCGCGGACCTGGAGCGTGTCTACAAGCTCCTGATGCGCGGGAACCCGGCGGTCGTCATCGGGAAGGAGAACCGCCTCGAGGGAATCATCACCCGCATCGACGTCATCGAGTACCTCGCGGGCCGGGCGTAGGAAGGGTTTAACGGCGCCGCGCGACTCCGCCTCCGGCGATCGAATGCGTTTTGCGACGAAGGCAATCCACGTCGGGCAAGAGCCCGATCCGCGGACCGGCGCGGTGACGCCGCCGATCTACATGACCTCGACGTACTCGCGCAAGGAACAGGACGAGTATGCGTATGCGCGCAGCGCGAACCCGACTCGGGAGGCGCTCCAGAAAAGCCTCGCCGGCCTCGAGGGCGCGAAGCATGCGCTCGCCTTCTCGAGCGGCATGGGCTCGATCACGACGGCCCTCACCCTCCTGAAGCAGGGAGACCACGTCATCGTGACGGACGACTGCTACGGCGGCGTCTATCGGATCTTCACGCGGATCATGAGCCAATACGGGATCGAGTCCACGTTCCTGGATCTCCGGGATCTCGTCGACGTGGAGGACGCGTTCCGCCCCGAGACGCGGATGCTCTGGATGGAATCCCCGACGAACCCGCTGATGAAGGTCGTGGATCTCCGCGAGCTCGCCGTGATCACGAAAGCGCACGAGGCGCTGAGCGTCTGCGACAACACGTTCGCATCGCCGGCGCTGCAGAATCCGTTGGGCCTCGGGGTCGACCTGACCGTGCACAGCACGACGAAGTACATCGGCGGTCACGCAGACCTCCTCGGCGGCGCGCTCATCATGAACCGCGAGGATCTGTACGAGAAGCTCAAGTTCTCGCAGAACGCGCTCGGCGCCATCCCGTCCGCGTTCGACTGCTGGCTCACGCTCCGAGGCATCAAGACGCTCCCGGTGCGGATGGAGAAACACTGCGACAACGCGGAGGCGCTCGCGACGTTCCTCCATGGCCACAAGGCCGTCGCGAAGGTTCACTATCCCGGGTTGCCGGACGACCCGGGCTACGGGATTGCGAAGAAACAGATGCGCCGGTTCGGCGGGATGCTCAGCTTCGAGCTGCGCGACACCGCGCGGATCGTCGAGCGCCTCAAACGGCTCGAGGTCATCCTGCTCGCGGAGAGCCTCGGCGGCGTCGAGTCCCTCATCGAACATCCGGCCTCGATGACCCATGCGAGCGTGCCGAAAGAGCAGCGCGAGAAGCAAGGCGTCACGGACGGCCTCGTGCGGTTCTCCGTCGGCATCGAGGACGGTCAGGATTTGATCGAGGATCTCGGACGCGCCCTCGGCTGACCCTCAACGGATCCGCTGCGGAGTCCAGGTCCGGACGCGAGGCCGCACGGGCGCGGGCCGGACGGTCAGGCCCACCGCGATGAGCGCGTATCCGGAGAGCGCCGCCGCAGGAAGGATCCCGCGACCGACGCTCCACGAGCGAACGAACGCCGTCGCGCCCGGGTTCTGCAGAATCACCGCGGTCGTCGCGGCGGCGACGGCAAAGAGGAGGAGGACCCCGGCATCGATTAGATATTGCGAGCGGGGACTCGCATAGTTGGCGACTCGCCCAAAGAGGATTCCGTGCAGGGCGAGGACGGGCACGAAGGTCCAACCGAGGTAGGGGAACGCGGTGACGTACACGAGGAAGGTCCAGGCATCGGCCGAGACCGTCGCGTGATACTGCAACGGGACCACGATGAGAGCCGCGACGATGAGCGCGAGCGTCAGGAGAAACGCCCGCCACGGGAGAATCGCGTTGCCGTTCCACAGTCGCTGCGCACGGAGGTCCCGCAAGCCGACCCAGAGATCGGGCCAGGCGGACATATGGACGACGATGGACAGCCAGGCCAAGACGAGGTCCAAGTAGATCGGGCCCAACGAGGGGGCGTCGACGATCCAGCGGCCGACCGCGAACGACGACCAGAACAACGCCGCACTCGCGCCCAGGAGGAGCGCGCCTCGCTGCAACTCCCGCGGCCACGCGGCCCGATGGGCGGCCCGCGGGTGGGGGAAGGATCCCGCCATGACCGCTCCCTCGATGCGGGCACGCGGTCGATAAGTCTTCCGGGCCGCCGCGATCCGCCTTGACAAACCTCGAGGCCGATGCCGCGCCGACGAACCTTAATACCGCCGCCATCATGCGGACGGGTCCATGCCCATCCGGGTGTACAACAGCCTCACGCGGACGAAGGAAGCGTTCGTCCCGCTCCATGGGAACCGCGTATCGATGTTCGTCTGCGGCCTCACGCCGCAAGACGCGACTCACATGGGACATGCGAAGACGTACGTCGCATTCGACGTCGTCGCGCGATACTTGCACCACAAGGGTTTCCACGTCTTCTACCTGCAGAACGTGACGGACATCGAGGACCGGATCATCGACAAGATGCGGTCGAGCGGCCGCGAGTGGAAGGACATCGTGGGCGAGTACTTCGCCGAATACCTCGAGGTCATGGGGAAGCTCCGCTGCAATTCGGTCGACGCCTACGCGTTCGCGACGGACTACATCGATGAAATCGTCGAGCAGATCCAAGGCCTGATTTCGAAAGGGCATGCGTACGCGGCGGAAGACGGCAGCGTGTACTTCGACACGACGACCTTCGGCGACTGGGGGAAGCTGAGCGGCCAGAAGGTCGAGCAGTTACGGCCCGGGGCGCGCGTGACGATCGAGGAGCGGAAGCGCCACCCGGCGGACTTCGTCCTCTGGCGGGCGCAGAAGCCCGGCGAGCCCGCGTGGGACAGCCCATGGGGCAAGGGCCGGCCGGGATGGCACATCGAGGACACCGCGATCACGATCCGCCACTTCGGACCGCAATACGACGTGCACGGCGGCGCGACGGAACTCCTCTTCCCGCATCACGAGGCCGAGATCGCCCAGGCCGAATCGTACACGGGCGTCAAGCCGTTCGTCAAGTACTGGATGCACGGCGGCATGGTCATGGTCAAGGGGGAGGAGATGCACAAGTCCCTCGGGAACTACTGGGCCGTCCGCGCCGCCCTGAAGCTCTACGAACCCGAGGTGATTCGGTTCTTCCTGATCAACGTCCAGTACCGCGGCCCAATCGATTTTGCTCCCGAGCTTCTCGACGAGGCCAAACGATCCTACGAGCGGCTGCGGGAGACGGTCCGGAATGTGGAAGCGGAACGTCGACGGGCGCCGCGGACCGGCAAGGGAAACCGCGAACTCGACGCCGCGACGACGAAGGCCCTCGCCGCGTTCGATGCGGCGATGTCGGACGACTTCAACACACGTGAGGCAATCGCGGTCCTGTTCGATTACGCGCGCGTGGTCAATAAGGCGCTTGAGACCGGCGCAGGTCGCGCGTCGCTGGACGGGACCGCAGCGGCGTTTCGAACGTTCGGAGAGGTCCTCGGATTGTTTGAGCCGCCGGCCGAAGCCGCAGACCTCGTCGATGGGCTGATGAGCCTCCTCGTGCAACTCCGCGAGGACGCGAGGGCGCGGAAGGATTTCGTATCCGCGGATCGGATCCGCGACTCGCTCGGGGCCCTCGGCGTGGTCCTCGAAGACACCCGCGACGGCGTCCGGTGGAAGCGAAAATAGAGGCCGCCGAAAGACGGCAACAAGGGCCCGCCATCCGACGTTCTCGGACCTGAGAATGAGGCGGTCGAACGCACCATGATACACTATATAAGCCAAGACGACGGAAAACGACCTGTCCGCGAGGGGCTGTTTTCTCCATAGAAACAGGGGTCCGAACCTTTATACCAGCCCGTCGTATACTCGAAGCATCCTCCGGATGGGGTGCAGAAGGGCACCGGAACGAGGCTCTGGAAGGTTTCGAAATAGATGGTAGAAGAGACCGCCTACGACGCCACGCAGATCCAGGTCCTCGAGGGCCTGCAGGCGGTCCGAAAACGGCCCGCGATGTATGTCGGGAGCGTCGACGCGCGGGGCCTTCACCACCTCGTCCATGAGGTCGTCGACAACTCGATCGACGAGGCGATGGCGGGGTTCTGTAAGAACATCCAAGTCACCCTGAACCCGGACGGATCGGTCACCGTCGCCGACGATGGCCGCGGCATCCCGGTCGACACCCACCCGAAATACGGCGTCCCCGGCGTCGAGCTCGTGCTCTCGCGGATGCACACGGGCGGCAAGTTCGAACATAAGATGTACCGCGTGTCCGGCGGCCTCCACGGCGTCGGCCTTTCGGTCGTGAATGGCCTGAGCGAATGGCTCGAGGTCCGCGTCCGGCGGGACGGCCACGAGTACCGGATGCGATTCGAACGCGGGCAGAAAGCCTCGGACCTCGAGGTCGTCGGGCCCGCCGAAGGCACGGGGACGATCATCACGTTCCGTCCGGACCCGCAGGTGTTCGAGACGATCGAGTTCGATTACGACACGCTCGCGTCGCGGCTCCGCGAGCTCGCGTTCTTGAACGGCGGGCTGCGAATCATCATCGTCGACAAGGTCCGCGGCCGGGGGGACGTCTTCCAGTACAACGGCGGCATCGCGGAGTACGTGAAGTGGATCAACCGCGCGAAGACGCCGCTCCACCCGGATCCGATCCGATTCTCCAAGGAATCGGACGGCACCTTCGTCGAGGTCGCAATGCAGTACCACGACGGGTACAGCGAATCCATCTTCACCTTCGTCAACAACATCGACACGGTCGAGGGCGGCACCCACCTCGCGGGCTTCAAGGCGGGCCTCGCGCGGACGTTCATCAAGTACGCGAAGGACAACAAGTACGTGAAGCAGGGAGAGAGCCTCGAGGGCGACGACGTGCGGGAGGGCCTCACCGCGATCCTGAGCCTCAAAATCCCGGAGCCGCAGTTCGAGGGCCAGACGAAGATGAAGCTCGGAAACTCCGAGGTCAAGGGGATCGTCGAATCGATCGTCTACGAGAAGCTCACGGAGTTCTTCAACGAGACCCCGAAGGTCGCGGAGATCTGTATCGGGAAAGCGGTGCTGGCGGCGCAAGCGAGGGAGGCCGCTCGGAAGGCGCGGGAGCTCACCCGACGAAAAGGCCTCTTGGAGGGATTCAACCTGCCGGGCAAGCTCGCGGATTGCCAAGAGCGGGATCCGGCGAAATCGGAATTGTTTATCGTGGAAGGCCCGAGCGCGGGCGGTTCGGCGAAGCAAGGCCGACGGCGAGAATTCCAAGCCATCCTGCCGTTGCGGGGAAAGATTCTCAACGTCGAGAAGGCGCGCCTCGACCAGATGTTGAAGAACGAAGAAATCCGCACCCTCATCACCGCGATCGGAGCGGGGCTCGGCGAGGAGTTCAACCTCGCGAAGGTCCGGTACCATCGCATCGTGACCATGGCCGACGCCGACGTGGACGGCCAGCACATCACGACACTCTTGCTGACGCTTTTCTTCCGGTACACGCGCCCGCTCATCGACGCCGGCTACGTCTATATCGCCCAGCCGCCGCTCTACAAGATTCGGAAAGGTAAGGAGACGTTCTATGCGTACACCGAGAAGCAAAGGGAAGATTTCGCGAAACAGCTCGGCGACAAGGGAGTCACGTACCAGCGGTACAAAGGCCTCGGGGAGATGAACGCGGAGGAGCTCTGGGAGACGACGATGGATCCGGAGCGCAGGATCTTCCGCCAGGTTACGATCGACGACGCGGCCGCCGCGGACGCGCTCTTCTCCGTCCTCATGGGCGAGGCCGTCGAACCGCGCCGCCAGTACATCCAGGATCACGCGAAAGAAGTCGTCAACCTGGACATCTAGGGTGAGCGATGCCCGAGGAGACGCAGCAGCCGCGGCGGGTCATTCTCCAACCGATCGAGCAGGAGATGGAGCGGTCGTACATCGATTACGCGATGTCCGTGATCGTCGGGCGGGCCCTCCCCGACGTTCGAGATGGTCTGAAGCCCGTGCAGCGGCGGATCCTGCACACGATGAACGACACGGGCGCGTCCTCGACGAGCCAGCGACGAAAGTCCGCCCGCGTCGTCGGCGACACCCTGGGGCGATACCACCCGCACGGCGACACCGCCCTATACGACGCCTTAGCGCGGATGGTCCAGGACTTCTCCCTTCGGTATCCGCTCATTGACGGCCAGGGCAACTGGGGCAGCACGGAGGACGAGCCCGCGGCGATGCGTTACACGGAATGCCGTCTCGCCAAGATCGCGGAAGAACTCCTCCAGGATATCGAGAAAGACACGGTCGACTGGATGGACAACTTCGATGGAACCCTCCGGGAGCCCGTCGTCCTCCCCGCGAAGTTTCCGAATCTCCTCGTGAACGGATCGAGCGGGATCGCGGTCGGCATGGCGACGAACATCCCGCCGCACAACCTTCGGGAGGTCATCGATGCGCTCGTCCTGCTCATCGGCAATCCAAACGTGGAACTCATCGACCTGTACAGCCCGGAGAAGGGCCCGATCCGCGGTCCGGATTTCCCGACCGGAGGAATCTTGTATGGGGCGGAAGGCGTGGCCGAGGCCTACAAGAGTGGGCGCGGCCTGATCCGCATCCGAGCGCAGGCCCATTTCGAAGAGGCGGGTCACGACAAGGCGCGGGTCGTCATCACCGAGATCCCGTTCATGGTGAACAAGGGCGCCCTCGTCGAGTCGATCGCGCTCCTCGTCAAGTCGAAGAAAATCGAAGGCGTGACGGACCTGCGGGACGAGAGCGACCGGGACGGGATGCGCATCGTCCTCGAGCTGAAGCGCGACGCCCTCGAGGATGTCGTCCTGAATCAGCTCTACCACCACACGCAGATGGAGACGACGTTCGGCGTGATCAACCTCGCCCTCGTCGACGGCCAGCCGAGGATCCTCCCCCTGAAGGACACGCTCCAATTATACATCGATCATCGCGTGGTCGTCGTGCGGCGCCGGACCGAGTACGACCTCCGGAAGGCCCGCGAGCGCGAGCACATCGTCGAAGGCCTCATCACCGCGGTCGATCACCTCGATGAGGTGATTCGCCTGATCCGCCACGCGCACGACGCGACGGAGGCACAGTCCGGCCTGATGAGCCGCTACCTCCTGAGCGAGGACCAGGCGAAGGCGATCCTGGCGATGACCCTCCGCCAGCTGACGGGGCTCGAGATCGAGAAGCTCCGCCAGGAGCGACGCGACCTCAAGAAAGTGATCGAGGGTCTCGAGGCGATCCTGGCGTCCCGCGAAAAGATCCTCGATGTGATCAAGACGGAGCTCCTCGAGCTGAAGGACAAGTTCGGCGACGATCGACGGACGACCGTCGAGGCACAAGCGTACGACATGGAGGTCGAGGACCTCATCCCCGAGGAGGACGTGGTCGTCACGATCACGAACACGGGGTACGTCAAGCGCGTGCCCGCCCACATGTACCACACGCAGCGGAGGGGCGGGAAGGGGGTCACCGGGATGGACACGAAGGAAGAGGACTTCGTCGTCAACCTGTTCATGGCGTCGACCCACGACCACATCCTGTTCTTCTCGAGCCGGGGCCAGTGCTACTGGCTCAAGACGTTCCGGATTCCCGTGGGCAGCCGGTACGCAAAGGGCCGGCCCATCGTGAACTTGCTGCCGCGCCTCGCGGCGGACGAGAAGGTCCTGGACATGATCGCCGTCCGCGAATTCGACGAGCGCCGCTCGATCGTCTTCGCGACGAAGCTCGGCAAAATCAAACGGACGCGACTCGACGCGTTCAAGCGTCCGAACGTGCGTGGGATTCGGGCGATCGCGTTGAACCCGAACGACGAGCTGGTCGAAGCGCGCGTCGCGGACGGGGACGAGGAGGTCATCCTGGCATCCGCTCGCGGCTACGCCAACCGCTTCGGCATCGGAGACGTGAGGCCCATGGGCCGGACCGCTGCGGGGGTCCGCGGCATGCGGCTGCGGAAGGACGACCGCGTGGTGTCCATGGCCCTCGTGAAGAGTGAGGAGACCGAGCTCCTCACGGTCCTTGAGAGCGGCTTCGGGAAGCGGACGAAAGTGCGGGAGTACCGGCGCACGCGGCGGGGGAGCCAAGGCGTCGTGACGACGAACATGAAGGTCGCGAAGAGCCCCATCGTGGGAGTCTTGGAAGTCAGCAAAGGCGATGAGCTGCTCGTCACGACGGAAGGCGCGATCGTCATTCGATGCGCCGTGGACGACATCCGAGAAACGGGACGGGCGGCCCGCGGCGTGCGAATCCAGCGGCTGAACGAAGGAGACAAGGTGACCGCGGTCGTTCGCCTCGTGACCCCCCAGGAAGAGGCCGCCGCCACGGGAGAAGCCTCGCCGGTTTCCCCGCCGGACGCGAGCTAGACCAGCGAAACACCCAGTCCGGGCGTCGACGGAAGGACGAGTTCTCCATTCTCGAATCGCAATCCCGACGATGGGTCCTCAGCGAGGTTGAAGTGCGAGTCCAGGTCGATCCATCGAACATTCTTGTGAGCCAAGGCGAACGCGAGGCCCGCGGCGATGGAGATTTGCGGCTCCCCCATGCAGCCCACCATCGTCGGATATCCGGCGGACTCGCAGATCGTGTTCACGTCGATCGCGCGGCAGATGCCGCCGTGCTTCATGAGCTTCAGATTCACCGCCTTCGCGCAGTTCGCCCACCGCACCTTCTTCGCGTCGTCCGCGGTCAGGACCATCTCGTCCGCCATGATGGGGATCGGCGACGATTCCGTGAGCACGCGCATCCCTTCGTAGTCCGTCGCAGCGACGGGTTGCTCGAAGACCGCCACGTTGAGATCCTTGGCGCCCCGCGCGAAACTCAGAGCTTGGCTCCAAGTGTAGCCTTGATTCGCGTCGACGCGCAGCTCGATCGTCGGGCCGACCTCGCCGCGGATCGCGCGCAAGCGGTCCAAATCTCCGCGAGGATCCCTTCCGACTTTGATCTTGAGCGCGTGGAAGCCCGCCCGCGCGAACGCACGCGCTCTCGCGACCGCACTCGGCGTGTCCATGATCCCAATCGTGATGTCGGTCGCCATCCGGTCCCGGGTGCCGCCGAGGTACCGGTAGACCGGCACGCCGGCCGCTTGGGCTACGAGGTCGTGAATGGCGATGTCGATCGCCGCTTTCACCGAGGGATTCCCGGGCGTCACTTTGTCCATCTTGTCCGCCACCTCCCTCGGTTTCTCGAAGGTGAAGCCTTCGAGCGCTCGCACCATTCCCTTGATCGCGTCCATCGCGGACACGAGCGACTCGCGAGTGACGTCCGTGGGTGCGCCCGCACCATGGCCCGCGAGGGACCCGGAGTGCACGACGACGAGTACGTTTTCCGCGACGGTTGACGAGCCCTTCGCGATTGTGAAGGGCTCTTTGCGAGGAATCGCCGCGGATGAGTATTCGATGAAGTCAATCCGCATCGCGGACCCAGAAACGGAGACGGTCATATCAAGATGGAGCTGGGGGCATCGTCTCGTTCGGAGATTGGGACGTTTCAGATTTATCATTGAAGTGATGATAATACTGACAAGGAACGTTCAAGTAGCCTCTGCGGGTCGCGCGATTGGTCAGATGGGATCTGCCGATACTCGCGAACCCAGGCGGGCCTTCGGGCCGCTTCATTTGGTCGCAATCGGCGCGAACCATCGGACGGCGCCGGTGAGCGTCCGCGAAGCGCTGCTGAGACGGGTGACGTATCGCCGAATCGCGATCCCGCGCGCGTCGCTTCCCGTGATCGAGGACCTCGCCCTCCTGCGGACGTGCAATCGCGTCGAGGTGTACGCGTTGAGCCGGCGAGCCCCGGCGGCCGCGGTCGCCATCCGCCGTACTTTCGCCGTGCCCCGGAAAACTGGGTGGCTCTACGAACTCGAAGATCTCGACGCAGTGGCCCACTTGCTTCGCGTCGCCAGCGGACTCGATTCCATCGCCGTCGGGGAGAGCCAGATCTCCAGACAGGTCCGGGGAGCCGTCACGGAGAGGCCCGGACCGTGGGACCCCGCATCAGGGCTCGCGACGCTGTTCGAACGGGCAGCTCGTCTCGCCCCGCGACTGCGGAGTCTGGCGGGCGTCGAAGGGGAGGTGTCATCCGCGAGCCACGCGGCCGTCCGATTCGCGCGCGGCGTTGTGGGCCTTCCGACTCCGCGAATCACCCTCCTCGGAAGCGGAAAGATGGTCCGACTCGCCGTGAGGGCCATTGGCGGTGATCCGCACGTCACAGTCGTCGATCGCGACCTCCACAAGGCGCGCGCGGTCGCGGCAGAACTCGGAGGACGCGCCGCCCCGCTCGCCGACATCGCGAACGTCCTTCGGACGACCGACGTCCTCCTCGCCGCGACATCGTCCAAACGGCGGGTCATCGGCCGCCCGCTCGTTTCGCATGTCCAGCGACTGCGAGTCCGACGCCCCCTGTGGATCATCGATTTAGGGGTACCGCGGAACGTGGACCCGCGCGCCTCGTCGATCGAGGGAGTGCGGATCGTCACGATTGACGACCTCGCCCCGTGGGCGGGCTCGCTCCCGGACCCCGCCTCCATGGCCCGCGCGGAGCGACGCATCCGTCGCGCCGCCGAGGCGCTCTTGGAAACGATCCGGCCACCCGGCGATTCCGACGAGGTCGAAGCGCTTCGTCGGTCCGCAGAACAGATTCGGAGGATCGAAGTCGACCGGGCCCTAGCCCGGATGCCTCACGCGACGATGGCGGACCGAGCGGTCGTCGACAAGATGGCTCTCCGCCTCGTGAACCGCCTCCTCCACGCGCCCACGGAACTCGCTCGCCGGCTCCAATCGGAAGGCCGGGCGGGAATGATCGCGGAGCTGCTCCCGCCAACCCCGTCCGAGGGACCCCGATGACCGAACGCATTCGAATCGGGACCCGCGGGAGCCCGCTCGCGCGCGCCCAAGCCGAGGAAGTCATCGCCGGACTGCGAAAGGTCGATCCCCGCTGCCGTCCGGAAGTCGTGATCATCACGACCCACGGGGACGAGGGATATCGATCCGATCTCGGGACCGCCTTCGAGGGCAAGCGGGCGTTCACGAAACGGATTGAGGAGGCGCTCCTCGACGGGCGGATCGACGCCGCGGTCCACAGCCTCAAAGACGTTCCGACCGAGGCCACGGATGGACTCGCGCTCGCCGCGATTCCTTCTCGGGCGGATCCGCGAGACGCCCTTGTGGCGAAGGACGGGCTCTCGCTCGGGCAACTCCTTGGCCATGCTCGGATCGGGACGAGCAGCCTACGCCGACGAGGTCAGCTGCTCGCTCGGTGGCCGAATCTGGAGGTCCTCGAGATCCACGGAAACGTCGAGACGCGGGTTCGGCACGTCGAGACGGGCGCGCTGGACGGCGTCGTCGTCGCCACGGCGGGCCTCGGGCGTCTTGGGTTGGCGGGGCCGCGCGCCGAGCCGATTGACCCAGACATCGTGACGCCGGCTCCGGGGCAAGGGGCGTTAGCGGTGCAGACCCGCACCGATGGGGATCCGATCGAACGGATCGTCTCGGCAATCGACGATCCAAACGCGCGTGCGACGACGGACGCGGAGCGGTCGCTGAGCGCTCGAATTGGTGGCGGGTGCAACGTGCCGCTCGGCGCGTTCGCGACCCTTTCGGATGGAACGCTCCACTTGCGCGCGGTCGTGACATCTCCCGACGGACACCGCGTCGCGAGGGCGTCCGCGCGTGGGGCCGCCGGGGACTGGAGACGCGTCGTCGAGCGTGCGGAGCGGCAGCTCTTCGAGTCCGGAGCCGAACGAATCGTCGCGGAGGCGCGATGATGAGGCGACCATTGAACGGGAAACGCATCCTCGCGGTCGCCTCCGCCACTCGAACCGGCCTTCTAACGCGGCTCCTCCGATCCACGGGGGCGCGGGTCGTCCCCTTCCCGACGGTCCGAATCCAGGCTCCGAAGGAACGAGGCCGCCTGGACGCGGCGCTGCGACGATGGTCTTCGTACGATTGGGTCGTATTCACGAGTGCGAACGGCGTCGAGGCCGTCGCGTCGAGCGCTCGCGAGCTCCACACGACGCTCGGACGACCTCCGAGGATCGCCGCCGTTGGGCCTGCCACGCGAGCCGCGGCGGAGGCCGCGGGCTTCTCCGTCGACGCCGTTCCGGACGAGTTCCTCACGGACGCCCTCGCCGGGATCCTCGGCCCCCTCCCCGGCCTGCGAATCCTCCTGCCGCGCTCGCGCATCGCTCGGAGATCGCTCACCGACCACCTCCTGAAAGGCGGGGCCGAGGTGGACGATGTGGAGGCGTATGATGCGATCCCGACGGCGACGGACCGGCCGCTCGTTCGGCCGGAGGGGATCGACCTCGTCGTGTTCACGAGCGGATCCGCGGTCGAGAATCTCACGCGGATCCTGCCCGCCGACCTCCTGGCCCGGTTGCGGGACCACGCGACCGCGGCCTGCATCGGACCCGTGACCGCCAAGGCGGCGGAGCGCCTCGGCTTCCGCGTCGCCTTCGTCGCGCGCGAGCACACGATCCCGGGACTCGTCCGCGAGCTCCAGGAGGAAGTGCGCGATGGGTGAGCGAAGGGCGTTGTTGCGCCGCCCGCGACGGTTGAGGCGAACCGCGGCCATTCGAGACCTGGTCCGCGAGACGCGATGGGACGTCTCGCAGCTAATCCAACCGATCTTCGTCCGGGAGGACGAGCGGGTCGACGCCACAATCGAGTCCATGCCCGGCGTGCGGCGGCTGACGGTCCCCGAGGTGGCGGACGAGGTCGCGCACTTGGAGGCCCTCGGGCTCAAGGCGGTCCTCCTCTTTGGAATTCCGTCGACGAAGGACGAGGTTGCGAGTCGCGCGTATGCCAACGACGGCGTCGTCCAGCAGGCGCTCCGGGCGATCGCGGCGGACGCGCCCAACGTGGTCACGATGGCGGACGTGTGTCTCTGTCAGTACACGGACCACGGCCACTGCGGGGTGACGGTGGACGGCCGCGTCGACAACGACGCGTCCCTGGACCTCCTCGCCCGCACGGCTCTGAGCTTGGCCCGGGCCGGCGCCGACGTCGTCGCGCCGAGTGCCATGATGGACGGCCAGGTCGCCGCGATCCGAACCGCCTTGGACGCTGCGGGACTCGAGGAGTGCGTGATCATGTCGTACGCCGCGAAACATGCGTCCGCGTTCTACGGACCGTTTCGAGAGGCGGCCGAGTCCGCGCCCCAATTCGGCGATCGCCGCGGGTACCAGATGGATCCCGCGAATCCCCGGGAGGCCCTCCGAGAGGTCGCTCTCGACCTGGAGGAAGGTGCGGACCTCGTCATGGTGAAACCCGCTTTGGCCTTCCTCGACGTCATCCGGGCGGTCCGCGCCCGGTTCGATGCACCCCTCGCCGCGTACTCCGTGAGCGGCGAGTATGCGATGGTGAAAGCCGCCGCCGCGAAAGGGTGGCTCGATGAACGGGACGCCGTGACGGAAATCCTGACGGCGATTCGGAGAGCGGGCGCAGACCTCATCATCACGTACCACGCCAAGGACGTGGCCGAGTGGACGGGAGCGGGGCGCCGTGGTTGACGTGAACCCGCCCGACGGGCGTCGGGAATTTCTGAAATACACGTTCTACAAGATGGAGCGGGAATGGCTCCGTCTCGACGCCGAGGTCAAGGCGAACCAGAAGGCGGAGTTGGCGGAACTCCTCCACGCGCTCGAGGACGAGGTGACGTTGGGATGCTATTCCCTCCAAGGGATCCGTGCGGATGCGGACCTCATGACCTGGACGATCGCCCCGCGGCTCGAGGCGTTCCAGGAGATGGCCAAGCGAATTTCGTCGACGGAGATGGGTCACTATCTCGCGACGACGCATGCGTATTTGGCGGCGACGAAGCGCTCTTCGTACCTCTCCGGCCACGCACATGAGCGTCAGGACGGAGCCGGAGAGATGCTCGTACCGCGCGGAAGTCGCTACCTCTTCGTGTATCCCCTGGTCAAGAAGCGCGAGTGGTACTCGGTCCCGTTCGATCGTCGGCAAGGGATCATGCGGGACCACTTCCGGGTGGGCCACAAATTTCCGTCGGTCACGATCCACACCGCGTACTCCTTTGGACTCGACGACCAGGAGTTCCTGCTCGCGTTCGAATCCGACGAGCCAATGGATTTCCTCGACCTCGTGATGGAGCTCCGCTCGACCGAGTCGAGCCGGTTCACGGAGCGGGAGACGCCGATCTTCACTTGCATCCGGTCGACGCCGGAGCAGATGCTCGATGCGCTGGGGACGTGACATGGACTTGATGCCGTGGAAGGTGCCCCGCGCACCGCACTCCGAGCGCTTGTACCGTCGCGCGCAGCGGAGCCTCGTCGGCGGGGTCGACAGCCCGGTCCGCGCCTTCCGCGCCGTCGGCGGCACGCCTCGTTTCGCCGTCCGCGGCAAAGGGCCCTGGATCATGGATGCCGACGGGGGCCGCTACCTCGACTATTGCGGCTCCTGGGGGGCGCTCCTCCTCGGCCACGCTCCCACTCCCGTCGTCCGGGCGATTTGCGACGCGGCGGCGCGGGGGACGAGTTTCGGAACGGCCTCGGAACCGGAGATCCGGCTCGCTGAGAAGGTGAAGCGCCTCGTGCCGTCGATCGAACTCCTCCGGTTCGTGAACTCGGGGACGGAGGCCACGATGTCCGCGGTCCGCGTCGCACGCGGTTTCGCGAGGCGCGACGCGATCGTGACCTTCGAGGGCGGCTATCACGGACACGCCGACGCGCTCCTCGTCCGCGCGGGATCCGGCGTCGCCGCGGCCGGCCTGCCCGCTTCGCAAGGGGTGCCGCGCGGTGCCATCGAAGGCACGCTCGTCGCGCGTTACAACGACCTCTCGGGCGTCGAGGGCTTGTTCCGACGTCGGGGCGACGAAATCGCCGCGATTCTCGTCGAGCCAGTCGCGGGGAACATGGGCGTCGTCCCGCCCGACCCGGGTTTCCTCGAGGGTCTGCGACGGCTGGCGGACGAGCATGGGTCGCTCCTGATCTTCGACGAGGTCATCACAGGATTCCGCGTCGACCGCGGCGGGGCGCAGGCACGGTATCGCGTCCGACCCGATCTGACCTGCCTGGGGAAAGTGCTCGGGCACGGCGTGCCGGTCGGCGCCTATGGGGGCCGGAAGGACGTGATGGAACTCGTCGCGCCTCTCGGACCCGTGTACCAGGCGGGCACGCTCGCCGGGAACCCGCTCGCGATGGCCGCGGGCGCGGCCGCCCTCGGTCTTGTGGATCTACGCCTCTACACGAACCTGGAGCGGGTAAGCGCGGTCCTCGAACGGGGAATCGTCGATGCCGCCACCGATCGCCGGGTCCCGCTCCGATTGCAGCGGGTTGGGTCCATGCTGGGGCTCTTCTTCCGGGACGCCGTCGTGCGGAACTTCGACGATGCGCGGCTGTCGGACCCGGCCGCCTACGCTCGACTCTTCTGGTCGCTCCTCACCCGCGGCGTATACCTGCCGCCCGCGCCGTACGAGACGCTCTTCGTCTCCGCGGCGCACTCGCGAGAGGACGTCGACCGGACGATCGACGCGTTCGATGCGGCGTTCCGGGGGATGGGCGGATGAAAGACCGCTTCCTGCGGGCGTGCTGGCGCGAGTCCGTCGACTGCACCCCGGTCTGGTTCATGCGGCAGGCGGGCCGCTCCTCGCCCTCGTATCGCGATATCCGCAAGGACCATGGGGTGCTCGAAATCGCGAAGACGCCCGCTCTGGCAACCGAGGTTGCGCTGCAGCCGATCCGCGAAATGGGCGTCGACGCAGCAATCCTGTTCTGCGACCTGCTGGTCCCCCTCGAGGCGATGGGCGCTTCGGTCCGGATTGAGGACCGCGTGGGCCCCGTCGTCGAGTCACCGATTCGGATGGCCGCGGACGTCGACCGGCTCCGACGGTTCGACCCGAACGCCGATCTCGCCTTCGTGCGGGAGACGATTCAGCGCATGCGTGCGAAGCTCGACGTCCCGGTCATCGGCTTCGCGGGCGCTCCGTTCACGTTGGCGAGCTACCTGATCGAAGGGGGACCCACCCGGGAGTTCGAGGCGACGAAGCGGTTCATGCACACCGAGCCGGACGCATGGAACCGGCTCATGCGGCTTCTCGCCGAGGGCGTCGCAGGGTTCCTGCGGATGCAGGCGGAGGCGGGAGCCCAGGCCCTTCAACTCTTCGACAGCTGGGCAGGCGCGCTGAGTCCCCGGGACTATCGAGACAACGTCCAGCCGCACAGCCGCGCCGTTTTCGAGGGCATCCGCGAGACGGGCGTCCCGACGATTCATTTCGGGACCGGGACCGCGGGATTCCTCGATGCATTCCGCGGCGCGGGCGGCGACGTCATCGGCGTCGATTGGCGAATTCCCCTCGACCGCGCTTGGTCTGTGATTGGTGACGAAGTTGGGATCCAAGGGAATCTCGACCCGGCAGTGCTCTCGGCGTCGCCCGGGACCTGGCGCGCGGCGACGACCGACATCCTCGCTCAGGCGGACGATCGGGCCGGGCATATCTTCAACCTCGGGCACGGCGTCTTCCCTTCGACGCCGCAAGAGGCTCTCCGGGGCGTCGTCGATCTAGTGCACGTGACGACGCGGAGGTGAGCGCGCGATGGACGACGCGCCCATCGGCGTACTCCTCATGGCCCTCGGGGGCCCCGATTCGCTTGAAGCCGTGGCCCCGTTTCTGCAGAATGTCCGGGGAGGACGCCCCACGCCAGATTCGATGGTCGAGGAGTTCCGCGAGCGTTACCGGCGGATCGGCGGGAAGTCGCCGCTCCTTGCAATCTCGCTGGCCCAGACCCGCGCGCTCGAGGCGCGCCTCAATGACGCAGGGCCAAGGTTCCGCATGTACCTCGGGATGCGCCACTGGTCTCCGTACATCCGCGCCGCGGTCGCGCACATGCGTGATGATCGGGTCTGCCGGGCCGTCGCCCTCTGCCTCACGCCGTATTTTTCGCGGATGAGTGTGGGCGCGTACTTCACGGATTTTGATGACGCGATGGCCGAGACGTCTGCGCGGTTCGAAGTCGCGAAGGTGGAACGTTGGAACAAGCACCCAGAGCTGGTCGGGGCGTACGCGGACACGGTGCGGCACGGCCTCGAGCGGCTCGCCGCGGCGGGCCACCGCGATCCCGCGGTCCTATTCACCGCCCACAGTCTCCCCGAACGCATTATGCGCGAAGGCGATCCATACGAACGAGAACTCGCCGAGACGATGGCGGCGATCCTGAAGTTGCTTCCGCCGCTTCGCGCGCGCCTCTGCTATCAGAGTGCCGGCCGCAGCGCGGATCCGTGGCTCGGACCGCCGCTGGAAGACGTCCTCGAGGAACTCGGTCGGGCGGGAGAGCGCGCGGTCCTCGTCGTCCCGTTCGGCTTCGTCTCCGACCATCTCGAGATCCTCTTCGACATCGACATCGACGCGAAGGACCGCGCGGGGCGCCTCGGCATGCGCCTGGAGCGCAGCGACTCCTTGAACGACAACCCGCGGTTCATCGAGGCGATGGCCGGCGTGGTCCGCGAAGTCGTCCGCCAAGACGGATGGTCGTGAACCGCGACAGGCGTTCAAGATTCCTGCCGACGCGACGCGCGTTCCCTCGGGGGCTTTGCCCGACCCCACTTCGTTCGAGGGAAGTAAGGGCAGAACGACGTGAAGGAACACTCCGGACACCTCGGTCCGATCGGACGACAGAGGTCCTTCCCGAAGCGGATGAACAGTTCATTGATGTACAGCCAATACTCCTTCGGAACCGTTTTCATGAGTCGCTGCTCCGTCTGTTCCGGGGTGTGCGTACGGACGAGTCCGAGGCGATTGCTCACCCGATGGACGTGCGTGTCCGTCGGGATCCGCGGCTCTCCGTACCCGTAGACGAGGACGCAGTTCGCGGTCTTTGGGCCGACCTGGGGGAGCTCGATGAGTTCCTCGTACGTCCTCGGCACCGAGCCGCCGTGGAGCTCGAGGAGGGCGCGGCTGACTTTCTGGATCTGCGTGGCTTTCTGGCGGTAGAAGCCGACGGGTTTGATCAGCCGCTCCAAGTCCTTCGGGTCCGCGTCCGCAATCGACCGAGGGCTGTCGTACTTCGCGAACAGCTGACGCGACGCGATGGCGGTCATCTCGTCCCTCGTGCGCTGGGACAAGATCGTGGAGATCAGCACGAGGAACGGATCCTCTCGCTCCGCGATGAGCTTGGCGAGGGCCGTCTCACCGTCGTGGAGATCCCCGGCGGGGAGGTAGCGGCGTGAGAGGTCCCCGAGGATGAACCCGATGCGGTCACGGGCGGACGCCAAGGTGGTCCAGGGCCTCCCCCGCCGTGTAGATGGAACCGGTGATCAGGACGATGTCGTGGGTGTGGGCCGCGGCGAGCGCTGCGTCGATCGCGCCAACGACCGCCGGAACCACGGAGGTCTCGGCGTATGGTCGGAACGCGGCCGCGACCTCTTCCGCGTCGAACGCGCGGTGCGTCTTGGGGCGACACGCATAGACGCGAGAGGCGAGGGGACCCAGTGCACCGGCGATCGCCGACAGATCCTTGTCGTTCAGAATTCCGGTCACGAGGATCGCGCGGCGGCCCGGGAACACGTCCTGCATCGCGGTCGCGAGAGCCACGGCCGCCGGCCCGTTGTGCGCCCCATCCACGAGGACGGTCGGCCGCTCACGAACCACCTCAAAGCGGGCGGGCCACCGCACACTTCCGATGCCGGCGCGGATCGCGTCGTCCGAGAGCGAAAAGCCGGACATGTGAAGCTCGGCCAGCGCGGAGACCGCCACGGCGACGTTCTCCGCTTGGAACGGTCCCAGGAGGGGTGTACGGACCGGGATGGTGCCGAAAGCGCCTCGCACATCGACGTCTTGTCCGCGGAGATCCGAGGACCGCCGGACGAAACTCACGTCCCGCCCGACGACGCGGAGAGGCGCGTGGACCTCTCGACACCGGGCCTCGATGATCGGAAGGGCGGCCTGATCGACGGTCACGGCGCGGGAGGATGGCTTGATGATCCCCGCCTTCTCGCGCGCGATGCGCTCCACGGTCTTGCCAAGGTGTTCCGTGTGTTCGAGGTCGACCCGCGTCACGACAGACACGAGGCCGTCGATCACGTTCGTGGCGTCCATTCGGCCTCCCATGCCGACCTCGACCACGGCGGCGTCGACCTGGCGGTCCCGGAAGTATTGGAACGCCATCGCGGTCGTGACCTCGAAGAACGTCGGGTGGTCGATTGGACGGGCGGCGGTCATCGCGTGGATCGCGGGCTGCATCCCGGACCACAGACGCAGGACCTCATCGTCGGCGATCGGCTCTCCGTCGACCCGGATCCGTTCGTTGAAGCGAACGAGATGCGGCGACGTGTACAGGCCGACGCGATATCCGGCCTGCTGAAGGGCGGAGGCGACGTATGCGCAGACGGAACCTTTTCCGTTCGTCCCGGTCACGTGCACGGCCCGCAGGCCGCGATGGGGATCGCCGAGGAGGGAGAGGAGACGCCGGATGTTGTCGAGGCCGAGCTTGATCCCGAACCGCTCGAGGCGATACAGATGTTCGAGCGTCGTCTGATAGTCCATCGAAGCGGCCGGGGCTAACGGACCTTGCGGGTTAAAGCTTGCCGCAACGGCATCCGCTCCATGTCGGATCGTCGAACGAGGACCATAGCTATATATCGCGCACGGCAATCGTCGCGATGATGCATCCTGCGGAGCGGCTCCGCAACGCCAAGAGCATGAAGCTCCAGGGCAAGACGATCGTGCTCGGCGTGACGGGGAGCATCGCCGCTGTCGAGACCGTGAAGCTCGCGCACGAGCTGATCCGCCACGGCGCCGACGTCCATGCCGTGATGACGCGCTCCGCGACATCGATCATCCATCCGAACGCGCTCGAGTATGCGACGGGCCATCCCGTTGTGACGGAGATCACCGGTTCCATGGAGTACTTGCGGATGTGCGGGCAAGATGGCGAGGCGGATCTCCTGCTCATCGCGCCGGCCACCGCGAACACGCTCGGGAAAGTCGCCAATGGGATCGACGATTCGACCGTGACGACGTACGCGACGAACGCACTCGGCTCTGGAATTCCAGTCTTCGTCGCACCCGCCGCCCACGAATCGATGATGGACAACCCCGCGGTGGCGGCGAACCTGCGACGGCTCAAGGAGATCGGAGTCGAGATCGTCGAGCCGACGCGCGAGGAGGGCAAGGCGAAGATGGCGGATCCGGAGACAGTCACCGCGCGAGTCATCCGGCGCCTCGGGCCTCGGGACCTCGCCGGCGTGCACGTCCTCGTCGTGACGGGCGCGACGGTCGAACCGATCGACGACATCCGGATCGTTACGAACCGCTCGACGGGCGGCACTGGGATCGAGCTCGCGAAGGTGGCCTACGAGCATGGCGCCGACGTGGAACTGTGGCTCGGACGCCACGAGACCCCGGTCCCGCTCTGGCTCCCGTACAAGTCGTTCGGCACGACCGCCGACCTCGCGGCGATGGCGGAGTCCGTCAACGCGGACATCTGCGTCGTCCCCGCCGCCGTCTCGGACTTCACCCCCGCGAAAAAGCAGAAAGGCAAGATCCCGAGCCGGGAAGGTGGCATGACGCTGGAGCTGCAGCCCACGCCCAAGCTCCTCGAACGGTTCCGCAAGGGCACGAAGAAAGTCCTGGTCGGCTTCAAGGCGGAAGCGGGCGTGTCGGGTGCCGACCTCAAGGCGCGGGCGATGTCCCTCGTCAAGGAAGCCGACGTCGACCTCGTCGTCGCGAACGACATCTCGAAGGTCAAAGGGGACACGACCTCCGTGACGATCTTCGACCGCAAAGGGCAGTCCGACGCGTTCGAGGGGTCGAAGGCGCTCGCGGCGGAGCGGGTCTGGCGGGCGGTCCTCCATGGTGTCCGAGGGTGAGGCGTTCTGCCCCGGGCACGTCACGGCGTTCTTCGAGGTCGTTGAGGACCCGGATCCGCGCAAGAAGGGATCCCGCGGCGCGGGGCTGTGTCTCGGCCTCGGGGTCCGCACGGTCGCGCGTCTCCGGGACGCGCCTCGGCCGTCCCTCGATATTCTCGTGAATGGCAAGCGGCAGAAGGCCGAGGTGACGCAGAAGGTCGCGGAGAAGATCCTCGCGAACCGTTCGTGCGAAGTGAAGATCCTGAGCGAATGCCCACTCCCGGTATCCCAAGGCTTCGGCGTGAGCGCCGCGGCGGCGCTGAGCACGGCCCTCGCCCTCGACGACGCCCTGGGGGCCCACACGGCGCGCGACGAGCTCGTCGCGATTGCCCACGAGACGGAGGTCGAATGCGGCACCGGCCTCGGAGACGTCGTGCCGGCGTCGCTCGGCGGCATGGACCTCCGGCGGAAGCCCGGTGCGCCCGGGTACGCCGAGGTGGACCGCATCCCGGTCCAAGCGGACCTGCTGCTCGCCGTCCTCGGTCCCGAAATCCCGACGCGGTCGGTGATCCGGGATCCGAAACGGGTCGCGGCGATCAATCGAGTCGGAGGCACGTGCGTCGATGCTTTCTCCACCGCCCCGACCCTCGACCGCTTGTTCGACCTCGGCGCTCGATTCGCTGAAGAGACGGGCCTGGCGAACAAGACGGTCCTCGAGGTGATCCGAGCAAGCCGGATGTTCGGGCGGGCCACGATGGCCATGCTGGGCAACGCCGTCTTCGCGTCCGGCAACCGCGAGCAGCTCGCGACCCTCTACCTCAAATTCGGGACCCTGCAGCGGTGCGAGGTCGACAACGAGGGAGCGCGCGTTCTCTAGCTACTCGCTGAGGGTGAAGAGTTGGTCATCGCCGCCCACGTCGAATAGGCCGAGCCGCGCGCCGGCGTCGAGCCACCCGTGCGCGTAGTTCACGTTCGCGAGGGCCTTCTCAAGCTCGCCGCCGTCCCGGAAGTGTTTCGCGTCCTCGTAATACGCGCGCGCCATCCCGAGGAAGTCCTCCGCGACCTTGCGGAGATGGGATCGCTTCGGTGGCGCGACGGCCGCCTTCGCGAGGGCCCGCTCTGTCAACCCGAGGTCCCGCTCGACGAGCTCCGCGAGCCGCATGTCGAACGGCATCGGCACGGCAGGTAAGTTCTTTCGCGTGGCGGCCTCAGTCTTCGATGACCTTCACGCTCTCGCCGCCGTGCCGCGTCTCCCGCGGCCGGACTTCGACCATCAGCGGCATCTGGAGCCCACCGCCGGTCATGATCGCGACGCCGATCGGCAGCCGGGAGATCTCCTCCGCCATCGCGGTCGTCAAACCCTCGACGCTCGAGATGATCGCCTTCAGGTCGTTCGGGTTCGTGACCTTGAGGATGATCTGGGTGTTGCACTGGCTCAGGACGTTCTTGTCGACCTTCGCCGCGCGCTGCGTGATCACGACGAGCCCGAGGCCGAACTTGCGGCCCTCGGAGGCCAGCGTCCGGAAGACCTTCGATGAGGCGACCTGGCCGACCTGGGGGCAGAAGTTGTGGGCCTCTTCCACGACGAGCATCATCGGCGGGATCCGGCCGACCTTCCGGAGCTCGAACATCGCGGTGGCAAGCCGATTGACGACAAGCTCCTGGATGTCCGGCGGCACGCCCTTCAGGTTGATGATCGTCGTCTTGCCGCGAATCACGAGCTCGTCGATGCGGGTGCCCTCCTTCGCGAAGATCTCGACCTCGCTCAGGTACTCCAGTTCGTCGATCAGGGACGCGTTCTGCGGATCGTCCTCGCGCTCGAGGACGCGGATGATGTCGCGGATCGTGTAGTCCTTCGTCGCCTGCCGCAGCAAGTCGAGCGCCTTCCGCAGCGCGGTGAGGTGCATCCGGACCTTCGCCGAGCCCGTCAGGGACAGGATGTCCCGCGCATCGAGGTTGCTCAGGGTGAACTTGAGGGGCCGGCTCCCGGGGTTGATCTTCGTGTCCGGGGAGAAGACCTGGATGACGTCCGCATAGGCACGGGTCTCGACGTGGAAGCGGGCCGCGCCATCCGGGTGCTTCCCCTTCTCGCGAAGGGCCGAGTACTCGCCGTGGGGATCGACGATCACGCAGGTGACGTGATGCTTCATCAGTTCCTCGATGAGGACGCCGGCGATGTAGGACTTGCCGCCGCCCGTCTTGGCGAGGATCGACACGTGCTTCTGGACCATCGCGTTGATGTCGAGGAAGACCGGCACGTCGTGGCCGGCCAACAGGCCCACGTACGCGCCGTGTTTCTTGTCCTCCTTGAGGCCGATGACTTCCTCGATCGTCGCGGTCTCCGCCTTGCGCACGGGCTCGCCGGCGCGGAACGGCGTGCGGGGAACCTGGAGGAGTCCGCGGTCGTCGCGGTAGCCGATCACGCTGACTTGGGCCGCGACCCGTTCCTCGACGTCGACCGGATCGCCGTCGCTGAGCTGCTGCGCCCGGTCCAGGGAGAGATCCGTCTTCCGCTCAATCTCGTCGACGCGGCCGAGGACGACGCCGCACGTCTCGTGCTCGACCTGGACGAACTCGTTGCGCTCGACCGGATCGACCACGGAACAGCGGAAGGCCGTCGTGCCGACGTCCCCGTAGATGACGCCGACGAATCCGTCGCCATGGTGCGAAGAAGGCCTAGAATGAGCGGCGGAATCCATCCGTGCATCCCATGCGGCCGTGATAAACGGAGGTGCGCATAAATAGGTTTGTCCAGGGACACGCGATCGGTTGGACCGGATATTGATAATCGCCAATGATATTCTTGAGCGGCCTCTTCAAGCCGTTCCCTCGCCAATCCAATACGCTCATGGCGGTTCCTTTTGCGGACGCTTCCCTCCAGGTCGTATTCGGGAAGGCGTTCCTCCTCCACCTCCATCGAGGCGATCTGGAGACCGCCAAGGTGTTCGCCCGCGCGTTCCTGATCCGCACCTCGCCGACGACGAAATGCGCGGTTACCGTTTTCGCGGCGGCTTGAGGCGTCGCGCGATTGCGGCGATTGATTCCTTCGCGACCGCGTCTGCGGACGCCGATCCGTCGATGACCACGAAACGTCGCGAACGTGCGAGGCGATCGTAGTTCGCGGCAACCTTCTTCAGGAAGGAGAGATCCTCGAACCGAATGAGATTTGGCCGGCCCTGGATTCGTTTCAGTCCGAGCTCCGGTGGGACCCGGAGGAGGATCGTGACGTCGGGCTGGATGACCCACGATGTGCTCGCCCCCTGCAGGAACCGCAGCGGATTGCTCACGATCCCTTCGAGTCGCGCGCCTTGGTACGCATACGTCGAGTCCGCGTACCGGTCGCACAACACCAACTCGTGGTTCTCCAGATGCGACCGAATGTCCGCGACGTGCACGCCCCGATCCGCGAGAAAGAGGAAGGACTCCGCGATCGCGCCGACGTCGTCCTGGTAAGCTCTACGCACGGCGTCACCGAGCCACGTCTTGGTGGGCTCGCTCGTCAAGTGCACGCGGTGGCCCTGAACGCGAAAGGATTCCGCGACGAGTCGGCTCACGGTCGTCTTGCCGGACCCGTCGATTCCCTCGAAGGTGACGAAACCGGTGAGCATGCGGGGCGACAACGAGAAGACTGCACATTAAACCGCCGTCGAGCTCTCCGGAAACGGGCACCGCACAACGTTTTTATAGAGTTCGGCGGCTCCGTGCCGCAGTGGCGTTCGCCTCGGGGGGCGGGTACGATTTCATGGAAGATTCGTCCAGACACGCGCAAGCTATCGGAAGGCGGCGACCGCGAAGCGCATTGTCGTCGCTGCCACGTTCGGATCGTCCTGCTCCCGGATGATCGCCGCCAAGGATACTGCTTCGACTGTTACGATTCGTTGGAAGTGCACGCGAAGGGCGCGTTCTAGTCCGTCGCCTGCCCCATGAGTTCGCGGCGGCGCTCCTGCCGTCGCTGCTTCCACCGACGAACGTCCGCCTCGATCCACTGGTTCGGGCGACCTTGCGCCTTCAGCACATCGACGTTCGGCTTCCACACGAGGTCCCAGTATCGTAATGCCGCCTCGACCTCGTCCGTGACTTCCTCGGCGGAGGGCGAGCGGTCCTCGGAAGCCTTCCCGCCGACCTGCCAAGCCCATGCCTTCAGGTCTTCGAGCAACGACGACTTCTTCGCGCTCTCCCACACGAGGACTGCGTGCCGGAGGATGTCCTTCTCCTGGTCGCGATCGAAGATGGCCGTGACGCGCTCCGCGCCGCTCGCCCAGAACGGTCGCTCGAGCGTGCCGCGCCACCGCAACCCGTGCTTCGCCAGGAGCCGCTTGAACGACTCCTTATTTTTCGAGTAGGTCTCTCCATCCATCTCGAAGCGAAAACGCATGGCCCGCCTTGCAGGCCGTCCGGAATAGTTAACGATTTCGCGCGGCGATTCGCCGGTTCATGCGTCACCTCGGCGCGGCCTGGCGGGGCCCGGCCAGTTTGAACCGGACGAGGGTGATAGCGATGAGCGCGAAGGTCACGGCCGCCGCGAACCCGATCGTCTCGCCGAGTTCCCCGTATTGGGTCGCGTAGGATTGCCCGAGGCTCGCGAGGAGGTTGAAAATCGCGTGCATAGTGACCGCGATCAAGTAGAAAGGCAGAAAGGCCCAGGTCCGCCCACTCAACCAACTCTTCGCGAGTCCGTACCCCATCACCGCCGTCGAACTCGCGTGGAGTAACGACGACGAGAAGGAGCGCACCGCGATCACGGCGAGCGAAGCCGAAGCGCCGCCGCCGGGATTGAGCAATGCGTCGAGGCCGTAGAAAAGGTTCTCCGTCGCGGAGAAGCCCAGGCCGGCGGCCGCACCGTACACCAACCCGTCGAGCAACGCCTGGGTCTCGGGGCGGCCCGCCTTCGCGCCGATGCCCTTCGCGGCCTCCTCGACGAACGGCGCGACGATGAGCGCGCCGATCACGAGGGTCGGGTCGGTGAAGCGGCGGGAGAGGAATTCGTTGAGGGGCCCGATGCTGCCGAGCGTTGCAATGAAGATGAGGCTGAAGACGATCGCGATAATCACGCTGAAGACGGCGCCCCAGGCGAACGCCTTCAAGACGGTCCACCACGGTTCCTTGCTGTACCGCGCCGTGTTCCGAATCCACACCATGAAGACGAGCGGCGGGACGAACGCGGAGACGACGAGGACCAAGAGGAAGGACGGAGAGTCGGCGATGCTCGCCATCGGATCCTTCCGGGTCAGCGATCCTCCGACCGCTCGACTTCCTCGCGCAACTTCGCGTGGGCCGCCGCGAGGCGGGCCACGGGCACACGGAACGGAGAGCAGGAGACGTAGTCGAGGCCGATCTCATGGCAGAGCTCGATGCTCGACGGATCGCCGCCGTGCTCGCCGCAGATTCCGATCTCGAGGTCGGGCCGCACCTTCCGACCTTTCTGGACGCACGTCCGCATCAGGGAGCCGACGCCCTCCCGGTCCAGGGTCTGGAACGGATTGAAGGGCAAGATGCCCTTGTCGACGTAATCGAGGAGGAACTTGCCCTCGGCGTCATCGCGGCTGTACCCGAAGGTCGTCTGCGTAAGGTCGTTCGTCCCGAACGAGAAGAACTCCGCGTAGCGGGCGATCTCGTCCGCGGTGAGGGCGGCGCGCGGGATCTCGATCATCGTCCCGAACTTGTAGGCGATCGCCACGCCCTCCCGCTCCATCACCTTCTTCGCCTCGGACTCGAGCGCCTCCCGCTCGACGCGCAGCTCGTTCACGTGCCCGGCGAGGGGGATCATGATCTCGGGCCGCACGACGCGGCCTTCCTTCGTCAGCTGGCACGCCGCTTCGAAGATTGCGCGGACCTGCATCTCGGTGATCTCGGGGAACGTGATCCCCAGACGGCAGCCTCGCAGCCCGAGCATCGGATTCGTCTCGCGGCTCGCCGCGACCGCCTCCAAGAGCGCCTGCTTCCGGGGCAGGAGCGCTTCGATGCCTCGAGCGAGGTCTCCGCCGCCGGCCTCGCGGATCTCCTCGAGGAACGCCTGGTCCTCCTCAGACCGCGCGGTGCGGGTCAGAGCCTCCGGGTCACCGCGCGCGAGTGTGAGTTTCGTCACCTGGACGAGCAACGTCTCGTATTTCGGCAGGAACTCATGGAGCGGCGGATCGATGAGGCGGATGATCACGGGGAGTCCTTCCATCGCACGCAGGATGCCGACGAAGTCGCCCCGCTGCAAAGGGCCGAGCTTCTCGAGCGACCCGATGTAGCGCCGCGTGAGGTCTTCGAGGCGCGGCTCGAGGAGGGCGAGACGCTGGGCGAGCGCGGGGCGCCTCTCGTCCTTCGCCGTCTCGAGCTCCGACCGGAGCCCCCGGACCTCCGCGGACACCCGGCGGTACTCGGGCGCGGCGAGGATCATGTCGTGGACGAGGTCGAGCCGATCCGTCTCCATGAACATGTGCTCGGTCCGATCGAGGCCGATCCCCTGGGCGCCGAACTCCCGGGCGCGCTGCGCGTCCCGAGGGTAGTCCGCGTTCGCCCAGACCTGGAGCCGTCGCTCCGCGTCCGCCCACTCGAGGAGCGACTGCAAGTCCGCCTCCTCGCGAAAATCCGGATCCAGCGTGGGGATGTGGCCTTCGTACACCTCGCCGCTCCCGCCATCGATCGAGACGAAGTCGCCTCGGTGGACCACCTTGACGCCGACCCGGAACTCGCCCGCGTCGTAGTCAACGACGATCGGCTCGCATCCGGTCACGCACGGGATGCCGAGCCCGCGGGTGACGACGGCCGCATGGCTGGTCGCCCCGCCGCGGGACGTCAGCACGCCCTTGGAATAGAGGATCCCGTGGACGTCGTCCGGGGATGTCTCGACGCGCACGAGGATGACGGGCTTCTTCTCGCGACCCATCGACTCCGCCTCGTCCGGATCGAAGATGGCGTAGCCGGCCGCGGCGCCCGGAGAGGCGTTCAGGCCCCTCGCGAGATAACGGCCCTCGCGCCGCGCGATGAGCTTCGCTTTGTCGTCGAACTGCGGCAACAATAGCTGCACGACATGTTGCGGCTCGACCCGCATGATCGCCTCCTTTCGGGTGATGAGCCCTTCGCGCGCCATATCGACCGCGGCCTTCACCGCCGCGCGGGCGGACCGTTTCCCGGACCTTGTCTGGAGGATCCAGAGGCGGCCTCGTTCGACGGTGAACTCGATGTCCTGCAGGTCCCGATAGTGCGTTTCGAGGCGCGCCGCGAACAGCATGAATTCTCGGTAGAGCTCCGGGAATTTCTCCCGCAGCTGGGCGATTTTCATCGGCGTGCGGAGGCCCGCGACGACGTCCTCGCCTTGCGCGTCCGGGAGGAATTCGCCGAACAACTCTCGTTCCCCGGTGGACGGGTTGCGCGTGAACGCGACCCCGGTCCCGGAGTCGGGGCCCATGTTGCCGAAGACCATCGTCTGCACCGTCGCGGCCGTACCGAGGTCGTGGGGGATCTTGTTGAAGTTGCGGTAGTCCACCGCACGCTTGCCGTTCCAGGATCGGAAGACCGCGCCGATCGCCTCACGGAGCTGGACGCGCGGATCGTCCGGAAACGCCTCCCCAGCCTCGCGGCGATAGAGGCCCTTGAACTCCTCGACGACGGCGCGGAGTGCGTCGGCGTCCAGGTCCGTGTCGGACTTGCTCCCCGTCGTTCCCTTGAATCGCTCGAGGACCGCCTCGAACTTGCGCCCGTCGATCTCGCGTACGATCCGACCGTACATCCCGATGAGCCGCCGATACGCGTCCCAGGCGAACCGATCGTTCGACGTCAGGCGGCCCAACGCCGCGACGGTCGAGTCGTTGAGGCCGAGGTTCAGGATCGTGTCCATCATGCCTGGCATGGAGAACTTCGCGCCGGATCGGACGGAGACGAGGAGCGGATCTTCCGCATCGCCGAACTTCTTCCCGCTCTTCGTCTCGACGGCGGCGAGTCCCTCGGTGACTTGCTTCCAGAGGCCCGGCGGAAATCGTCCGCTCTTCGAATACGCGTTGCACGCCTTCGTCGTAATCGTGAACCCCGGCGGCACCGGCAGACCCAGTCGGGTCATCTCCGCAAGGCCCGCGCCCTTCCCGCCGAGAAGGTCGCGCATGCCGGCGTTTCCCTCTTCAAACAAGTAGACGTACTTCGCCAGCCCCGGTTCCCCAAGCCGCTGTAGACTTGCGCGTTATTTAACAATTGTCGGGGCCGCCTCACGCGAGCGACCGGAGGCGTTCGAGGACCTTCGCACAGCGGACGACCGCGACGAGGGCGTAGAGCCGAAGCAGGGCGTCGAGCCTCGAGCTCGCGGCGACGGTCGGCTCGCTGAGTTTCGCGAAAACGGCGTCGATCGCGCCGCGCGCCTCCCGGATCGACCCGAGGTCCTCCGGGTCCCGGAAATCCGTCGCGAGGGACCAGAGCGCGTCTTGCACGGCCAGGGCGTGGCTCCGATACGCTGCCTGGAGGACCGCCTCGCCGCCACGGACGTACTGCCGACTGCCGAGGAACATGAGTCCTTCCGAAAGCCCGCTCATCAGGAATCGCATGAGGCTCCTCCGCTCCGCGGTCAGGACGTTCTCGACAGCGAGGACGCCGACCGAGGCGAGGTCGTAGAAGCTCGCGGTCTCCGCAGCCTTCGTGGATGTCGTGAATCCGCCGATTTCGAGCCCGAATCGATAGAATCCGGAGACGGCCTCGAGCGCCGCATCCGTTTCACGCCGGGCGTCCCCGTTCTGCTCGACCTCGAACCACCTCAAAACGATCTGCAATTCTCCCCGGAGTCGGAGGAGGGCGCTGGGATCCGGACTCGTGAGCGCCTCGCGGAGCGCGGCCGCGTAGGCCTGCGCGAGCGCTCGCCCCTCCCCCTCGGGCATGCTGGTAGAAATGGGTCCGCAACCCTAAAAGCCTACGTTCGGGCAACCCTCAGAATCCCATCTGATACGCCTTGATGTCCGCCCGCTTCCGCTCGAGGAACCGGTAGACCGTCTTGTGCTCGCTGCCGCGGAGCAGCATGAAGACCGCCTCGCGGGCGATCGCCATCTCGAAGGACCCGCCGATCAGCGCGACCGTGTGGCCGAAGACGCTCATGTCGACGCCTGTGAGCTCCTCGACGATTCGGCGCGTCTTCCCGCGCGTCCCGATGACGCGGGCGCGGATTTGGCCGACTCGGTTCTTCGAATGGGCAAAGTCCTTGATGTCCAACACTTCGAGATACGCGTCCTCGCCGAGGAGGCGGAACGCCCGGTCTTCGGAGAACCCGCGTGCCATCGCCTGGACGATGTCGCGGGCCTTCAACGCGAGGACGGGATCCACCGCGGCCGTCTCGTCGATCGTGACCTCGCCCGTGGACGAATCGACCGCGATCCGAGTGCCCGTCTCCCGCTGGAGCCGGTTCTTCGTCACCCCGTCGGGCCCGATCAAGACGCCAATCCGCTCCGCGGAGATCCGGGCGTATAGCATGTCAGCCCTCGAGGACCGCTCGTTCCAGCTCCGCGGGCGTCACCCGGACGCGGAGTCGATGGAAGAACCGGGCGATGTTCGAGACATCCCGCTTGAACCATTCCTCGGCCCGCGAATGATCGAGCGTGACCGCCTGGCCAACGTCGATCACGACGACGCGTCCGCCCCAGTATAGGAGGTTGTACTCGCTCAGGTCCGCGTGGACGAGCTCCGACTTCCGAATCAATCGCATGTTCGCGAGCACGTCCTCGTAGACCGAGTTTGGATCGTCCAAGGCGACTTCCCGAAGCGTCGGCGCGGGCTGCGTCTCATCGCCGATGTACTCCATGACGAGGACGTTGTCCATGAGACGCTCCGGCTGAGGGACCCGGACCTTCGCATCGCCCATCCGGACGAGGTTCTTGTACTCCTTCTGGGCCCACGCGAGGATCGTCGGCCTCGTGGCCTTCCGCACTTTCTTGAACCGCGGATCGCCCTCGATATACACCGCAATGTTCCGGAACGTGGCCGTCGCGATGCGGTAGATTTTCACCGCCTTCGCCCGGCCCTCGGGATCCGTCGCATGGAAGACGCTGGCTTCTTTCCCCGTGCTGACGGGGTAGTCGAGGGTCGCGATCGCGCCGTCGTTGATGAGCGCGGCGATCGTCATGAGCGCGGCGCGGTCGAACACTTGGTCGTACGTCTTGCGAGTGTCCGAGTCCTTCTCCCGGGTCTTGAGGGCATCGACCTGGGCTTCGAGGGACCTCAGACGTCGATCGTCGATCATCGTTACCGAAACGAACGGTCCGCCCGACTAAGAGCTTTGTGGGCTCAGAAGATATTGATCGATTTCGGGATCAGGCCCCGTCGACTCATGTAGCTCGATTCCGTCTTCGTGTACCGATGTTTGATGTCGCACTTCTCGTCCTGGAACTCCCACACCCGGACGACGACAAGGTCGCCCTCGCGGATCCACATCCGCTTCTTGAGCTTCCCCGGGATCCGGCCGAGCCGGCTCTTGCCGTCCGCGCACATGACGCGGATCCGGGACGCGCCCAAGAGTTGGTCCGCAATCCCGAAGATCTCTCCGTCCTTCGTCCGCGGCATGCGAACCCGGACGACCTCTTCTTCGGCCACCGGCGCGACGAAAGAGAGGGTAGGCTTAAACGTTTGGCGGACTCCTATTCGGGGAGATCCGCCGCGTTCGACTCGAGGCGCGGTTCCTCGAGCCGAGTCTCGTTCACGGGCACGTACGGGTAGGGCACCGGCGGCGTCTCGAAGAACGTCGCGGGAATGATGTCCACGCCTTCCGGGAGAGCGTACGGCTGGTCGTCCACGTGGCCGAACCAGTAGACGACCCCACCATCGCCGAACAGGTCGCTGTACGGCAGGAGCTGCTTCTTGATGTGCCTCCGGATCTCGTAGGGATCCCCGAACGTGGCCTTCGATTCGATCCAATACTTGCGGGACCCGTTCATCTCGATCGGCTTGTGAAGCAGGATGTCCGGCGTCTTGTCGTACTTCGCGCGGAGGTCCTTTTCCGTCTCGTACTGCAAGCTGCGGGCGTCTAACCACGTGTGCAGTTTCGCCTCTCCCCACCGACCGCGGGCGTACTGCCGGGCGCTCCCTTCCGGGGAATACACGATGTCCGAGCGGCACACCTCGTCGAGCTCCTTTCGAAGGCGGCGGTCGCGGACGGCGTCGAGGTCGTTGATCATCTTCCAGAACTGCTTGCGAGAAATCTTCTTTTGCTCGAGGACCATGAGGGCCGTCAGGATCGCCGGGAAATCGAAGCTCCGCGCGATCTCGACGAGGCTCGTGCCGTTCTGCCACATGAACGCGAGTCGGCGGGCCTGCGCTTTGACACGGTAGAACTTCTTCGTCGTGTCGCGCACGATCCGCTGGGTGTAGATGACGAGCAGGAGCTCCTTGTCGTACCCGACGTTCTCCGCGAGAAAATCGATGTCCTCGGGGGTCCCGAGCTTGCGATAAAGGTCCTGATACTCATTCAATTTCATCGATAATGCCACTAAATCACGCCGAAGGACGAAAGGGACAGAGGCTCCAATTGGCCACGCTACTTAAAGGTTTTCGGGTCGCGGTCAAGCTCGAGACGATTCCTCCGGTCCACGGAATCCTCCCGGGGCGCTCGTCACCCGTCCTCCGGGGGTGCTCACGGGAAGGATAAATAGCTGGGCCTCGATGGGACGATTCCGTCGATGCCGACGGACATCTCGAAGATGATCAGCGACGCCGCGTACCAAGCGTACGAGCGGCGCCTCTTGCACCAGGTGAAAGGGGCCGCGATCCCGCATCACGTCGCCATCATCATGGACGGAAACCGCCGGTTCGCGCGGGAGATCGGCCTTGGCAACGTCCTGGATGGGCACGTGAAGGGCCGAGACAAGCTCGAGGAAGTCCTGGAGTGGTGCCTGGACGTCGGCGTGCGGATTCTCACGGTCTACGCGTTCTCCACCGAAAACCTGCGCCGCCCCGATCCCGAAGTCGAGCACCTGATGCACCTCTTCGCGGAGAACTTCCGGAAGGTGGGAGACGACGAGCGGGTCCACAAGCACAAGATCCGCGTGAGCGTCTTCGGGGATCGAGGGCTCCTGCCGGATGAGGTAATCCACGCGATCGAGTACGCGGAGGATCGCACGAAGGACTACGACCAATATCGGTTCAACGTCGCCGTCGCGTACGGCGGCCGGGAGGAGATCCTGCTCGCGATCCGCGAGGTCGTTCGGGACGCCCAAGCGGGCACGGTGAAACCCGACGACATCGACGAGAAGTTCTTCTCGAAGCGGCTGTACACGGCGGACCTCCCGGACCCGGACCTGGTCCTCCGAACGAGCGGCGAAGAGCGAATCTCCAATTTCCTGTTGTGGCAACTCGCGTATTCGGAGCTGTACTTCGTCGACGTCTATTGGCCGGGTTTCCGCAAGATCGATTTTCTGCGCGCCTTGCGGTCGTTCCAGATGCGCCAGCGGCGCTACGGGGAATAGGACTAGCTGATCTGGATGGCCCCGAGGACGGGTTGGAAAATCCACTTGTCCCCCGCGCCATGGATGGAGGCCGCGAGGTCGAAATCGAGGGTGATCGTCACCGAACTTCCGCCGGGCAGGTCAAACGGGGTGACGGTTTTGAGGACGCCGTCCGGGACGGTCAGGGTCACGTGCGTGCCGTCTGCCAGGACTCCGTCCACGGAGCTGACGACGATCCGAAGTTGGGTGTACTTCCCGGGGGCCGCGCGGTCGAGCGAGAGCAGTTGCGTGAGGTTCCCGAGCGACGCGAAGTCGATCGTCGGCGTCGAGAGCGGCAGGGAATTCCAGCCGCTCGCGTTGCCCGCGTCCGCTCGGTGAACCTGGATGTCGGAGAAGACGACATTCAGGTGCTGCCACTCCAGGGCCGAGCCCCGTACCTGGATCCTGATCGTCGCCGTCGCGTACGAACTCAGGTACGCCACCGCGCCAATCGCGATGAGGCCCGCCATGGCCACGGCGAACGCGCGTCGCGGCGTCATCCGCTCCATTTTCGGACTCTCATTCTCCGGGCAGGCTATATACATTCTCGGATGCTACCGACTTCGATAACGAGGGCTCACGCCGGAGTCACCGACGCCGCCATTCCGAGGGCCCCGTACACCTCGTCGATCGCCCGCCTCGCCTCTGTTTCGTCGTCGGTCTTCACGAGGATCTTCCCGCTCTCGTAGAGGGTCAGTTCCGGCTCCCCGTCGACGATGAGCATCACCTTCACGTCGCTGACGTGCCGGCCGGCCGTCCGGAGTCGCACCGCGGCATCGGTGAGATCCAGCCGGGAGGATTTCTTCAGGGTCGAGATGAACGCGGTCGCCGTACGGCACGGCTTCAGCAGATAGTACGTCATGCGAAGTTCGTCGGCCCCGAGGACTGCGGTCCAGGGGTCCCGTTCCCTTTGAACCTTTCCGGTTCGACGCCTTCGAGGCACGAAGCGACGAGTCGGTCAATCGGCAGCTTCGATTCCTCCGCAAGGACCTGATCCAGCCGGGCGTGCGTGGCGGGTCGTGGCGGTCCGAGGAGGTCGCAGATCTCCGGCCCCTTCGAGACCTCATAGGTGCCGATCGCCTTCGCCCGGTCCACGATCTCTTGCTTGTCGAACCCGATGAGAGGCCGCACCACGGGATGGCGCGCGACCGAGTCGATCGCACGCAGGCTTGCGAGAGTCTGGCTGGAGACTTGGCCGAGGTTCTCGCCGGTCACCAGCACCTCGGCCGACTCCCGGTCCGCGAGGGCGTCCGCGAGTCGGACCATGAGCCGCTTCGTGAGGATGAAGTAGAATCGACGGTTCGCGGCATGCGCGACCTCCGCGAACGTCTCTCCGACGCGCACGATGTAGAGGCTCGGGATGCCGAGGATCCGACACAGGGTCCGGGCCTTCACCTCCGCGGCGTCGTCCGTGATCGGCTCGAGGGAGAAGTGCGCCGCCAGGAGGCCGAGGCCTTGGCGCGCCATCAAGTGCCCGGCAACCGGGCTGTCGAAGCCGCCGCTCAGCAGGAGGACGCCGGACCGCGTCATGTCACATCCCCACGTACTTCGCGTACACGGTCCGCGCCTCCGCCTCGTCCTTCACCCCGCGGATCAATGCGCGGCCGTCCGGGAAGACCGTGAGACGCCGACCTTCGATGTCGGCCACGAGGACGCCGCCCGCGCGACGCGCGGTCCCGAGCGTCCCGAGCCGGGCCGCGAGTCCGTCCAAGTCGATCGGGCTTCGGTGGAGCGGGTCGAGGGAGATCGTGTCGCTGCCGCACAGGGAGGCCAAGACCTGGGCGCGTTTCGCGCCGACGTACTCGCGTTCGCCCGCGACGCAGGCCGGGCAGTCCTTGCGGCGCGCGACATGGATTCGGTCGATCCCCGGACGCCACCCGTCGACGACGAGCAGATCGCCGGACGGCGTGTTGCCGAGGAGCAACCGCAGCGTTTCGCCCGCTTGAATCGCCCCGATCTCGGCGGAGACCGCGTTCATGATCCCGGCCGTCTCGCAGGTGGGGAGGCTTCCCGGTGGTGGGGCCTTCGGATTGAAACAGCGGAAGCATGCGGTGTCCGGCGAACGCATCGCGAACACCATGCCGTAGGTCGCGATCGCGCCGCCGTAGACGAACGGGAGCCCCGCGTCGATGGCCGCTTCGTTGAGAAGGAACCGCGTTTCGAGGTTGTCCGTGCCGTCCACGATGGCATCCACATCGCGGAGAATGTCTCCGACGGTACCCGCGTGGACGTCCCTCGCCACGGCCTCGATGGAGATGTCGGAATTCACGTTGCGCAGCCGCTCGCCGGCGGCGTCCGCCTTCGGCCGATCCACATCCGTTTCCGAGTACAGGGACTGCCGCTGCAGGTTGACGAGTTCCACGACGTCGCGGTCGACGAGGCGGATGTGGCCCACACCCGCGCGGACCAAGAGATCGGCGGAGATGCTGCCGAGCGCCCCGAGACCGACGACGGCGACCCGCGCGTCCGCCAAATCGCGCTGGCCTTTCGCACCAATCTCGGGAAGAACAACTTGCCGCCGATATCGGTCGGGACGACTCACGACCGGCTAAGGGGCGGGCGCTTTATGGCTTTTCGCGACGCTCGATTCAGTTGTAGAGGTTGAACTCGTCCTTCTCGGGGACCGAGTCCCAGTCCTCGTCCGTCTCTTCGAAGACCGCGTTGAAGAGGGCGCTGACGACCTCGCGAAGCTGCTGGATTTCGCCGCGAAGGCGCTGCAGTTCGCGCATGACTTCTTCGTTCGACGTCGCCATTCACAACCTCTAACCGATGCTATCACAGGGTAGGTTCATATCACTTTGCCTTCGATTCTGATTGCTAATTCTCGGAACCGGACGCTCACCCAGTTCCGCCGGAAAATTATCGTCGACGACCGCGATCGCGATCCCGGTCACGGTCACGACCGCGACCGCCGCCGCGGCCATCGCGCCCTCGGTCGCCTCGATCGCGATACCCGTCCCGGCCGGCTCCACGTCCACCGCGATCGCGACCTCCGGAGGCTCGGTCGTCCCGGCGACCGCCCCCATGCGCCCGCTCCGCGACCTTGCCTCCGCCGAGTTCGCTCGCCGGGACCGAGAGCTTCAGGTCGGCGTAGTCCGCCGCAAGTTTGCGACGCTCCGTGCGTTCGTCGCGCGGGCAGTAGAGGTCGCGGTCGCGGACCTCGAGCGGACCTCGACATACGGAGCAGAGAGCCTTCACGACGCCGAGGTCCCGCTCCGCGGTCGTGAGCTGCAACGACGGTTTGACCTGGATGACCTTCGCGCGGATGATGTCGCCGAGGCGATACATGTCGTGGATGTCCTCCGTGTACTCCTCGGAGACGTTCGAGATGTGAATCGTCCCCCCCGCTTCCCCGCTGATCTGGCGGGTGCGTCCGTGGATCGCGTTGATCGTCGCGGTCGCCATCATGCCTCGAATGTCGTCCACCACGCCGTAGACGATGTCGCCGACGCGGAGCTCCGCCGGCGGGTTGAAGCTGCGCACGCGGGCGACCCGATTCGACGGATCGAGCTCGAGGACGCCCGGCGTCGCCGCGAACACGCGCCCGTTCCGTTCGTACGTGCCTTCGCCGGGCTCGAACTCCTCCGCGACGGCAATCTCGTCGCCGGGCAGGACCATCTTCCGTTCCATCAGCATCCGCTCAACCGCTTGGGTTCGGACGAAAGACGAGCCTTCGTATTTATCCCTTCGCCACGGCGACTCGGAAGAGGACGACGTCCACTCGTCGCAACTCCTGCCGATGGAAGTCGAACGTATGCGGGATCGGAAACGAATATGCGAGGCGATCCGTGATCGTCCCGCGGGCCGACTCGATGTAGCGGCGGACGAAGGCTTCGGCGGGCCCATTGAGGAACATGTAAACGACGCGACCGCATCGCAGCGCCGCGTCCAGGAACGGCCGGTCGGCGTGCCGGCTCTGCGCTCCGAACGGCGGGTTCATCAAGACCGTGTCGACGGCCTCGTGTACCTCGCTCACATCGCCGATGCGAAACTCCGCCTTCACCCGCGTCTTCGAAGCGTTTGCTTTCGCGATCGCAATCGCGACCGGATCGGAATCGATGCCGAGGACGCGCCTCGCGCCGAGGAGGCCCGCCGCGAGCCCGAGCACACCATTCCCGCAACCGAGGTCGAGGACCGAGCGTCCGTCGATGTCGCCTCGCCCGTGGGCGACGTAGGCAACCTCCGCCGCGATGCCCGCCGGCGTCGCGTACTGTTCGCGCGCGGCCTTCGGCTCCGGCAGGGGGGCGAGGGACTGGAGCGCGCGCTCGAGTTGGACCTTCTTCATCCGTCGGACCGCCACCGTCCTATTCCTCGACCCAGCCCGTGGGAGCTTGGCTCGCGGTGACGCCCCGGGGCGTGATGATTGCCGTGAAATCCTCGGGGCCGTGCCACATGAGCGTCACGAGGGCTTCGCCTTCGAGCCGCGCGAGCTCCGCCCGGAGCTCGTCGAAGCTCACCCCGCGAAGGATCTCGAAGAGCTGGTTCTTCTTCAGGCCGAGGGCCCCGCGCTTGGCGAGCAACGTGAGGAGCTTCTCCCGAAGGCCGCGTTCGACGGCCCGGGACTCCTCCTGCTTGAACGCGCGGTCCACGATCTCGATCGCGAGTGCATTGAACGCGTCCTCGACGAACTCGCCGGTCCGAGCCGACGTGAACACGTACGGCGCGCCGAACGCCTCCGCGAGATTCCGGATGTCTTCATCGGGGAAATCGCGGCGATCGATGAGATCTTTCTTGTTCACGATGATGGAGAGAGGCACGTCGCCCGCGATCTCCATCGCGGAGGGGATCCACTCGTTCAGGGCGTACAGGCTGTCCTTCCGGGTGACGTCGCACACGCCGACGAGCGCTTGGGATCCGTGATAGTACGTTTCGCGAATCAGTTCCCGGAACCCTCGCTGGCCCATGATGTCGAAGATCGACATGTCCATCTGGACCTCCGTGTCCGCGCCGTACGGTACTTCGAGTTCGACCTTGCTGACGCGCGTTCCGACCGTGTGCAGGTACGTGTCTTGATACTCGTTCAGGACAAACCGCCGGATGAGCGACGTCTTGCCGACTCCGCCCTCGCCCATGAGAGCTACCTTTGTCTTCATTCGGCGGACCGTCGGCATCGGAGGACCGGACCCCCGGGATTCGGGCGGTGAGTATAAGGGGTTTCGCCGTTCTGCGAGACGCTCTGCCTCATCCTCGTTCGGCCCCGGTGGAGCGGTGTGATTATCACGAAGACGGCGCCCCGATTCTACCTCTTAAGAATTGAAATCAAGACCGAGGTCGATGGATTTAACCCCCGCAGGACCCACCATCCAATCATGCGACTCGGGACCGAGGGCCCGCGAATCCCCGTGCCGAACTGGCTCATCGAGTGGTCGAAGTCGCGCGACCTCTTCCTGTCCCTCGCCCACAATCCGTGGGTGTTCCGTCCGAACTGAGAGCGGGACCTGCGAGAAGCGAAGACGTTATAGCGGTTCGGCCGATGCACTGCGCCGGACCGAGGTCCATGGCGCATCCGGAACCCGCGGGCCACGAGGAGGAGCACCACGGAAGCCGGTGGCCCCTCATTATCGCCGTGGGGATGGGCGTCGCCTACGTCGGGATCGTCACCCCGAGCATCCCGATCATTCTCATCGGGGCGGTCATCTTCGCGGGGGGCACCGGCGGCTGGATCCACGAGGACATGCGGAAGCCCTCGAGCTCGTTCTACGGAATCGGGGCCGCAATGGAATCGCGGTTCCCTCGCGTGAGCGCGCGGAAACTCGGCACGTGGATGCTCCTTGTGACGGAGATCATGTTCTTCTCCGCGATCATCGGGACGTCGTGGACCCTCCGCCTCCGGACCGCGACCGTGACGGATCCCTGGGCGACGCCCGGTCAGATCCTGAACGTCCCCCTCACAGGGCTGAACACGTTCATCCTGATCTGCAGCAGCCTGACGATGGTCGAGGCACTCGCCGCCGCGGAACGAGGGGACCAGAAATGGCTTCGGATCTTCCTCCTGGCGACCCTCCTCCTCGGCATCACGTTCGTGAGCATCCAAGCGTACGAGTACTACCACCTCTACTTCGGCGAGGGCCTGACCTTCTCGCACGCGCCGCACGGCGTCAACCCGCTCTACGGAGCAACGTTCTACGCGCAGACGGGCGTCCACGGCTCTCACGTGACGGCGGGCGTCCTCGCGATGGCGTACATCACGCGCAAGGCGTTCAAAGGCGGGTTCACGAAGGAGAACCACGAGGCCGTGGAGCTCGTCGGATTGTATTGGCACTTCGTCGATGTCGTTTGGATCTTCCTGTTCACGATCGTATACCTGATCTGAGGAACTCGCATGGCGGAAACGGCGATGGCGGCACAAGCGGCGGGGATGTCCGAGGAAGTGCGGAAGCGGCCGTACGTTCCGGTCTTCGCCGTCCTCGCGGTCGTCACCCTCGTGGAGCTCAGCGTGTACGGGATCGGACTGCCGCACCTGGAGACGATCGTCATCCTCGTGCTCCTCGCGACAGTCAAGGCGAGCCTCGTGGTCGCGTACTACATGCACGTCCGATACGAGCCACGATGGCTCATGTTAATCCCACTCGCGGGGCTCGCCCTCGTGGCCGTTCTCGTGGCGGCGCTCACTTCGACATCGGCCCATCCCTGAAGAGAGAAGCCCGCGAGACTGTGTCCCGCATCGACGCTTGCGACGAATGGGCTCGACCGGATTCGAACCGGTGACCTTCGCTGTGTGAGAGCGATGTCATAACCGCTAGACCACGAGCCCGCGAACGCGCGCAAAGGGTCCTGCGGTATAAATTCTCATCGAGCTTCTTGATCCACATCGACGGTCGCACAGCTTTTATTACGTGTGACCGGAATAGCGCCGTCCGGAGGCGCCCCCTCAATGGCAAAGGAAGAAAAATCCGGGATGGCGACGATCGCGAAGAAGCAGCTGGAGGGCCGCGGCTATGTCGTCTCGCTCTCGACGAACCGCGAAGGCGAGAACCTCATTGGCAAGCTCCGGGTCAGCGAGGCTTCGACGCAGAAGACGGTCGCGAACCTCGTCAGCGTATGGAAGATCGACAACCTCGAACTCGTGTTCGGCGTCGACGCCGGCGAGGGAATTGCACGGGACTTCGTGAACCAAGCGATGAACTTGTTCGACCTCCTCCGCTACGTGATTCCCGGAGCGCAGACGAAAGAAGAGTAGCCAAACCCATCAGATTAAATACTGTGGACCTTCTGGTGTGCCGCTCCAATGGACCCCTCCAGCGTGCTCCTCGCTCTCGAGGAACAGAAGAAGTGGCAGGAACGCCACGAGCGGATCCAAGAGCGAATCCACCAGCTGGATCGGAAGCGGGTCACGCTGACGAAGGAACTCGACCGGGTGCGCAAGAAGATCGGCCAGGTGAACCGCGCCTTCTCGGACCTCGGGGAAGCGAGAATCCATCGGACGCCGGCACCGCCAATCGTCCCGGGGCGATGAGATGCCAGGCGCCGCCGATGTGGGACGGAAAGAATTCGACCGCTGGCGACAGCGGGAGCGGCGGATCCTGGATTCCCTCGCGAGCGTGGACGAAGAGCGACGCCGACTGGCCGAAGAGCTCGCGAAGGTGAACCAACAGGTCCTCTACTACGACTCCCTCACGAGGGAGATGAAGCGGGAGTTCGGACGGCCCGGTCTCTCGAGTCTCCTCTCCTCGCTCCGTCGACCCTAGGAGGACCCGAGTGCGCCTCACGCTGGATGGCGAATCGAAGGACGTCCGCACGGTATGGCTGGAGGGCGGCGTCGTCAAGCTCATCGATCAGCGGTACCTGCCGTTCGACGTCCGCGTGTATGACGCGAAAGCCCTCGAGGACGTGGCGGTCGCGATTGAAGACATGGTCGTGCGTGGCGCGCCGGCGATCGGCGCGACCGCCGCCTACGGTATGGCCCAGGCGGGCCTCCAGGGCCTCGACCTCCGGGAGGCCGCCGAACGGTTCCGCAAGACCCGTCCGACCGGCCACGATCTGTTCGTCGCGATCGAGTACATGCTCAAGGCCGCGGCCGCAGGGGAGGACCTCGCGGTCGCCGCGGACCGCTACGCGGACGAGGACGTCGCACGATGTCGCAAGATCGGCGAACACGGTGCGACGCTCATCAAGAACGGCACGAGGATTCTCACGCACTGCAACGCGGGCGCCCTCGCCACGGTCGACTATGGCACCGTGATGGCGCCGCTGCGCGTCGCGAAGGAGAAGGGCCGCCGGTTCTTCGTGTACGTGGATGAGACGCGCCCCCGCCTCCAAGGCGCGCGCCTCACGGCGTGGGAGCTCCTCCAGGAAGGCATCGATCACGCGATCATCACGGACGGCGCCGCAGGCCACTTCCTCGGTCGCGGAGAAGTGGACCTGGTCCTCGTCGGCGCGGACCGCATCGCCGCGAACGGCGACACGGCGAACAAGATCGGGACGTACGGGAAGGCCGTCATCGCGAAGGAGAACCACGTGCCGTTCTACGTCGCTGCGCCGACGAGCACGATCGACCTCGGTCTCGCCTCCGGAGACAAAATCCCGATCGAGGAGCGGTCGCCACAAGAAGTCCTACACCTCGACGGCCATCCGATCGCTCCGAAAGAGAGCCCGGCCCGCAATCCTGCCTTCGACGTCACGCCCGCGAAGTACATCACGGGGATCATCACCGAGTCCGGGATCCTGAGACCGTCCCAGCTCCGCGGGACCGGAAGCGGCGCACCCCGCAAGAAGAAGACGCCGACGAAGAAGCGGCGCTAGCCCGCATACGCTTTTAGGCGGCCACGGCCTTCGCCGAATCCGATGCTCCTCCTGACGACCTGGTTCGGCTCGTTCCTCTTGGACGGGGACACGGTCGTGCACGAACGGCTGTTCCCAAAGGAACCGAATGCCCTCGCGGATCGCCTCGTGCTCGTCGAGGACTGGAAAGTCCTGGGCGAGGAGCGGGAGCTGATGGCCCTCGCCGACGGCGTGTTCGTCACGGAACCTCGGTTGGAACGAGCGGGAGGCAACCGCACGACGGACCGCCCGCCCTTCCTCAAGCCGGAGGACTTCGGATTCGGGCGCGACCTGCTCCACTCGGCGATGGTCGAGCTCGCGAAGCGGCGAATGCGGAAGGCGATCCGGCCGGAAGACCATCTCCGCCAGGCGGTCGGTGCCCTCGATAAACTCCAAGAACAGGAGAACGCCCTCGTCGAACGGGTCCGGGAATGGTATGGGTTGCACTTCCCGGAACTCGCGCGAATCGTCGACACGAGCGACTACGTCGATCTGATCGCGGCGCACGGCCGACGCGAGAAGATGCCGATCGATCGCATCGACAGCGTCGGGTCGGAACTCGGCGAGCGGGAGGAGACGGACCTCAAGGACCTCGCGATGCTCGCGAAGCACGTCGCAGCGGAGCGGAAGGCCCTCGAGGCCTACATTGAGGGGACGATCCGGACGCTCGCGCCGAACGTCTCGGCGATCGCGAGTCCGATCATCGCGGCTCGGCTCGTGGCGCACGCCGGGAGCGTCGAGGAACTCGCGCGCCTGCCATCGGGGACGATCCAGCTGCTCGGCGCGGAACGTGCGCTGTTCCGGCACCTGAAGACCGGCGCGCGACCGCCGAAGCACGGCGTGCTCTTTCAACACCCGTGGGTCCACCGAGCCCCACCATGGCAGCGGGGCGCGATCGCGCGGGTGATCGCCGCGAAGATCGCCATGGCGGCGCGGGCCGACGCGTACACGAAGCGGTCGATCGCGCCGGATCTCATCAAGAGCCTGGAGCGTTCCGTCGAGGACATCCGACGACGGAAAGCCACGAAGCCGGTCCGTTCGATGCGACGTCCGCCTCCCGTGAAACGCGCGCGCCGAAAGGGATCGCGTCGCTGAGGAAACGTTTTAAAGGGGCGCCCATATCGCAACGCGGGAACGCCGTGTCGTGGGAACAGGCGGAGATGCGGGAGCTCAAAGTCGGTCGCTACGTCGTGATCGACGAGGAGCCTTGCAAGATCATCAGCGTCCAGATGTCGAAGCCGGGGAAACACGGCGAAGCGAAGGCACGCCTTGAGGCCGTCGGCATATTCGACGGCCAGAAGCGGTCGATCGTCCATCCGGTGACCCACAAGGTCCGCGTGCCGATGATCGACAAGCGCAAGGCCCAGGTCCTCTCGATGCACGGGAACGTCGCGCAGCTCATGGACCTCGCGACGTACGAGACGTTCGAACTCCCCGTGACCCCGGAGTATCAGGGCAAACTCGAACCCGGCCAAGAGACGATGTATCTCGAGGCGCTTGGCCGCCGGAAGCTCTCGTCTCAGTGAGCGGGGTCGGGCTCAAATAAACGCAACGGGTTCCGTGGCCGTGGCCGCCCCGCGTTTCGCCGACGCCGACGCGAAGTACGATGCGGCGCGCATCGCGATCTTCGGGGTGCCGTTCGACCGCACGTGCTCGTTTCGGGGCGGCTCACGGTTCGCGCCGAACGCGATCCGAGAGGCGTCGTTCAACTTTGAGACGTACATGATGGACCACCAGCGGGACCTCGCGGACATCCCGGTGGCCGACCTGGGAAACACGCCGACGTTCGAATCGACGGCCGAGATGGTCTCCGGCGTCTCGAAGATGTCCTCGGACGTCGTCGGCGCGGGGAAAATCCCCCTCGTCATTGGAGGCGAGCACAGCCTCGCCCCCGCGGTCGTGCGGGCGTTTCCCTCGGACATCGGGGTCCTGGGAATCGACGCCCACCTGGACTTCCGCGACTCCTATCTCGACGAGAAATGGTCGCACGCGTGCAGCGCGCGCCGAATCGCCGACCACGTCGGTGTGGAGCACGTCGTGTACCTCGGCGTCCGATCGTACAGCCGGGAGGAGCGGGAGGACTTGGAACGACTCGGCCTCTCGTACGTCAGCGTGTACGACATCCACGAACGCGGCATCGTGTCCGGCGTCGAGCGAGCGCTCAAGGCGATCAACCGCGACAAGATCTACCTCACGATCGACATCGACGGCATCGATCCCGCCTACGCGCCGGCGGTCGGGAACCCGGAGCCGTTCGGCCTCGCGCCGCTCCAAGTGAAGAAACTCATCGGGCTGCTGGCGCCTCACCTCGTGGGAATGGACGTGAACGAAGTCAGCCCGGCGTGGGACTTCGGTCAGACCGCCCTGCTCGCGGCCCGGCTCATCCGCGAGGCGATCATGGCCATCGGCGAAGCGCGCGGCTGAATCGATCCATAGCTCACAGCATGAGAGGGCGAAGGAAAAGGGAGCGACGAGCCCCGGCCGCCAGCGGCCCGTGGACGCCCCGATTCGTCCCCCCGTTGACCGGGGAATCCGCAGGCCCCAAGATCCCGCCGCGCGTGCCCACCCGAGGCGGCGCGGAAGCGCAATCCGGAGCTCGTCCGAACCCGTGGCACTCTATGTCACGGCCGTGCATAAGGTTTGCCTTGCGACGCCGGGTCCGCGCGAACGTTTATGAGCACTCGTCCCTTCAACGCGAATCTCGGAGTGCATGGGCGACGGATGGAGCGGTCCTCTGGAGAAAATTGACGCCTTCCGCTACGAGATCCCGCGGTCCTACAAGCCCGCGATGCGGACGAGCGGACTGATCTTCATCGATGAGCCGATGATGGCGCTCCTCCGGCAGGACCAGGCGCCGGAACAGGTGGCGAACGTCGCGACGATGCCCGGAATCGTCGGAAAGGCCATGGCGATGCCCGACATCCACTGGGGATACGGCTTCCCGATCGGCGGCGTTGCGGCGTTTGACCACGATGCAGGAGTAATCTCGCCGGGCGGGATAGGTTACGATATAAATTGTGGGGTCCGCTTGCTGCGGACGAACCTCGCCGCGGCGGACATCGCTCCGAATCTCCGCGCCCTCGTGGACGCGTGCTTCCAGAACGTCCCGAGCGGCGTCGGAGAAGGCGGAATCACGAAGGTCTCCCGCCAGGATCTGTCGAAGCTCGCGACGGAGGGCGTGGCGTGGTCCGTCGACAAGGGGTACTCGTGGTCGCAGGACACCGAGCACATCGAGGCCCGGGGGCGCCTTGCGGACGCCGACTTCTCGAAGGTGAGCGAGCGCGCGACCACGCGGGGGAAGGACCAGCTCGGAAGCCTGGGGGCCGGCAACCACTTCGTCGAGATCCAGCGGGTCGATCGCATCTACGACGAGCGGGCCGCGAAGGCCCTCGGGATCGACGGGGTCGGCCGCGTGTGCGTGATGATCCACACGGGTTCCCGCGGGTTCGGCCATCAGATCGCGACGGACTACATCGAGACGTGCGAGCGCGTCGTCAAGCGGGAGAAGATCGAGCTTCCGGACCTCCAGCTCGCGTGCGCGCCAATCGGGTCGAAGGAAGGCCAGGACTACTGGCGCGCGATGTGCTGCGGCGCGAACTTCGCGTGGAACAACCGCCAGCTGATCACGTTCGGCGTCCGAAACGCGTTCTCCAAGGTCCTCGGCGAATCCGCGGAATCGCTCGGCGTCGAGATCGTGTACGACGTGTGCCACAACATCGGGAAGATCGAGGAGCACGCCATTGATGGCACGCGGCGGAAGGTCGTGGTCCATCGGAAGGGCGCGACCCGCGCGTTCCCCGCCGGCCATCCGGAGACGCCCGCGAAATACCGCGACGTCGGGCAGCCGGTCCTCATCCCCGGAGACATGGGCACGTGTTCGTTCGTCCTCGTCGGACTCCCCGGCGCCATGACCTCTTCGTTCGGATCGAGTTGTCACGGGGCGGGCCGCCAGATGTCGCGAAAGGCGGCGACGCGCAAATATCAGGCGAATGACGTCGTCCGCTCCCTGGAGCAGAGCGGCATCTACCTCCGCGCCGCATCGCGCGCCGGCATCGTCGAGGAGGCGCCGGGCGCCTACAAGAACGTCGAAGGCGTCGTGCGCATCGCGGAAGGCGCAGGCCTCACAAGGATCGTCGCTCGGATGGTCCCGCTCGGGGTCGTCAAAGGATGATCCTCACGCTCCAACCCGTCGGCCGCGTCGACCCGTTGGTCCTCGAAGGATTGCGCGACGAGCTCGCGCGGTTCGGCGAAGTCCGGGTCGCCGCCCCGAAGCCCGTGCCGCGACGCGCATACCGCCGATGGCCGAAACAGTTTCGGGCGTCCGGCTTCGACGAAGTCTGCCGAGCCGCGGATGGCGACCGGGTCCTCGCGATCACGGATGTCCCGCTATCCGATCCGGACCTTGGAATGAAGCGGGTCTTCGGGCACGCGGACATGGTCGGTCGGTGGGCGGTCGTGTCCCTCGCTTCATTCGGAGGCGACGGTCCGGGAAAACTCATCGAGCGAGCGGTGAAGACGGCGATTCACGAACTCGGGCACACGCTCGGTCTCGGCCATGATGCCGCGAGGCCGGAGTGCGTGATGTACTTCTCGGAGGAAGTGGCCGACACAGACCGAAAAGGCGCCGAGTTCTGCGCGGAATGCAACGAGTCCGCGAAGGTCACCTTGACCCGGCTAGGAATGTGAAGGACGTGTGCATCTCGAATCGACCGCCGGTGCGTCGGGGCAGCTCCGCCTCCAGGAATCGGAGGCCCCGCTCGTACTCTCCGGGTGGGAGCAGGTCGAACGTGGACAGGTAGCGGCGACGCACCCGTTCGATCTGCTGCTCCGCGGTCATTGCTCGCTCGTACGGTCGCTCCTCGACTCGGACGTCGTGAAACCCGGACACCGCGAGGGCCTGTGCGATGCCCTCGATCGTCGGGAAGCGTGCTCGATCGATTTGCAGAAGGCTCGGGAACGCCTCTTCCATGATTCCGAGGCGACGTCGTGCCATGTCGCTTGTGGCGATGACGACACCGCAGGAGACGCGGGCAATCTCGCGGATAGCGGCCGGCACGTCAGCGAGGTGCTGGAGGACCATCACGGCGACCGTCGTGTCGAACGTGCCCCTCCCGAAAGGGAGGTGATGGCCTTCTGCTTCGACAATCGCGAACGGCCCCTTCCGTCGAGCGACGTGCAGCATCGCGCGGGAGGGATCGAGCGCCACGACTCGGTTCGACTCGGAGAGCAGATGCGAGTATCGACCGGTGCCTGCGCCGAAGTCCAAGATCCGTTGCCCCGGCTCGATGCGGCCGATTTCTCGGATCGCGCGGAGCCAATACTCGCGGTCGAGCCGTTCATCGGCACGCCCGAGGTCGTAGTCTGCGGCGTGACGCGCGTAGTCGACCGTCACGGAAGTTGCAAGAGGCGGCGCCGATATGAGGCTGCCGGGGTCCGACCGTGACGATTGCGGAGTTCAGCATCACGCCGATCGGGAAGGGCGTCAGCGTCGGGGAGTACGTCGCCCGGTGCGTCGACATCGTCGATCGCAGCGGTCTCGCGTATCGTCTCAACCCAATGGGGACGGTCGTCGAGGGATCGTTCGACGATGTCGTATCGCTCATCGCCCGCTGCCACAAGGCCGTCGCGAAGGACTGCGAGCGCGTCTCAACGCTCATCAAGATCGATGACCGGAAGGGCGCCACCGGACAGCTCGATGCGAAGGTCGCGGCCGTCGAGCGGAGTCTCGGCCGGAAGATCAAGTCGTAAGCGACGGGCTCCACATCAGAAGCGCGACTGCCGCGAAGGTCGCCGTAATGGCGCCGAACGCAAAGGTGGCCGTCGGAGCGAAGGCCACCCAGAGGAAGCCCGCCACCAAACCCGACGCGAGCTTCGCGACCCCGACGCTCGTGTGGTACGCCCCGAGGACAGTTGCCTTGATCTCAGACGGCGCGAAGTCCGCGACGAGGGCGCGCTGCGTGCCCTCGGCCATTCCGTACTCCAGGCCATAGAGGATGAACGCGATCACCAGGACGAACAGCGCATCCGAGAAGACGAGCAGCGTCGCCATCGCGATGAACGCAAGGTATCCGATGAGCACAACCGGTTTCCGCCCGACGCGATCCGAGAGGATGCCCGCCGGGAACGCATGGGCGGCGTAGACGATGTTGTAGAGCACATAGAGCAGGATCACGACGGTCGTCGCGTTCGTCTGGCCGGCCCGGAGGAGGAGGAAGGCGTACGAGAAGTCCGCGAAGGAAAACAGGCTCGCGATCACGATGAAGGTGCGCAGGGGGCGTGGGATGCCTCGGAAGGTGACACGGAGCGGCCGCTTCGGCACCGGTGTCCGCTGCGGTTCGCGGACCAGGAGCACGATCAAGACGGAGACGACCGCGGGGATCGCCGCAAGCAGGAGGACCAGACGATACTGCTCGGCGATGCTCAGGGAAGCCGCGACGGTGCCGAGCAAGACGAGGGTGACGATCGGACCCAAGATGGCGCCGGTCGTGTCCATGCTCCGGTGGAACCCGAACGCTTTTCCGCGGGTTTCTGCCGGCGTCGACTCCGTCAGCAGGGCGTCGCGCGGGGCATCCCGCACCCCTTTGCCCGTCCGCTCGATCACTCGCAGCCCGATGAACTGGGGCCAACTCTGGGCGAACGGGAAGAGGACCTTCATCAACGTGGAGAGGGCGTAGCCCGCGCCGACGAACCGCTTCCGTTTGCCCGCGGCGTCGGAGAATCGCCCGGAGACGATCTTCATGAACGAGACGACGCTGTCCGAGAATCCTTCCTCCAGGCCGACGATGAGGGCGTTCGCGCCGAGGACCTGGATCAGGAAGAACGGGAGAATCGGCAGGATCATCTCGCTGCTGATGTCGGTGAAAAGGGAGACGACACCTAGGATGACGACGTTCGCAGTGAGTCCGTAAGCAAGAGATCGCCGCGCCGCCATAGGCTCACGGAGGTGGATGGAAGAAGAATGCCACGGCAATCACCGCGTAGACCATCACGAGCAACGCGCCTTCATACCAGTTGCTTCGACCGTCAGAAACCACGGCTGCAACGACGGCTGTCGCCAAAGCCAAGGACGCGAGCTCGAAGATCTCAAAGTCGAGGGTCATCACGTTCGCGGTCAACAGGGACACGAACACGAGGATCGGCGCCACGAAGAGCGCGACCTGGGTCGTCGATGTCGTGGCGACGGCGACGCTCAGCTCCATCTTGTTTCGCCAGGCCATCAGGACAGCACTCCCGTGTTCTGCGGCATTGCCGACAATGGCGACGATGATCACGCCGACGAAGAGTTCGGTGAGGCCGAGGCTCCGTCGGGCGGTCTCGAGGGAACCGACCAGGATCTCGCTCTCGATCGCGACCAAGGCCGTCGACGTGACGAGGACGCTCAGCGCAAACCGTTTCTCCCATCGTGGCTTCTCGGAAACTTCCGTCACCGGATTGAAGATGTCCTTGTGCGTGCGCAGCGAGAAGAAGAGGCCGAACACGTAGGCGAGAAGAAGGATCCCGGCGATTCCGAGGCTCATCTCCTCCAGCGTAACGCCCGCCCGGATGCCCGTCGAGAGCACGTACAGGGCCGGCATTACGAGACCGATAACCGCGACGACGAGCATCGTGATCTGAATCCCGGATGCCTCCCGGGAGAAATGCTGAGTCTTGTACCGCGCGCCGCCCGCGAGCATGCTCAACCCAAGGACCAGGAGGAGGTTCCCGACGATCGAGCCCGTGAGCGACGCCTTCACGACTTCCGTCAAGCCCCGGGACAAGGCGAAGATCGCGATGATGAGCTCCGTCGCATTCCCGAACGTCGCATTGAGCAGGCCGCCCACACCAGGACCTGCGTGCTTGCCGAGTTCCTCCGTCGCGAGGCCGAGGAACCACGCGAGCGGAATGATCGCGACTCCCGCCACGGCGAAGACGACCACGCCGGGCCCGAGGATGAGGTCGAGGACCCAGCTCACGGGGACGAGGACCCCGAGGACGAGCGCCCACGTGTACGCCCGGAGCGGCCCGAGATCCATCGGCCCCGGAAAAGTGCGCTCCCACTTAATGTCGCGGGCAAGGCTTAACTAGCGACGCCCGAATGCGCGCTCGATGATCTCTGCGGTCGAGATGCGCGTGCTCGATCGGAATGCCCAGCACTTCGGCGTCTCGATCCTGGAACTCATGGAGAACGCCGGCAAGGCGGTCGCGGATGTCGCCCGGTCGGAGCTCCATGCGTCCGGCAAGAAAATCCTGGTCCTCTGCGGGACGGGCAACAACGGGGGAGACGGCTTGGTCGCCGCCCGCCACCTCGCGGAGGACGCCAACGTGACGGTCCTCCTCGCACGGTCCCCGGACCAGTTCACGACACCGGAGGCGCGGACGAACTTCGAGCGCTTGCGAGACGTGCCAATCCTGGCGGGTCTCGATCGCAGCGAGCCCGCGATCGCGGAGGCGCACATCCTCATCGATGCGCTCCTCGGGATCGGCGTCTCCGGCGACTTGCGGGAACCGTTCGCCTCTCTCGTGAAACAACTCAATGCCTCTGGCAAGCCGATCCTCAGTGTCGATGTGCCGAGTGGACTCGGCACCGCCTCCGCGGTCCATCCGACCGTGACGGTGGCTCTCTACGACGTCAAAGAGGGCATGACCCCGCAGAACTCCGGGACCATCCGCGTCGTGGACATCGGCATCCCTGCGAAGATCGCGACGATGATCGGTCCCGGAGAGTTCGTCCTCTATCCGGTCCCGAAGGCTTCGAGCCACAAGGGCGAGAACGGACGCGTCCTCGTCGTGGCCGGCGGACCGTACACAGGCGCACCGGCGCTCGTCGGATTTGGGGCGCTCGGCGCCGGCGCGGACCTGGTGCGCATCGCGACGCCCGCGGTCGCGGCACCGGTCGTCGCCGGCTACTCCCCCACGTTCATCGTGCATCCGCTCGTCGGCCATCGCCTGCTCCGGGAGGACACGCGGCAGATCCTCGAGCTCGGGGCGAAGTGCGACGCGGTCGCGATCGGCCCGGGGTTGGGAGACGCGGAGGGAACCCTCGATGCGGTGCGAGACATCGTCCGGAATCTCACACTCCCGATTGTCATCGACGCGGACGCCATCAAGGCGATCGCCGCGGATCCCCGAACGATCGCAGGAAAGCGGGTCGTGATCACCCCGCACTCCCGCGAGTTCAAGGTCCTGACGAACAAGGCGCTACCGGACGCACCGGAGGAACGGGCCGCGATCGTGCGCGATGTGGCGAAGTCCCTCGGTGCGACGATCCTGCTCAAAGGGCCCGTGGACCTCGTATCGGATGGCGACCGGGTGAAGCTCAATTACACGGGCAACCCCGGCATGACCGCCGGGGGGACGGGGGACGTCCTCTGCGGGGTGGTCGCGGGCCTCGTCTCGAAAGGGATGACGCCGTTCGATGCGGCCCGCCTCGGGGCGTTCGTCAACGGCTCCGCGGGCGACCTCGCGTTCAAGGCGAAGAGCTACGGGCTGACCGCCGTGGACGTGGCGGACAACGTGGGCCGCGTCCTTGCAGAGTTCCTCTGAGGCCGGCCGCACACAAGCATTAAGCGAACCCGGAGCTTGGAGCGCCCGTGGACATCGAGCCGGTGCCCGACGCGCCCGCCCTCACCGCGGATGACGTCCTCGTCGTCGCGGACCTGCACATCGGGCTCGAAGAGGAACTCCGGGAAAAGGGCATCCGGATCCCGAGCCGCGCCGAAGTCATGGGGGAGCGGATCCTCGACATCGCCGACCGTCGCGGCGCGACGCGCCTCGTCATCCTCGGGGACGTCAAGCACCTCGTCCCGAAGATGGCCTCGCGCGAGCGGCGTGATGTCTACGTGTTCTTCCGCGACCTCTCGCCGGCGTTCCGCGAAATCACGATCGCCCAGGGCAACCACGACGGGATGCTGAAGAACATCGTGCCGCGGAACGTGCGCTTCAAGCCCGCGTACGGCTTTCGCCTCGACGACGTCGGCTTCTGCCACGGCCACGCGTGGCCCTTCAAGAAGGTCATGGAGACGGACGTCCTCTTGATGGGGCACAACCATCCCGCGGCCGCGTTCCGGGACGCGATGGGCTCCCGACAGATCGTCCCGTGTTGGATGCGCATCCCCTTCCTCCGGAAACACAAGCGGTATCCGAAACTCCCGAAGGAGGCCATCGTGGTGCCGTCCTTCAACGAGCTCTGTGGCGGGATGCCCGTGAACGACGTCCGGGCCCGGTTCATCGGTCCGCTCTTCGACGAGGACTTGGTGCGGGTCGACGACGCGTCCGTCCATCTCCTCGACGGCACGAACCTGGGCCGACTCGCCGACATCCGGGTCGATCTCGGGTTCCGCCCGGCGGACTACCGCCAATGAGGTGGGACCGCGCGCTGGAAATGGAGGATCGGGCTTCCGCTCATCGCGGTCATCGAGATCCCGGTCCTCGCCTGGGCCGCCGTCATCCTGGCGGTCCCCGCGAACTTCCTCCTCTACCTCGCGGGGATCATGACGACTGCGTTCCTGTTCCTCCTCGTCGTGCGACCGATTCTCTTCGGGATCATCGGCGCATGGATGGGCGGGGTCGCCGGCGGCGCGTGGTATTTCCTGCGGTACGTCCCCGCGGGACTTGCGGTGACGTTCGCGACCATCCTCTCGACGATCGGATGCGCGGTCCTGTCACGGCCATACGTGCGCACGTTTGCCTACCTCCTGCGGAGGCGCATGTAGAACCCGCCCACCGAGAAATGCAATACGAGCGCGCCATTTTTCCGTGGGCTTGGCTCGTAATGAGGTCCTAGAAGGCCAACCGTCTCACTTCCTGCAGAACGACTCCGAGTCCTGCAGAACCGATGAAACCGATACCCACGAGCAACGTGATGTCTTGCGGGCTCCACGCTGCCGAGAGGACTCCGATCGCAAACGCGCCGATGGCGCTGGAGACCCCGGTGAACAGGTAGATGTTCATCGAGACTCGGGCGAGCATTTGCGGTTCGAACCGACCCTGGAGGTACGTCCAGGTACTCTGGTTCCTCGCCATCGAGGCAGCCCCCACGACGAACCAGACGGCTGTACTCGCCGATACAGAAACAATTGCGATCTCGGCTCCCAAGAGGGCGAGTCCGATGACAAGCATGGAACCAATGGCAAGTGCCCCAATGGAACCGCGAGGGTTCGTATGGCCCAACAGCAGGCCGATGACGATGCCGCCGATGAGATACGCGACGTAGAACGCGGCGTACGTCGCTTGAGATCCTTGAAAGAACCGTCCGACGAACAGGGTCAAGAGCAAGGTTGGGCCGGCGAGGAAGAAGCCCACGACGAATTGTTGAACCGCCAGTTGACGAAGAGGCCTGGCATCCGTTCCTCGGAAGAGCGCCCAGCCCTCCCGCATCCCATTCCACCACGTCTGGGAGGTTGTCGTTGGAGTCGGAATTGACAGGGGTATCGCGAGACCGGTCCCCGCGGCGAGGAGGCCGGCGAGAAGGAAGGCTCCTCCGATTGCCCCAAACAGAGCGAGTGTTGCCCCGGCGGTGAAATAGAGCGTGATGCTCACTCCGCCACCGATTGCCCCGGCAATCCCGGACACGATGAAGAGGTGGTCTCTCCCGAAGAGGAGGCGAGTTGTCGTTTCATCTGCAGCCTCAGTGAAATCATATAGGACGGCCAAGAAAACGACGATCGCGAGGAGCAGCGGAATCGTCAACGCCCCGATGGAATAGATCAGCCCCAGGACTAGCGCCAGCGCGGCCTGCAGCGGGTAGCAAGCAACGAACACCCACCGCTTGTCGTAAAGACGGTCGACGAGCGGGCTGATGAGAAAGGTCAGTGTGAAGACAATGGTCTGAACCCCGATGACTACCCCTGACCAGAGAATGCCCCCTGTCAAACGGTAGGAAAGCCACAGGATTGTGCCCACGTAGACAGAGTACCCGACGCTGTTGGCAGTGCCTCTCGCTTGGAACAGGATGAACGCTCGGTCGTGCAGCAGTGCCCAAGGGCCACGCCTTTCTCCGAGAGCCACACTCCGTCCATGAATGGCCCATCAGATAATGTCCGCGCGTCCATCGGGCGGAGGGCGCCGCCTTTCAACCGGCAAGCCAGACTCGAACGGGTATTGTCCCGGGTCGACGATGGGCCCGGCCGGAATCGAACCGACGACCTCGACTTTGTAAGAGTCGCATCTTAGCCACTAGACCACGGGCCCGCGGTCGCCAAGGTCGGGCGTCTCATTAAGGCTTCCCGGCCTCAGTCGAGATCCTTCGCGGCCGCCTGCGCGAAACGCGATACGGCCATGTCGAGATCGGACACGGCGCGCTCGGGAGGCACGACGAGGACGAGCATTGCGCGGCGACCGACTTCCTCGATGAGGAACGTCGCGTCGTCCGATTCGAGCAGGACACGATGCGGCGGCGTGTGCCCGAGCTCCGTCGCCGCGGTCATGGCGGCACCGAGGATTGCCGCACACATGATCGAGAAGGTTTCCTGGGAGACCGACGAGGGAAGCTCCGCGGCAACGATGCCACCATCGCGGTTGACCACCGCGACCGCCTCGGCGCTCGTCACGTCCTTGAGGGCGCGCACCATCTGCGGGAGCGTCGTCACGACCCGCCCTCCCGCTCGAAGACGCATTCGCGCGCCCCGGTGCTAACGCACTCGACCTCCGCGAGGCGGACGCGACGCTTCGCCTTCGCCTCGAGGAGCTTTGACAAGATCCCGCGGAGCCGGTGGCACGTTTCCATCTCGGCACCGGCGGCGGCTTCGATCGAGCCCCGCACGCGGGCGCCCGCATCCGTGAAGAGGACGTCTTCCGCCCAACCGCGCTCGATGATCGTCCGCTTACCCACGTCGAGCGGATCCTCGCCGAGGGACAAGGATCGCGTAATCTCTTCCGCGAGAACCATGCCCTCCCGAAAGAACAGGCCGTGGCAGGCGTACGACATCACGCTCTCGTAGAGCTTCCTCACGGAGTCCAACTCCTGTTGAGAAATCTTCACGAGACGGGCCACGGGCGCACGAACTTGGGTGCGGACTATAAAGGTTGTGAGGAGATTATCCGCCCCTACACTCCGGGCACGCGAGCAGGTTGCGATCCCACATCAGGTTGGTCGAATAGACTCCGCACGCTTCGCAGTGTCCCTCGATTCCCTCGGAGAACTGCGACTCGAGTCCGGCCCGCGCATACTCCCGCGTCACCTCGATGAGCTGAGGCCAGATCCGAATGAGGTCGTTCTCCGTGATGATCCCGACGAGTTTGCCTTCCTGGACGACGGGGAGCCGGCGGATCTTGCGTTGCGACATGATCTTCGCCGCCTCCGCGACTTCTTCGTGCGGATGAATCGCCACGATGGGGGACGTCATGATCTCACGGACGCGCACACGGCTCGGCTGCGTGTCCGACGCCGCCACTTTTGTGACGAGATCCCGTTCCGTGATGATGCCGATCGGCTCTCCCCGCTCCACGACGACCAGGCTCCCGATGTCCTTGTCCCGCATGATGCTCGCCGCCTCCGCGGCCGTCGCTTCGGCCGCGATCGTGACGGGAGCGGAGGTCATTATCTCAACGACGGGGACGCGGGCTCGCATGCGTGCACGTTGATTACGGGTCGTGGCCGATAAAAGGTTTGTGCCGCTGATGAATGCGGCCGACTTCCATGCCGACAAAGTTAAGCCGCGCCCCCATGTTGCAGACCGGAATGCGTTACGCCGACCGCGACGGCGAGCTCGCCGTCCGCATCGCGCGCGAAGCGCTCGAAGCCCGCGTCAACGGACGCGAAAAACGTCCGTTCGAGCTTCCGAAACATTTTCAGGAAAAGTGCGGTGCGTTCGTCACCCTGAACACGCACCCGGAGGGAGAGCTCCGCGGGTGCATCGGATTTCCGCAACCCTTCTTCCCGCTCGTCAAGTCAATCGAGAAGGGCGCCGAAGGGGCCGCCGAAGACCCGCGCTTTCCGCCGCTTCAGCCCGACGAGATCGATCGCGTCACGGTCGAGGTCAGCCTCCTGACGCCGCCGCAGCTCATTGAAGTCAAGAAGCCGAAGGAACTCCCGAGACACGTCTCCGTCGGCGTCGATGGGCTGAGCGTCGCCCAGGGTTCGTACCGAGGGCTGCTCCTCCCGCAGGTCGCGGTCGAGTACGCCTGGGACGCCTCGGACTTCCTCTCCGAAGCGTGCATGAAGGCGGGCCTCCTCCCGGACGCGTGGCTCGACCCGGATACGCGCGTCTACAAGTTCCAGGCGGAGGTTTTCGGCGAAACCGAACCGCGCGGGACCATCGTGCGCCGGAGCCTGGAGGCGGCGCATGCGGATCATTAGGGGCCGCGTGTTCTATCGCGGTCGACTCGAGCCGCTGAGCATCGGGGTCGGCGACGACGGACGCATTGCGGCGATCAAGAAGGTCCTCCGAGGCGACGAGCTCATCGACCATGGCGAGGCGCTCATCCTGCCGGGGTCCGTCGACATGCACGTGCACATGCGGGATCCCGGCCTCACGGAGAAAGAGGATTTCCCGAGCGGCACGCGGTCCGCCGCGATCGGCGGCGTCACGACGATCGCGGAGATGCCGAACACGCGGCCTCCGGTGACGGACTCCGATGTGCTCACGATGAAAGCCGCCAGTCTGCGCGGGCGGTCGGCGGTTGACTACCTCCTGTACGCGTGCCCTCGAACCGGCGAGTCGGTCGCGAGCTTCGCGGAGGCCGCCGCCCTCAAGGTGTACATGGCCGAGTCTACGGGAGGCCTCGAGGTCGACACGGTCGCCGTCGCCGCCATTCTCGCGGCCGCGGCTCGCGCGAAGAAACTCGTGGCGGTCCACGCGGAAGATCCGTCTCTGTTCTCAAAACAACCGGCGAGAGATCTCAAAGGCCACTCGACGACACGGCCGAAAGAATCCGAGGTGGAGGCCGTCTCCTTTCTCTCTCGTGTACGTGGAACCGCGCGGATCCATATCGCGCACGTGACGTGCGTCGAGGCCCTCGACGCGATCCCCCCGGGAGCGACATCGGAACTCACGCCCCACCACCTGTTCCTGGACTGGACGCGACCGCTCGGAGCGCGGGGAAAGGTGAACCCGCCCCTGCGATCGCCGCAAGACCGGGACGCCCTGTGGGAGGCGTTCCGCCGCGGCCGCGGTGATATCATCGCCAGCGACCACGCCCCGCACACCGCCGCGGAGAAGGACGAACCGTTCGACGAAGCGCCGGCCGGCGTGCCCGGAGTCGGCATCTCGTTCCCACTCCTCATGCGGCACGTGCGCTCCGGGGACATCGAGCTGAGCCGACTCGTGTCGGCGACCGCCTCACGGCCCGCCGAAATCCTCGGAATCTCGAAAGGATCGATCGAGATCGGCCGCGACGCGGATCTGATCGCCGTCGATCCTCGGAGCATCGAACGGGTGACGGCGGAGCGCCTGCGATACAAGTGTGCGTGGACGTCGTTCGAAGGAAAGGAAGGATGCTTCCCCCTCGCTGTGTATCTCCGGGGCGAGGCGATCGTCGAGGACGGTGAGCCGGCGCTCGAGCGGGCGGGCCGCCCCGTTGCGGTGGTCGAATCGAATCACGCGGCCTCTTCGATCGCGTAGTAGTATTCGCCGGCCGCCTTCTGCTCCCGATCGAGGCGCGAGTCCAACTTGTTGATCCTCGGTCGATTCGTGTCCGCGTCGCGTCGGAACGAGATGCCGACCATCTTCAGGAAGCGGTTCATCCCCTCGCGCATCGGGAACGGGCCCTCTCCCTCGCCCCGCCGGCCCGGATCGCCGGAGAAGACCATGATGCTGTCCGAGACCATGTCGATGAAGTAGACGTCGTGGTCCACGATCAGCCCGGACCGCGCCTCCTTCTCCATGACGCGTCGGATCGTCCGCGCGGCCTCCATGCGCTGGTTCGAGTCGAGGTAGGCGGACGGCTCGTCGATCAGGTAGATGTCCGCGTCACGGCCCAGGCACAGCGCGATCGCGACGCGCTGGAGTTCGCCGCCGGACAGCGTGGAGACATCTCGCTCGAACATTCCCTTGACCTTGAGCGGCTGCAAGATCTCCGTCTCGAAGTATCCGGTGTCCGCCTTCTTCCCGATCGCGTTGCGGAGGAGTTCCCCGACGGTCCCCTCGTACGCGGCCTCGAGGTACTGCGGCTTGTAGGAGACCTGCCACTTCCCTTGGACCGCCCCCGTGGTCGGGGCCTCCTGGCCCGCGAGCATCTTCACGAACGTCGTCTTCCCAGTCGCGTTCGGGCCGACGACGCCGACGACCTCCCCTTTCCGGAGGCGGCCGGGATGCACGGTGAGTTGGAAGTCGTCGAACCGCTTCGAGAGCTCGTCGAACGTGACAAGGGTCTCCGCTTTCCACTCGCCCCGCGGCGGCCTTGTGTCGAAGCGAATCTCGCGGTCCCGGAACCGCATGTTCTCTTCCTTCAGGTAACCGCCGAGGTAGACGTTGATCGCGGTCCGGACCGGGCGTGGCTGCGCGATGATCCCGTACGCGCCCTCCTCGCCGTACATGAGGAAGACCATGTCAGCAAGGAAATCGAGCACCGCGAGGTCGTGTTCCACCACGACGACGTATTTCTCCTTCGATAGGGATTGGATGACCTTCGCGACTTGGAGGCGCTGGTAGATGTCAAGGTAGGATGACGGCTCATCGAAGAAGTAAATGTCGGCGTCCTTCAGCATCGTCGCGGCGATCGCCATCCGCTGGAGTTCCCCGCCGGAGAGCTGCGCGATGTCCCGGTCGAGGAATGAGCCGAGCTCGAGGGAGGCGACGAGTTCATCGAGCTTCCCGCCTCGATCGAGCTTCGTGAGGAGGTCGCGCACTCGTCCGGTGTACACCTTGCTGAGTTTGTCGACGTACTGCGGCTTGATCGCCGTCGTGATTTCGTGGTTCGCAATTTTCTCGAGGTAGTCGTGGAGCTCCGTCCCAGCAAAATATTCGAGCACATCTTCCCAGTAGGCTTTCTTGCGACGGTAGTGGCCGAGGTTCGGGGCCATTTCGCCACTCAGGAGGCCGACGCACGTCGTCTTGCCGATCCCGTTCGGACCGAGGAGCCCTATCACCTCGCCCTTCTTTGGGACCGGGAGGCGGAAGAGCCGGAATGCGTTCTTCCCATATTGGTGGACGAGATCCTCTTTCAGGGCCTCCGGCAGACCAATAATCCGAATCGCGTCGAACGGGCATTTGCGAACGCAGATCCCGCACGAGATGCACGTTTCCTCGCTGATCGCCGCCTTGGTGGTCTCGGGGTCAATCCAGATGACCTCCGTCCCAGTCCGCTGCGGCGGGCAGAACGCGATGCATTCGAGATGACAGCGCTTGGGCTGGCACCGATCCTTGAAGACGACGGCGACGCGCACTGCGATTCCATGAGGTCTGCGCTATTTAAACGTATGAATCTCGAGCGTGTTAGCGCAGAACCTTTATCCGAACCCGGGCAATCTATCGCGTTGTGATCCGATGATTCCGGGCGGTCGCGTGAACCCGAGACAGATGCGTCAAGCGATGAAGCGCCTCGGGATTGAGCAGGAGGAACTGGACGGCGTCGAGGAAGTCATCATCCGCACTGCCTCAAAGGAATACGTGATCCGGGACGCGAACGTCACCGCGATGACGGCCCAAGGCCAGAAGATCTGGACCGTCGTCGGAGAGCCGATCGTCCGGGATCGCGTGGACGCGAAGAAGACTGCGGCAACCGAGAGCGTCTCGATCCCTGAGGAAGACGTGAAGCTCGTCGCCGAGAAAGCGGGCGTCTCGGAAGACGAGGCGCGCAAGGCCCTCGTGGAATGCGGCGGGGAACCGGCCGAAGCGATCATCCGCCTGATGAGCCGATGAACATCGAGCGGGTCCGGACCATCCTCGGCGTGTGGGCGCCGATGGGGATCGGGCTATTCATCATCGCGACCTCGATCAACTTCTACTTCACCGCACAACTCGCGGACAACGTCCTGGTCCGCAACCTCGAAGGGTGGCGGCTCGTGTGCTCCGCCGGCGCGTTCTTCGTCGGCAGCGTGCTCATGCTCTCGACGTACGGAAGGTACCAGAAGACGAAGGCGGCGCGGCGCGAAGCCGCGTCATCCCTCGTCCCGGCCCTTCCTCCGACGCCGCAGCAGGATCGGGACCAGCAGAGCGACGGCGATGATCACGACGATCAGCAGCCCCCAACTGGTGGTTGACACGCCGAGCGGCCCCGCCGCCGCCGTGTACGTGGCGTGGAGCGTCATCGGACTCTGGACGGTCAATGTCAGCGTGGGTTGCGCGGACGTCGCATCGCCCGTCCATCCTGCAAAGTCGTAGGTTGTCCCTCCCTGCGTGACCTGAGCCGGCGCTTGGAGCGTCACGGTGGCCCCCGCGGCATACCATCCGCTTCCTTCGATGGTCCCGACGTCGCTCACGACCGTGACCGCGTACTCGGTCGACCAGTCCGCGGTCGCCACCTTCGGGCCGTCCATCAGGATGCCGGACGAGACCGCCCCGGCGCCGCTCGCATCCCCCGTCCAACCCACGAACGCGTACCGGACACCCGTCGCCCCTGGAACCGAGGTGGTGCTCAGACTCGCGAACGCGATCGTGCCGTTATCATACCAGCGGCCACCGCTTGCCTCTCCGTACGGGCTCGTGACCGTCAGGTAAAACTCGGTGCGGAAACTCGCCTCCAAGCTCATCGCGCCGGAAAACTGAATCGGGTGGCCGAAGGAGCCGCCGTCGCTCCAATTCACAAACGTGTAACGAGCCCCGGGGGCCGATTGCGATGGGGTAACGAATACGAAGTGGCTGGACCCCAGCGCGAACCAGAAGGTCTGCGAAGAGGAATACTCGACGTCGTCGAGGAAGAAGTGAAGTCCCTCCGGTGAGGTTGTAATCCGAAGGGTCCCCTCGCGTACGAACGTCGCGGTCAGTGAGAGAGGAGCCGTCGCGGCGACGGAGTGGGCCCTCGCCATTCCGTCGCTCCACGACTGCCATTCGTATCGCACAAACGGCGTGTCGTCCGGCTGCGGAGGCGCCTCCAGCCAATGGGGCACGCCGTCGTCCCACCAGAACATCGTCCGGGCGGCGATCGACACGTTGTCGACCAGTACCGTCCGGTTCCCCGGGCTCGCGCCGATGGAGACTTGATGCTGCTTCACGAAGCGAGCGGTCAGAGTCATGTCCGCATCGGCAGTGATCGTGTGGGCCATCGCGCCACCGTCACTCCATGAGAGCCATAGGTAGCGGGACCCTGAACCGATCGGGATCGGGGAGGAGACCGAGAGGGAATGGGTCGAGCCGATCGTCCAATTGAAGGTCTTGGGGCTCGCCGCCGTCATGCCATCGACGGTGATGGGCAATCCCGAGGGATCCGTGCCCACGGTCACGGTCGCAACGGGGAACCCGGGACTTCGAGCGTAGTAGATGTCGAAGTCGTTGCCGCGGCCATCCGTCCAAATCACGTAGATGTAATCGTTCGGCCCGGCCTCGATCGCGAAGTAGTCCCCCGGTCGGTTGTAGGAACCCGAGGTGTCCTCCGAGCTGACACGGAGGTTCGCGGCCCACGTGGCGCCGCCGTCCGTGGAGTTCGAATAGTAGATGTTCCACGCGCCGCTCCGCTTGTCCTCCCACGCCGCGTGGACGGTGCCGTGGCTGTCGATCGCGAGGTCGACCATGTACTGCGTCGTGGACCCGCTGTCATCGTTGACCCGTTTGTTCGCGGACCAGGTCAGGCCGCCGTCCGTCGATCCGGACATGTAGATGTCCAGGTTCCCGTTGCGCAGGTCCGGCCACGCGACGTAGATTGCGCCAGAGTTCTGGTCCACGTTCATCGCGGGGATCGAGAGCTGCCAGCCTCCGCCGGACGCGGACCCGTCGCGATCGTTGACTCGCTTGTCCGTGTGCCAGGTCGTCCCGCGATCCGAGGACCAGTCGAAGTAGATGTTGCTCCGGCTGAAGTCCCACCAGACAACGTACACGGTCCCGTTCGCCGCCGTCTCGATCACCGTGCCAAGGACGCTCGAGCTCGGCGAGTCCTGCGGATTGACGAAGGGCTTCTTCCACGTCGCGCCGCCGTTGTCGGACCACGTCACCGCGAGGACGTTCCCTTCGTCCCAGACTGCATAGATCCGGTTGCTCGGATCGACCCACATCGCGTCCTTGTCGACGAGGCCTCCGTTCCCCGCGACGGTGTGCACGGTCCCCCAGTCATTCCCGGTGGTCGTGTTCTGGACGTTGAAGAAGGAGCCGCAATCGTACTCCAGGTACGCGTAGTGGACGCGGTCGTCCGGCCCGAGCGCCATCCAGGGATCCGAGTTGTGGCACCCCTGGTTCGGATGGGACTGGTTCTGGAGGATGTTCGGAGCCCACGTCTGGCCCTGGTCCGTCGAGTACGACGAACCGACCCGGATTCCCGCCGCCTCCGGCCCGTCCGTCTCCTTCCACCCGGCGAAGATCGTCCCGGAACGGTTGATCGCCATCGTCGGCTCGACCTGCCAGGCAAACGGCGACGATCCGTCGGTGATGCGGATGTTCGGCAGGAACGGGAAGACGGACGCCGGGTGCTCATTGGGACGGACCACCGGGACCGCCGAATCCGTACCCGCGCGAGCGGTCGCCTGGGGGACCATCAGCGCCGATGCGACGACTAGTACAATCAACGCGAACGAAAAACCTCTCAACGCGATCCCCGCCCCAATGAGGATTGGGACACGACCGCTTAACCGTTTTGCTAGGATGCGGAGCGGGAACCCACCGCGATCGGAACCGCGGATAGCTGCCTCGGTCTAGTTAGGCTGGTCCCCGTGTCCGCGTTCATCGTCCCTCGTGACGAGACAATACTTTTTGATGTAGAGCGGCCACCCGCGAAGGATTAAATACGATGCCTCGGTTGAGAACGCCGCTAGGCTTGACCGGGGGGTTGGGCGTCCCCTTGTAGACCCAAATCGTCCTCATGGGGCGGTGACAGTCGGGGGCGGTGCTCCCAGTCTGGCGCTGGTCC
>DASPYU010000021.1:0-152195 GCA_035636595.1 Thermoplasmata archaeon
TCAGGTCGGATTCTCTGCGTTCCAGATATCGACAACACAACGCATTTCGCCATCAGGGTCCCGTCGCCAAATCGTAATCCCGCGGCCCTTCATCGTGACGGGCATGCCGTCCGGGCCGTCCATCGCTACCTCGTTGCGGCCGAGCATGTATGCGAGGTTGCCGTCCGGCGAGAACGTGACGTCCGTGGAGGTCCACGTGATCCGGAACCCAGGGATTTTCCAACTGGACTCCACGTACTCGCGCAACGCCGGCTTACCGGAGATCGCTGGGAGCCCCGGTGGCAAGACGATCGCGTCGTCGGTCCAATACGACAGAATCCGTTCGATGTCGCGACCCTTCGAGGAAACAGCTGCCCACTCAGCGTCTCGCCGAAGCAGCTCGGTTCTTGCCGATGTCAAATCCAATTTGGACTTCGCTTGGGAACGAGACGACGGGGTCATGACTGAGAGAATCACTGGTGACCGGTTTAGCGTTTGTCCCTCTGAGGGTCAGCCGGGACCCCGGCGACAACCGCTTGTCCGATCGTCAACTGTCACAGCTGGGAGTTTGAATCCATTTGAGGGGTTCGAACTGATTCGAAAGAATGAATCTTGCAACTCTTGTGATCAAGTTTCGATCGGGCGTAGCACCGCGGTCTCCCGTGATGCGAGTCCTCGCCATAGCTCCGTCCGAACCAAAAACTGGGAGGGCGTGTCCCTCCGCTTCAGATCTCTGCCCGGAAAGAGGTGGAGGCGTATTGACATCGTGCTGTCGAAGAAGGAGAATGTGAGAGACCAGCTTGTTTTGAGATTTCCCCGGACCCGACGGGTAAATGCGGTCGAGCGCCTTCGACTAAGAGACGCGATGATGTGATCTGCGGTGGCGATGCCGGACCCCGACACCCTTGGCGCTGTCCAAGGCCTCCTCCAAGAGGTCCTCGTCGCGAAGGACGGGCTAGGACCTAACCAAGCCTCCCTGCTCATCTTGGTTTCAATTCCGCCCGTAGAACTCTTTGAAGGCAGCGAAACGGGAGACCCACGGCTCCTTCGGAGGATGGAATTCCCGCGCCGCCTCTTCAGGAGGACGGTCGAAGCCGCGCCTAATCAGCATCCGATTCCGGCAGCGAGTGAAGAGTTGGACCGCGTCCGATACTATGTGTCGTTCGCGGCCGACCGGGGCATGCCTGTGGGGGCCTTCGTGTTTTCGAGGACCTTTCACTCGCCCGTTTATCGGGGTTATGAGGACCGCAGTTTCGGGATTCTGAACCCCTTAGAACTCCTGGATTCTAGCGACACGGAAATCAAAGACATGGTGCTTGGATGGCTGGACTCCGGAGAGAAGTGGCTGTCAATCATCCCACCCCGATCCGTCCTCGATGCCGCTTTGATGACCCGCATGCGCGCTTTCTTTGCCTCGAACCGCCGAGACGGATGCCTTGGATCGTGGGCGTCCCTCGAGACGCTTGCGGAGGCATCGGTGGCTGGCCTAGATTGGCTGGCTCCCGTCCCCCAGGCGTCAGTGCCCCTTAGGTCAAATGAGGTAGGGCGGGCCATGCGGGGATTGCTCGCTCGATGGTCGCCTGAATCGGAGAACACTGTCGAGGTTTGGCGCAAACTTCGGAACCGGCTGATCCATCCCTTCGGCGAGCCCGTTGAGGAACAAGTTATCTGGGACGCCTGTCGAGAACTCCTTAGCGCGAGCGGAAGAGTCCTGAGAGGAATTCTCAGGCAAGCAGTCGTCTAATAAACTCGTGCTCGAGGCAATTCTCAGATCGATGTGATTCCACGGGTGAGCTTCGAACTCGAGGCGACAGCTGACTAAGCATTGCATGTCACGAGCAACATCGGACCACTTTTGGATTGGAGATGGTCCTTGCGCTTTGGGAGGCCGAGTTCCTTAATCCGATTTCCTGAGGTCGTGTAGAAGGCGTGACAGTGCCTTCGTATAGAAGCTGCTCGTCGTCCATTTGCGAAAGTCGCCGACATGACGTTGCCGAACTTCACTGGCCCAAGCAACACGACTTTGCATAACACTGTCATCGACGCGTATGGGCACCAGGACCGGTCGGTGAGCCCGCCGCTCCTTCTCCAGAGCTCTTTCCACTTCGCTTTCCACCCAGTCGCTCTTCATGGAAGCTTTCGACAGGACTAGTAGCAGCTTGTCGTATTCCCTGATTGCTTGGTCGATGCTCTTCCGGATCTTCTCGCCGATTCGGATGTGCTCAGGCGCGAACCAACATCGGACGCCCTTGTTTTGGAGATCCGTGTGCAGGCGTTTCGCAAAGGCCTCGTCCTTACTCGAATAGCTGATGAAACAAGAGGGGAATCGAATAGGCTCTTTTCCTCGAAGTTTCGGGAGGTAGTCGATGAGAGCCTCGGGGAGGCCACACCCCCGCAAGAAACTCAGCGGGAGAGCGCTTGACTTCCGCAGAGTCCGGTCATCAACAATGCTCGGTCCGACGTGAACTAGCTTGTCCAGTCCTTTCACTTTGCTCAAGTCCGTATCTCCAAAAATCGTTACGAACGCCCTCGCTCCCGCAAAGTTAGCTCCGTCAAGACTTGTCTCCCAGAGGCGAACCCACGTGATGTCGGCCTGTCGAAATTGGGCGTTTCGTGCCTCGGCCCAGCTTAGGTCGACTTCGCTCAAGTCCGCCCTCGTCAAGTCGGCACCAGTCAGATCTGATTGATCCATGTCCGCCCTCGCAAGGGTGGCGCCAGCCAGATTTGCACGTCTTAGGTGCGCAAACGTCAGGTCAGCCTCCCGCAGATTCGCACCCCTGAGGTCGGCACCGTCGAGGTCGGCCTCTTGAAGCTGGGCTCCTCTCAGCAGCAAGCGCCCAGATGGGTTCATGCGGTGCCAAGATTCAATGGCTTTGGTACCTCTCGATACGACCTTCAGATGGGTCTGGTTGAGCATATTCTCAGCCTCGTACCTCGTCCGGAGTTCCCAAAACCTACGTTCGCGTTCTAGTATCCGGCGCTCAAGTGCTGTCGGCCGCGCTCTACGGGGGCGGGACATGACTGTCGCCGTACCCCGACATCCAAAGAAAAGGATTGCGACGGCAGAGCCCGCCTTGCAAGTTTCCCGCTCACGGCACAGGTTCCCAGTAACGTTTCCGACGAGACCAACAAACTTGGAGGCGACTGTCTAGAGATTGGCTCAAGGCAATTCCCTGGATGGGGTTCGAACTGCATGCAACGTACATGTACGACTGCACATCACGAGGGTCGCCGCAATCTTCTCAGTGGAACGTCGTTCCTCCTCAGCCAATTGTACACCGTCCCAACGTTGCAACCGAACTTCGCCGCAATTTCCTCGGCGCGTAAGTTCTTGGTCACGTAGAGAAAACGAAGGCGTTCCTCGGTCAAGACATGACCGTACTTCATCCGCCTCGGCCGCATCTGTCCGCCCGCTTCATGCAGCCGTTCGTAAATCGTGCTCCTCCCCACGTGAAATCGGCGTGCGATTCGATGGACGCCCATCCCGCGGTCGTAAAGGACCCGAACGGTCTCGCCCGAGATCGGAAATCGATGTCCGCGCGTCCGCCGGCCTTTCCCCGCTTCCTTGGTCCATCGAAGCACGGTCATATGAGAGGGCGATGGTTGCCCCGTCGCCCGCAGTTGTTCGGCGACGGTACGGCAAGAGAGGCCCGTCTCGTACAGCCGTACCGCTTCTTGCTTGGCCTTTGCCGAGTATGGCGGCATCGGCTTCGCCCCTACGGGCAGCCCGTCCACGGCTCGTCGGCAAACTCGCTGACCGAGCAGTAGTATGTGACGAGCACGGCATTACCTGAAACCAGCAGCGCGGCGTTCAGGTTGATGCCGCCGCAATAGACGACTGCGACTGTGCGTCCGTAGCTCCCTCCCGTCTGGCCGTCGTCCTCGTCCACGAGCGCGGACGAGCCGACTGGACAGGTCTGGGCGGTGAACTGCTTGGCCTCCGTATAGCCCGGCTGGCCCACCTCGGGCGAGTTCACAAGCGCCAATCGGATCCGCGTGGAGCCGACGTCGAGCGTGTCGCCGTCCACGATGTACGTCACGCTGTCCGTAAAGCACGCGGCGGTTCCCTTGCATTGCAGATTGTTCCCCGGAGGATTGCCCGATGGGCTGTTGGATGGGCTCCCCTTCGGCAGGTACGAATAAAGCAGGCCTGCGGCCCCCACGACGGCCACGAGGACGAGGATGACTGTGACCGAGTGCCGCATCCCCCAGTTCATTCGCCGGATAGATGGATCGCGCAGGATTCAAACATTGCGTCGCGCCTGCGGGGGTTACTTTCACCCACCCGTCTCGCGGCGCCACTTATCCCGATTACACCGATGGCGATTCATGACCCGACGAATGCCTCGCCCGGAAGAGGTGTCCCGCAATCACATCGATGCGGCCGTTATCGGCTTCCTGAAGGGGGAGAAAGACGTCGACTGGACGGAAGTCTCTTTGGTCACGTTGCACCCGCGCGAGGAAATTCGGCTCGTTCTGAAGGAGAACGGAGATCGGTATCGCACCGTGAACGAAAGACGATTCCAGGAGCTCGTAGTGCGTCTCAGATTCCAAGGGGTCTCATTGCAAGTAGGCGACAGGTAGTGAACGGACAATCCCGCGTTCCCCGCGCCGCGAATCTGATTACTCAACTTTCTTCTTCGCCACAAGCCAAGGCTCCATGTTCCCGAAGAAGGCGCCTACCGGCTCCCAGCCTTCCTCAAGGACGGCCCCTTCGGGCATGAATCGTTCCTTGCCGAGTTTGCTCACCTGTACCGTCCGGACCGCATACCGAGCCACCCTCCGACACCTCCTCGCCCGAATGCTTCCTCAAACCTATATCGGTGATGTGGTCTCGCTCACACCTTGCGAAACCGACGAAGCGGATGGCCCCGCTCACAACCTGCCCAAGCGGAGACCAGCCCCTAGCCTTCTCGCAGCCTCAGTGGGGAGTGTGTTTTTGTGGCCCCTAGCTCCTGGGAGGAACCTCGTAGTGGATCCAGACGAAATGCTCCTCCTCCGTGTGCCATTCCTCTTTGGGGATGCGAGTCGCCTTCTGGCGGGGGAAATACCATTCTCCTTCCGTGTCCTCCCCTTCGAGTTCAATCATGATGAAATGGCCACTGTGCCCTCCTCTCGCCCAAGCCCTGAGCTTTCGGATGTCACGCCCCGACCGCCTTGGGGTCAACTCTTCCTTGGACGTTGTTGTACGGCTCGAACTTCAGTTCCACGACCGTCTCGGCCTTAGGACCAATCACAAGGTCCGCTCTGGGTCGCCTGGTTCCGCGCTGCACGCTTCCGACGGGCTTCTCAGCATGAATCGGAAGCGGAGGATCGCAGGGACGAGACAGGATTTCGACGCACCGATGAAAGAGAAAGCCACGCAAGTCCCCTTCTATCTCCAAATGGAGCCGGCCTGAACGGAGGTCTGCGATGACCGCATGCAGGGCCGTCTTTACAATCTCGTCATAGTACATGTGCTTGATGACCTCCTCAACCCAGTGGCGCGCCTCACGATGCGGTGAACGACCCGAGAGGAAGGTTGAAGACATTTAGGCGTTTGTGCGTCGGAGGGGCCAGAAATGACGTTGAGCGCTGATGGATTCGACGAGTTCTTTGAAGGAATCTGGAGCGAGCTTGGACGGCAGAAACGAGCGGGACTCATTGCGAATGAGGCCGACTTCCAGGCTACAGCCTACTCCATGCTTCGTGACAAGTTGGATCCCGAGGGATTCCGAGTGTTCAATGAGTAGAGGCTCGAAGAGGAGGATGAGCGGCACTATGAAGTCGATCTCGGAGTCGCGGACCCCGACGGGAACCTGTGGATCGCGTTGGAGTTCAAAGGTATCTGGAAGGGACGCTACGCCAGCGCTCGGAGGGACGTCCTGAAACTGAAAAACTATCTGGATAGAAGCCAGAAAGGCAAACCGGGATACAAGGTGCAGCGAGGATACTTTTGCTTCACGTCCAACGTCGCAGAGCCTGAACGATTGAGGGCTGCCGTGTACCCACAGGCCGACTGGGCAAGGGGCTATCTGAGAATCGCAGAGGGTTTCGAGACGACAAATGAACCATACACGCTCCGCAAGTTCTGATTCCAAAAGTCGTTCGGTCGCGCGCGTCCCAAACACTGAAGGCCAATTGAGGAGACGGGGATAATCCCGGGCACGGGCAGGAGAACCACGCCGAACGAATAGGTTGATTTCCCATTCTGTGGAGGGAAAGTGCCCGCCCGTGAGGGCGGACATGATGGGAACAGGCGGACGAGGAAGCAGGGCGACGCCTATGGAATTAATCGGAGCGGATTTCCGCGGACCTAAGTGCTTTACGGCTCGACGCAGCACCGGGCTCCGACGCGCGTCTGGCTCGATCCAACAGGCATTTTCGTGTCAGTGGTGCTCATCTACCCTGCGCGTCCTTCCGCGGCCGTGTGCCAAGCCGCGCTTCCGCAGCATTGGATCGACTCCGCCCCCAACATCGCCGAGCGAGCGAGCCGCAGGGCGGCCCTGGACCGCCTCGCCGTGGATCGGGACGGCCACAAGGTCATGGACGGCCCGGCGGTCTTGGACTTGATCCGGCGATGGGACCGGCGGTTCGAATGGGTTCCGGGCGAGCGGGGGGATCGCGGGGTGCTGGTCCACAACCCAAGGGCTATGCTCGTGGAGGAGTCCGAGACCCTTCGGCGGTTGCTAGTACCATAGGATTCAGGGCATTATTGGAGCGCTCCCCTCCGGGTCCGCTATCTCCCCGACGATGCGTCCGAGCGGGTCGTGATTTTCGGAGCTCGCTTGTCCGACCCTTTGCTGACGCCTGTACGCCGCGATCCAACGCCTTGACGACCAGAGTCTCCCAGGCACTTTGGGCGGCTTTCTTACCTCGAGTCGTTCGCAGGTCGGCCCAGTGCGCGACCGCCGCTTCCGTCGAAAGGCGCAACCTGTTGGCGGAGATTTCGATGATGCTCCGAGCTTTGGTCCGCGGTCCAGGCCGGAAACATGATGACAATTCGTCCCCACGATCGCCTGCACGATGGGATCACCTCGGCGGGTCTAAGCCCAACTCACGAAGACGCCACCGGGCCCGCTAACACATATATTCCCAGGGACCTTTGTCGTCGTCAACGATGACTATCTGACGGTGCCGTTGTTGTCGCTTACGGAGAGAAGGCCGGTCAAGAAGCGCGATCGAAGACGAATAGCCATCCTGCCCCTCATGAACCTTAGTCCAGACCTGCAAGATGAGTACTTTGCGGACGGACTCACGGAGGAGCTAATTACGACAGTGTCACGAATGCATGACCTTCGCGTAATTGCGAGGACCTCTGTGATGAAGTTCAAGAAAGAGAACGTGCGCATCGCGGAAATCGCGCGAGAGCTCGATGTCGGGACTGTCTTGGAAGGCAGTGTCCGGAAGGGCCCGAACAAGCTGCGTGTCACCGTGCAGCTCGTCGATGCGCAGAGCGAGGAGCATCTGTGGGCGAAGACCTATGACAGGGATGTCAAGGACGTCCTTGACATTCAGAGCGACATCGCGAAGCGCGTGGCAGCGGCATTGAAAGTGCAGCTAGCCGCGGTGGACAGACGAGCGCTTGAAGGGACTGCCGAGGGGGCCGACGCCTACTCGCTCTACCTGAAGGGCCGTTACCACTACTACAAGTCCACTGGCAGGGCCGAGGACCTCCAGCAAGCGATCTCTTACTTCGAGCAGGCCATCGAGAGAGAACCCGACTATCCTTTGCCCCATGCCGCCCTCAGCAGCGTTTATGCCGGTCAGGCGTTCGCAGGTTCCCTCCCCTCCAAGGAAGTATCTTCCCGGGCAAAGCAGTACGCGCTCAGGGCGATTGCGCTGGATGATACCCTCGCCGAAGCACACACCTCGCTTGCCAAAGTGCTTCAGTTTGAATGGAACCTGTCGGGAGCGGAGGCCGAAATCAGGAGGGCGATCGACGTCAACCCGAGCTACGCCAAGGCCTACTGGCGATATGCGCACCTTCTGCTGAATCAGCTGCGGTTCGACGAGGCAGTATCGCAGACAATACATGCATTAGAGCTTGACCCCCTGTCACCCCAGGTAAACTACGAAGTGGGAACTGCGATGTACTACTCCCATCGATTCGACGAGGCCGTTCCCTACTTCCGCAAGGCGCTTGATATCGACATGAACCACGCCGATGCGCATCACAACTTAGGCATGACGCTGGTTCAAATGGGCGTTTGTGACCAAGGGATCGAGGAGCTTCGGAGGTCTGCATCCCTGAGAGGGTCTGATTCTCCGCTCTACAAGGTTGACTTGGCCTACGCACACGTGCATTGCGGCAATTCGAAGGAAGCCAGGGAGATCTTGCGGGAAGCCGAAAAGGTATCGAACCTGGAAGCCGCCGCAGCCCACATTGCTGCCTTGCACTCGATCCTCGGACAGAAGGAAAGCGCGTTCGAATGGTTGGAGAAGGCGTACCGGGAACGTTCGGCGCTCTTAACCGAGCTCAACTCGGAATTCTGGTTCGAGAATATTCGCTCGGATCCCCGCTTCGCCTCGCTGACGAAGAGGGTGGGTCTGGAAGGAAAAAAAGCTGGTGACGAACTACAACAGGCGGCGGCACTGATCGCCCAACTGGGGAAGGTCGACCTTTCGGATTTTGGCGTCATTGGCGGCTACAGAAGGTTCGACCAGAAGGATCGAAACTCGCTCAAGGATCTAAGGCTTCGGATAACAAACAGCCTTTCGTCTTCATTTCGGGAACCGGAGAACTACCTGATTTGGGGACTCCCTGGAACGGGAAAGACCTACTTTGTGCGGCAACTGGCGGCATCGCTCGGGGCGAGCGTCGAATATCGAGAGGTGAACTTGACGGAGTTGGATGAGACCGCCTTTCGTACGAAGATTGCGGAGGTTACCTCTACTGAGAAGCCGTGTCTGTGCTTCGTGGACGAAATCGACGCGCGTCCAGGAGATTCTTGGCCGTTCGAAACTCTCCTGACTGCTTTGGAACACAGCCGCTTCGGAGCGCAATCCAGCACTTTCATCTTGGCGGGCAGCTCGGCCGCGAGTTTGACCGAGATGAAGGAGAGGATCGGGAAGCGCCCGAAGGGTTCGGATCTCCTCAGTCGTATCCCCGACGAAAACGAGTTCGAGATCCCTCGCTTGAATAACGGCGATAAAGTCATCATCGCTCTGCAGCACCTCAGGAATGCTTCAAAAGAGAGGAAACATGAACTCAAGGAGATCGAGAAGCTGGCTCTTCTCTACGTCCTCCTCAGCCCCCACCTCGTAACGGCGCGACAACTCCGCGAATTCTCGGTTCGTTGCATCGAGCGACTCCCCCCGGACGAGGACAGGATAAAGTACGACCACCTCTTCCGCCCCGGCGATCCCGAGAACAAGGAATTCTGGCTCTCCGCCAAGTCAAAGTATGGAGACCTTGCGGGTACGTTCACATCCTTTGTTGACTAGTTCGTCTCAACTCTAGGAATGTGGATTGGGGCAAGACGCGTTCTGGGCGGCGGATCCTACCAGGCCCTAGGTCCGGGAAAGCGAGGAGGGCCGTTTGACCCTCCTCATGCTGGGACGGGACGACCTGCTGCTCTTGGCGTACCTTTGCTCGTCCGCTGCTTCGTCCGACATTGACATGCCCATATGGAGAAACGGCGAATCCCTCCAGGGTCCGCTCCACCCATGGGAACGGTACGACTTTTGGGATCTCAGGGTTCGGTTAGAGTCTCTGATACGGCCACCCCTTGTTCTCGACACGCCGGGTCAGTTGGCCCGGCCCTCCTCCTTTTTCTGCCCACGCACACATTGCTCAGCCGACGAGGGAGAGCGAGGACAGGATGGCCACCACCGAGACCTTGGTTACCATAATCGTCCTAATTGTTGCATTCGCACACGCGGTTGCCTCGACTCTCAGGAGAAAACGTTTTCACAGCGAGGCTTCCGAAGCGGACGAAATCATGGCCTACGGATGGGCCTGGAAGGGATTCGTGGTCGGTGTAGCCCTCGCATGGTCGGTCCTTTTCCTCGTGACCTCGCGTGGCTTACAGAACCTTTCAGGATGGATTCCGTCCAACTTCGCAATTGTCGGAATCATCATCGTCGCTCTAGTCCTACCTCTATGGGCCACCGCAGTCGAGTTCTTCGGCGCGGAGTATCAGTTGACTCCAGGAGGAATTCGGAAGCATTCGCCTTGGACGAGGAACTTCTTCGTTCGGTGGGACGAGATTCGGTCCGTGAAATATGTTCCGACGGGTCAGTACACAGTTATTCGAACGGAGAAGGGCAAAATTCGGATCCATGACTGGATCTCAGGCAAGGGACAGCTATTCGAGGCGCTACGCCAGGGCCTACCGTCCGAGGGGGAAGAAGCAAGTTGAGGGAGCCTCGGGCAGGTCCCCTATTAAGCCAGACTGCCTGCCGAATTTGAATGGCGTCGCCGGTTCGCGGAAATTTCGATAGCACGACTCTCCTCGAAGTCTGAGCTTGGCTCTGGATTGGTTCACTCAGCTCTCCAATGACTTCATAAGCACCGCGACCGCTGCACAATCGGGGGAGCTTGTCTTTGGCGGAGACCTCATCGACCAAAGGAAATCAACTGGCAACTCCAGATTCGTTAGATGAATCCCGAAACCGTCTCCACCAACTTTCAATTTTCGGGAGCCGTCTGGAATCTGGCCCCATGAATTCTGATCTTGCCATGAGATCGACTCTGCGAAAGGTGGGCAGAATCAATGGTCCGAGCGACTTCGACAAGCTGGTTGCCGGATTCAAAAGGATGCGTTGCGTCACGTACGTAGCGAAGACGGACGACATCCTTCGCTTGTTCGACCAAGGCTTGGAGTCGCTGGATCTAGTTCTCGGCTACCAGTTAGATGACAGCGCAGAGGATGCGGTGAGAAGCGGGATGAAAGAGAACGTTACCTCGCTCGATCGCTTGCTGAACCTCTATCAGACCAGTCGGTTCGTGGCCCTCCTCCCGAAGCGGAGAGAGCATTCAAAATACTACATCCTCGAAAACGACGAGACGATAAGATTCGTGTTCACGTCGTACAACCTGTCCGGATCGAGGCAGGGCAACTTGTTCATCCGTCTCGACTACCCGAGCGCGAAAGTGGACGAGTACGGAGACCTTCTGGAGTTGTATGAATCGATCCGGGCCGGCTGCGCCGAGTTCCCGGACTTGCGAAGGTTAGCAGAACACGTCGGCGACGAAGCAGGCGAGGAACGCGCCAAGGCCCTTCAAGTATGGGTCACAGCGGAGTCAGAGTCAGACGAGGAGGAACGGGACGCCGTCTCCCTGACAATCAAGGACATCGTGAGGCAGGCTCTTGTGAAAATGCGGGATGTCCCGGAAGCGGCACCGCTACAGAGCAGCAACATCACTATTCGCCTCCCGGCCGACCCAGCTGAACGGAAGAAACTTGTCGACGCCACCCGTCAGTGGATACCTCAGCCAACTTCGATAGATGAACTGACATTCGATCCCGGCGTCGTCTTGGCATCCGGTTACATCGAGACGTCTAGGAAGAACGAGGTTGTCAACTGGCCAAGCGCGTGGATTAGGCGGGACGAGAGGCTTGTCATAGGGTTCCACGGCGAACGGCGAATCCGCACCGCCGACGGCATGAGTCCCGAGGCGGTCTCAAGGGGCTTGAAGGGCATCGAACGGTACATCGAGACAATAGATCGCGGCCAGACGGCGAGCGTCAAAATCAAGGAACGCGCCAAAGCGATGATGGGCGAGACTTTGCTCTTCATGTTCTCCTGTCCACTGTTCAACTCTTGGAACAGACGCAAGAGAGCGGTGTACCCAGACCGGGTCGGCCCGCCAGACCTTGTCGTGACCGGACAGGCGGGCAATGGAAAAACGCGGTTCATGGAGTACTGTCTGAAACTCATGGTCGGCGAGGCGGTATCGACTCTCCTGAATGCCCCAGAAACGCTGTCGATGGCGAAGGTCCGCAAGGCGATACCTCGGGTTTTGTCGTTCCCGCTCGTGTTCGACGAGGTGCATGGAAAGAAACTGACAGGCGCCGACATGGCTGCCCTGATTCGGTCGCTATGGGAAGTGTGGTGGTCACCCGACCGCGACATCCCAGCCATCGTTTGTTTGGGAAACGACCTTGAAAGGAAGGACTGGATGGCCCGGCGGGTCAAGTTCGTGGACTACGAGGTCCATTTCGTGAAGAATGAAGAGAACGAAAGGCTCTTGGGGTCACTGTTCGCAGAGGAAAATGATCTTTACCGGTACTTTACGCGTCAGTATTTCGAGGAGGAGCGAAAGGAGATGGAAGATGGAGTGGTCAGCTTGGATGCCCTACACACGGCAAGGGCAACCATGAGGACGCTGTACCGATTAGCGGGCCTCGGCGCACCTCCACCATATTTCCTTGAGAAACCAGTCGAGGCTGTGTACGATATCGGGCGGGAGCGCTGGCTGGAGGCAATCGAGCATGGGCAAATCGACATGATCATGACAGGCAATCCTTGGTTTGCTGACTTCAAGTCCGGCATGGAGAAGCAGATCGACGAATACCGTGGATTCCTCGTTGGAATCAAGCATCGAAAGGAGGGCAACCGGCTGGTCCTGGAAGTTCCCGACACGTTCCAACGCTGGATTGGAAACGATGACGCAGTGGCCGGCGGGAGAATTCTCCTCGACGCAATCGGGAAATACGAGCGAGACAAGGCGGCTCGCGGACGCATGCAGGCGGACCGCGAGCGGCAGATGAGGCGTCAGACGAAGCCGCGCGGACTCAGGCGTCTGTTTGGTCGCCATGGAGAGGGTTCGTAGGTCCGTTAATCTGCCGCGCGAGGACACTGGCCGCTGTGTGCAGCGCTGACTTCGTCGCCGGTGCTGCGAAGCAAAGAATCCACATGGGTTCCAGAAGTTTACATTGTTTGTTCCGGTGGCGAGATCCCTCCGGGTCCGCTATTCCCGGGAAAAGCGTCGAGCCGAAACAAGGCCGCTCACGATGCAAAACTAATACCGACATCGCATTCACGAGCGGGACACCTTGGCCACCGGTTCCGAGAGTCGCGAGGCGGAAGCGCGCCGACGGCCGCGTCCCCGGATCGAGACGCTCGCCGATCTCATCTTCGGGCTCTCGCTCTCCATCGGATCACTCGCCCTCCTCGTGAGTCCTCCCGCGTCGGGCGACGAGATCAATCGTCACATCGTCGCCTTCGGCTTCACGTTTCTCATCCTGATCACGGCCTGGCTGATCTACACGACCTACATGTCCGTCCTGCCGATCGAGACGAAAGCGGTCACGCTCCTCAATGTCGTCCTTCTCCTCCTGGTCGCGGTGATCCCCTACCTGCTCAACACGGTCGAGGTCGTCAACCCCACACTCACCCCCGAGGAAGCCGCGCGCGTGAGCGATTACTCATCGACCCTTTTCACCCTCGACCTGTCGGGAATCATGTTGATCCTTGCCGCATTCGCGCACGTCCTCAGTATCGAGGAGAAGGGTCTCGTCCCGCCCAAGACCGTCCAGCTGTTCCGCAACGGGAGGAATCGCCTGGTGATCTTGTCCGCCCTCATGACCGTCGCGATTGCGCCGCAATTCTGGGAAGTGACGGTCGGCGGCGTGCAAGCCCGGGTCCTCTGGTGGTCCTTGCCCCTGCTCTCCTACTGGATCGGTCGCGCGGTCCGCCCGGAGAGCCGAACGTATCGCACCCCGTGACTCGCCTTCGACCGCGAAGGCCTTTTAGCTGAATCGTCTTCCCACGGACGTGGTAGACGCGACCGTCCCCAGCCGAACCCTTCCTCCGAACGTCGAGGAGCGATTCGTGGAGGCGGGCGGCGTTACGTTCCGATACCTACGCGGGGGAACTCCACAGGGCTCCGGGAGCCCGACTCCGATCCTCTTCCTCCACGGCTATCCCGCATGGGCGGAGGTGTGGCTGCCCCTCGCCGACGCCCTCGGAGCAGGCCACCCATGGATCGCGCCGGACTTGCCTTGCCACAATCGCAGCTTGCCGCTCCCGGGCAAGGATCGCTCCCTGTCCGCCTATCGCCGCGCGGTCGTCGCGTTGCTCGACGCGCTCGCGCTGCCAAGGGTCATCGTGGTGGGGAGTTCGATGGGCGGCACGTTGGCCGTCATGCTCGCAATCGATCGTCCAACGCAGGTCGAGAAGCTCGTCCTCGTCGACGCGGCGGGACTCGTCCCGAAGCTCCCCGCGAAGGCTCTCCGGCTCTACCTCCCCGTCCTCCTGCCCGCGTATCTCCGCGCACCCTCGGCGCACGGAATGACCTCGCTGCTTCAGAAGGCGGTGTTCCATGACCCACGATTTGCGGACGCGGACTGGGTCAACACGTTGGTCGAGCAATGGAGGCCGCGCGACCAGAGACTGGCGTACCTCGCGACCGGCCAGGCTTTGCGCCGGTCCGATGCCTCCGTGGCGGCCGATTTGGGGCGCATCGAGTGTCCCACATTGCTCGTCTGGGGCCTTCAGGATCCGCAATTCGACTGGCACATTGGCGAGAACGCCGCGCGTCAGATTCGGCATGCGAGGTTCGTCCCAATCGAGGATGCCGGTCATTTCCCGATGGTCGAGAAACCCGCGGAGACCGCTACGGCCATATCGGCGTTCCTAGACACCTGAGCCCTCTCCGGAACCACCCCGGCCGCATGGCAGTTGTGACACGGGCGGTGGTCCGCGTGTACGTAGCTTCCTAGTCCCCGGAGCGCCCAAACGTACCTTCAAGGCGTCTTGTGACGACCCGCCGCCGCAAGGCGGGGTCGCTGTCGCGTCGCAGGGGCGTCATTCCTATGACGCGGAGGAGACCGACGAAGGAGGCGCACCCGCCGCCTGGGACGCCGTCGCGGAGCCCCAAGGCCGGAGCACCCAGCGGAGCCACCGTTCCGGCGGGGGCCGACCTCGTGGCCGAACGGTCCCTCGGTCGCATCCTCGGTCGGACGACTGAGCGAGCGATGCGTGCGGCGCTGGCCGCTCGGCTCCACGTCGCGCGGGACGTGCCGTGGTACGAAATCCTCGTCGCACTGGATCGCGTCGACCCCGACTTGGCATCCATGCTGCGTCGATTCGCCCGCCTCCCGCTTCCCTGCGTGGCGGGTTCGAATAAAACCTAGTCGATTCCCAACCATCACCCTTTCAAGGCGCGGTAGAGCAGCGGGAGACTCACGTCGTATCGATACGTGATGAAGGAATGCGTGTCGTCGAATTCTTGGTAGACGTGCTTGATCCGATGCTTTGCCAACTTGCGGTGGAGCGCGCGAGCACCCCAGATGAGGTTGTACTGGTCCGCGGTGCCGCAGTCGATGTACACGAGCCGCATCCTGCGCAGGCGCGACGCGTAGCGGTCGATCATGTTCACGGGATCCCAGCGCCGCCATCGCTCCCACACGTCCGGCCGCCATTCCCCCGTTTCCAGGTCGAACGGGAAGTCGATCCCCATCGTGGGGCTCCGCGGATTCGGGGAGTAGTGCGCCGCCATCCCGATCGTGTTCAGCGTCGGGTACAGCCCTTCGATGCGCCGGTTCGGCTGCCGCCAGAACCAGCGGAGCCATCCAGCGGGACCGCCGTGTTCGCGGAACGCGGCTAAGGCCTTCGGAAAATCCATCAGGTAGCAGTACTCGAAGATCGCGTCGCCCGAGTGGTCCGCGAGGGCCGACCAGGTCTCCGGATGGAACATCCCTTGGACGATCGATCCGTAGCCGCCGGAGGACTTGCCCCAGATCCCGCGGCGGGACACCTGGTACCGCTTCTCGACGAACGGGATGATCTCCTCGCGCAGGTAGTCGTCGTAGCGGCCCGTCGCGCTGGAGTTGATGTACTGGTTCCCGCCGACGCGCGTGAAGCAGTCGACCATCGGCACGATCATCGGGCCCATCTTCCCCGTGCGAATGAGTCGGTCGAGCCGGCGCTTCAGGTCCTCGCCGAGCGGATCGACGGAGAGGAGGGACTTGCCCGTCCCCGTGTAACCGACGATCGCGTAGGCGGCGGGATACCGCTTCGAGGGATCGTAGTTCGGCGGGAGATAGATGGCCACGTCCCGCTTCGTCGGATCTCCCAATGCATTCCCTTTCAGCACCTTCGAATCGAACGTCTCGACGACGACTTGACCGCCCGCCATGCGTTCCGCTCCGAGGCCGGAATTTCCGGCCGCCACATTAAGCTCTCTCCGTTTTGGACCGGAGCGGACGTTGCGTTGCGGGAGGCCTCGTTTTCGTTTTCGATAGTCGTCCCAGTCCGATTATATAGTCGCCCACGAACGCCCCCGGCCTAGGGAGTGCCATCGATATGTTGGGTGCGCCCGCGTCTCGTGTCCCATCCGTCCGGCTGTTCTCGACCGCCATGATGATTGCCTTGTTCGCCGCGAGTCTGTTCGTGTTCATGATGCCTGCGGCTTCCGCGGCGCCCCCACCGCCGTACTTCGGCCCGAACGTGCAGGTGGACCGAGTGCCCGCCTACACCGCGGGCAACCCGTCCCTCGCTGTCGGGTCGGACGGCGTCGCCTACCTCGCCTTCGCTGGTTGGGGTGGCACGGTCTCGCAGACGGACATCTTCTTCACGAAGTCCTCGGACGGCGGGCTCAGCTGGGCCACGCCCGTGCGCGTCAACAACGACGCGACGTTGGCGAATTCCCAGTACGAACCGTCGCTGGCCCTCGACGGCGCGAACAACATCTACATCGTCTGGACGGACCCGAGGAACGGGGACAACGACGTGTACTTCTCGAAATCGATCAACGGCGGCCTCACGTTCTCCGCGAATCTCCGCGTGAACGACGTGACGACGAACAGCCAGTCCGAGCCGCGCATCGCGATCGACCCGCTGGACCCGAACCTGGTCCACGTCGTGTGGACGGACACCCGGAGCCCGATCCTCGGACCGGACATCTACTACGCGAACTCGACGGACGCCGGAGTGAGCTTCAACCCCTCGATCCGCGTCAACAACGACGCATCGACCTCGGAACAGGGCCAGCCCGCGATCGCCATCGGCCCGGATCGCAGCGTGAACGTCGTCTGGAGCGATCCCCGGACCGGCGCACGCGGACGTGACATCATGTTCGCAAAGTCGTCCAACCGTGGACTATCCTGGGGGCCCAACGTCGTCGTGAACGATGACACGGGCAACGCGATCCAGTCCGACCCGACAATCGCGCTGGACGAGGCGGGCACGATCTATGTCGCGTGGACGGACTACCGCAACGCGAATACCGCATCGGACATCTACGCGACCCGCTCGACGAACGGCGGCACGACGTTCGCCCTCAACGCTCAGGTGAATGACGACGGCACCGCGATGCCGCAACTTGTTCCGAGCCTCGCGGTAAGCGGGGGGAAGATCCAGGTCGCCTGGTCGGATTGCCGCACTTGCGGCTCGACCTCGTACGACATCTACACGGCGTCGTCTGCGGACGGGCTCACCTGGGGTCCGAACATGAAAGTGAACGACAACCTGGTGCCGAGTGACTTCCAATTCCAGGTGAGCATCGCCGCCGATGCCGTCGGTGACATCTTTGCGGCGTTCCTCGACACCCGCAGCTCCGGGCAGGACGTCTACGCCGCCACGCTCGACGTCGTGCCGCCGACCGCGAATGCAGGACCCGCCATCACCGTGGACCAGGGCGCCGTGGCTTCGTTCGACGGGAGCGGCTCCTCCGACAATCTCGGGATCGCGGGCTACTCTTGGGACTTCGGCGATGGATCGACCGGTACTGGCGTCGCCGCGGACCATCAATACCCGAATGCGGGCACATACACCGCCACGCTGACGGTCTGGGACTACTCCGGAAATGCCGCCACGTCCTCGGTCGACGTAACGGTCCGCGACACCGTCGCGCCTGTGCCTCGGGGCGGAGGCGATCGCACGGTCGACGAGGCCCAGCCGCTCTTCTTCGATGCGTCGGCTTCGACGGACAACGTCGGGATCGTCTCGTACCAGTGGGACTTCGGCGATGGGACGACCGCCAACACCGCGACCGCGAATCACGTCTACAGCCGACCGGGCCAATACTCCGCGAAGCTGACGGTGACGGATGCCGCGGGCAACGTGGGGACGTCTCAGTTCACGGTGAGCGTGCGATCGAGCGCGCTCCTCGGGATGATCCAGATCCTGGAGGGCGTCATCGCGGCGCTCGCCGTCACCCTCGCGTTCCTCGCATGGATGGTGTGGGGCATGCGCAAGCGCGAGGGGGCGCAAACGTCCCGTGGGACGCCCATGGCGCCTCGGTCCCCGCCGCAGCCGCCCGCGCAGCCGATGACGCAGCTGCCGGCCCAGCCCACGGCGGAACCCGATCCGCTCGATATGACGCTGCCGGGTTCGCCGCCAGGCGGCCCCTAGAAAAAAGAACGGCGGGCCCTTCGCCCGCCCCTTCTCTTGTTTTCCGTCGCCCGCTCACTCGTCGTATTGGTAGAGCGCGTAGACGTTCTCGTCCGGGTCGAAGAACTTCGCCTGGATCCCGCCCCACGGGCGCTTCTCCGCCTTCTTCTGGAAGCGGACGCCTTTCGCCATCAACGCGTCCTGCGTCGCGTAGATGTCCTTCGTGGAGAAGCCGATCGACGTGTCCTCGCCGATGTGCGCCATGTCCTCGTCGTAGTCCTTCGCGTCCGTGTACATGTCCTTCCGCGGCGTGAAGGGCATGATGCCCGTCGCCTTCGGCGTGACGGAGTACGTCGTGAAGTCCTCGCCGCCTTCCTCGGCCGGCACGCGCTGCTTCTTCAGGCCGAGCGCCTTCGTGAAGAACTCGCCGGTCTTCTTCGAGTCGCGCGACGCGACCGTCACGAACGCGAGCGCCGAGAGCCCGACGCGGTGGACCTTGGACTTGCGCGGCTGGGACAGGAACAGGACGTTCCCGTCCGGGTCCGTGAATCGACCGAACATCGCATCTTGCGCGTCGACGGCGGCCTTCACGCCCTTCTTCTTGAGCGCCTCGACGGTCCGCTTCAGGTCCGTCGTCAGGAAGCCGATCCCCGTCACACCGCCGATCTGCGTCTTGGACGACTCATACGTGTCGCCCCAATCCGGCGTCGGCTGCCACACGTTCAGGGATGCGTCGTCGCCGCCCTTCGTCGCGCCGAGGGCGAGATAGCCCCACTTCGGCATGCTGCCGCGCACCTTGAGCCCGACCTTGCGGGTGAAGAACGCGCGGGCCGCCTTCAGATCTTTCACGAATACGCCGATGTCCGATAACTCGAGTTTCGCCATGGAGCTTCCCCCAGCGGCCGGCCCTATGTCCGCGGATATGGATAAAGGAGTCGAAAAATCTCAGGGGAACGTGACGACGCAATCCTCGGGCCGCTTGTCGTCCCGCATCCGCGAGAACGACGGCGCGCGCATGCGGCGGTCCTTCGACCATTCGAGGAAGTGGGCCTCGCAGACGAGGACGGGCTTCGTCCAGAAGCCCACGTGGGCGTCGATCTCGGGCTCCTCCGGGAACGGACACGGGCCCTTGAGGGGGCGGAGGCGCTCGATGATCTGCCGTCGGCCCGCCTCGGAGAACCCGGTCCCGACGCGGCCGACGTGAACGAGCTTGCCTTCGTGGTATGCGCCCAGGATGAGCGAGCCGAACGTGTCCTCCCGCTCGCCTTCGCCCGCGGTGATGCCGCAAATCACGCAGTCGAGGGTCGTCTTCTTCTTGATCTTGATCCAGTCCTTGCTCCGCTTCCCCGTGTAATACCGGGTGAGCTTGTGCTTCGCGATAATGCCCTCGAGGCCGCGCGCGACGACCGCGTTGAAGTAGTCCACGCCGCGGCGCTCGATGTAGTCGCTCAAGACGACCCGGTCGTCGACCTCGACGATCTCCGGGAGAAGCGCCTTCCGCTCCATCTGCGGGAGGCTCATGACCTCCTTGTCGCCGACGTACAGGATGTCGAAGACGATGTACGTCGCGGGGAGCGTCTTCGCGAGGTACTCGATGTTGATCTTCCCGCTCGCCCGCTCTCGCTCCTGGAGTTTCTCAAAGCTCGGGAGCGCCCCCTTCATCACGACGATCTCCCCGTCGAGGATCGCGTCCTTCTTCGTGTGAACCGTCAAGTCCGGATACCGGTCCTCGATGAAGTTCAGGCGGCGGTTCTGGAACCGCAGGCCATTGCGGACGAAGGCCAGCGCGCGCGTCCCGTCCCATTTCAGCTCGAAGATGTGGTCCGGCGAGTCGAACGGGGTGTCGCGGCTCTCCGCGAGCATCGGCTTGATCACGTGCGTGTACGGATCGAAGGACGGCATCCGCTCAGCTGGCCTTCGCGGCCTCGAGGCTCGCCTTCAACGCTGCCATGAGGTCCTGCGTCGGCTTCGTCTCCGACTTCACGACCGCGGGGAGCTCCTTGCCCTCGACCTTCGCCTGGATCAGCGCCATGAGCGCGTCCCGGTAACGGTCGCGGAACTTCGACACATCGAGGTCCATCGTCAGCGCCCTGATGAGCTGCAAGGCGAGCTCGATCTCCGCGTCGCTGATGACGATCGGCTGCGTCGCCGGCGGTTCCGGCGGCGGCTTGACCTCGTCCTGGTACATCAGCGTCGTCAGCACGAGGCCGCCGTCTTGCGGGCTGATCGCGACGAGCTGCTCTTTCTTCCAGAGGACCGCGCGGGCGATCGCGACCTTGCCGGTCCGCATGAGCGCCTGGCGGAACAGCTCGAACGGCTTCAGGCTGATCTCCTCCGGCCCGAGGTAGTAGTTCCGCTCCCGAGAGAGCGGGGAAATCTCCTGCGCGTCGACGAACCCGGAGACTTCCAAGGCCTTCGTCGCCTCGAGCGGGATCTTGTCGAAGTCCTCGTCTTTCATGATGACGTACTGGCCCTTTGCGAACTCGTACCCCTTGACCATGTCCTTCGCATCGACGGGCACGTTGTCCTTCGGGCAGATGTACGGGCGCTTCAACGCGGTCATGCACGACGCGTGGAGCGTGGTGAAGGAGAGGTCCTTGCTCTCCGTGGCCCCGTACAACTTGACGGGGATGTTCACGAGTCCGAACGCGATCGCACCACTCCACAAGGCTCGGGCCATGGCTCGGGTCCTCCTCGGAATCGGAACGAAGGAGCCCGGGGCACTTAACGATTTGTTCGGATGCCGTTAACCTTGTTTAAGGGTAATCGACGGACCGCCCGGTCCATCGTCGGGTGGCGCAACTCCTTTCAACGGTGGTGCCCATAGGCATTGCGTGACATCCGGTTCTGCGCCGCCACCCGCCGGGCCGTACGGACCACCGACTTCGCCGCCTCCAGGAAGCGCTGTATATCCTCCCTATCCGCCGTATCCCTATCCGTACTACTATCCACCGCCTCCGAGGAAAAGCCAGACGGGGCTGATCGTCCTCATCATCATCCTCGTCTTGGTCGTCATCCCCGCGATCTTCGCGGCGGTCCTCTACGTCCTGGTCGGCGGTTTGGTTCGCACGCCCGGCTCCGCACCAAGGCCCCTCGCGACCCTCTCGGTCGCGTCGATCTCGAACGGCGTCGCGACGGTCCAGGTCGCCGGCGTCTCGCAGCGACTCAGCCGGGACGCTTACGTCGTGAACCTGCGCGTGAATACGACGACCGGTACCCCCAATGCCATTGCGGCGTCGGGCACCCTATCGACGGTCGACGTCAGCGGCACGACGTACGGTGTCACATGGAGCGACGCCGATGGGGACGGGAAGATCTCATCCGGCGACGCCTTCACAATTACGCGGAGCGGCGGCCTGCCTCCGGCCACGTCGTACGTGTTCTACCTCCTGTGGTACGACAGCACGACGATCGCGACGGTCGCGTTCTACACGCCCTGAGCTCGACCGGGGGACGTGACCGCGACGCCCGCACCACACACTCAGCGGGAGACCGGACCGCGACCCGGGAACACGTCCTTCGGGAAACCGAATCCGAGCTCTCCGGTGGTCGCGTAGCGGTACAGCGCGGTGACGAGGATGCTCTGGGCCGCCGAGCCCAGGAGGCCGAGGATGAGCCAGTACACGACGGCGATGGCGAGGCCGATGATGAGGCCCGTCACCCCTCCGAGGACCGCGCCGAGGGCGATGAGGAGCAAGGCTGGAAGGGCGAGGAGCACGAAGATGGCTCCCAGCGTGATGTATCCGCCCGCGGCCTCGCCCCAGGTCTGCCGGAGGAGGGAGCCGCTGCGCTTCACCGCGGCCCACGGTCGGAGCTTCTCGAAGATTAAGGTCGGCACGACAAGATACGTGACAACGCCCCAGGCCAGTCCCGCGACGCCCGCGATGATGCGGCCCACGAACCCGAATCGCTGGGAGATCGCGCGAAGGATCAACCCGACGGTCGCGGTTAGCAGGGCCCAACCGGCGATGCGTCCGATGTTCGCGCGCGCGACCTTCAGTCCGTCCCCGATTGTCGGATCGCCGCCGTTCAGGCGGATCATCGCGGCGCCCATCACGGCGGCGTTGAAGTAGATCGAGACGAAGAACGTCACGAAGTACACGATCGCGAGGCCGATGTAGAACAGGACCGACCCGAACGGATCCGTGGGCGCGGCGAGGAAGAAGATCGAGAGGAAGAAGATCGCCCAGACGGCCACGGTGATCAGGAGCGAGGCGAAGGGCAGGAGGATCAGGCCCTTCTCTTTACGGAGGACGCCGAGGCTCACCTTCGTGAGCTTCCAGCCGATCGAGAGCCGCTCAAAGAAGCCCAGTTTGCGGGGCGACGGGGAGAACGGCGCCGGGGCGACCGTGGGGTTGGGAGACCACATGGGACTCGGCCAAGCATGCGGGGGCCGCCTACAAGAACCCTCCGCCGGAAATCCCCCAACGATGGCGGCCTCTCTCGGAATGGAGTATTCCGGTTGGCCGGAAACGAGCAGCGAATGTTATGAGCGATTGGGCCAATCCCCATCGGGGTTCTCAGGTGAGGTCGGGGCGTGCGTCCCGAACCGCGATCGGGACGATCTCGTTTGGGCTTGCGGCGGTGATCGTCCTCTCGATCGTTTCCGGCGCTGGGTCTCCGCTGACGACGCCGATGGTCATGGGCTATCCGCCCGGAGGGGACGACTGGGAGCCCGCGGCCGCCTCGGACGGCGCGGGCAACGTGTACTATCTCACGACGCACTTCGGCGGCGTCCCGGGTTGCGGCGGCTGCGCCGATCCGACGATCGTGGTGCAGGTCTCGCACGACTCCGGTCGAACGTTCGATGCGCCTCGACCGTTGACCGTGAGTTCCTCCACGCAATATGATCCGCAGGTGAAGATCAACGCGGCGGGGACCGTCTTCGTGAGCTATCTCCTCGGTAAGGACACGGTGGTCCAGCGCTCGACGGATCTCGGGGCGACGTGGTCCGCTCCCGTCGCGGTGAACGCGGACGTCAAGCAAGGCCCCACGGACAAGGACGGCCTCGCGGTCCAGGGCAACGACGTCTACGTGGGCTTTGACGTCGCGCAGAAGTTCTTCGTTTCCGCGTCACACGACGGCGGCCTGACGTTCGTCACGACGCAGATCAATCAGAACACGCTCGGGTGGCCCCTGAACGGCGGGGCGACCGTCGCGCCCGACGGGACCGTGTACATGGTCTGGGAGCTCGTTCACAAGAGCGGACAGGCGCAGGGCCCGCAGGACGTCCTCGTCACGATGTCGACCGACAAGGGCGTCTCGTGGAGCCTGTCCTACGCAGACACGGGATTGCCGCCGGGCCCGGGCTGCCTCGGTTGCGGCTGGGATTTCCTCGGAACCGGCGCGGCGATCGCGACGGACCAGGGCGGGAACGTCTACGTGACGTACAACGCACCCCTCTACAACAACGGGCCGCCGCATGTTTGGTACCGGAGCTCGACGGACGGCGGCGCCACGTGGTCCTCTCGGATTGATCTCAGCACCGACGGCACGCCCTCCTTCCACGTGTTCCCGGGAGTCGCCGCAGGCATCGCGGGAGACGTGCGCGTCGCGTGGATAGACAATCGGACCGGCGCGTTCAACCTCTGGTACCGGACCTCCTCCGACGGCGGTCGGACCTGGTCCTCCGAGATCAAGGTGTCCGCGTTCCGCTCCGGGTACGCGTACGTGACCCGACAAGGGTTCGCGTTCCCCTACGGTGACTATATCACTCTCGCGCTGGACCCGAAGGGGACCGCCCATCTCGCGTGGGGCGAGGGACCGGACTATACCGGACCCGGGAACACGCTCTACGCGCACAGCTGAAGATCGGTCTTCGGTTGGCGATGGGTTCGATACGGCCCGCGCCCTCAAGCGCGGGTCCGCCGATGGACGGATGATGCACCCGCGAAGGATGTTCTGGGCGAGTGTGTGCTTCGCGTGGGCCGGGTTGCTGTTTCTCGCCGCGGCGCCCTTTCCCTTCTCGCTGTTGTTCTGCGGCACCTGGTTCGTCATGGCGCTCTACGTGATCGGATGGGTCCATCTGAGCGCCGCCTTGCTTGTCCGCGATCCGGTCCGCGGGGAGCGGGGACGCATCCGATTCGCAATCGCGTTCATCGTGGCACCGCTCACCGGGTTCGTGGTTTCGCTCGCACTCGTGCCGTGGCTTCTCCCGTTCAGCGTTCCCTGGGGTGTGTGGTGGTTCGTGTACGGATTGTTCCTGTACATCCCGACCGTCTCGGCGCCCATCCTCATCGGTCACGGAGCCTTGTTTCTGATTGCAGCCCGTCGCGTGAGTCGCTCCGCACGTCCGTTTTTAGCCGTGGCGGGCGTCTCCCTTCTTGAAATTGCGGTAGGTGGGGTCGCTGCTCAACTCCTTTGGCCGTCGATTTCGTTCCTGAATTTCAGCACCATCCTCGCGGTCCTCCCGGGGCTAACAGGGCCCGCCTACGGTCTCGCCGCTATCGCATGGTGGAGGGAGCTCCGGCTCTCCGGCGAACTCCCGGTCCGCACCGCGATCGTGCAAGGCGAGGGCCGGGGCGAGTGACACTCCGCATACGGAAACTACATAAGAGGCCCGGATTTTCCGCGCGTCCGTCAAGGAATGAAACGCTCCTCGCGTGCGTGGAAGAAGCGCGGCAAGATGCGCTGGAAGTGGCGCAAGAAGCGGATGCGCCGCCGCAAGCGGGAGCAGAAGATGCGCCAGCGCTGAGGCGCGATGTGGCGGTAGCCTGAGGACGCGAGCCGGCCGACGGGAGAGCGGTCGTCCCAAACGTGAGAATGGCACCGTCGCGTTTCAAGCCCCGAGAGGCACCTGGCAACCACCGGATGCTGGACGAGTCGATCCTCGGACGATACGCACGCGTCGTCGTGGACCGCGGCACGGATCCCTTCCGGGGAGGTCTCCGGCTGGCGTGCCGCATCACAGGACTCGCGAGTCCAGATTCCGCGGAGCGGAAGTCATCGCTACGCGGACAGGTCGTCTCGAACGATGTCGACGGACCTCTCGAACCCGCCCTCCTCGAAGGATCGCTCATCATCACGCCGGACGATCCCGAGGCCTCGGAGGTCAAGATCTTGCAGGGCGGATCCTTCCGCGCGAAGCTCGGCCTGCGCACGATCGACGGCGATCTCGTCGCAACAGGCGAAGGCGCCCTGATCCGGATTTCGGCGGAGATTCCGTACGAGAGCTCGTGTCCGTCGTGCCAGGGGTGGAAGATGTGCGAGGACTGCGCCGGGACGGGCGGCGGACCGAACTCCGTGTGTGCGTATTGCCGAGGAAGCGGTCAGTGCACGCGGTGTCGTGGGACCGGCTTCGTCACGGAATCCGACTAGCCACACCACTCCGCGGATCGCGCACTGAAGACGCGCCCTCCCTTGACACAAAGTTAGATATGCCCGCCGCTGTTCGCGAGTGTCCGAGTCCCATGGGGACGTAGTTTAGCCTGGTAGAATTACGGGCTCCAGTCATGGGCTTGATTGCGAACGGGTTTGCTGATCCGGTGATGACAGACTGGAGCGCTGACCCATGGTTCGCAAAACACGCGTGGGTCGCTCCCCGCGTGGGAGAAACCCGTCGATCAGGGTTCAAATCCCTGCGTCCCCATGCTTTTTCTGGCGCCTGACAAAGCCGCGGGAACTTTATCTCGAGACGGCGCATCGATACTCTGGACATGGCGACGAAGTGCCCCGTCTGTGGCGTCTCCGTGAAGCTCGAGAACCTCGAGCGGCATGTGACGGGCCAACATCCCCGAGCGAAGGTCGACTTCTCGCGCGAACTGACGGACGAACAGCGACAGGAGCTCGAGGCGAAGCGAGCTGCGGCGCGTCCGCATCTGACGCGCGGGGGAAGGCGCCTGATCCTCGTGACGACGATCGTGATGGTGGCGATCCTCGTCCTCATCATTGTGAATCCGTTCGGCAACACGGGCATCGATCCGGGCAAGGTGGCGCCGGACTTCTCTCTCCCGACGTCGGACAGCGGCACCATCAGCTTGTCGTCGCTCCAGGGCCGGCCCGTGCTCCTGGAGTTCATGGACATCGACTGCCCGCACTGCATCAACGAGGCGCGGGACGTCCTGCCGTTCCTATTTCAGAACTATTCCACGCGGGTCGCATTCCTGAGCGTGGACGTGAACTTCATCGGCGCCTCGGACACCGCGGGCCGAGTGAACGCATTCAAGTCGGCGTACGGGACGAATTGGCCCTACGCCCTCGACAACGGGGCGGTGACCGGCGCCTATCACGTGAGCTCGACTCCGACGATCTACGTGCTCGATCGCAACCGCGTCGTCGTCACGTCGTACGTCGGCGAGGAGCCCTACGCCACCCTCGCGGCCGGATTGGATCAAGCGCTCGGAGGCTGATGTGGCTCCCGGGAGTCTCTCCCGCGGGGACCGCCTTGCCCTGGTCCTCGTGCTCGCCATCGCCGGCGCTCTCGTCTCCGCCTACCTCATGCTCGATTGGTACCGGGCGGCGAGCTCGAGCTGGTGCGACGTATCGTCGTTCTTCAGTTGCACCCGCGTTCGGGACAGCGCGTTTGCGGCGGTCGGAGGCGTACCGACCGCCGTCGTCGGCCTCGTCGGATTCGCAATCCTCGCGTCTCTGGCGGTCATGGCCTTGCAAGGTCGGACCGCGATCAGTCGGTGGCGCATCGAGGGGTGGATGCTCCTCTTCGCTCTCATCGGCGCCGGAATCGGGGCCGCGCTCACCGTCCTTGAAGTGTTCGTCATTCAGGCCGTCTGCCTCTTGTGCGCCGTCGGATTCGGGCTGGACCTCGCGATCCTCGCGGTGACCGCGACGCTCCGCGCGTCGGATTCGTAGCGAGGATTTATGGAGGGGAACGGTCTCCCGCACGACTCGGGTCTCGCGTGTCCATCAATCGAAAGCGCCTCTTCCGAATCCTCGCAATTCTCGCGGCCGTGACCGCCTACGCCACGATTGTACTCGGCGGGACCGTGCGCGGCATGGACGCGGGGATGGCGTGTCCGGACTGGCCGCTCTGCAACCAATCGGTCATCCCGGATCTGGGCAATCCGAGCGTCGCGGTAGAGTACGCGCATCGCCTCATCGCCGCCCTCACGTCCTTGTTCATCCTCCTGACGTTCGTCCTCTCCCTGCTCTGGTTCCGATCGGACCTGCGATTGGTCGCATCCTCCGCGGCGACGTTCGCCCTGCTCGTTGCCCAGGTGGCCGTCGGGGCCGTCACAATCTCGACCGGGAACGATGTGGCGGTCGTCACGGTCCATCTCGCGCTCGGGACGGCGACGCTGGCTTTCGCGCTGGTCGTCGCGCTCGTCGCCCTCGGGCCTCCGCCGGCGAAGCCCGTCGATGATGTCGCTCCGGCGTGAACTCACTCGACGAGGAAATGCACGAAGTTGATCCCGACGAACCCGGCCGCGGTCCACAGGAGCCAACGGCTCCCACGGGAGATCGAGGCGAGAGGCAGGAACGCGCGCGTGACGATGAACAGGGCCAAGGTCACCTCGACCGCCGATGCGACCATAGAAATCCCAATCTCCACCGTGGATCGCACGGACGGATCGGGAAAGATCTGGAACAGCCACGAAGGCAGGTACGCCGCCGGGACCGAGACGAGGGACGCGAACAGGAGGACGAAGGTCCATCGCGACTTCCATGAGGCCAGGAGGGCCGGCACGACGACGAGCGACCCTTCGACGAAACGATGGATCACCGTGGCCGATACCGTGACGCCGTCCAACGGAAGGTTCGGCGTCGCAATCCCGAGAAACGCGCCGCCGAGTACGAGGCCGTCTCCGAGGCTGTGAAGTCCCAGGAACGCCACCGCGGCCCAGAGGATCCGGTTCGGCTCGGTCGCGATGAACGGCCCTTCGAGGAGGATCCAGCCCACGCCGACGCCGATCAATAGCCCAATCACTCCGAGGGACGTCGCGAGAAGCCGATCGCCGAGGAGGGTGTGGTCCAGGAGGACCGAGGCCATCGCGTGCGATAGCCCGAGGAAGGCGACAACGCCTGCGAGGACTCCCCATGTGGCCTCGCGGTGCCGCGCGACGAAGGGAGCGAAGGAGTACAGGAGGATTGCCGCGAGCGGCATCAGCCCGAGGCCGAGGGCGAGGACGGCGAGGTCCGCCATCGCGCCGCGTCACCTCATTCGCTTCGCCGCGCGGACGGCGCGGACATGGTAGATGACGGCGAAGACGAAGACGACGCCGAGCGCGCCGAGCATGATCGCACTGATGATCGGCAGCATGACGCCCGGGGGCGGCGGGGCCGTCCCGCCGATGATGAGGATGGATCCCGTCATGGAGGTCGGATGGACCCGGCATCGATACGTCCAGTTGCCGCTACGATCGGCGACGAAGCTCCAGACGACGACCGACACCGTGCCGCTGTTGAAGTCCGGCGAACTCGGCTCCCCGTCGTTCGGCGTGAGGCTGTTGTCGAAGTCGATGAACCAGTTGTGCATGGAGGAGTCGTTCGCGATCAACGTGAGCGTGACGTTCGTCCCCGCAAACACCACGATCGGCGGGCCGGGTTCGGAGATCGTCGCGTTGGACTTCCCCCATCCGCGGGCCGCGTTCGCGTACAGGGTGAGGTTCAAGGGTTGCGGCTCCGGAAGGATGGAAATCGTCCCCGTCATCGAGCTCGGATGGTATCGGCATCGATACGTCCAGTTGCCCGGCCGGTCCGCGACGAACGACCACACGACGACCTTCATCGCCGCGGTGTTGAAATCCGGTGAGCTGGGCTCCTCGCCGTTCGGTCCCAGGTTGTTGTCGTAATCGATGAACCAGTTGTGCGGGGCCGAGTCGTTTCCGATGAGCGTCAACGTCACGGTATCGCCGAGGTGGACGCTGAGATTCGGCCCCGGCTCCGTAATCGTGGCGTTCGTGAGTCCCCATCCGAGACCCGCGTTCCCGTGCAGGGTGACGTTGACCGACGGGCCGTTCATCGGAGACACACGCGGGGTCGCACGAGGTGCGGGCACGCCAACCGCCACCGCGGGCCCCGAGAAGGCAACCGTGAAGGCCGCCGCGAGGGTCGCCGAGACCAGGACTCCCACGAGGACGAGAACGAGGCCGCGCGGCCCGATCACGGTCATCCGCCCATCGCCTCCTCGACCTCAGCTCACGACGTGCAACGTCGCCGTCATCGAGTAGTGGTTGAGGCCGCAGAACTCCGCGCAGCGAATCGCGTAGTCGCCCGGCTGCAACGCCTGGAACCAGTACACGTTCGAATGGCCCGGGATCACGTCGATCTTCAGGTCGAAATCCGGAATCCAGAACGCGTGCGCGACGTCGAAGGACCGAAGGACGATCTTGACGAGAAGCCCCGCCTTCACCGTGAAGGCGCCCGTCGTGTTCTCCGAGGTGAACGCGCCGGTGCTATTCAGCCACGTCCCCCCTCGGATGTACGTGATGTTGAAGTTCCAAAACCATTGGTGCGCGTTGATCTCGACAATCACATCGGGATTCTGCGGGATCGTGTCCGTCTTGATGAGTGTCTGGAACGTGGCGATGCCGACGATCAACAGGATGACGGCGGGGATGACGGTCCAGAGCGCTTCCAGCCCGCGGTCATGGGTCTTCGGATTCATCGGGCCGGTCGTGTGGCCCGGTCGCACGCGGAACTTGAGGACCGCGTATGCGATGAGCGCGCTCACGAAAATCCCGATCGCGACGGCGGGGACGAGGACGATCCAGAACAATTGGTCCGTCGCGCCTTGTCCCGTGGAGACCGGCGCCGCGGCGGCGGTTCCTCCGAGGAACGAGAGGGCGACCAAGACGGCGGGTGCCAACAGCGCGAGCCGGCGAGGCACCGACATCGAGGGCCGAATTCCGCATGCCGCTAAAACCTTTTGCGGTGTATCGCGCACAAACGGGTTTCGAACATCGGTCCGCGGCCCCGCGCGACCCATAGGAAAGGTTTTTGTCCGATCCGGAAGTATGGGAGGACCGCGGCCCCTCCGACCCGGGGCCGCGCTTTCGGGGTTCGCGGATGGCGGGCGAAGTCGTCACGGGCTACCGACACCGCAACGAGCCGATCGGCGTGTTCCGCTGGCTCACGACGACGAACCATCACGAGATCGGAATCCTCTACCTCGCGAACTCGTTCTTCTTCTTCTTTCTCGGGGGCGTCCTCGCCCTCCTGATGCGCACCGAGCTCGCGTACCCAGGGCAGACCATCGTCGACCCGAACACGTACACGGAACTTTTCACGATGCACGGGACGACGATGATCTTCCTCGTCGCCATCCCGATCCTCGCGGGCTTCGGGAACCTGATGGTCCCGCCGCTGATCGGCGCGAAGGACATGGCCTTCCCCCGGATCAACGCCCTGAGCTTCTGGCTCATCCCCGTGGCCGGCGTGATCATGTGGCTCGGCGCCGCGAACATCGGATGGACGGGATACACGCCGCTCAGCGTCTACGACCCGAGCAAGGGCGTGGACATGTGGATCGTCGGCCTGCAGCTCCTCGGCATCTCATCGACGGCGGGGGCCATCAACTTCCTCGTCACGATCTTCCGTCATCGCGCGAAGGGTATCACGTTCCGCAATCTCTCCCTCTTCGTTTGGTCCATCCTCGTCACGCAGAGCCTCGTCCTCCTGGCGACGCCGGTCCTCGCCGCGGGCCTGTTCGTCCTCCTCTTGGACCGCCATGGGATCACCGCGTTCCTCTCGCCCGCGGTCGGCGGCGACCCCATCATGTGGCAGCACCTCTTCTGGTTCTACTCCCATCCCGCGGTGTACATCATGATCCTCCCCGCAATGGGGATCATCTCGGAAGTCATCCCGCGGATGAGCCACAAGCCGATCTTCGGCTACAAGGCGATCGCGCTTTCGACCGTCGCGATCGGATTCCTCTCCTTCGGCGTGTGGGTCCACCACATGTTCACGACGGGCATCTCTATCTCCGCGCGACTCCCGTTCATGGTCATCACCCTCGCGATCGCGGTCCCGAGCGGCATCAAGATCTTCAATTGGATCGCGACGATGTGGGGCGGGGCGATTGAGCTCAAGGCGCCGATGCTCTTCGCGGTCGCCTTCGTCGCGATGTTCGTCATCGGCGGGATCGACGGCGTGTTCCAAGCGCCGATCCCGCTCGACTATCCGCTCCAGGACACCTATTGGGTCGTCGCGCACCTGCACTACGTGCTCTTTGGCGGCACGATCCTCGGCGTGTTTGCGGGATTCTACTTCTGGTTTCCCCGGATGTCCAAGCGCATGTATTCCGAACGGCTGGCCCGTTGGCACTTCGCCTTCACCCTCGTTGGCATGAACCTCGTGTTCTTCACGATGCATTTCCTCGGACTCGAGGGCATGCCCCGGCGCGTGTTCGATTACGATCCATCCCTGTGGACGTTGAACTGGCTCGCGACGATCGGCGCGTTCGTGATCGGCTTCGGACAGGTGTTCTTCATCGCCAACGTGATCTGGACCTTCGTCGCGGGACCCGTCTCCGATCCGGACCCGTGGGGCGAGATCCCGGGTCAGAGCATGGAACCGCGAGTGCCCGGAGTGCCCGTCTACGCGATGCCGATCCACATGGGGATGTCGGACGGCGGCGTGCGGGAGGATCTCACCGCGGGAGCGGGACCGCCTCGAGCTCCCTGAGGATCTCGCCCGCGAGGCGCGACGCGGTGTCGTAGTCTCCGGACTCGAAGGCCGCGCGTGCCTGCTTCAAGGCCTTCCGGATGTCGCTGACGTTCTTTCCGGAGTCCCGGGCTTTCTTCGCGGTCTCGAGCGCGCGGGTCATCTTTTCCAGAGCGTCCGCACGGGAGACTTTCGGCTTGTCGCCTTCCTCTTCCTCGAGCAACTCGTGCCGGAGGGTCTCCGACGGCGACGCGGCCATGACGGTCGAAGCCTGGGTGGCCATCGGAGGCCTCGGGGGTCGCGCCTCCGCAGCCGGAGGGGGCGGCGGAGACCGGACTTCCGTCTCTTCCGTCACCATGTCGATGCCGGTGGCCTCGAGGGCGGCGGCGAGATACTTCTCCGCCTCGAGGAGACTCCTCTCCTTCATCGCAAGCTTCTCACGTTCGCTGGCGAGGGCGTTCAGCTCGTCCCGGAGGGTCGTCTGCAATCCCACGAACGACTCGTGCTGGACCGCCGACTCCTTCTGACGCTCGTACATCTCCTCGCTGATCTTCAGCGTCTCTCGCTCGCGCGCCTCGAGGGCGGAGAGCCGCTCGTTCTGCAGCTTGATGAGCTCCTCTTCGCGCTTCGCGAGCTTCTTGTCGCGGTCCGCGAAGCCGCGTTCCATCGTCACAACACGGTCGATTGTGTCCGCGAGGGCGCGCTCCCGCTGGGCCGAAAGCTCCTCTCGCTCGACGAGCGCCTGGATCTTCCCTTCGGCCTCCTTCATGTGATCCATCATCTCGGCTTCGAGGTGCTTCAGACGCTCCTCGGCGTCCTTGATCGTCTTCTCCCGTTCGGTTAGGGCATGGGCCCAGTCCTGGACCCGTTTCTCCTCGGCGGCGACCCGATCCCGCTCGATCCGCGCGTTCGCGGTGTCGCGTTCGATCGTCGCGCGGGAAGCCAAGACGACCTCATTCTCCCGCTGGAAGTCGTCTCGCTCCACCCGGAGCCGGGCGAACTGCTTCTCGAGGTCCGCGCGCTGCGCGTCGAGCTCCGCCTTCGTGGCATCGAGTTCGCGCTGGCGGGCGTCGAGGGCGTTCTTCGTTTCCTTGAACTTCGAGGCCGACGCCTTGACGGCGTCCAGCAGCATCGGGGAGGGCTTATCGCTCGCCATGTTTACGTCACCGCCAACAGAGGCGCAACGACTTCTTGGTGCGTCGGACTCTATTTAAGCCGTGCGTCCGAGGAATCATTCATGAGAACATAAGGCCTGTGTCCCGTTCCATCCGAGAACTCGACGAACGAAAGCGGGATCGCAGCATCGCCCGGGAGCCACTGTGACTTGATCGCGGTCCGCGAGAGACCTCCATCCGCCTTTGTCAACGTGTCAGACAGACGAAAGACACTTATAGCCATTCTGTCGTACGCGTGTCGGCACCTCTCCATACGAGCGGCGCACCGAAGGGATGGAAAATGCCTGCACTCAAAGAGATCTCGTTCGAGTACGCTCGACAGATCGCGACGGTCAAGGGACTCCAGCCGAGCAAGGTGAAGGGCACAGACACGCTGCGCTTCTCCAAGGCAAGCAGCGAGAAGCTCGAGGTCGTCTCCTGGGACGAGTTCGAGCGGACCGCCAGTAACCGCAACCTCGCCGTGTACGAGAGCGGTGGCTGGATGAAGCTGATGCGGAAGCACTGATCTCGGTCCGAGCCGCGGGACGACCATGGTGGACCTGGCGTTCGGCGCCACCGCCATGGCCTCCATCTTCGCGATCGTCGACCCCCTCGGAGTCGTCCCGTTCTTCTCCGTCCTCACGGAGGGCATGACCCCGGTCCAGAAACAGGACATCGTCTCGAAGGCCTGCCTCACCGCGACGATCACGCTCGGCGTGTTCGCGGTGTTCGGCCAGTGGATCTTCGCCGGGTTCGGCTTCACGATCCCCGCCTTCAAAATCGCGGGAGGCATCCTGCTGTTCGGCGTGGCGCTCGAGATGCTCAACGGCGAGCGGTCGCGTTCCCGGCTCACGCCGCAGGAGCGCGCGGAGACGCTGGAGCGAGACGAGCGCGACGAAGTCGCCGTCGTGCCGCTGGGCATCCCGCTCCTCGCGGGCCCCGGTGCGATCACGACGGTCATGATCTACATGGCCCATCCGGTCGCGGAGCCCGGGGACAAGCTGTTCGTCTTCGCGGGCATCCTCGTGGCGGTCCTCGCCGCGTTCACGCTGCTGCATTACGCGGACCGGATCTTCAAACGGATCGGGCGGACCGGGACGCGCGCGGTCGGCCGCGTCATGGGCCTCCTGCTCGCCGCGATCGCGGTCCAGTTCATCATCGATGGCATCGTGGACGTCGCGCGGCTCCATGGCCTCCCGCTCGCGTGAGTCGCGGTCCATGGGCTTTTATTCAGGACGCCGCATGCGGTCCGCATGAGCGTGGAGGACAAGATCCTCGCGCGGATCCGACCGGCGCCCGAGGAGGAGGCGCGGATCGAAAAGGCCGTGAAAAGCCTCCTCGATCGAATCGCGGCATCCCTCCAGGCGAAGGGATGGACCGCGAAGCCGTTCCTCGCGGGATCCGTGGCGAAGGGCACCCACCTCACCGGGACGGAGATCGATGTCTTCGTCGCGTTCCCTCCGGACCTCCCGCGTGCGGATCTCGAGACGCGCGGCCTCGCGCTCGGGACCCTCCTCGAGCGAGGGGAGCACCGCTACGCGGAGCACCCGTACACGCGCGGATGGTACGGCGGCTTCGAGGTCGAGATCGTCCCCTGCTACCGCATCACGGACGCGTCGCAGCGGATGAGCGCGGTAGACCGCACCCCCCTCCACGTGGACTACGTCCTCGGGCGAATCAAGGAGGGCCAGGCGGATGAGATCCGCCTCCTCAAGGCATGGGCGGAGGGAGTCGGCGTGTACGGCGCCGAGGCCAAGGTGCTCGGCTTCAGCGGGTACCTGTGCGAGCTTCTCGTGCTGAAGTCTGGCACGTTTCGAGGCGTGCTCGAGAACAGCCTCGCCTGGCGCAAGGGCGAGGTCGTGGAGCTCGATCGCGCCGCGGGCCGGGCGTTCTCCGAACCGCTCGTCGTCGTCGACCCCGTAGATCCGAATCGCAATGTCGGGAGCGCGGTCTCGGTCGAGCAGCTCGCGGTCTTCGTCCACGCGGCCCGCGAGTACCTGCGCGCGCCGACCGATCGATTCTTCTTCCCGCGACCCGCGAAGGCGATGACGATTCCGAAGCTGCGAGCCCTCGCGAAGATCCGCGGCGGCGGTCTCCTGGCGATCGCGATTCCCGCGCCGGCGGTCACGGAGGACGTCCTGTATCCGCAGCTCCGGAAGGCCCATCGCGCCTTCCTCGACACGTTCCATCGCGCCGGCTTTCAGGTGTTCGACTCCCATTTCGACATGGCGGGGAAAAACGCCATCTTCCTGTTCGAGTTCGCGGTCGATGCCCTCCCCCGGGCGTTGCGGCATGAAGGGCCGCCCGTCTGGGTGAAGAATGCGAAGGACTTCCTCGACAAATGGCGCCGCAGCTCTCGGACCCTCGCGGGCCCGTTCATCCAGGGCGAGCGATGGGCCGTCGATGTGACCCGTGAGGCCACCACGGCGGCGGGTCTCATCAAGGCCTCGTGGCGGGCGCTCAGCCTGGGCAAGGACTTGGAGAAATCCGCGAAACGCTCGCTCCAGATTCGGTCCGGGCCCGAGGCGGTTCGGGCCTCGAACGTCGACGCGTGGAGCCGCCTCTTCGACAAGCGGTTCCCGTGGCAGCGGTGACGTCTCACGACGGCAGGATCACGAAGCTGACCCCGACCGGCGGGTTCGACCGATCGGCGGCGGTGATCTCTACGGTGTACGAGGACGCCGAGTACGGGAAGGTCACGTTGTACGTTCCCGCCAGATACGCCTCCGTCCGGTGTCCGGCGCACTGACTGGTCCCGGTGAGCGGGGTCGGCACCGCGTCGAACGCGGGCGCCGCGGCCGGTGTGACATGGACGCGTAGCGATGCAAGGCCGACGTTGTCCGTCGCGCGGAACAACACGTAGATCGAGTTATTGGTCCCCATCGATAGCGCAGCTGTGCCGCTCGTCGGCGGGACGCATGGCAGGTCCCCTGTATACCCAGGCATGAATGGGCTCGCCGAGACCCCTTGCACCGTCGGGAGGGTGAAGTCGCCGAACGGCGGGTTCAAGAGGATGATCCAGAACGCGAGCCAGCTAAAGAAATACGTAATCCCGTGGCCCGTCCAATCCCGCCGTTTGAAGGAGTCGGTCTTGATTCCGAACAGCGGGAGGAAGAAGTACAGTCCGAAGCCCACCGCGATTCCGGCGAAGAACGCCAGAATGGGGAGGACCGAGTAGAGGAGGAACGCCACGCCCGCCCCCAGGACCGCCCAGAGGATCGTGAGCACGGCGGCCTTCGCGCCCTGGATCTCCTGCCGCATGTAGCCAATCTCGTCGAACTCCGGCGCGACCCAGTCCGCCTCCTCCTCCCTGCGTTTCCGGCGGGCCATTAGGCCGACGGAAGATGGGGCCCTTCAAAAACCTTCGCTCAGCGGCCGTTCGCGGGCCACGGTCGCATGCGCGCCCGCATCGCCTGCATCTCGAGCGAGAACTGGCGGATCGTCACGAGCATCGCGGCGACGAGCAGCCCACCGATGAATCCCGCGATGCCGCCCGTCACGACGCGGGCGAGCCACGTGGACTCGTAGGTGTAGTATTTTCCGGAGAAGAGCTGGGTGAACCCGTCGACCGCCATCGGGAGCAGGCCCAAGACCACGATCGCGGCTCCGGCTTGTTCCGACCCCATCCTAGCGAGGCGCTTGCGAATGAACGCCGGCAGCGCATTCAGCATGACCTGTCCCGTGCTCGTCGAGGGTCGCGCGAACATCGCCGCGAGGACGCCGAAGCTCGCGAAGACGTACATGGACGTCATCCGCTCGTCGATGGGCATTTGGTTCCCGTTCAGCCAGAAGGAGCGGTAGTAGAGCTGGTGGCACTGCGCGTCCCCGATCGTGTAGACGACGCGCGCGTAGAGCGGGAACGTCTCCCAGATCGACTCGTGGTCGACCACGTTCGCGCCGCCGACCTGATTCGCGAAGGAACCCGGAGCGACGGTGTACGGGCAGATGAACAGGGAGGCCGTCCAGACGAGGTTCACGACCAGCAACCCGAACAGAGCCTTGCTCCACGTCAGCCGCGCCCACAGGGCGGATGCCACGTTCGCGTGTACGGCAGAACGCGCATAAAGGTTTGCCGGAACCGCCATTCACGCGGCGAACTTCGTCGGGTTCCGTTCGAACGTGGCCTTGCAGCTCGAGGAACAGAAGTAATACGTCTTGCCCTGATAGACCGAGGTCCCTGCCGCCCGATTCGGGGCGACCATCATCCCACATACCGGGTCCTTCTCCATGGCGGAGCGATTCCGTCCGACCTACGTGAACCTTGCGGGAACCTCGGGCGAGGTCACGTGACGTGGATGGGCAACCGCACGGTCAGGTACGGCACCGCCCCGGCGGGGCCACGATACAGGAGGAACTTGACCCGATAGTCTCCGGGTTGATCGATGCGGAACGTGTACGGGATCCGTTCCTGTCCGCCGTCTTGCACGAGGGACGTCGTCGAGAAGACCACCACGCTCGCGACCTCGACCGTCTCGTTCCGGCCCGTCGTCGCGTTGAACACGACGCCGAGCGTCGCGAGCACGACATTGACCGTGTAGTTGACGTCTGCGGATTCGTGATTCGCGATGACGATGAGGACGGTCGCGTTCTCGCCGACGACCAGGTCCGTCGGATATCCCGTGGCCATGCCGGACTCGTTCAACAGGTACAGTTCGCTGAAGCCGGGAGGCGGGCGGACATTGAGGGCCGAGTATGCGATCGAAGCGCCCGCGATCGCGACCGCGATCACGAGACCCAGGACGAGGGCTTTCTCGATCGCCGACAACCCGGACCACTCGGGACGTCTGACCTCGACGGAGAGCCGAAGTCGACGCCGTGCCGGAAGGGACCGCCTCCGAACGTAGGCAATCCCGCAGGCGCACACGGTGAAGAGATCCGTGATCGCGAGGATCGCGCCAACGTTGATTCCCCACGGCGCGAAGTTCGAGAGCAGGCCGACGAGCGCGACGATGGCGATGCTCAGGCCCACGCTCAAGGTGATCCGTTGGAGCCAGCGGATGTCGTCGACCGCCGGGAAGAGGACCGCGAGGGCGGCGTAGCCCGGCAGGACCAGCACGAGCACGACTCCCGCCCCGAACCCCACGAGGCCGCCAATCCCGAGGGCCGCGACGATCGAGAGGAGGACCGCGAAGATCGCGACGAGGAACAGATCCGCGGGCGCGTCGTGGAATCCGATCCGCATTCCGCCGGCCCATACGGGAGCCCGTAAAAAGGGTTGTGTCGGAGCCGGCACCATCCGTGATTCGCGGGCCTATGCGTGGACGTCGGCACCTGCTGGGACCCTCCGACACCGCTGCACACATTGAACGCGGCCCGAGGCGCCGTCTTTCGGGCGACAAGAGATGACGAAAGGGAGGCCCCTGCGCGAAACGAGACGTCTCGGGACCGGAGCACTCGGCCTGCTATCGGGACTCGTTGACGCGTCTCGCGACGCGGGACGCGGCCTGAGACAGGGTGCGCAGCCGGGATCTCGCCCTTCGGAGGGCGACCGCGGTGGCGATCAAGCCCGCCGCGAGTCCCGCGACGGCAATCCACCAGACCAGGTCCATCGAGATTCCCCAAAAGGACGGGAGAGGAGCACTCGCGGCCGCGGGCCGGAAAGCGAAGGCAAATCCATCGGTCATCGCCCGACCGCCACCATCCATCGCGCCCGACAGAACCGTCACCGTATACGTCTCCGGGATCAGGGCGAGATCCGTGAAGACGACCGAGAGACGCGAATCCGTGTCCCAGACTAGCGCATGGGCCGAATTCGGTTGGACCGAGAGCTTGCCCCCGACGGAAGCGCGATCCATCGAGGTCGAGAATGTCAGGAGGACGCGAGAGTATTGCGAGTCCCAAGCCGCGGAGGTGACGGTCGGAGGCACGCCTCCCGGCGATGCGGGAGTCACCGTGATCGCTGCGCCCGCGGACCCGGTCGAACCGTTCGCATCGGTGACGGTGAGGACCGCCGAATAGGTCCCGGACGCCGTGTACGCGTGAGAGACCGCCACGCCCTCGCTCGTCCGGCCATCGCCGAAGTCCCACTGGTATCGGACAATCCCATGGTCATCCGTCGAGGCCGATCCGTTGAATTGCACCAAGACCCCGGCCTGAGGACTCATCGGGAGGAAGTTGAACGCGGCGTGGGGCGGCGCGTTCGCGCCCGGGTTCTCCGGTGGATACTCCGGCAGCCCACCCGTGTACGGATAGTCCGTGTATACGCCCCGGCCGTTGTCGAGGAAGACCATTGTCGACATCGCGGGCATCCCGTCGGCGCGAGCGGTCTGCGAGTACCACGGCCAATATCCGTAGCCGAGGGGACTCGGGCCCGGATAGGCGTTGTAGCCGACCTCGCCCTCGTAGTGGGGGATGCCAAGAGCGCGCTCCCAGTCTCGCTCCCAGTCGATCAGGTACTGGTCTTCCGTCGTATCGTACGTGTGATGATGCGAGACGTCGAGGCCGGGGATGTCGTTGAAGAAGAAGTGGTACTCCCACCCGAAGTTGGGGACCCCGGGGAACAGCGTCCATCCGCCCATCCCGATCGTGATGAGATGATGGAGGGTGTGCGGCTTGACGTCCGCGATGTACGTGCTCGCCCACGCCGTGAAGCCGGTGATCCCGCCAACAGACGCCCAATAGACGTCGTTGTCGACGTCGGGCTCGTTCCAGAGATCCCACATCGCGATCGTCGGGTTCGAGTCGTAGTGGTCCATGATCGCCTGCACCACCTCGACTTGATGCGTGAATCGGATATCTGCAGGGTCGAAGAATCGGTTATCTTTGTTCGTCGCGAAATGCCCGAGGACCGGCACGAGGTACACTCCGGACCGGTTCGCCCAGTAGACCATCTTGTCGAAGATGTTCCAGAACGTCGTAGGATCGTTCTTCCAAGCGATGTACGTCCCCTCCGGATACCAGGAATCGTCAGAGACCCAGACCCGGAGGAGGTTCACTTTCGGGTTCGTCGGCGTGCCGGCGACCTGGTTGTAGTGGAGGAAGTACTGGAAGTACTTCTGGAAGAGCGAGTCCGCGTCCGAGACGTTGGTGATCTGCGCCTCGGGTCCCGACGGGAAGAGCTGGTTCTTGCCCCAGGCGCCCGGATCCGCGGTGCCCCATAGCCCGGAGGCGATCAATGCGTAGAGGAACACGGTCTGTTCGTCGACGCCGAAGAGCTGGATCGGAGTGCCATCCCGCATCAGGTCGGACCCGTGCGCGTAGATGAACCCGGGCGGTCCTACGGGTTGTGGAACATAGGCGGGCACGGTGACCGTGGGCGACACGGTGGATCCGATTCGCGACTGAACGCTCGCGCCGTCGCTCACCGGTACGTTGAGCAGCCAGTACTCGCCGATCCAAGAGACCGTGCCGCTCGCTGCGACCTGGCCGTTCACGAGCACATCGATGGTATCGCCGATGCCGTCGGTCACGCCGAGAACGCTCGCCGCCGTCGCGCCGGTCCGAACGACCCGAATCGAAATCGTCAGTGCGGCCGGCACGAGGCCATCGGACGTCGCGCGGACCGTTGCGCTTTCGAAGAGGATGGCCGCCCCGGACATCACCAGGACCAACGTCAAGAGAATCCCGAGGAAAGGTCGAGAGCGACGCCCATCAACGGGCGAAGCCTCAACCAAGGCCCTCGTGGCCTGGCGGCTGATGCTGCGACAACGAAAAGGGCGGTTCATCTCGGACTGCGCCGGGACGGTCTGTTAGGACCTAAACCTGTTTTGGTCCGCTTATCGAACGTTGTTGCTGGATTTGATTCCACACGGGACACACGCGAACACGCGCGAATCTAGCCGCGGGAAGGGCCGATACATCGGATGAATGACCACAGCCCCGTCCGGCCGCAAAATCGAACGGAAGATGTTTCGTCCGAGCCTCTCGATGACCACACGGGAGGCTAGCGGAAAAGGGCGCCCCGGAGGGCGTTCCAGAGGACAATCCGGTCCTCCGGCGACATTCCGCGGACGCTGAACAGCGCCGCGAAGTACACGAGGCCGCCAAACAAGACCCCGAACCACAGTGAGAGGCCCGGTACCGCGACGAGGACGAGCGCCATCACGGTCCCCGCGAAGATCGATTTGCCCAGGGTCCCCGTGGCCCGGAGCGGGGCCACGTACCGCTGAATCGCCGCGGCGCTGAGGACCGCGACGACGATGCACGACACGAGGAAGGCGTATGCGACTCCGACCGGGCCGAGCGCCGGAATGAGCAAGGCACTCACGACGACCGTGATGGCGGCGCCCACCGCGCCGATGTAGAGCCGCACGTTCATGTGACCCGTCGCGGCGAGGGCGGGTCCAATCCCCATGACGGCCGTCTCGACGGCGAAACTCAGGATCAGGATGCGGAAGCTCTGGGCGGACTCGAGGAACGCGCTCCCGTAGAACGTCGTGATGATTGGTGCGGCATAGAGCCAGCCGCCGAACGCCAGCGGGACCCCGATGACGAGCGAGAGCCGTTGGATTTGGTTCAGGACGGAGGGCAGTCGCTCCAACGATTCCTCGTTGATCCGGGACATCATCGGCAAGGCCGCGATACTAACGATGCTGAGGAACGAGAACAGCGCGAGGACCAGCGTGAAGGCCGCGTTGAAGATCCCCGTCGATCCCGGGTCGCGCATCACGGTGAGAAGGACGAGTCCCGTGGTGTACGTGAACGTCCCCACGACGTTGTTCAGTCCGAAGGGGATCGCGCTCTTGACGATGTGTTTCGCCTCCCGCGCGTCGACGTGTCGCGTGAACCATGCGAACTTGCGCCGCGCCGTTACCGCCGAGAGGAAGAGCATGACGAAGCTCCCCGCCAGGAACGCGAGCGAAACCTCCACGAGGCCGAATCCAAGGAACAGGACGGCCAGCGCGGCGCTGACGGTCACGGAGCGTTCGACGATCGTGATCAGGGCTGCATACTCGAACTTCTCGAACGCGCGGAACACGGACGAGAACGTCGTCGCGTACGTCGTCACGACGCTCGACACGCCCAGGATGAGCGTGACGAGCCTCGCCGTCGGGTCACTCAGGACCAGCTGCGTGCCGACCCATAGGGCCAGGATTGCGATCGCGGCGAGCAGGAGACGGAGCAGGCTGACGAGGGTCAGGTACCGGCTCGCCCGCGACCGATCCGCGGCGACTTGGATCGACATGACGTCGTCGAGCCCGAGCGAGACCAGCAGAAGGAACCAGCCCGGGAACGCGAATCCGAACACGAACACGCCGTAGACGGAGACGCCAAGCCTCCGAGCGAGGACGACCGAGACCAACAGCGTCAGGACCTGGGCCACCAGCTGCGCGAACGCGGTGGTGGCGAAATTCCGGCCAAACTTCTTGGAGTCGGCTTCCGGAGCGGTTGGCGTCGCGGCGGGAGCTGCGCCGGGTCCGCGGCTCGCCGGACCCCGGAATAATTCGTCAGTGGCAGCGGATGAGGCCCGTTCGAATCGGCCCCGCGCCATCCGTCATCGAATTCGGCTAGCGCACATAAGGGGTTGTAGTGGAAGTGATTACATCCGGTGCGCGACGAGCCCAACAGGCTTTGTCACCCTTAGGCCTAGTTCTGCCGCTTCAGGCGGCGCAGCGAACGTGAGAGCAAGCCAGAGGGACGGTGCGTGGTAGCGGTCGTCTTCTTTCGAACGGAGCCATTGCATGCAACAACCTGACCAAACCGCGGCTCCTCCTCTGGATGCGGGAGACGCCACTCGGGCCACGCCCGTCGTGGCGAGCTCGACTCCGGCCATGGATGTTCTCGTGCTGGACGCGGGCACGAGGCAGTCGCTCGTCACCGTGCGGTCCCTCGGTCGACGGAACCTTTCGATCGCGGCGATGGAGACGTTCCGCAACGCCCCGGCGTTCTCGTCCCGGTGGTGCAAGGCCCGCTTCGTCTGCCCGGCGGGCTATGCGACCGAGACCTACCTGCGGCAGCTCGAGGCGGCCTTGGCTCGGACCAACGCCCCGCTCGTCATCCCCTCGCACGATGCGACGATCGCCCTCCTCCGCCAGCATCGGGACCGGCTGGAGCGGCGCGTCCGGATCGCGCTCGCACAGGAGGCTGCGATGACCGTTGCGGTGAACAAGGTTCAGACCCTCGCCGTCGCGGAGCAACTCAAGATCGCGGTGCCGCGCGGCGTCGTCGTTGCGGCGCCGGATGAGATCCCGGACGCGTTGAGGCAGATCGGCCTCCCGGTCGTGATCAAGCCCTGCGAATCGTGGGTTGGCGCGGAGGGCCGCGGAGCCCGCGTCGTCCCTCGCCTCGTAACGACCCCGGAGGAAGCGGCCCGCGTCTTCGCGGAGCTCACCCGCTTCGGCGGTTCGACACTGTTCCAAGAGTTCGTCGGTGGGCGACGCGAGGCGGTGAGCCTGATCTATTCGGATGGCGAGGTCTACGCACGGTTCGCCCAATGGGCCCAACGGACGGTCCCGCCCCTGGGCGGCGACTCCGTCCTGCGTCAGAGCATCCCGGTGCCGAAGGATATCGGAGACCAGTCCGAGCGACTCGTCCGTGAGATCGACCTCGAAGGATATTCCGAGATCGAATTCCGTCGGGATGGCGCAGGGAGGCCCGTGCTCATGGAGATCAATCCGCGACTCTCCGCATCCGTCGAAGTCGCGGTCCGGTCGGGCGTCGACTTCCCCTTTCTCCTGTGGCAGTGGGCGAGCGGCGTGCCGATCGACAAGGTCGAGCGCTACCGGACGGGCGGCTGGATGCGGTATCTGGGCGGGGACGTCCGCGGGACAATCGATACGATCCGCCAGCGCGGTCGGCCCGGAATCACGCCGCCGGGTCGCGCGGCGTTCGACTTCTTCGCCGCATTCGTGCGGCCGATGGGCTACGATTACTTCCAGTGGAGAGATCCCCGGCCGGCGTTTCGTGCGACCACCGGGTTTCTGCGCACCACGATGAGCCGAGTTCTGAAGAGAGAGCGGTCCTCTCTCGGGAGGAATCCCCATGGACGTCCAGGGCGAGACGAAGACGCCTCGTCGGTCCGTGCCCGACGCGCGCTATGACGTGGTCGTCGTCGGCGCGGGTCCGTACGGACTCTCCGCGGCCGCCCATCTCCGGGGGCGTGGGCTCAAGGTCGCCGTATTCGGCAAGACGCTCGAGCTGTGGCGCGAGCACATGCCTCGCGGAATGCTCTTGCGCTCCCAGTGGTGGGCGACGAACCTCTCCGACCCAGGCCGGCGGTACACGTTCCAACGATTCTTCCGCGAATCACGGCAAAAGCCCGGCTATCCGGTCCCGCTCGAGACCTTTCTGGAGTATGCCCTCTGGTTCCAGCGCCATGCGGTCCCGGACGTCGACGAGACATACGTGACATCGATCGACCATCCGGACGGGAGCTTCCTCCTTACGCTCGCGGACGGGCGTCGGGTCGAGAGCGCCGCCGTCGTGTTGGCGATCGGAATCCGGCACTACGCCCATCGGCCAGAGGAGTTCCGGGGCCTTCCGCCCGGATTCGTATTGCATTCGAGCGAGCTCCGCGACCTCGAACCGTTCCGGGGCCAACGCATCGTGGTCATCGGGGGAGGCCAGAGCGCGGTCGAGTATGCCGCCCTCCTGCACGAGGTCGGGGCGACCGTGGACCTCGTACCGCGACGTCCGATCGTGTGGCTCGAGAAGGACCGGATGGGCCAGCGGGGCGTGCTCGAGCAGATTCGGGCGCCCGACTCCGGGATCGGTCCGGGCTGGAAGAACTGGGTCCTCGAGCATGTCCCGTTCCTCTTCTACCGCCTCCCGCGGGACCGGAAGGACCGCGCGTTGGCTTGGTACTCCAGCGCCTGGGCAGCGGACTGGCTGAGGGAACGAATCGCGAACAAGGTCTCGGTCCATGAAGGGCAGAGCGTCCGCTCCTTCGAGGTGGAGGACGGGAGAGTCGACCTCACCCTCTCCGACGGCGCGAGGATCCGAGCCGACCACCTGGTGCTCGGGACGGGCTACAAGGTGGATATCGACCGGCTCCCGATGATCAGCCCTTCCGTGCGAGCGGCGATCAAGGATGAGAAGGGGATGCCACTCCTGGGCCGTTCGTTCGAGTCGACCGTGCCGGGCCTGTACTTCGTTGGCGTCACGTCGTTGCCGATGTTCGGCCCGATGTACCGCTTCGTCCTCGGCTGCCGTTCGATGGCGCCACGCGTGGCTCGAGCCATCGCGCGACAGCGAGGGAAACGTCGCGGGCGCGGCCTCGCCACCGAACCGAGGCTCGAGCGCGCGGCTTCTCCGGATCGGAGTCAGGTTGGGCGGCGGGCACATCCGATGCCTTCCGAGGAGGCGGGCACGGGTTCATGGACTCAACGAGTCCTCATCGGGCGGAGGCGGTGAACGTGCCGCGACTTCCCCAGGCCCAATGTCCGCGCGGATCCACCGCGACGCCGGCTCGATGGTGAGGCGAGCCTTTGTCGACGGTCGTGGACGAGCCCCTCCTCGACGGGATCACGAACGACTGGGTGAGCGTCCTGACTGCTGACGACCGCGGGACATCGGAATCTCGACCCATCCGTCTCGTGCTCTACGTGAAAGGGTTCCCGACCACGGAGACCGGGGGGCCCGTCGTCGTGGTGTACCATCTCGTGAAGGAGTGGCTGCGGTCCGGGGCCGCGGAGGTCACCCTCATCGTGCAGACGGATAGCCGGGAAGACGAGGTGCGCGAGGCCCTCGGCCGGCCGTCCGGCCTGAGAGTGATCCGCCTCGGCTACTCGCCGTCGGCCGAGGACGTCCGGGCTCTCCCCCGGGTCCTACGAGCCTTCCGCAACGCCGACGTCATCCAGTTCAACGAGTTCCCGATCCGCCTCATGGGCTATGTCATCCTCGCGAAGGCCCGAGGGGTCCCGACGATCTATTCATCGCACGGCCTCGCGACGGAAGAGGCACCGACGTTCCTGGGACCGGCGTATCCGCTTCAACTCGGTTCGCGAGGCGAGCAAGTCGAAGTCCGTGCGCCCGCATTCCTCGTTTCGCTCTTCGCTCGGGTCTTCCGATGGGTCGCGCCTCATTGGACCGCGGTCGTCGCGAACAGCCGCACCCACATGGCCCGGGCGGTGGAAGCCGAGAACTTCAACCCCTCCCGGATGCGGCTTATTCCAAACGGCGTCGAGGTCAACGCAGGGGAGCTTCCCACGCCGACGGCCTACAAGGACCCGCCGAGGCTCTTGTTCGTCGGGAAGCTCGACCGAGTCAAAGGTCCGGATCTGTTCCTGTCGGCCCTCGAGATCCTGGATTCCGAGGGAATGCGGTTCGACGTCGGAATCGCGGGAGCCGGATCCCTCGAAGCCGAACTACGAATCGCCGCGGACCGACTCAAACGGCAGAAGGTGACATTCTATGGGTCGGTCGGCCAGGAAGCCGTCCGTTCGCTCTATCGGGGAGCGGACATCGTCGTCGTGCCCTCTCGCTACGAGGCGTTCGGCATGGTCGTCCTCGAGGCGATGGCCGCGGGTCGTCCCCTCGTCGCGACGTCCGTTGGCGGCATTCCCGAGATCGTCACGGCACCCCGCAACGCGATCTTGGTCGCACCGGAGGCGGATTCGATCGCGGCGGGAATCCGTCGACTCGCGAGCGACCCGGACCTCGGCCGTCGGATGGCCGCTGCGAACCGGGAGGATGTCGCGGCCTTTTCGTGGAAACACATTGCCCCGAGGTACCTCGACCTCTTCCGAGAGCTCGTGCCGGCGACGAAGGCGGACGACTAGCTCCATCCGGATGGCCATGCGAACGGCCGGGATTCAGCCGCCGGCGTCCAAGACCGTGTCGAGGAACCGTTGCCAGTTGTTCTGGAAAGCATCCGTGCCGTACCGGGGGAGGATGAACTCGCGAGGAGCAAAGTGCTTGCGGGCGGAGACGACCGACCGAATCGCGTCGATGAAGTCCTCATCCGACTGACTCGCCACGACGAGCCCACACTCCCGCGTGTCCTCCGTGAAGGGCCATGCGGCCTCGCTCACGACGACCGGCAGGTTGCACGACAAGGCCTCGAGCAGGGCCAGGCCGAATCCCTCGTATCGGGAGGGGAGGAAGAAGAAATCACTCGCCGCGTACCAGAGCCGGAGATCTTCGTGGGCGATGCGTCCGAGCGACCAAATGTTTCCGCGGCGGCTCCCCTCGCCCCCCACGACGACGAAGAGGACGCCGGGCATCCGCGCCGCGACGCGGACCAACACATCGTATCCTTTCTCGAATTGCGGGCGGCCCACGAAGAGTCCGATCGGGATGCGCTGCGGGAGGCCTAGGAGCGCCCGCGTCGACGCCCGGTTCGCGGGACGAAATGCGCTTGTGTCCACGGCCACGGGAATCAAGTGCGCGTGGAGGCGGTAGAACGCCTCGAGCTCGCGAACCACGCGCTGACTCACGGCGACGACGCGGGTCCCTACGCCCGCCAGCCGATCGAACAACGCGGTCACGTGGCCGGTCGCGAGGCGATCCCCGCGTAGGGTGAGCGCTTGGCGGGCGAGGCCGGCCATCGTGAAATGGTATACCTGGACGCGGGGCACGTCCATCCGTCGGAGGGCGAGCGGCCACCCGTAGACTCCGTTGCTCAGGACGAGGTCGAACGGTTCATGGCGGTGGCGGCGGAGGAGATCGCGCGTCGCGCGGACCGCCCCGAGCGGCTGCTGCATCCCCAACCGTCGGAAATCGCCAAGCGGCCCTGAGCTCGCAGGGCCTTCGCTCGCGAACGTCTCGATGTCCCGGAAGACTCGGTGCAAGGACTCGTTGAACACCTCGACGCCGCCGACAGGCTGGTACTGTCCGTATGGCGTCACAATCGCGACACGGATGCCTTCGATCATTCGGCTCGACGGCCCGGGACGTCCACCGCTCGGGCGGCGGGTCTCCCATCTGGCCGACGCCCGGGCATCTCGCCGCCAGCACAAGGGTTCGTATGCCACGGAAGACACCGGGTGTGTTCAGGTTGACCGGGAACGTGTCCGGCCCATCCGAACGGGGGATATGGTCGCTCCTCGTTCGAGAGCCCAACGGCATGGCCCAGGCCCCAAAGTCCCTCCGAAGGGTGCGGAACTTTCTCCAGGAGGAGTACGACCGCGCGTTCCGACACGACCACTGGAACATCGGCATCGTCGACGCGCCGATCTCCCGTTTCCTGGAGCCGGAGCCGGAGCTGGACGTCCGTTGGTTCCCGCCACCGCAATCCGGGAGTTACTATGCCGATCCCTTCGGCGTGGTCCGGGGAGGCGTGACGGAGATCTTCTTCGAAGAGTACGATTTTCGATCGGACAAAGGCGTCATCTCGCACGTGAGCGCTTCGCCGGACGGGGCCTTCTCCTCCCCGGAGGTGGAGATCGATCTCCGGGTCCACGCCTCGTATCCCTATCTCATCGAGCGGGAAGGACGCGTGTATTGCATCCCGGAGACCTCGCACGCCCGAGAGATCGCGTTGTACGAGGCCGCGGACTTCCCGCACCGCTGGTCGAGGACCGCCACCCTCGTCCCGGGGGTCGCCGGCGTCGATCCCACGCTCATCGAATACGATGGGATGCTCTGGCTCTTCGCGACCGACCTCGATGACGGACCGTTTTCGAAACTTCGAATCTGGTACGCGCCGGACCTGCTCGGCCCTTGGAAGCCGCATCCGCAGAATCCGGTGAAGACGGACGTCAAGTCCGCGCGGCCCGGCGGGACCCCGTTCCTCGACGGCGGCGAGTTGTATCGCCCGGCGCAGGATTCCTCGTCGACGTATGGCGGCTCGATTACCTTGAATCGGATCGTGCGGCTGACGACCGCGGAATTTCGCGAGGAACCCGTCGCCACGATCGGGCCCTTGCGGGACGGACCCTACGCGCATGGCCTGCACACCTTGTCCGCGCTCGGCGATCGAACGTTGGTCGACGGGAAGTGGCTCGCCTTCAACCGATCGGAAATGGCCCGGCACCTTCGCGAGTCGATTGAAGTCCGCTGGCCTCGCGTGCTCCTGGGGGCATGAGGACGTCGATGGGCGCCGATTCACGCCGTCGATTCGGCGCAGATCTCCCTCGCCATCTCACGAAGGGCGGGCACGTGGACCGGCCAGTCGAACCCCGACTCGACGAGCGCACGGCCGGCCCTTCCGAGACGTTGACGGCTTTCCGGGTCCTCGATGAGATTGTGGATCGCGTTGCGAAACTCGATCGGGTCGTCTCGGATTAGCAGGTGTTGCCCGTCGCGGACGGGGAGGCCTTCGCAGGCCTTGGTCGTCGCGACGACCGCACGCGATGCCGCGAGATAGGTGAGGATCTTGATGCGAGTCCCGCTCCCGTGGGCGAGCGGGGCGATGCAGACGGCGGCGTCTCGGAGGACCGCGAGGAGGTCCGGGACGTACCCGGCGGCGATGACATTCCGGGCGCCCGGCCACCGTGGCTGATTCGGCCCTACGAGAAGGAGCCGGACGTTCGGGAGACCCGGGGCGAGAGACCGATAGACGAACTCGGCGGCTTCGCGGTTCGGGACGTAGTTGAAGTCCCCGATGAACACGACGGTACGCGAATTGGCCGGATCCGGCAACGCGGGGACCCTTCGGAGGTCCGCGCAATTCGGCAGGACGCGGACTCGCGACTCGGCTTCGGGGCACGCCGCGACCACGGCTTTTCGGTCCGCGTCCGACGTGACGAGGGTTCGAGCCGCGCGGCGGATCGCCTCGATCTCGTACACTTTCGCGCGCTCCCGCAGCCGCGGCATCATCACGCGACGGATCGCGCGTCGACGGCCGACCCAGCCCTGGAAAAACGGCGCGTTCTCCATTTCGTAGTCGAGGAGGTTCCAGTACACGTTGTGCTCGTCCAGGACCATCGGCACGCGGGGCCCGTATTGGTGCAAGCCGATCAAATCGAGAGACTCCACGACGACCAGGTCCGGTGACGGAGCGGATTTCCGGGGTGGAAAGTCGCGGCGGTAGTACCCGCGCATGCGACCTATCCGAGTCCGGAGAGAATTGGATAGTGGCATTTCGACGTACTCGATGCCGGGCTCTCGATTGCCGTTGAGCCGATCCGTGACGACGACGCGGACGTCGGCGAACTGGGAGAACATGGAGACGATCCCGTGAACCCGCGAACCGAATCCCCCTCGGTCCGGGTCGGCGTTGGGCGTGATGATCTCAACTTTCATGAGGCACCGCCCCTCCGCGTGGCGCGATTCGCGGGGTCAACGATCGCCTCGAGGAGGTCCCCGTGCTTCCCCCAGTCGAACTTCTGTTCAACGAGGTTGCGCGCTCGACGCGTCATCGCGACGCATGCGTCGGGGTCGGAGAGAGCCTGCGTGATGCAGCGGAGGAACTCTTCATCCGTGGCCGCGACGAACGCATGTTCGCCGTTACGCACCTCCGGGATGCCCTGCGCCGCGAAGTCCGTCATGACAATCGGCGTCCCGACCGCCATCGCATCCAGGACCTTCGTCAGCGCGCCGACTCCCCGTTTGACCGGCACGATGCAAAGCGTCGCGTCGCGGATCGACGCGTAGATGTTGGGGATGAAACCAACGGCCCGCACGAGCGGATCGAACTGCATGGCGGGGATGTCCCGCCCGGCGATATGGATCTCGCAGCGAATCCCGGATCGCGCGAGCCCGGGGGCCAATTCGTCGTTCACGAAATCGAGAGCTTCTCGATTCGGGGGGTATCCGAAGCTTCCGAAGAAAAGGAGGACGGCCGGCGCACGGGATCGAGGATTCATTCCTCCGTTCTCCTCACTCACATTCGCGTCGATCTCGCGGACCTGAACCGACACCGGAATGATGTGGACCTTCGACGGCTCCAATCCCATTTGCGCGTACGCCGCTGCGTCGCGCGCGGAGACCGTGATCAGGGCGTCGACCCGCTTCCCGATGAATCGCTCGAGCCACGTGATCAGCCGCACGGAAGTCCGACCCTTCGCCAGGCTCTCGTAGAGCAGCTTCCCGTTCCCGTGTGAGTCCCAAACGCATCGGATCCCGAGCAACCGGGCGATGAACAGTCCCGCAACGGCGTGGTGCACGGTATCGCAGACGATCACGCCCACCCGGTTTCGGCGGGCGAGCCGCAGGCCGCGCCACGCGAGCAGGCCTTTGTCGAGGACGTACAGGGCGGCTCGCGGCGCCTTCGGGCGACTCGGGTCGTACATCATCCGATCCCATGGGCTGGGGAGGCCGATGACCTCGTGGCGCTCGCGCAACATCCCGAGGATGATAGGCGTGCGCTCGGACGTCCGATTCCCCGGTGCGTCGGGGATGAAGAGGATGGGGGTTCCCCGATCCGCGGGTGGGACGGCCGGGGACGCGGTGGCGTGGACCATGAGAGCCTACCCCGCCGGGACGTAGTAGATCTGGGTCCAGCCGTTGTCGTAGATTTCGGAATAGTTCTGCGCATCGCTCGAATACGCGGAGTACAGCTGCGAGCCGTACCACTGGCGGTACCAGAGTTCCGTCGTCGGATCGAGGACGGCGTAGACCGGTACGCCCGGATGCCAGTCCCGGAGTCGGGTGGGCCACAGGTTCGTGTACGGAAAGCGCACGATGACCGAAGGTGATCCCGGGTCGAACCAGATCGGCGTCGGATACTTGCCGTCCAGCACGAGCGATCCGTCAGGAAGCGAATACACGAAGTTCGTCGCGGCGACGGCTTGACCCGGCACGAGATTGAACGCCTCCAGATAGTAGGCCGTCGCGCCGGTGGCGACGCTCGCGCCTACCAGGGCCGCGATGACCATCGCCTTCGCGCCTCGAGGGATCCGCATCCGAGCGAGTCCGGCGAAGCAAAGCGCGGGGACGAACGTGGCAAGGATCAGGATGGACCGGTCGTAGAACTGACCGCTGAACGCGAAGATGTCCGCGAACGCGACGAGGCCCGGACCGATCAACGCGCTGAACGCCAAGCGGAAGCGGTCTCGCGACGGACGATCGCGGAATAGGTATGCGAGGGACAGGAGGCCGAAGACCCCGTAGATCCCGATGCTCGCGGTCCGAATCCGTGGGGCCACGTAGAGGAGGTCGCTCTGGGTCCGCTGCGTCGCCATATTCAAGGTCTGCTCGGGGAGCCCGAGGAGCGCGTTCATCCGCGCGACGACCGCGATCTGCGCAGCCTGCGACGACCCGACGGCGAGGAAGAACAGCCACGCGAGCCAGACCACCGCGAACGTAATCGCGACGCGTTGCGAGAACTTCCGATCGCGCCGGAAGTCCTCCTTGGGCCCGGGGTCGTGGAACCGTGGGATCAGCGTCACGACGGCGTACACGCCGAGGATCGAGAGGAGGATGATCGCGGACGTCGGATGGGAGGCGACGAGGCCCACGAACAAGGTGGCGGCGACGAACCGCCAGCGCGTCTCGCGACGGCGGACCGTCGACAGGACGAGCAGAAGGAGGACGAACCCGAGGGATTGCGGCGAGACGTGATACTGCGCCCACACCGCAAAGAGGGCCGTCGGGAACGATGCTTGGCGGGCGATCGTCGGGACGAACGTCGCGCGCAGCAACTCGAAGATCGCGAGGAAGGTGACGCCGCCCGCGACGAACGGGTACCAGCTCAGGAATTCAATCGGGCTCGTGCCTCCCGAGCCGAACAGGGTCAGGAGGACCAGGAAGGCTCCGGGCCAGTTCGCCGAATAGCTCGCGAGGTCGGACGGCATGTGGCCCAGCGCACCGAGGTTCTGTGCCTCGGCGAAATGTCCGTACGCGTCCAAGTACCGAGGAAACGGCTCGAAGAGCGTCGGCGTGCCCGCGAGCGTGGCGAGGAGGACGACGCCCGTGATGGCGATGAGCGCGTCGGACCGAGTCCAGACGGAGAGGACCGCCGCGAGAGCGATGAGTGTAAGGCCCGCCCAATACGACGCAGGCAGCATCTGGAAGAGGCCGAGTTGCGCGGACACCGGGACCTGAGCGACGTGGGCCGTCAGACCGGAGAGCAGGACGATCGCGAGACCCGCGGCCGCGTACCCGAGGACGATCGCGGGGTGACACCGGCCGCCGCGAGTCGGCGCGGGTTGCGGCTCCGGCGTGGAGATGGGGGGCCCTCCCGGGCTAACCGGCGACGCCATCGTAGACCTCCAACAGGTGCGTCGCGACGATCGGCAGTGCGAAGTGATCGAGGGCCCGGGCTCGCGCGGCGCATCCGTACGCGACCTGCCGCTCGGGATCGCGAAGGAGCGAGAGGACCGCCTCGCCGAACGCCGGGACCGTGCGCTCGCGCACGACGACCCCGGTGACGCCGTCCGATACGATGTCGCGGACCGCGCCGACCTCCGTCGTGACGCACGGCCTGCCGCACGCGCTCGCTTCAATCAGGGTGAAGGGCAAGAGATCGTTTTCGCTCGTGCAGAGGACGATCTCGGAGCGATTGTACAGGTCCACCATTTCCTTGCGGGACAGGCGATCGAGGAATCGCACCGCCTCCCGGATCCGCAGGTGGGTCGTGAGCCGCCGGAGCGCCCCGAGTTCGGGACCCGACCCGCGGATCGCGAGTCGGACCTTCGGCTCCCGACGCAGGAGCCATTGCAAGGTGTGAAGTGCGAAGTCCACGCCCTTCGAGCGATGGAGTCGCCCGACCAGCAGGAGGACCCGTTCGTCATCGTTCCACTCGAGGTCCCGGGACGACGGGGTGGTCCGCGTCGGCGCATAGGTATCCGTGTCGATCCCGGTCGGAATCCATCGCGTGACCTGTCCGTCCTCGACTCCGAGGGCGTGCAGGAACGACTGCGCCTTCGTCGTGCGGGGAACGAAGCCGCGGCCTGCCTTCCGGACGGACCCGCCGACCGCCGACTCGAACGCCATCTGGTACGCCGAGCCCGGGAACCGCATTCGGCGGAAGGTCTCTTGCCAAACGACGAGCGGCACCGAGCACTCGCGGGCGACGAGCGACGCGAAGAACGTCGATGGCTGGTGGAACTCCGAGGCTTGGATCACATCCGCCTCCCGGAGCGCCGGATGACGCAGGAGGTCCGGGGTCACCGGGACGAGTCCCGGGTGAAACGGCGTCCGAAGCCGCGTCGGCAGCGGCACGACACGGAGCCGGTCCCCGAGGTCGTGCTCCCGGCCATCGAGGTACATGTCGCCGAAGAAGACGGTCACCCGATGTCCCCGCTTCGACAGCTCCGAGCCCAGCTCCACGAGGTTCGTTTCCCGGAGCTGTCCCGTGTCCGCCGTCAGACCCGGAAGCGTCGGCCGCAGGATGAAATCGCGGGTCGTGTACGCGGGCGTGGCGGCGATCGGGTTCACGAGGGCCACGTTCATGGGGACCCTCCGATCGCGAGGCCGCCATACCTTGCGGGGTTTGCGGGGACCCCGGCTTTTGCGACCTGTAGATACTTTTCGAGATAGGCCTCGGGACGATGGTATCGCTCGTACGCCTGCCGCGCCGAAGCCCGGAGCCGGGCGGAATCCCCTCCGCGGAGCGTCTCCATCGATCTAGTGCGTCCCCTGCATCCCGTGAACGAAGTAGTTCCGCAGGACCCGCATGGCGTATCGCGAGGCGAGCTCAAAATCGTCGCGTGTCGCGAGCGCGAACCGGAAGTTCTCGCGCCACCACCGCGGGCTGAAGTAGAGCTTGGTGTACGCGAGCTTGCGCAATCGGTTCAGCTGCTCCGGCGTCAGGGCGTCGGTGCCGACCATCGCATTGGACTGGTGCATCTTCCGCCAGTCGAGCTCGGGGATCTTGTTGGCGGCGCGCATGGTCTCGTAGAGCTCCGTGCCGGGATAGGGTGCGAGCACGTTGAACTGAGCGCCGTTCGGGAGGGTCCGCTGCGCGAACCGGATCGTGTCCATCGCGCTCTCCCACGTCTCGCCCGGGAGGCCGAGGATGAACGCGCAATACGTCTTGATGCCCGCCTCCTTCGCCCACCGGATCGCCTGCGCCGCCTGCTCGACCGTCGCCTGCTTGCTCACGCTGTCGAGGACGTGCTGGTTCCCGGACTCGACGCCGAAGGAGATGCCGCTGCATCCCGCGGCGTGCATCGTCCGCAGGAGGTCCGGATCGACGAGGTGGACGCGGGTGTTGCAGTACCATCGGATGTCGAGCGCATCCCGCTGCATGCCGGCGCAGAGTTCCCGCACGCGCTTCTTGTTCATCGTGAACGTCTCGTCGAAGAACGAGACGGTGCGGATGTGGAAGTGGTCCTTCAGGTACCGAAGCTCCGCGAGCACGCTCTCCGCGGACCGGAACTTCCAGGAGGTCCGTGCGACCGTGCAGAACGAGCACGCGTACGGGCATCCCTTGCTCGCGTACATGATCGTAAAGGGCTTGCATGCGGACGCCGAGATGAAGTATGGATCCAGGGAAGGGAGCAGATCATAGGCCGGGATCGGAAGGCGGTCGTAGTCCTTGATTGGAGGCGCATCCCGGGTGACGCGAACGTGGCCGTCGTCGCGGTACGCCAAGCCGGGGACGCCGTCGAGCGGCGCACCTCGATCGAGGGCGTCGACGAGGGCCGGACCGACGCTCTCGTATTCGTGGCGGAGGTAGATGTCGAGCGGGGTGGCGTCCTTCATCACGTCGGCGGAGACGGTGCGGAGGGTCCAGCAGAGGCCGATCGTCTTCGCGTCCGGATGGAGACGCTTCGAGAGGTTCGCCACCTCGAGATCGTGTTCGAAGGTCGTTGGCGTGAAACGGAAGACGAGCGCGTCGTAGTCCGCCCGTCCGATCCACGACTCGACGTCCTGGGGCTCCGATCCAAGGCCGTTGGCGTCGAGCAGCTGCACGGAGTGGCCGCCCTCGCGCAGGATCGCAGCGAGCTGGAGCAGGCTGTAGGGCTCGAGGACCGAATAGCGCTCGACAACCTCGCACCGTTCCTCCCGCACGACGGAATCGCCGTTGAACCGCGGCGGATTCACGAAGGCGACCTTCATGAGGCCCCCCCGCAGACGGCGTCGTAGAACTCCAGCGTGCGGTCCGCCATCCGCTCGATCGAGGCATGCGCGTGGACCCACGTCCTCGCCCGGGCAGTGGTCTGCCTCGCGCGACTCGGATCCGATAGCACGGTCTCGATCCGTCCGACCAGTGCGTCGACGTCACCGGGAGGGAAGAGCCATCCTGTCTCGCCGTCTTGCACAATCTCCGCGACGCCACCCGCGCGCGCGGCGATGAGCGGCGTGCCGCAGGCCATCGCCTCGAGGGCGACCATCGGGCAGCTCTCGGAGAAACTTGGGAGCACCACCGCATCCGCGCTACGATACAGAGACGGCATCATGGGATACGGCACCGGTCCGAGGAACTCGTAGCGGTCCCGCTCCAACCCGAGGCCGTCCGCGTACGAAGTCCAGGGCGAGGGGTCGCCCGGCCCCGCGAGGACGAGCCGAACGTGCGCATCGAGCCGCACCATGGCCTTGAGCAGCGTGTCGATTCCCTTGAGCGCGAGCAAACGGCCGGCGAAGAGCAGCGTCGGCCGATCGTCCTCCCGGTCGTCCCCGCCAAGCCCCGTGCCCGCGAGCGGCTTCATGTCCACTCCGTTCGGAATGACCGCCGCCACCCGAGGCGCCAGCCCATACCGGGCCGTTGCGTGTTCCCGCACCCAGCGCGACACAAAAATCATCGCCGGAGTGTGACGCAAGTAACGGCGCTCGATGCCGCCGAACAGGAGGCGCCATCGCTCAATCGACCGTTCCGTCCCATCCCGAGGCACGCCGCCATCGGCCCGGAGCGTGCCGAGGACTTGGGTCCCGAGCGTCGTGTGGACCGTCAAGGCGCGGCGGGCGCGCAGCCGGCGCATGCGGACGAGGAGGTCCGACATGTACGCATGGTTCGCGTGGACGATGTCGAAGCGGTGGGTCCGGCAGAGAGCCGGCAATCGTCGAAGGACCGCGAGCTGGAACGATAGTCCCAGTCCGCCATCATGCGCGCCATCCGGGAGAATCGTGTGAACTTGGACGCCCTCGGGCGCGACGGCCGCCACATCGTCCGCATCGTGGCCCGACGTGACGACGTGCACCTCCGCGCGATCCCGCAGTCCGCGGGCGACGTTGTACGTGTACGTCCCGACGCCGCCCCAGGTTGGCAGGAACTCGGGGGTGAGGAGGCACACCCTCACGCCGACTCCTCCCAGTTCGCGGCGGAAATCGGCCGGATCCGGCGGGACTCGATCGGAGGCCGGTTCAGGCGTCGCATCAGGAGCCGCCAGGCGATCGTGATCCCGGTGCGGAGGGGGACGAGCTTCGGCTCACCAACGCGGCAATCATAGGCGATCGGGATTTCGTGGACGCGGATTCCCCGCTCGCACGCGGAGGCGAAGAGGTCCGCTTCGAGATCGAAGCCGGTCGCGACGAGTCCGAACGTCTCGAGTACGTCTTCGCGGAATCCCCACATCCCGGTGCAGACGTCCGTCACCGGGGCGTGGAAGAGCAGGCTCGCGAGGCGGCTGAGCAGGCGATTGCCGAGGCGGTTCATGTCGCTGATCGCGCCGTCCGCGATCGAACCCTGAAGGCGGGTCCCGAGGACGACCTCGGCCCCGGATTCGAGGGCCTCGACGAACATCGGGATGTCCTCGGCGCGGTACGTTCCGTCCGCATCGAGCATGATGAACACGCGGTGCCCCGGTCCGATGCCGGGTGGAAGTTGAGCGAGGATGTGGTCGAGCGCCTGGCGAACGCCATTCCCCTTTCCGCTCCCGCGCTGCACGTACGTCCGGGCGCCCTTCTCGCGGGCGACGACCATCGTGCGGTCCGTGGATTGGCCGTCGACGACCCAGACCTCGACGTCGTACCCGAGGGCCCTCAGCCGTCCGATCGGCACCCGATCCAGGACGGACCCGATGGCGGGCTCCTCATTCAGGGCCGGGAGCAGGACGACGACCTGTCCGCGGAATCGGACCCGCGGGTCCGAGGCAGGGGTCGATTGCGGAGCGACCTCCGTCGAGGTCTCGTCGATCCAGGCCCAGGCGAGTTCGTCGAAGTCTCCGAGCCCAATCGGTACGGCTTCGGTCGAGACGGCCGTTTCGTAATCGAACGTCTCCGCTTGAGCGCGGAACGCGTCGCCGCATTCATGAACGGACAGCGCCGTCCTACTCGCAGTTGCCATCGTAAGGACGGGGCAGGACTCTGCGCGGCGGCAAAATAGGGGTACGATGCACGCAGGATGGCGAGTGTGCCTGTGTGCCCCGAGACTGCCGGCTTCCTACAAAGTAACATCTTATAACACAAAGGTGGATAGGCGTAACGTCCGTAGTGGTCGCGGTCGCTATGACGCCGAAAGGCAGCGTGACCCGCTCCGTCCGCATCGAGAAGGACGCCGACGAGCGGCTCCGGAAGCTCGCCGATCAGAGCGATACGAGCGTGAACACGCTCGTGAACAGGGCGTTGCGGAAGTTCGTCGAATGGGACGCGTACGGGGAGAAGTTCGGGTTCGTCACGTTCCCCGGGATCATCCTCGTCAAGATGATGGACCTCCTCACGGAGGAGGAGGCGACGGAACTCGGGACGTGGGCTGGCAGGAACCTCCTCAAGGAATACATCATGTTCTGGTTCAAGGAGGTCACCCCGGAGACGCTGATCGAGGGATTCCCTCGACTCTTCGCGAAGTACGCGCGGGCTTTCGCCTACGAGGAGCACGTCGAGGACGACTATCGGGTCATTATCCTGAAGCACGGCAGCGGGCCCCGCTGGTCGACCTTCTACAAGGTGGCGGCGGAGACCGCCTTTCGGGAGCACCTGAACCGCGACATCCACGTGGAGAAGTCGGAGAACCAGGTCGTCCTTCGTCTCCGCTGGGTCGAAAAGAGGATTAAGTAAACGATTCATATTGTCCGTTGAGGGTTCCGAGGGGAGTTTTAGCCCGTGCCGCCGAGTACGAGCGTCACGCGAACGATCCGGATTGAACGGAACGTCGATGAGTTCCTCCGGAAATTCGCGGACCGCGAGGGCATCAGCGTCAACTTCCTCGTGAACAAGGCGATCCGACGGCTCGTCGAATGGGACGTGTATGCGGACAAATTCGGCATGGTGTCCGTGCCCGAATCGCTCCTCGTGAAGATGATGGACTCCGTTTCCGACGCCGAGGCCGGCGAACTCGGGACCTGGGTCGGCGAGAACCTCCTCCCGGAATTCCTGACGTTCTGGTTCAAAGAGGTCAGCCTTCAGACCGTGGTCATGGGCTACTCTCGCCTCACGGCCCGATACGCGCGCGCCTTCGAGTACGAGGAGCGGTCGAAGGAAGGCAAGTGGACGATCGTGTTCAAGCACAGCGGCGGAGCGCGCTGGTCGATCTACTACGAGGCGCTCCTCCGAACGGCCCTCCAAGGGATCATGAAAGGGGCCACCGTGCACACGGAGAAGACGGATGATCAAGTGATTGCGCGGTTCGCCCTCGTGTGAAAACTACGACGCGGCCTTCCGCTTCTTCCGGACGGGCCCCGAACGCGTCGGCGAACCCGCTTTCGCCGAGACATCCCCGCCGACGCTTTGGATCGCCTTCCGCTCAATGGCCTCCGCGAGCCAAGACATCGTCTGCCGCAGTCCATAACAGACGCGATCGAGCTCGGTCGTCCCGGTGTCGGGCTGATCGTCCCTCGCGATGAGCATCGCTTTGATTACGGGACCGTTCGTCGGCCCGAAGAACTCCTCGAACGCCTTCCAGTACGCCGCCTGGTAGTACTTATCGTTCTTCAACCCGAGTTTGCCCGCCAGGTGCACGGCCCAGACCTCCCCCCGCCGGGCCGCTAGCGCGCCGCGAACTGAGGCACTTTCACCGAGATCCCTCGATTCCCAATGTCGAGCGGGAGGAGACCCATCTGGTGGTTCGTCCCGCGCATCTTCGTGATCTCCAGATACCGCACCCGCGCGTCCCCGGTCACCGGGACGAGGGAGAAGTGGATGACCCCATCGGCGATGAACTCGTTGATGCCGGCGGCCGACGACGCGTCCGCGCTCTGAGTCTCCGTGATCATGAGCGTCGTGCAGCCCGCGCCGGCGACGATCTTCCCGAGGAGCATGTGCGTGAACACGCGCAGGTCGCCCGGTTTGTCGAACGCCTGCGTCATCGCGGTGAAGGAGTCGATCACGAGCCGCAAGATGCCGTACTCATCGATGTTCCGGACGATCTCCTCCCAGATCGCGGGCATGCCTTCGGAGGTGAGCGTCGGCATCTCGAGGAACCGGAACACGCCCTTGCTCTCGAGCGGCTGGATGTCGAGGCCGAGGCGATGCATGTTCCTCACGTAGGCCTTGCGTCCCTCGAGCATCGAGACGTACATGCCCGGCTCGCCGTGGTCCTTTGCGCCGGAGTAGAGGAACTGGGACCCGAAGATCGTCTTCCCCGTGCCGGGTCGTCCGGCCAAGCTGATGAGGCTCCCTGTGGGGAACCCGCCCTCTAGCAATTCGTCGAGGCCGGGAATCCCCGTCGTGACGCGAGAGTCCGCGTCCATGGTGATCCGGCTGGCAGTCTTCGCGACCATCATCGTACCTCCGCCCTCATCCCACGAAGGGAATCTCGGATGACCTCGAACATGTCCGCCCGAGCCCCTTGCGGGTGGGACCGGAACTTGGACGCGGGGATCGCGACGACCTCCGGCTTCGTACTGTCCCCGAGGGTGATGTCCTCCAGGGGGATCAGTTCGAACTCCGGGTACCCGTGGCCGAACGTGAACTGGAGCCCGTAGAACCCCGTCCGCGGCTTCACGCCGTACAGAATCAGGGTGCCCCAGCGCTGCGTCAACACGAGGTGGATCTGCGAGATGTTCGCGACCTTCTGGGTGAGCTGGAGGTTCGGCCTCGCGACGATCGACTGGATGTCCTTGTTCACGGCCGCGCGGGCCGCGACCGTCGCGAGGAAGTTCATGACCCCTTGGCCGTAGAAATTCTCGACCGTGTCGAGGGCCATCAGCATCCAGATCGTCTTCCCTTGCGCCTTGTACGCGCTGTACGTGTCGAGCCACTTTTCGAAGTCTTCCGTCGGGTTGAGGGAGAACTTGATCGCCACGGGGTCCTCGACGCGGTCCGTCGTGAAGACGCGCATGTTCGTGTCGTACACGTCCTCGGGCATGAATTGCGTCGCGAACAGCCGGGCGCGCGTCGGGTCATAGTCACTGTAGGGGAACGCCATGACCGCGTTATTCGTCGCGAGGAAGTTCAGCAACGCCGTCAGGGGCACGTAGACCTGGGCCTCGAATGGCACTTCGCCGCGGATCTCCAGAAGGACGGTCGACCCGCGCGGGACGCCGCCGCCCAGAAGCGAGTCGATGTCCCGGCTTCCCGTCGACATGTGCGTCGCGGAGTTCTCGAGCGGTCGAAACATCGAGGTCCGCTCGGGGAGGGTGAACGCAAACGGCTCGAGGTACCGCATCCGGCCGCCCGCGAGGGTGAACGAATACCGCTCCTGGCGGATCGGGATGCCGCGGAGCTTTCGGATCTCAATCTCCCGGACTCGGCGGTCCTCGATGACTTTCTGGTGAAGCACGATGATCGCATCGGCGAGTTGGTCGAGGGTCGTGTCGGTCGCAGGACGCTCGCTCACGAGGATCATCCTCGCGCGCGTGTTCTCCAAGATCGACATGAGCGATTGCTCGACCTTCATCCGCGTCTCCTGCGGGAGGTAGTCGGCGATCCCCTCCCAGGAGTCGAGCACGACGAGCGGTTTCTCCATGCTCGAGAGGAGCCGGTGGAGCCCGGAAACGACGTTGTGCGCGACGACGAACTGGGTCGGATCGAACTCGAGCGTCGTGAAGAAGTGGGCGTTCGGTAGGGCCGCGAGCTTCGAGAAGAGCGCGTGTTGGTATGCGAGTTTGTCGGGGTAGGACCGCGTCGAGATGTGGACCATGTCCCCCTCCGACAGGAGGCGCGAAGTGAACTCCAGCGCCGCCGTCGTCTTGCCCATCCCGGTCTCTCCCTTCACGAGCAGGAGCAGGCTTGGGCGCTTGAGGAGCAGCTCCAATTCCCTAGGCAGTGGCATTTCGGTATCCGGCACTCCCGCAACCCGCATCATTCGCGACCCTCGGCCCTCGCGTCCCTAGAACCAGTCGCGCTATTGGTGCGGAGGTTATCTTCATACTGTGCTCAACTGTGTTGTTTCGTGTTCGCAACGCGAAACGCGTTCGTCGACTCCGGAGCAGGAAGGGGGAGAGGGGTCCGAGATGAACCGCCGCCCTTCCTGCAGCGAGGCACCGATCCGACAGGCCGTCGCATCCCGGAGAACAAGCGAGAGGATGGGATATGACACCCCTGAGTGCCAGTCCGGCGCCCCTTCCGGTCAGGGTCTTCGGGGTTTGGAACTCACCTCCGACTCCACAAGGATCTCCGCGTAAAGCCCGTTATGTTTAGCCCGGCCGACGTTCGAACACAAGTGCCATCCGCGGCGACACGCGCCCACGGGCCACCCGACGACGGTCTCATCCGTCCGATCGCGCTCGGATCACGTTCTGGGCCCACGCGGCCCGGCGAGTCCACCCCTGGTATCCGAGCGTCCGGAGGTGGGGTTCCTCGACGCCTCCTAGCCGCGACTTGTAGAGCGTCGACCCGGGGCCGAGGTCGACACGCCGAAACCCTCTTGCGATCAGCTCGTGCACGAGTTCGAGGCCAAGGACCAGACCGGGAGAACCCTCCGCATACGTCCGATCGTAGGACGAGATCTGCGCGAAGAACGTCCGCGCGTCGGCGGCACCGTGGATCCAGGCGATCGGGGTGCCGTTCAGCTCGAGCGCCGACGTGAGGAACTGGCCTTCCCGCGCGAGGAGCTCGGACGAGGAGACCAGGAACTCCCGCACGCCGCCTGCCGTGAACCAGCCTTCCTTTTCGGTCCCGGTCAGCCATCGGAGGTGGTTCTCGATGAGCTCCTCCACGCGCCTCCGAGCGTTTTGCGGCGTCGTCTCGACGACGACCTTCAGGGATCCCTGAGCGTCGAGGGTCCGCAGACCTCGTCGATAGGAACTTCGGGTGTTCGAGGTCAAGGACGCGAGGTACTCATCCCACTCCCCCGGGAGGGGCACGGAAAGGAACGGAACGGGTGCGAGCCGATCGGGGGCGACGAATCCATCCCCGAGGATCTCGGAGGCGGCACGCCACGTCGGCGACGAAGGCGGGAGGTACCCGAGATCCCACTTGCCAAGGGACCACGTGGACGCGACGTGGCCGAGCACGGCGCGCACGGAAGGGCGCTGCTCGTTCGTCGCGAGCACATCGACGTGCAGGATGTCCCCCGGATACCCAGTGTTGTTCCCGATGAAGCGGAGCGTCGAGACGGGCATCGGGCCGACGTGGCCGCGGACGCGCATGAAGGGTCCGTAGGCCGCCAATTCGCCCCGACCGTCCCACGCTGTGACGATCCGGCAGCGGTTCTGCGGGCCGAGGCACTTCTCCCAGAGCGCGAGGTACGAAGGCTCGACAAACGGGGTCCAGTGGTCGGCGCGTTCGCGGAACGTCTCGAGGGGAGAGGGAAGCGCCCGACGGGCCTCGTCCAGCGCGAGTTCCTCGACCGCTAGACCCGGCATCTGGCGCAGCACCGCTCGACCCCGACTATGCCGCCATGTCATCGTCGGGGGGGTAAGGGTTACGCGCCAGATGCGATACGTTGGAACACAGGCTTCCCCTCGCCATGGGTGCCCATCCTCGGCGCCTGAATGGAAACGGCGGGCCCGACGCGCATGGCATGGAGTGTGTGCGGCTGTGTCGCAAGGTTAGACGCACTGCCCACATATGGCTGGAATCCCAGGATGACCGACCGTTCCGTCACGGTCTCCGCTCGAGTCGCCTCCGTGATGGCCTCCCTCGCGCAGCGGTTGCGGGACCGAGACCTGCTGTACTGGAAGCGCGCCCGGGTGGTCCGCTGCGACGCCCTCGGGGGAGATGAGCCGCCGGCGACCCCGGTGGATGCTCGGGTGGCCTCGGAAGAAGACTTGCATCGTCTCGCATCGATGCAAGGGCGCTCAGAGGGGGATTGGCTTTCGAGGAGGGCGCGAGGCGTGATGTGTCTTGTCGCGTGGTCCGGTCCCGCGCCCATCGGCTACCTGTGGATCACCCGGTCCGCCGAGTTGATGACCGAGGTGAACCACGTCCTCGACGTCTCTCGAGATCCGGCCGGGGCCTACCTATTTGACGGCTATGTCTTTCCTTCCCACCGAAGACAAGGGGTCCTCCGAGGGCTGTTGCAATCGTCGAAGCGGTGGGGCGCGCAACGCGGCCTTTCCCGGTTGTACGCGGCGTTCACTCGAGACAACCACGTCTCGGAACACGCGCTCCACCGGGCGGGATTCCAGGCGGTCGTCGGGGACATCAGCCTGCTGCGCGTGCTCCATCGAGAGTGGAAGTGGATCCGGATCCCGCACGGGACGCCCGTCGTCGGGGTCCTCAGCCCCGATGGGCCAGGGAAAACGATGCCGAGCCCGACGTGACTCACGGCGTCGTGAGGAAATTCGTGACGATGAAGAGCACAAACAACGCGAACAGTGGGGCGGCGACCAGGTCGAGCGCTCGCCGCATCGGTGGACGCAGGTAGGCCTCGAGGACATGACGGACGAGCAGGATCACGACGAGGACGAAGGCGATCCCCGCGCTTGCCGCACGCCAGGCTTGGAGGGCGTCCATCGTCCCGGCATTCGATCCCAATCCCCTAGATAAAACGCGCGATGCACGGTGCAACCGCGGTCATGCCGGCGGCCGGAATCGACGCAAGGTCAGCGAATTCATCACGACCGAGACGGAGCTGAAGCCCATCGCCGCGCCGGCGATGATCGGATTCAGGATGATTCCCACGCCGGCGAGGACGCCGGCCGCAAGGGGGATCAGGGCCGTGTTGTAGAAGAACGCCCAGAACAGGTTCTGACGGATTTTCTGGACCGTGCGACGGCTGAGCTCGATCGAAGCGACGACATCGCGAAGGTCGTCTTTGATCAGCACGATCCCGCCGGCCTCCATCGCGACGTCCGTGCCGCTGCCGAGTGCGATCCCGACGTCGCTCTGCGCGAGCGCAGGCGCGTCGTTGATCCCGTCTCCGACCATCGCGACGACCTTGCCCTGGGACTGCAGCTCGCGGATCTTCGCGGCCTTCTGAGCCGGGAGGACTTCCGCGATCACGTGATCGATGCCGGCATGGCGGGCGATCGCCTCGGCGGTCCGACGGTTGTCTCCCGTGAGCATGACGACCTCGATCCCGAGCTCCTTCAGGGAGCGGACCGCTTGGACCGCGTGTTCCTTGAGGGTGTCCGCGACGCCGATCACGCCCGCGAGCTTGCCGTCGACGGCGACGAGCATCGCGGTCTTCCCTTGCGCCTCCCATTCACGGAGGGTCGTCTCCAGCCCATCGAGACGGACCCCGACCTCCGCGATCAATTGGCGGTTGCCGAGGAGGACCGCGCGGCGGCCAACCTTGGCGCGGACCCCTTGACCCGGGATTGCTTCGAAGGTTTCCGGATCTTCGAGCCAGAACGCCTTCGCCTCGGCGGCGCGCACGATGGCCTCCGCCAACGGATGCTCGGAGCCGCGCTCCGCGGATGCCCCGAGCCGCAGAATCTCGGCTTCCGATAAGGGGCCGACGGAGATCAAATCGGTCACGGACGGCTTGCCCTTCGTGAGGGTGCCCGTCTTGTCGAACACGACCGTCGTGAGCTTGTGCGCCTTCTCCAGATACTCGCCGCCCTTGATCAGCAGCCCGTTCTCCGCCCCCTTCCCGGTGCCGACCATGATCGCCGCGGGGGTCGCGATGCCGAGCGCGCACGGACAGGCGATGATCAGGACGGCGATGAAGAACACCAGGGATCGGCCGACCGTTTCGCCGAACGGCAGGTACCAGAGGAAAAACGTCAACGTTGCGATGCCTACGACCGCCGGGACGAAGAGGGAGGAGACGCGGTCCGCGAGCCGCTGAATCGGCGCGCGAGCGACCTGGGCGTCCTCGACCAGCTTGATGATCTGGTTCAGGGTCGAATCGGCGCCGACCCGGGTCGCACGGATCCGGAGCAATCCCGTCTTGTTGATCGTCCCGCCGATCGCGGTGTCGCCGAGCTTCTTGTCGACGGGCATCGACTCCCCGGTAATCATCGACTCGTCGATCGCGGACACGCCCTCGACGATCGTGCCGTCGACGGGCACGCGCTCGCCCGGCCGCACGACCACGAGGTCCTCGAGCTGCACGAGTTCGACGGGGATCTCCTCCTCGCGTCCATCGCGAAGCACGTGCGCGGTCCGAGGCGCGAGGTCCATCAGCTTGCGGATTGCATCGCCGGCCTTGCCCTTCGCGAGCTCTTCCGCGTACTTGCCCAACAGAATGAGGCCGATGATCACCGCCGAGGTGTCGAAGTACGTCCCCTTGTCTGCAAGCGCGACACCGAGCAAGGGCAGGATGGTGACGACCGTACTGTACGCGTACGCCGCCGTCGTCCCGATCGCGATGAGGACATCCATGTTCGCGCTGCGATTGCGGATCGCATCCGCAAACCCGCGGTAGAACCGCCATCCCGCGACGAACTGCACCGGCGTCGCGAGGGCGAGGAACAGGAAGTTGAGCGGCTCTTCGAGTCCGACGAGCCACCACCCGAGACCTTGGCCGAGGCCCACGACGAACAGCGGGATGCCAATCCCGAGGCTGAGGAGCGTGAGCCACGTCAGGCGGGCCATCTCCTTCTCCGGCGCGGTGAACGCCTCGAGGCATGTCTCCGAGCAGAAGTAGTACCGCCGACCGCGGACGATGGTGGTGAGGTGGGTGCCCTCGTCTACGTACATCCCGCACACCGGATCCGTCGCCATGGTCCCCTGAGGCGCTCGCGTCGATGCGCCCCAACTTGGGGAATCGGGAACTCGCTTATGGGGTTGTGCGTCGCCCTCAACGGTACATGTCCGTCGGGACCGGCTCCGGCGTCGTGATGGGCCTCGCTTGCGCCTTGAGTCGCGTCAGGTGATCTTCGAGGGCCTTCGCCTGCTGCTGCAACGGCGCGAGGTCGATCGAGATCTCCGGGAGGAGGACGTCGAGCGTGCGGACGAGGCTGACGGCCGCGCGCGCGTCGGGCAGGTCAGGGCGGGCGTCCGCGAGAAGGGCGATCACATCGGAGTTGCGCCAGCGGCCTTCGTTCAGGAGGACGCCCGTCACCCCGGTGATCATCCCGGTCTCAAGTTGCTCGATCCCGCGCTTCTGGAGTTCCGCCCGCGCGCGGTCGGTGCTTCCGACGCCCCACACGGGCGGCTCCCCGGTCAACGGCGCGTCCGGGTCCGCGGGCAAGCCCTCGAGCGGCACGATCTGTCGCGCGCCGTGGTCCGCGGCCCACTTCAGCAGGGCGTACGCGACGGGACGATGCGAAATCATGGGCAGCGGCATCTCGCAGATGAAGATCGCGAGGCGCTTGTCCCGGGCGGCGTAGACGCGCGCGGGGAACTTCGGCTTCTTCGCGTAGATCATCGAGAGGGACGGGAAGTCCGGCGATTCGAGGGCGACGACCTGGTCGACCGGCAGCATCGTGATCAGATACGTCGCCGTGATCGTGCTTACCAGGCCAACGCTCGGGAATGCGGCGACGACGGTCCCGCCTTTCAGGTCGACCTCTTTCAGCGTCCGCAGTTCGACATCCGCCACAATCGCCACCTCGGGGCTCGAAGCACGTTCCCGGCAAATACGTTTGCGAATGTCCGCGCGCCTCAGGTCTGCCCGACGAGCTCGAATCCGTCGAACGCGATCGGGGGCACGTACGAACAGCCGGGCGCCGTCAGGAAGGCGTGGGACGCGGACGAGTCGCGGCCGATGCCGACGATGTTCTTCAAGCCCTCGTAGAAGTTCCCGGTCAGGAGCGCGACCTTCACATGCTCCGTGCGCTCGCCGTGCTCGATAAGCGTCGCGTTCCGGACCTCCATCGCGAAGGACCCGGAGAACGGGTTGACCTCCGGCGCCGCGAACTTCTCGACGTACACGCCGCGGTCGACCTCGCCGATGAGCGCCTCGAGGGACTTCGTGCCCGGCTCGACGACAAAGTTCGACAGGTAGGTCTCCGCAGGCCGGGTGTACGCGCCCTCGACCGTCGCGACCGCACGGCGGAATCCGTTGCCCGGCGGCATGCCAACCAGCCCCGCGTGGTAGCGGTCCGCGATGTATCCCTTCAACGTCCCGGCCTGGACCAACGTGCGGTCGCGCGTCGCGCTTCCTTCGTCGTCGACGACGGCGGAGGCGAGGCCGTTCGGCATGCGGGGCCGGTCCCGGATCGTGACGCCGGCGGACGCGACATCGTGCCCGATCTTCCCGATCCACGGAGAACGTTTCTTGTGGACGTCCTGGCCGTTGACCGCGGTGCCGACCGTGCCGAGGAAAATCTCCCCGAGGTCGAGCGGATCCAGGACCGCGATCCCGGCGAGTTTCGACTTGAAAGCCTTCGCGCGCAGATTCTCCGAAGCCCGCCGCGACGCGGTGGCGCCGAGCGCCGCGAAGTCCATCGCCCGGATCGACGGGCCGAGGGCTTTCAGGATCCCTTCGCCGAACTTGCCCTTCGAACCCGCCTTCGCGGTGAGGTAGCAGAAGACGAGGGTTCCGCGATGGGCGGCCGCGACGCCATTCGAGTTCGCGATCCGGATCGCATACTCCTGGACGCGGAACACCGCCTTCGGGACGGATGTGTCCTTCGCGTCTCGGGCCGCGCCCGTGAAGGCCTTGGCGGCCTCCAAAAGCCCGGCGACATCGGTCGTGGCCGTGGCCGCATCGTATGCGCCCGTTACCTCGCCTCGGGCCGTCTCCGTCGGAAAGCCGGAGAACTCCGGATCGTCGGGGACCTGCTTCAAGCCCGCGATCGCGGCTCCGACCGCGGACGCCACGTCCCGTTCCGACCCCAGGGTCGTCGACGAGAACGCGACGCGCTTGCCCTGGGCGACGCGGACGCCGAGACCCGTCTCGCTGCGTTCCTCCGCGACCTTCGGGACGTCGTCCTCGATGTACACGGACCGCGTGGTGAAGGCGATGCCGTACGCCTCGGCGGCCTCCGCGCCCGCGGACCGCGCGCGCGACACCGCGTCGGGGACGCGCTCGAGCAGGTCCACCTCAGCCGCCTCCGACGACGATCTTGCATCGCAGGAACGGGCCGCCCGCGGCGACGGGCACGTAGTCCTCCTCGCCCTTGCCGCAGCTCCCGCCGTCGAGCTTGAACTCCTTCGACACGCGATCGACGCTCTTGAGGATCGAGAGCGCGTCCCCCGTGAGCGTCATCCCGCGGACGCGTTCGCCGACCTCGCCTTTGCGGATCACGAAGCCCGATTGCGTCACGGCCTGGAAGCTGCCGCCGACGGGGTCCTCCATCCCGCTGATCCAGCTCTTCGTCAGGACGCCGGACTTCGTGTCCTCCAGGATCGCGTCCTTCCGGTCTTTGCCCGCGGCGAAGTACGTGTTCGTCATCCGGACCCAGACGCGGCGGCCGAAGTCTTGCGCCCGGCCGTTCCCGGTCGGTCGAGCCTTCAGCGCGCCCGAGGTCTCGAGGCTGTGCAGGAAGCCGCGGTACACGCCGCGTTCGATCACCTTCGTCTTGTGGGACGGCGTGCCTTCCGCGTCGAACGGGATCGATCCGTGGGCGCCGGGATACCTGCCGTCGTCGTACATCGTCACGAGGGCCGATCCCACGCGCTTCCCGACGACGTTCGTGAGGAAGGACCGCTTCTTGACGATCTCGTCCCCTTCCGATGCGTGGCCCATGACCTCGTGGGCGAGGAGGCCCGTGACCCCCGGGTCCGTCACGACGGTCATCAAGCCGCTCGGCGGCTTCGCGGCGGACAGCATCGCCACGGCCTCGCGGGCGACATTCCGGCCGAGGTCCCCCAGGTCCGTGGCTTTCACGAGCTCCCAGCCCTCGGTGCCATCGCGGACCTCGTAGGCCGCCTCGCGCCGGTCGCCCTCGCCTGCGACCGCCTGGCCGGCGATCCGCACGCGGACCTCGCGCCACCGGACCCGCGCGCCCCACGTGTTCGCCAGCTCAAAGCGCCAGTCCGAGTCCCCGTACGACGCGTTCGTGTTCGCGACGCCGTCTGCACGTTGCGCGCGGCACAGCTCCATCGCGGCTTCGATCTTGTCCTCCCCCGAGACGTCCTTCGGGTCGATCTTGACTTTCGGATTCACGGTCTTCGTGGCGGCGGGCATCTTCCGCAAGGCGGATCGCGGCACGCCGGCCGCCGCGTTCGCCCGCGCGATCGACGTCGCCTTCGTCGCCGCCTCGGCGACCGCACCGCCCGCGGTCGATGTGCCGGAGGCGTACCCCCACGCGCCATCGACGAACGCCCGGACGCCCCAGCCGGTCCTCCGGACGCGGTTCGCCGTCTGGATCTGGTCGTTCGCGACCCGGACCACGAACGCGGAGCGGTCCTCCGTCCGGACGTCGCCGAAAGACGCACCGGCCTTGTCGAGCGCTCGTACCGCCGCGGTGAGGACGTCGGTCACGGGGCCGCGAAGGCCGGACCGCGTTAAAGGACTTTCGAACCGCCGGTATCCGCTTCGGCCCCGAGGACAGGAGGGAAGGCTCGATTCGCCCTCATATATATTTATCGGATTATAGTTTTATAAGCCGAGACCCATCGCGCGGCGCGAGGGACGAATCATGGGCCAGCCGATGCCGCCGCAGTACCCCGGACCGATGTACCCGATGTCGATGGAGGGCATGCTCACTCGGAGGAACGTGTTCGCGCTGAATGGGCTCGCGCTCCTCGGGCTGTGGCTCGCCGCGCTCTTCGCGATCATCAGCAACGACCTGAACGTGCGCGGATTCGCGCGGTTCCTCGCGATCTCGGGCGGGATCGTCGGCGCCCTTGGCAGCACGGGGGCGGCGCTCGGGTCGAAGCACACGACGGACATGCAGAACCTCGGACTCTTCATCTGGTCCGGGCTGTTGCTCGCCTTCACGTCCTGGATCCTGCTCTGGATCGGCTGAGCCGGCTCACCCGAGGGCCCGGATCGCCGCCGCGAACTCCGGGGCCACGCTCACCTTCGTGTGCCGCGAGACGACCGTGTCCGTGGCGATCACGTCATCGCAGGCCTTGAGGTTCGCCTCCGCCTTGCCAACGAACAGGCCGTGCACGCACGCCGCGATCACGCGCCGGGCGCCTTGGGCCTTCAGCTCCTTCGCCGCCGTCGCGATCGTGCCGCCCGTCGAGATCACGTCGTCCACGATGCCGACGGACTTGCCCTTGACGGCAAGGGCCTTCGGCTCGATCTTGACCGTGTACGAATCGATGCGCTCTTTCACGAGGAAGTCGAACGGGAGGCCCGCGATGGCAGACGCCTCCTTCGCGAGCCGCAGCGCGCCCTCGTCCGGCGCGAGGAGCACGTCGACGCTCGCGGACTTCAGGTAGCGGCCGATCGCGGGCATGCCGCTCACCTCGCGGACGGGGAGCGGGAAGGCCTTGAGGATCTCCGGGTTGGCCGGGATCGCCATCGTCAGGAGCTCGTCGCAGTCGACCGCGATGTGCTTCGCGATCGTCTTCGCGGAGATCGCCTCTCCGTCGAGGAAGCGCTTGTCCTGGCGGGCGTAGCCGAAGTACGGAACGACCGCGGTGAGGCGGCGTGCGCCGGCGTCGCGGATCGCGTCCGCGAGGAGGAGGAACTCGACGATCATCGGGTCCGGATGGGTTGTCTGCACGAGGACCGCGTGGTCGCGCGACACGGAGCCGAGGAGCCGGACGTACCGCTCGCCGTCGGGGAATCCCCCTGGATGCTTCTCGAAACTCACGTCGATGTACGTGGCGGACAGTTCCTGGGCAATCGCCTTCGCGAGAGGGACGGACGCGGAGCCGCCGACGACTTTCATGGTCGACCATCGCGTCGTATCGGGTGGGTCTATATCAATCGTCCGACGCGTCGCGCCTCCGATAACCGGCGGCGAGATTTCTTATATGGAGGGGGCGGGTCGACGCAGAGAACGGATGAAATTTGACTGGTGGACCGAATTTGCCGCTCGCCACCGGCAGGCAGTCGCTCTAGCGGCCCTCGTCGTCACATTTGCTGGCGTCGCCCTTCTCATTGACCGCCCGAAGGGCACGGTTCTGGAGTGGCTCGCCCTCCCATTTCTCGTCGCGGGCGGAGCTCTGTTCGCTTTGGCGGTTTGGCGCTCTAGGGAAACCGGTGCGGCTCCCTTTGGCTCCATGGCAGGGAAATTGATCGACCGAATAACGCTCCACGGCAAGCTCATCCCCATATTCCCCCCGGTCGGAGCCGGAATTGTGTTAGTGGACATCGGTTACAACTGGTTCCTCTCTGCAACTCCTGCCATCCAGACAGAAGACACCATGGTTCTCCTCGCCGCGGCGACACTCATCTGTTACCCGTTCGTTCCAGTGCAGTTCGCTCGGGAGCGCGACTTCGCGTTCGTTTTCTTCCTGTGCCTGAACGCAATACTTGTCGCCCCACTTCTGATTGCGCGCGCGTATTTCTCCGACTTCGAGCGCTCCGTGGACCTATATTCCTGGGTCGCGCTGGCCCCCGAGACGAGCGGGATCCTTCAGTTGATCGGGGTCGCCAACACCGTCCATCCCGTCGCCGGATCAACTGCACCCGGCCTGAGCTTCACGCCTCAGCACCTTTCGGTCCAAGTCACGGTCGTCATTACGACGGCATGTTCAGGGATTTACTCCTTTGGAATCTTCGCATCCGCGTTCGTCGCGTTTCTTCTGACGGAGTCCGCAAAGCTATCGAACCGACTCTGGGTGTTTTTGGGAATCGGTCTTGCATCGGCCTACTTCGCAAACGTTCTCCGGATGGTGATCATCGTCCTCGTTGGATACTATACCGCCTCGCCCGAGACAGAGTTGCAAGACCTTCTCATCGCGCACTCCTACGCAGGATGGCTCATCTTCTTGGGTTGGATCACGCTCTTTTGGGGCGCACTCTTCAAGTTCGACCCACTGAAACCGTTATCCGAGGGCGGCAATCAATCGCGGCCTAACCCGAGACGTTCTGAACCCGTGTGCTCGATTTGTTCCGAGGCCTTGAGCCCTACAGTCCCGGCGACCCGCTGTGCGTGTGGAATCTATTACCATCGAGTTTGCCACGTAGCAGCCGGTCGCTGCCCGATGTGCGGTCGACAACCGGCGATCGATGCGACAGTCACCCCCGAAGCCAGCTGAAGTGCGCATCGAAATCCCCGCGACACCACACCTCAAGATCCTCAAGATATCCCAGAGAGGCGCCGGGTCAGAGGAGAATGGAGCTATCCGACGCGTCGGTATCGAAGCCCTCGAGGGGTCCGTCTTTTCGACCAAGTACGTCGTCCATCAATGACCACGCGGTCGACCATGGTCGAGAAAGCCTCGGCCGGGATTGAGACGAACTCAGGCCAACTTGCTTGAATGATGCAGCCGTGAGCCCCCCGCAAAGCATCCGCAACCGAATCCTTGATTTCAACAAACGGTGCGAGCTCTGCGAAACGGACGCCGGCGCGAGGATCGTAGGCGACGACGTCTGCGCCGCGACGTCGAAGCTCTTCGGCAATAGGCAGAGCACGGGAGCCTCGGACATCGTCGGTCCCCGGCTTGAACGAGAGACCGAGAATTGCGATCCTACGCCCTCGTAGCGATCCGATTTCTTTCTCGAGCAAGAGAAGAATCTCCAGAGGTTGCCGCTCGTTTGAAGTCATGACGGCGTCGAGAATCAATGGATCGTAACCGATCGTTCGTGCGAACTTCGATAGCGCCACCAGGTCCTTCGGGAGGCACGATCCGCCAAATCCTGCGCCCGGTTGGAGGAACTCGGGGCTTATCCGTGGATCAAGAGACATCCCTCTGAGCACCTCGTCGGAGTCCAGTCCCAGCCGCGTCGCAATGTTGGCAATCTCGTTCGCGAAGGTAATTTTCGTTGCGAGGAACGCGTTCGTCGCGTATTTTACTGCCTCAGCAATCCGGAGGCTCACTCGGAGCTTCGGGCACTTTAGGCGGGCGTACGCGCGCGAGAGGCGAAGCCCGCTTTGCCGATTAGCCTCCCCGATGACCACGTGCGATGGGCTTAGACTATCCCGCAGGGCCCGCCCTTCTCGGAGAAACTCGGGATTCATGCACACTCCAAATTCCCCGACCCGGAGGCCTGATCGCTGTTCAAGCGTCGGAATGACCAGCTCTTCTGTGGTTCCCGGGAGGACGGTGCTCTTGACGACTACAACTTGGAACGACCTGCCGTGGAGCCCTTCGGCCAATTCCTCTGACGCAGCCAGGAGCTGGGACGGATCGAAAGACCCATCCGGCTTGGGAGGCGTGCCCACGCAGATGAAGGACAACTCGGAACCTCTGACGGCATCAACCGTTTCACCAGCAACGAGCAGGCTGCGTGAGCGAAGAGCGCGAGAGAACGCCTGGTCAAGGCCCGGCTCGAAGAATGGGACCCGCCCTGAGCGTAAGTCCCTGAGTCTGCTCAGGTCCCGATCCACAAGGGTGACTTGGTGCCCAAGCTTCGCCATTGCGATAGCTGTGGATACGCCTACATACCCAGCTCCAATGACCGCGATCGTGGACAACGGCGTCCCGAGGTTACCACGGCTAATAACGTTGTGCAAAGCGTTATAAAAACCGATAATGCTCGATGCGCGGCCATGAAGGCCTTGATCCCCGCGGCAGGCCTCGGGACGCGATTCCTACCCTACACTAAGTCGACCCCAAAGGAAATGCTCCCGCTGCTCGACAAGCCCGCAATCCAGTATGTGGTGGAAGAGGCGGTGGCTTCTGGCTACCGCGATATCCTACTCGTGACCGGCCGGCACAAGCGCAGCATCGAAGACCACTTCGATCGATCGGCAGAGCTCGAGCAATATCTCTCGGACAGGGGGAACGAGTCCGCTCTCGAAAAGGTCCGGGCAGTCAGCCGGTTGGCGAACCTCCTCTACGTGCGACAAAAGGAGCCTCGGGGTCTTGGGGACGCAATCCTGGCGGGCCAAGACTATTTGGATGCCGAGCCGTTTGGACTTCTGCTCGGGGACGACGTATGCATCGCATCCGAGCCGTGTCAACGTCAAGTAGCGGAACTGTTCGAGAAGAGATCCGCATCCGTAATCGCGGTACAAGAGGCTCCTGAGCACCAACTCTCCAAGTACGGAGTGGTTTCGGGCGAGTGGGAACAACCAGGGATTCTGAAAGTCCGAGCAATTCAGGAAAAGCCGTCCCCTTCCCAAGCTTCCTCGAATCTAGTGATCATTGGTCGTTATCACTTTACAGAGGGCATATTAAGTGCGATCCGCGATGAAGCCCGAGACGACAAAAAAGAAGTGGGGCTGACACCCGCCATCAACCGGTTGCTAACACGAGAGGACGTGTTTGCGGTTCGGTTTCCCGGGAAGAGGTATGACATAGGCGACAAGGCTGGGTGGCTTTTCGCGAACTTGGAACTCGGCCTGACCAATCCGGAATTCTCGCCCTCTTTGATCGCAAGGTACCCGGCGCTGGACACTCAATCACCGTTATGAAATCGAGTCAGCTCGATGTGAATGGACGAGACCATCCCCGGTGTGCGATCTGCCGAGCGTCCCCCACTCCCAGCCTCCAAACCGTTGGTCCCTGGTGTCGAACTTCGCATTGGACCTGTGTCCCGAACATCGAAGCACGACCGTCCTGTTACAGCGTCTTGACGACGTCGCCGAGCCCTGCGACGTATGGAATCTGAAGGCGCGCACGATGCGGATCCTTTTCTTGGCTCTCGACACAGATGTTAGCGATCGGCGCGGCGATGGTGTGCACGTCACCGAGCTTGGCCAGAGCCTCGCGCGGCTCGGCCACGAAGTACGGCTGGTGTCTGCGACTCGAGATCCAAGCGCTGTCACCGGCACCGAGCACTTCCTCAGACCAGATTCGACACTCGGCCAACTGGCGCAAGCGCGTAGAATCGCTAGCGGCTGGGCCGAAGTGGTGTATGAGCGAAGGATATCGCCAAAGGTCGCGTTCCTGACATCGGCGTTCTGCGGAATTCCATTCGTGGTGGAAGCGAACGCAGTCTTGGACGACGAGCGGCGAAGTCTAGGCCAGTCGAGGCGAATTCGGGAGGGTGCCGCAAGAATTCGCACTCGAGGCCTCATGCTCCGAGCCGCCGCCCACATCGTAGCGGTGAGTGATGGCATCCGTGACCATCTCATCAGGCGGTACGGAATCGAACCCGAGAAGATTACAACGGTCCCGAACGGAGCGAACGTCAACTTGTTCCAGCCGAGCGACCGCGACGATGCAAGGGTACGATTCGGTCTCGCCAGCGACGCGAAAATCGTCTGTTTTGTCGGAAACCTTGTCCCCTGGCAAGGAGTCGACTCGCTGCTACGGGCATGCGCCTCGCTCCGGGGATCAATCCCGACGATAAAGCTGCTGATCGTCGGGGACGGACCGGAGGCCAACCGGCTTCGCGCCCTCGCCGACCAGCTCGAGTTCCGAGACCGCGTGGTTTTCACGGGATCGGTTCCATACGCCGATGTGTCGGCATTTGTATGTGCGTCAGACGTTTGTGCGGCCCCATTCATACACACACGGAAGGCCTCGCCGATCAAGGTTTACGAATACCTTGCTTGCGCCCGTCCCGTGGTGGCGAGCGATGTGGATGGAATCGGCGAGTGCTTGCGGTCTTGGAACGCAGGCGTTGGCGTGAAACCCGAAAATCCCGAGGCGCTGGCCCGTGCGGTCGATGCACTCCTTCACAATCCGGCAGAGGCCAGGGCGATGGGTGCTCGAGGCCGCGAGGCCATAGTCCTTCACCGCTCGTGGGAAACCACGGCTCGTGCGGTCGCCGGAATCCTAAAGCGGGCATCGACTACGAGTCCGCCGCGCCGCTCCCGGGGCGCTAAAACAGGCCCCTGCTAGCCTGTAGGCGCGCGACGCGGCCGTCGACCGGAGTCATCGTCACGCGGCCTGGCGCAGGCGAAGGTAACCTGTTCGTCCCACCGCGACAATGGATAGTCACGCATCGCAAAGGATCGAGGGTCTCTTCCAACAAGACGAACAATGGAACGGACATCTGCCGACGGAGTGCAATGGAGCGAGCCGTTGCATCACGGGCTATTCATGACTTGCTTGAATTCGCGCATGAATGTCACGAGACGGCTGACGATCGAGATCTGCTCCCTGCTCTGTGGCCAGCGGCCCGGTCGCGGCCCGAGCCGGAAGTCGATGATGTTTGGCTCGATGAGCGCGTCGAGATTCGTTTGCTGAACCGGACGCGTCTTCAACAGATCCCATTCCCGACGGAGGAGCCTAAACGCTCGCTCCCGCCGCGTGTATCGCGACGACAAGTAGTCGGCCTTTCCCCACGCTGCGGCTTCCTTCACGTTCTCTCCCAGGGACACCGGATACCAGCGCATCGTCCCGAGCCGACAGAGGCGCAGCCACAAGTCTACGTCCTCGTTTGTGTTGAGGCTGCGCCGGCCACCCGAGCTAATCCATTGCTCCCTCGGAAAGATGCCGCCGAAAATCGCTTGGACCGACAACCCAGGGCAGTTCTGGAGATAGGCATCAAGAAACTGCCGCAGGAGTGACGAGTACACGACATCCGTGTCGAGGACTACGACGTAGTCACCGTGAGACTGCGAGAACGCGATTTGACGTCCTTCTCCCATCGTGCAACGATGGGACAGTACGACCATGTTGGGCCGGCCTTCTGCATAAGACCGGAGAACTTCCAGGCTCCCGTCGCGGGATCGGTTGTCCACTACGATGTACTCGAACGAGTGCCCCGCAAGATTTTGGAACACCGAGTCGAGGTGCCGCTCAAGGACGTGGGCGCAATTGTAATTCGTCGTACATACGCTGACCCTCATCGTCTCGCCCGAGGCACGACGGCGGGCTGGACAGAGCCCGACGCGCTGGCAATCAATGGGGACGCCCGACCGACTTCCTGCACGGCGATGCGGAGTTCTTCCCGCCTTGCTCCGCTCGAAAAGAGGCGATGCACTCGGTCCCGTGCTTCCATGCCCCGGCCGGATTGAAGGGCTTCCCGAACTGCAGAAGCCAGGCTCCGTTCATCGCCGTAAGGAACGTATAGGCCAACGTCGCCGACGACCTCCGGCATGGCCCCCGCACGGCACACGACTGGAACACACCCGCTCGCCATCGCCTCGGCGAGGGCGACGCCGAATCCCTCGGTGAAAGAGGCCTGGCAATACACCTTCGCCCGAGCAAGTACATCTTTGAATTCGGCGTCCTCGAGCCATCCGGTGAGGGTCACGTTCGAAGACGCAATCGCTCGGAGTTCCTCCGCCGACTCGTCCCACAAGCGACCCACAAGTAAGAAACGCGCCTCGGGGACAAGGTTCGCCGCACGCACGTAAGTCCGGAGGCCTTTGCGCGCAATATTCTGACGACTGACATGGGCCACGCACACGACCAGATCCTCTTTCGACCCGGGCCGGAACGCGTCCAGGTCGACACTGAGGTAGGCGCGGCGGACGCGGGCTCGGGGAGCGATTTGTCTCACCTGCGCCGCACTCCAGTCGGAGAAAGCCAGCACGAGGTCGGCGATGCCGCAAGCGACGCGTGCTGCGAGGCGGCCGCGACGACGCAAGAGACGACCGTACCCAATCTCGGCGATGCCCGTCACGTCCCATCCACCGGCCACGACGATGGACTTGCGTCCGACTAGCTTCGCGAGGAGGACCGAGACCGCAGCGAACTCGAGGGCGAACCAGCAGTACACTACGTCGACTCGAAGGAGCCACTTGAGAAGGGAGAGGTAGTCGCGCGAACCGCGGAATTCCAAGGGCACGACTTCACAGATGCTCCGGAGATGAGCAAGGTCCGCCTGGATGAACGTGGCGTCGATCGGGTAAACCAACAGGATCCGGGCCCGTGACGGTCCCGGCGGCAGGTCTTCCGCGGACGATGTGGAAGCCTTCACTCGGGCCACGGTCGGCTCTGCTCCCATTGCAACGTGATCATGGCGCGTCACCGAGTCGGATGAGGCCGCATCCCTTAAAGGCCTCGATGTCAGTCGCACGGACCGTAACGGTTATCCTCACGTGGGAAATCGCCATGCATGTTGACAAGCGAGGGCCCCACAGTCGCCCACGTCACTCCCTGGTATCTTCCGCACATCGGGGGCCTCGAACGCCATGTTGAGGCGATTGCGACCGGGCTGCCCGCGTTCCACCCGCTGATCTTGACCCCGCGCATGCCCGGAACCCTCCCTAATGAAACCAACGGAGGTCTCCGTATCCAGCGGTTTGGCCCCGTGAAGTTTCCGCCTGAACGCGCCCAGAGGCCGTTCGCCGCACCGCGAGACTGGACTGCACGATTCGCGCGCCTCGGGAACCTGCGTCGTGCTCTCCGGACGAACCAATTCGATGTGCTGCATGTCCATCGTCCCCCGATTATTGAACTCGCGTACTTCGCCGCGAAACGCGGCGAGAATGTGCCGCTTCAGCGCCTGGCGCGACGGCTGAATCGGCTCGCGACCACAGGTGTGCCTCAGGTGCTCACGGACCACGGCTTGTTCATCCTCCCAAGTTCTACGTCGCCCCTCGATCTCGGCTGGTTCATGAAGTGGGTCCTCGAGGAGTATGACCATGTAATCTGCGTCGACCCGTCTGGCTATGCACGAGCCACCGCAATCCGCGATTCCGATAGTTCTCGATTCTCGGCCGTTGAGATCCATCATATCCCTCAGCCGATCGACACCAGCGCATTCCGCCCGGTGCCGATTCCCGATACGAGAGACCTAGTCGTTGGGTATTCGGGGCGATGGGAACGGGACGGAATGTTCCTTCTCGAAGGTCTCGTAACTAACCCTCCCGCGGGGATTCGCTTCATCATTTCAGGGGGAGCGACTCACCGCGACTTGGAACGATACGCACCGTCACTAGCAGGCTCATCGGTGGACCTTCGGCCGAACCTGTTGGACATGGAAAGCCTCGTCCGGTTCTACAAGGACATCGACGTGCTTGTTGACTTCTATCGGGGTGACGGTTGCGGTCGGAGCGTCCTGGAAGCAATGGCGAGTGGCCGCGCCGTCGTCCGTATCCGGTCCCGTGACACCCATCCCATCATCGATCGCGAGACCGGAATCCTCACGGATCCGGACCCAACGTCGATTCGTTCGGCGCTTGCTGAGCTCGCAGCGGATCGACAACAGGTGGCAGCGCTCGGTCGTCACGCAAGAGAAACCATGGAACCGGAGTACGAAATTGGCCGCGTTTTGAAGCGAATCGAGGCAATCTACCTTCGCTGTATCCAAGATCCATAGTCTGTATCAGCCCCGCCGGACCCCAATCGTCCGTGGTATCGGTTCGGAAACGGACGTCGCTGCCCTTTAATATCCGCGGGCTGCCGTAAGGGTCGCTCTCCATGAGTTCGGAACGCCACAGGCTCCTACTGGGAACCAGTTGGACCCTCGCCTCCACTCTGGTCGCCCTGGTAGCTGGAGCCGTCCTGAATCCCGTCCTCGTGCTGTATCTTGGCGTTGGTGGGTTTGGGACGTGGGCGTCGGCAATCGCCCTCGCATCCATATTCGGTCTGGCGGGAGACCTCGGCGTCGCAGCGGCGCTCACGAAAATCGTCGCTGAGCGGCGGGGGATGAGTAAGGGAATCGAATCACTAGGTGGGAGCGCGCTCGTGCTCGCCGTCGCCGCGGGAGGCGTGGCGGGTCTCGCCCTCTTCGCAGTATCGTTCCTCATGGCAGGCTACGTGAAGTATGCGGAGTTCCCAGCGCTCCTTCGCCTCCAAGCACTCCAGATGCCGCTCAATCTTGGATCGGCGTCTCTCTTGGGAATCCTTCAGGGAGGTCGCCGGTTTCGAACGCTTGCGGTTTTCACCATGTTTCAGTCAGTCGGAAGCGTCGCTTTCGTTGCCGCGGCACTCGGGGTTGGCGGTGGAATCGTCGGTGCCATGGCAGCGTCCGTTACCGCAACAGCCGTCGGCTTTGTCGTGCTCTGCATGACCCGCCGGGCTGACCTCTACTTTGCAGGAACCTCGGCCCTTGGTACCGACTTCCGCCGGCTCGTCCCCTTCGGCGTTCAGTTGACCGCCACCAATGCCCTAAGCACAGTGCTGTACCAGGCAGACCTCGTTCTACTCTCGGCATTGACGGGCGACGCCGTCATCGTGGGAATCTATGCCCTCGCGGTCTTCAGCACGCGGATCTTGTGGATCATTCCCGGGAGCATCAGTGTGACAACGTACCCGGTCGTCTCTGAGTACGCCGCGGCAGGTGATGCGAGTCGGATTGATCGGTATCTTTCCGCGGCAATTCTGGCGTCACTGACGGTCGTCGGTTCGTTGGGGTCTGCGTTCCTCATTTTCGGCAGGCCTCTACTTCGCCTCTTCTTCGGCGCCGACTCTGTGGGCGCGTACGACCTCGCAATCCCGATGCTCCTCGGGACAGCAGTCCTCGGGGCACTCCGATCGATCGCCCCTTCTCTCACGAGTGTAGGTCGACCCGATGTGGGCCTCGGAATCTCTGCCTTTGGGGCTGGGGTGCTCGTTGTACTCGCTTACGCACTTACGAGGGGATACGGCGCGTCCGGGGCGGCGTTTGCTGTATCCATCTCGTTCACCGTCGTCTCGATTGCGCTCGTGCTGGCAATAGAGCGATTCGTCGTACGTCCGGCGGGCGGACGACTTCGCTCGAAACGCCTTGGGATTACCACCGCGAGCGCGGCGGTTGTTGCCCTGGTCTCCGCATTGCTCGCGTTGCCCGCGCAACCTACGCTTCCCAATGCGGTTTGGGCAATCGCCCTCTGGGCCAGTCTCGTCCTGGTCCTGACCGTAGCCTCTGGGGGAAGGAAGACGTGGAGCGGAATCTTCCGAGGAACTGCGTCTGTGCCCGAGAGGGCCCCATGAAGGTTAGACCCGAGGGTGGAGCGAGACGACGGGCCCGCCGGAGATTTTCGAAGCGGGGGCGCTCGACTCTCTTTCTCATGGCCGCATGGTACAGTCCCACGTCCGCCTTGCGAGCCGCATTCCATCGGCTTCGCGGAGCGAATGTGGGGCAATCGGTTGAGATCGGTTACTTCGTCATCCTTGACAATCTCTATCCGGAGAAGATCTTCATAGACGATGGCGCGACCATTTCCGCGCGATCTACGATCCTCGCGCACGACGAGGCGATGGCATACGCAGGGCGAGGGACTGAGGTCGTCGCGGAGACGCGAATCGGCGCGGGCGCGTTTGTGGGGGTCCATTGCGTCGTCCTGCCAGGGGTAACCATCGGGGCCCGCGCGGTTGTCGGCGCGGGGTCCGTCGTGACGAAAGACGTTCCACCCGGCGTCGTCGTAGCGGGCGTTCCTGCAAGGGTCATACGCCCCGATCCACAGGGAGGAGACTCGAGACCGTGATCTCGATTCCTTCGGATGCTGTGCGGCTCGTTGGTCGGTCTTACTTTGCTCATCGATTTCATCCAGCGGGTCGAGGCACAACGACAACGGACGGTGAGTGGCTCGAGGGCCTGTCGCTGCGCCAGCCACTACCAGAGCGATTTGCGACCGGGGAGGCGACCCTCCGCCTGGGAAGTCTCCAAGTTCCGCTTTCCCAACAGGTCGATGAGGTCCGCGGTAACGAAGCGTGGGTGGCGCATTCAAACGGTCGGACCCTCACAGCGGGCGGAATTGATGGCGGATCGCTCGTGCTCGGGTTCGATCCTTGGTTCGCCATGGGCGCCGGCCTGCTCGGGTTTGCGGCGCCCTCCGCCAATTCGAGCAGCCTCTCGGAGCGGGACCACATACCATGGGTCGACCGCTTCGCGGACGAATTCGCGGGGGCTTTAGAGCGGGTGGGCGTCGAACTACGCCCGCGGCTCCCTTGGCCGGGAAAGGCGCCGTTCGCGGTCTGCCTGACCCACGACGTCGACCGGAGTCGCAAGACGTTTCAGTACGTGACCCACCTCGGTCGGGCGAAAGGTCTCCGAGGCGCCGCGAGACTTCGTCGCCGTGGTGGTCGCCCGTACTGGGGCTTCGACACAGTTCGAGACCTCGAACGACGCGCGGGAGTCAGGTCCACGTTCTTCATGCTCCACGAAGGCCCCGAGGCGAAACAGGGGCTTCGGAACCGGGCGCTCGCGTGGGGACTCGCCGACTTCGAGAATCCGGAACTCGCCTCGACTGTGACCTCCCTCGCGCGGGACAATTGGGAAATCGGCCTGCACGCGAGCCTTGCGTCGACGGTGTCGCCGGACCGGGTAGCCCTAGAAAAACGCAAGCTCGAGGCGATTGTAGGAGGGAAGGTCGACGGGGTCCGTCAGCACCACCTTCGCCTCCGCCTTCCCTATCGATGGGATGAATTCGCGCGCACTGGTCTCGCCTACGACTCGTCCTTCGGCTTCCGAAACACCTGGGGCTTCCGCGGCGGGACCGCTTTCCCCCATTTGCTCGCCGGATCAAAGGGTGTCCTCTCACTTCATGAGCTCCCATTGCACGTCATGGACTCAGCCCTCGCTTCCTCTCACGACGCCTGGGCGGAGTGCGCGCAAGCCCTAGACGCCGTTGAGTCAGTTGGCGGGGTCTTGACCGTACTCTTCCACCAGAGATACTTCGACGCGCGGAACTTCCCGGGCTATCGAGAGCTTTATGAATCCCTCATCTTCGAGGCGAAACGCCGCCGTGCTTGGGTCGCAACAGCAGGCGAGATTACGGGAACGTGGTTCCAGTGAATCGGACATGGACCTCTGAGGAGGGGCGTCTGGGCGAGGTCGCCGATTACGAGAGCCTCGTTTCCAATGTCCCTCAAGCGACCGTGTTCCATACGAGCAAGTGGCTCCGAGTGGTGGATGCAATCACGCCAGGAACGCTACGGTTCCTCCGCGTCATGCATGGCGGGGAGACGGTCGGAATCTTGCCCCACACGCACCTGCGGCGTGGTCCATTTCGACTGGTCCTTTCTCCACCGCCGGGACTCGGCATGCAGTATCTCGGCCCGCTCATTCCTGGTTGGACCGAGATGAAGCAGGGCAAGCGGGAACAACGGCTCGTGACGATCGCGGACGCCCTCCTGGTGCACTTGCGAGAAACGCGGACCAAGTATTGCCAGATTCGGTGGGCTCCCGGGATGGACGACGCCCGTGCCTTCCAGTGGAACGGTTTCGAAGCACTCCCTCGATATATCTACGTACTTCCTCTATCCGACGAAACGACCGTGTGGGAGTCACTGGGGGGGAACGTCCGCTCATCTGTCCGTCGGCACACTGACGACATTTCGGTTGTCACGGGATCCTCAGAAGATTGGCCAATTTTCGAACGACGGCTCGAAATGCGGTACTCCGAGCAAGGGTTGGACCGAGCACTGCCGCGAGGTTACTTGGAGGCGTTGCGAAAGTCGCTTGGGGATGCGTTGACCCTTCTGGTTGCCCGCCAAGAGGATGAGTGGCTCGGGGCAGCTGCCCTCATTCGCTCGCAAGCGCGTGTAATCCTGTGGCAGGGGGCACTGAAGGGCCCAGCGGGCCCCTCAGTAAACGACGTCCTCGTCTGGAACGCAATCCGATATGCCTGCAACCTCGGAAGCCGGGAGTTCGAGTTGATGGGGGCAAACACGCGGCGGATTGCAGAGTTCAAAGCGAAGTTCAATCCACGACTCGAGACCTACCTAGAAATACGAAAAGGCTCACTCCTTGCTTCTGGAGCTTTGAGACTCCGGGGAATGCTCGGGAATAGCGGCTGGTGATTCGTGTCCCCGAGGCGTAGCGGGCCTACAATCGTCATCCCGACCACGACCGATTGGGGTGTCCACGCCGAGGGGGGGACTGAATCTTTCGTTCGAAATCTCGCCCGCGAAGCCTCGCGGCAGGGCGTGCCGATCCAAGTCCTTTCGACTGGAAACGGTTCGTGGAACAACGGGTGTGTAGAGGTCCGTCCTGTCATCTCGCAAGCTCGAACGGAACTGGTCTACGTCCGCGCGCTCCGACGAAAGTTGAGAACACGGAGACTTTCACTGCCGGCCGAAAGTGTTGTTTTGGCCAACGCAGAGCATTATGTCTGGCCGTTCATTGATACTTCAAATCCGGTCTTGCTCCTCGCTCACGGTGCCGTGCCACCGACGCTTCGCGCGACCCGCGGGCGCCTCAAGACCCTCGCGTTCGAAGTGTTCTTGGAACCCCGAGCGATTTACCGGGCCTCCAGGATCTTGGCGGTGAGCGAAGACACGGCCGCATACTATCGAGAGAAGTTTCCGGAAGCATCTTGGAAAGTCTCGCAGATTTCGATGGGAGTGGACCTCGATGCGGTGCCGCAACCGGGGGCTCCGAGGCCCGAGGACCGTTGGGGGCTCGGACCGGGAGGCCCGAAAGTACTCTTCGCGGGTCGCCTTTCCAAGGAGAAGGGACTCCCGCTCTTGATCGAAGCGTGTGACCGCGTTCGACACTCAGGCACGCCGCTTGAGCTCTTGGTTGCGGGAGACGGACCCCTCCGAGGATGGATTCACGAGCGGATGAAGTCGAAGGGTTGGATCCATGCGCTGGGTCGAGTGCCACATTCGGACTTGATGGAACTCATGGTGCATTCCGACCTCCTTGCTATTGCATCTATCTATGAGGGCTTGCCAACGGTCCTTCTGGAGGCGGTGTGTGCCGGCGTCCCAGTCGTCTCGACAAAGGTCGGTCGCGCAGGCGAATTACTGGGACCGGCGAACGGAGTAATCGTTGGGCGGTCCCCCCAAGAACTCGCGGACGGTATCCTTCGGGCCTCAAGACTCGACCGCGCCGTGGTTGGAGAAACGGATCGCCATCTTCGATCCCTGCTCGACTTCCGCTTGACCGCCGAAGCAATCTTTGACAACGCGCGGACGGTCGCCGAGGGATTGTGATGCGAGTCGCCATGACGTTCCCCTACTCGGCACGCAGGATGACGGGCATCGGCGCGGTCGTTCGTTCGCTCACCGAGCAAGCGATCCGCACCGGCTTGCAGGCCGTGTGGATCGTGCCAGACGGACCGGGTGAATTGTTCTTCGGAACGCCGGGTCAGACGGAACTCCATGAGGTCCGTGCCACGAACCGAGCGCATGGACGGGATCTCGCGCTCGCCTGGGGCACCGCGAAAGAACTCCTTCGCCTGCGGCATGAGATCGACCTTATCCACGCTCATCAGCCGCACCTCCAAACCCTCGCGTCGATTTTCGTGGCACGGCTTCGCGGATGGCCCGCGGTGGTCACGCTTCACGGACGTCTTCAGCGCCCAGACGATCCGATCCGACGACTGATGCTTGAGTGGATTGAACGCAGGACATTCGCGTGGGCGAACGCCGTCGTCCTCGTATCGGCCGACTCCGCTCGACGATTTGGCGACGACCGCAGTCGCCTCATTCTTAACGGCGTCCCGACATATCGAGGTACGCTTAGCGGTGATCGGCGCGAGGCGGTTCGCGCCGCGTGGGAATGCGGCGATCTCCCGGTGATTCTGTTTGCCGGTCGATTCTCGCGTCTGAAAGGCATCTTCGACTTGCTTGACGCCGCGCAGGTCCTCGCCCAGGAGGGGTTAGCGTTCCGGTTGGTGCTCATCGGCAATGGATCTGCGGACGAGGAGAGGCTCTTGAGGGAGCGAATCGAAGCCTCTGGACTCAAGGGGAGGGCCCGCGTCTACGGCGCGTCGAATCGGTACCAGGAAGTCCTCGAGGCCGCGGACATCTTCGTCCTCCCTTCATACGTTGAGGGCCTGCCGATAGGTCTGCTCGAAGCCATGGCCAGCGGCCTACCAATCGTCGCGACCCACGTCGGAGGGATACCAGAAGCGATCCGCGACGGGATTGAGGGGACACTGGTCTCACCCGGAGATATCAGGGCGATCCGAGACGCCATTGCCTGGATGCTCACCCATCCTCAGGAGCGCGCGATTATGGGGACCCACGCCGCGGATAGAGCGCGGGCGAGCTTCAGCGAGGAACAGATGACATCCGCCTACCTGAAACTCTACGGCGAGCTGGCGAGGTCCGACGCGAGTCCGTACACTGTCCAGAATCGCTCCGCCTGACTGCGCCAAGAGAACTCTCGTTGAACGAACTCCTTCGCCTGCGCGCCGAGACGAGAACGAGCCTCAGGGTCGGACGCAAGTGTCTGGAGCACTTGACACAAGCTCTCCGCGTCGGGGGGGGAGTGGAGAATGCCACACTCGGACCTGCTGAAGATGGGGTCGTCAAGTGTGCCATCGTTGACCACGATGGGGAGTGAGAGGCTCATCGCTTCCAGAACCGCTTGCGCGAAAGAGTCTTGGAAGGAGATGTGACAGAACACATCAGAAGTCGCAAGGATCGGTGCTGGATCATCGACGAGTCCGGTGAACCGCACACGTTCTCCCAGGACGAGTCGCCGCGCTAGGGATTCGAGGTCTGGGCGGAATTCGCCGTCCCCGACGAGGCTCAATGAAACGTTGGGTATGAGCTTGGCAAGCCGCGCGGTCGCCTCCAACAGGAGCCGCAGTCCGTCAACCTTGCCTTGCCAGCTCATCAGGCTGACGGCACAAATCCGGAACCCTTCGGGGTCGGTTCGCGGACGTTTCTTCAGCTCGACAACGGATTCGCGGACCCCCGGAAATACGACGGCCGACTCGCGTGGAAGCCCGAAACGCCGGACGAATTCCGCCCGGGAATGCTCGCTGACGAACGTGACGATATGTGCTTTCCGGAGAACCCAACGAAACGAGGAGCGGAAGGCTAAGGACACATCGGGCACCGTATGTACTGTGAAGACGATGCGGGCCGCGAGCGGTCCTCCGAACCTCGAGAGGGCGCCGGCGAGACAATACCAGTGTCCGTGACCATGGATGATGTCCGGGCGTATCTCCCGAATCGTCCGTCGGCACCAACGGACGAACGCCGCCCGGTTTCGAGGACCTCGACGCACGCCGGGGCCCTCGGCTCCGTCTCTAGTCAGGATGGTCACGTCGGCGCCTCTGCGGACTAGCTCGGTCCCCAAGCCTGAGACGAAGGTGGTCACGCCGCCGACGACGGGTTGATAGTATGGGGTAATGAAGACGATCCTCGGCCCCGGAGACCTGGTCCGACCCATGGGTCAGCTCCGCGGGCTCTGTAGGAAGTAGATTGCTACGTCACCAGTTTCGTAGATGACATATCGGCCCGAAGCGACGCTCACGGCAAAGGGAGAGGCGTACGTGTTTCCGTAGGCCTCGAAGCTCCCCGCGAGCCCGCGGGTTTCGAGATAATACTGAATGTTGTACAAGCTGAGCTGCCCAGCGACGTACGGGTCGTTCGCGGGCCGGCTCAGGATGTCAGCCCAAATCACCTCGAAGTTCACACCATCAAGGACGAAAAACGAATCGTCCTCGATCGTGAGTGAGCCGATTGGAATTAGGCGCGCATGCACATCGCCGGGTTGGAGGTAACCAAACGCCAGAATTTCCGGTCCCTGAAAAGCGGTCGTGGACCCGCCAATCGGAAGATAGGGAAGCCCTGAGATGGCGTGAGACTGAACGCCGAGAGAGCCGGAGTTGGAGAGAAACGGTCCGCGGACAACCGCACGGAGATAGAGGCCCCCATCATAGACTTCTGATGTCAGGTGGCTCTCGACGCTTCGCTCGTAGTTGACGATGGCGGCGCTCGAGGCGATTGAGCCCGCGATCATGCAGACGAGAAACGCGGAGCGGAGTCGAGGGCGGGCATTCATCGTCTGGTAAACGAACAGAATCCCCAACCCCATGAAGATGGCCGCAAAAGGAACGAGGTACCAGCCCGTATATTGCCGAAGCCCGAGGGTCGGAACGATTCCGACAAGAACGGCAACGAGCCAGGGTTCTCGGACGTCCGGTGCTCGAGTGCGCGAGACCGCGACAACTCCAACGATCACCAATGGAAGGAGCAGGCCGACAGTCCGAGCCAAACTAATCCCAAGGTTCTCGAGCTGTGCGATGGGATTCGGGCCCCCGACGAGCTGGCCCTGCTGATATTCACCGAGGACGCCGGAGAACAAGATGATGTACACGACAACAATCGCGATCACGCACCACGAGCCGAGACGAAGCACCGCTCGGAAACGTCTGTGGAGGAAAACCGGTGCATAGGTCGTTCGGAGAATCTTTACGGACACCATGAAGATGTTCGCGGCGACGTATGCGGCCATGACGATGGCCATCACTACCGCGAGGCGGTGCGCGGACATCATGAGTAGGAGCGACGTCGCGAGGACTCCGAGGCTCACGGGATCCACGCGTGAGCGGAGGCGAAGGAGGGCCCAAACGAAGACCGGCACGAGAGCCGTGAAGAGGCTCCGCGTCGGCATCTGCCACTCGAGACTGCTCACGAATCGGGGCGCGGTCGAGAAGAGGAATGCGATCAGGAGAGCCAGCCTGGGGTCCGGCTTGATCTCGCGGGCCATCAGGAAAGCTCCAAGGGCGCCCAGAATCGCGGACATGAAATCGAAGAAGAGGATCGACGCCTCCGCGGGGACGCCCCCCACCTCCGTCATCGCCGCGACTGCGAGCATAGGACCGGATGGATGAGCCAGCGGATACAGGCCGAACAGTGAGAGGGGGTTAATGAGCCAGGCCGCGTGCTTCGAATCGATGATCATTTGAGCTAGACCGTGGAACACGAAAGAGTCCGCGCCCACTTCGTGCTCCGTCGTTGGATATCGAAAGGCAAGATTCAGCGACACGATGGACAACAGGATCGCGATCGATGCGGCCTTGTTGAACGACTTCATCGACCGACCCCACCGCGAGATAGGTCGCGGATGATATCCCGGAGCGATCGGAACTCGTATTCGGATTGAAGAGATTCGAGGAACGCTTCGAACGGCTGGAGGTTCGCTCTGCACGTCGCGGTGAGCCACGCTGGAAGGTCCGGATGCAACCGGCCCAGGTCGATCGCCTCCCATGTGTGGCACAGGATCGTGAGGATTGTGCCGACGCTTTCGCGTGCCGCGTACAGCGCGGTTTCTGGACCTTCTGCGTGCACGAAGCCAAGGCCAATTGGGCCTCCTGGCGCCCGCGGATTCTCCGTTACAGGGACTTCCCAGAGGTTCAGGGACCCAGCCCTGCGGAAGTCATGCGCGTGTGGGTGATAGGGCTCACGGGGCGCGGCCTGGTGGTCCACGATTCGGAAGAGTCGTCGCCGCTTGACGCGACCAGGAAGAACCGATGAGTCCGCCCTGTAGCCGAGCCTGTCGAGCGCCCGCAACATCGCCGGGCTCACGCTGAAATTCGGCGAGCGAAACAGTTGGGGTTTTGTGCCGGCGAGACCGGTTAGTCCTGCCGTCGAGTCGTCAATCGCGCGCTCTTGCCAAGAGACCGGTTCGAGGGCGTAGTGCGCAGGTGTGTGACGGACACCGTGAGATCCGAACCAACGTCCGTTAGCTGCTTGCTCACGCAGGAAATCAGGGACCATTTGGGCGGCGTCGAGCGTGAAGAAGTAATCGGCCGGGATGTCGCGCCGGCGGAAGAGGTCCGCAAGCCTGGGGAGCCCTTCCTCCAGGCCAACGTGGCCCTCCGCGAACATCGCCACATCGGGTTCGACGTCGACGCTCAACACGACGACCCGATGAGGGCTGCTATCGACCATCCGAGGGCCCCCCCACCAGTCTCGATGCCGCTCCGCGTCCGGCGCCCGGCTGCGCCGCGACGCCATCGTCGGAAAGACAGTCCCAGTACACCTGGATGAGGCGCTCGGCCATAAGGTCCCACCGGTGCGCCTCAACCCGTTCGCGTGCGGCCCGTCCAAGTCGCTCCCGTTCCGCCGGGTCTTCGAGCAACTTCGCGAGGTTCCGAGCGAGGTCAGCATCGTCCCCGGGACGGTAGTATCGAGCCGTATCTCCAAGGAGGTCCCGGAGGGCCGCAAGATCGGCGACCACCATCGCCTTGCCAGCCACCGCGTACTCATAGGCCTTGTTTGGAGTCGCGATCTCGGTAAGGGGGTTCCGCTGGTACGAAACTACCCCCACGGTAGTCCTCGCCAGGAGGGATGGCACCATCGCGGCTGGCACCTCGTCTTCAATCGTGACAATGCCCTCAATTCCGAGCCGTCGAACCTGATCTCGGAGGCCGCGGACGAACAGGGGTTCTCCGGGGCCAATGATACGCCAGCGGATCCGACCGCGGTCCCGCAGCCTCTCGGCGGCTCGGAACACCACGGGGAAGTCTCGCTCCGGATTCAAACCGCCGACAATCGTGACTTCTGGGACGACATCGGGAATCGCCTCCCGCAACACGCCGATTTGCTGGGGCGACCAGGCAGGTGAATTTTCTACGACGGCGATTCGTGCCGGGGACACCCCGCGGGATTCAAGAATCGAGGCGATCGTCGGGTTCACCGTGATTGTCCGAGTCGCCAAGGCGCACGAGAGGCGCTGCGCGAGCAAGACGAGACGATCGATGAACGACGTCTTTCGGGTGGGGAATCGGGCCCTGTAAATCTCGGGCATCGATTCGTGAAGGTCCAAGACCAAGCGCGCTCCGAGCGCCCTGGATGGGAGAGCCGCGAGGATGAGGAAGTCGGGAAGGGAATGGACGTGAACGATTTGGTAGCGGTGGATCAGATGTGCGGCGAGAAGACTCGCGGCAACTAAGAGGAAAAACGTCGCATACTGGTACGCGTACCGCAGTTGGCTCCCTCGAGTGGCGCCAACAGGCAAGCGGTGAACGCACACGCCCGACTCGTCTTCCCATGCCGCGTCCCTTGGGGACCGAAGGCATATGACGTCGATTGCGAATCCGGCACCGTGCAGGGTGGTCACTTCTTTTCGGACGCGCGGATCCGCCGGGTACCTGGCGTAGACAACGTGGCAGACGTGGACACGTGAAGTCGAAGCAGTCCGGGCGGTCATCATTTGACTCCAACCCCGACGATCTTACGGGCAAGCAGCCCGAGGGGCCCGGCCGAAAGACGGCGATCCGAGCGATCGAGCGCAGTCAGCAGCCGCGAGCGGAGTGCCGCTGGCATCCAGCCAGTCATCCAAGGAAGGTAGTCCGACCGCCAGCAACGGACGTTTCGGAATCCGCCGACCCGAAGGAGCCGATGAAGCCCCCGCGCGCCGTACAAGCGGGCCGAGAGCCGGTGCGGGTCCCCGGAGAAGTGGTACCTTGTGACCGCAATGCGGAGGTTGAGTGGCGAGCAGGAAAACACGACGAACGCGGCCCGTCCCCGAGTGCGGAGAACTCGGCAGACCTCACGGACGACAGCATCGGGAGACGACACGTGTGGGAGGACAAGGATACATGTCGCCGCCGAGAAGCTCCCTCCCCGAAACGGGAGCCGCTCGCCGACGCCGAGTACGGAACAGGCATCGGGACTCCGCTGCCTTGCATCGACGCCCACGACAGACCAACCCCGTCGCTTAAGAAGCGTGAGATCCTCGCCCTCGCCGCTCCCTACGTCGAGGAGCCGACCGTCTGCGGGTCCGAGCAACTCGTGAGCGAGGCCGCTGTCTCTCGCGTGGAGGTACGAGTGAAGGTCAGTCGGGGACTCGGATCCCAACATCTCTCTCACCACAGCCCAAGCCCCACAATCAACAGCAGGCCGGCCGCGATCGCGCTCTCGACGGCCCAGAGGATCCCAACGACCTCCCACTCTCGAAACCGGCCACCGCGCAAGAGGACGTGAGTAATCGACTCGATGCGACCCTCGTAACGAAGTCGTCCGTCGGGGGCGGCGGATGCGTAGTTCTCGGCACGGAAATGGCTTCGCGCCTTCAGCACAAACTCGGCGATCATCGGGGCAAACAGAATCGCGCCCTGCGTCTTCAGGGGCGGGGAGGAGATTATCGCTGCAGAAGCGATGCAGGCCCCCGCGAACAGCGTCATGGAGTCGCCGGGGAAGACCCGTGCGGGAAATCGGTTGAACCAGAGGAACGCAAGCAACGCCCCAAGCAGTGGGAAGAGTAGGAATAGACCCTCAGTCGCTCCCTGCAGCAGGGACAGGCCGATCAATGCCACCGAGATGATGCTCAACAAACCGGCGCCGAGGCCGTTGTAACCTTCGAGCATGTTCGCGGCGTTCGCCGCGCTTGTGACCCCGAAGGGTATGGCGACCAAGGTGGCCAGTCCGATGTTCAATCCGAGCAGGTACACATCGCCCGAAGCGAAGACGACCGCCCCGAGCGGAAGCGCGAGGACGAAGGGAAGCAGGGCCTTAGTCCTCTGACGCAGGTGGAACATGTCGTCCAGCAGGCCGACGACCCCGGCGCCGAGCGCGGCGCTAATCGCCACGTAGTAATAGTTACGCACGGCAGCGAAAGTCTCCGCGTTGGCCAAGACTGTGATGACAGAAACACCGACCGAGAAGCCGAGCAGAACCCCAACTCCGCCCATTTCGGGGACCACCGGCCGATTCGGTTTGTTCAAGTCTTTGCCCACCATCGTGGTGCCGCGCAGGTTGCGGATCAGCCACGGGACGAAAAGCAGCGTCGCGATCGCGGAGGCTACAGCCGAGGCTAGGAATAGGGACAGGTCCATGGACCGCGGGCGCGGATGTGGACCCCACGTATTTCTACCCGACAGACGAGATTCTGAAAGATGAAAACTTCGGCGCCAACGATAGAATCTATCAACCTCGATAGTCGCTCGGAAAGGTTCTTAACCCGGCCTAAGGACATCGAGCCTAATGCACGCGGAGAAGATTCGGACGGCAAACATCCCCGCGTTCCGACTCGAACCAAGAGACGCGGTAGTTCTCATGTCCCTCATTGGAATCACAGCCTACATTTTGGGCCTCATCGTTGGACTCGCTTCGTAGCACCACGTGCGCACGTTCTTCGTTTGACACCGCGACCAAACCTAGATGAGCCACGGCACGACTTCCGTTCCTAATGGCGGAAGCGCACGTTCATCGGACCGCCGAGGTGTCCCCCGAGGCGACAATCGGCGAAGGAACCGCCGTGTGGCACTGGGCTCAGATTCGCGAAGGCGCCCGTGTGGGGCGGCGTTGCAACATTGGCAAGGATGTCTATATCGATACGGCCGTCGTCGTGGGGGACGACTGCAAAATCCAGAATTTCGCCTCGATATACCGCGGGGTGACCGTCGGCGATCGTGTCTTCATCGGCCCCCACGCCTGCTTCACGAACGATAACTATCCTCGCGCCGTAAGTCCCGACTGGAAGGTCGTGCCGACGAGAGTCGAGGACGGTGTATCGATCGGAGCGAACTCAACGATCCTCTGTGGCATCACTATCGGTCGGTTCGCGATGGTCGCCGCTGGGGCGGTCGTCACGAAGGACGTCCCTCCCCACGTACTCGTCGCGGGAGTCCCCGCGAAGCCAATCGGCTGGGTCTGCGAATGCGGGAGGCCGCTCGACCGGAACATGCGCTGCGCCCACGACGGCCGGACGTTCCCTGGGTTGAAGCGAAAGCCCCGGACCGCGCGTTCCCGCCCGCGTAAGTGAGCGGCGAACTTTCATTATCTCGACACCGTTCGCGCCCGCGTGATCCCGATCGCCCGACCGAACCTCGGCGAGGACGAGTTCGCCGCGGTGAAGGACGTGCTCGCATCGGGCATGCTCGCCCAAGGCGCGCGCGTCAAGGCATTCGAGGAAGCGTTCGCGCGAGACATCGGCCGGAAACACGGGATCGCCGTGGCGAACGGCACCGCGGCCCTCCACGTCGCATTCCTCGCGCACGGGCTCGCGAGCGGCATGGAAGTGGTCATGCCCTCCCTCACGTTCTTCGCGACGGCGTCGACCGTCGTGTTGTGCGGCGCGAAGCCCGTCTTCGTGGACGTCGATCGGAACACGTACAACATGGACCCCTCCAAGGTCGCCGCCGCGATCACGCGTAAGACGGCAGCAATCATGCCCGTCCATCTCTACGGCCAGACGGCGGAGATGGATCCGATCCTCGAGGCCGCGAAGCCTCGCGGCATCCCGGTGATCGAGGACGCGGCCCAGGCGGCCGGCGCCGAGTATCACGGCAAGAAGGCGGGCAACCTCGGCGACACCGCGTGTTTCTCGTTCTACCCGACGAAGAACATGACGACCGGCGAAGGCGGCATCATCGTCACGGACGACGACGAGGTCGCCTCGAAGGCCCGTCTGCTGCGGGACCACGGACAGGTCGCGAAGTACGAGCACGCCATCATCGGCTTCAACTACCGGATGACGGAGATCGCGGCGGCAATCGGCCTCGTGCAACTGAAGAAACTCGACGGCTGGGTGAAGCGCCGTCGGGCGAACGCCCGCGCTCTGACGAAAGGCCTGGAAGGCCTCGACGGCCTCACCGCGCCCGCGGAGGGGAACTGGATGGTCCATGCGTATTATCAGTACATCGTGCGGAGAGAGGACTCCTTCCCCCGGTCGCGCGAGGAGATCGTCGAGACGCTGAACGAGGCGGGCATCGGCTGCCGGCCGTCGTATCCTATGCCGCTGTACCAGCAGAAAGCGCTGAAGGACCTGAAGATCCGCGGACGCACCCCGGTCGCGGAGGACGTCATCCCGCGTCTCTTCGAACTGCCCGTGCACCCCGGCGTCAGCACCGTGGACATCGAGCGCATCACCGAGGCGGTGGAAGGGCTCGCACGCAACGACTAACGCCCGCGGGCGTGTGTGGCGTAGGTTCAAATAAGCCGCAGCCGTCGAGCGGCTCATGGCGACCTCGACTGTGCGATTGCGTTCGGATCCTGCGTTCTGGATCGTCCTGGCAGCGGCGCTCGTGATCCTCGCGACGTTTGCCCTCGGAATCGGCTTGGGGTTCGGGCTGTTCCGGCCTCGAATCGCGGCCACGGACGGATGGACGCTCCGCGGCGTAGTCGGCGTCATCTTCGCGGCGGTCGCCCTCGTATTCGCAGCGAAGGCCGTCTCGATGACTCCCGCCAAGCCGCGAACCCCGCCAGGACTCCCGCCAACTCCACAAGCGATCCTCGAAGAGCGTTACGCAAAGGGAGAAATTGCGCGGGACGATTACCTGCGAATGCGCTCGGACCTCGAGGACCCGAAGCGCTGAGGTGAACCCCCATCGAGGCCGCGCAATTCGCCCGCAGCCTGCACGACGGCGCGGAACTCGAGCGGTCGTTGCGATGGGAGGACGCCGCCAGGTTGTACGCGGACCTCGTCACAAAGCTGAGTGGCACGGCTCGCGAGGCGCGAGGCATGCGCGCAATCGCCCTCCTCCGTCAGGGCAACGCGTTGATGGAACTCCGGAAATGGGATGAAGCCCGCGCCGCGCTCGACGCGGCGCTCGACGACGCCAAGGCCGCGAGAGATGCCGACGTCCTTGCGCAGGCCCTCCTGGCCGCGGGCGTCTTCGCCGCCAATCGCGACGATCCGAAGCGCGCCGAGGCGTTCCTCCTCGACGCGCTCGAGCGGTTCCACGGGACCGATGAGCGGTCACACCTCCAAGGCCGAGGATGGGCGTTCCTGAACCTCGCGACCCTGTATGGCAAGACGGGCCGCCTCGACCTGGCGTTCGTCACGTTCACGAAAGCGCAGGACGTCCTCGGTGCGGCGAAGGACTGGGCCGGCGTCGCGGCGGCGTGGGAGGCGCAGGCGCAGCTTCGCCGCGCGATCCACGACGAGGACCGGTGGCGAGAGGACCTCGCGGAGGCCGTCGTCTTCTACGACCGCGAAGGCATGAAGGCGAAGGCGGACCGCCTCCGCGCGATGCTCGGCAAGAAGCTCATCTGACGCGCGGCGCGGGGCGGCCGCGCGACACTTCAAGTGGGACGGATGCGTCCCCGCCGCCATGCCCATCGAGCCGACGATCGACCTGCAGCAACTGTGGAAATCGTACGATGGCCAGGTCGCGTTACAAGGCCTGACCCTCCAGGCGTGGAGCGGCGAGATCGTCGGGCTCATCGGCCCGAACGGCGCGGGCAAGACGACGACGCTGAAGATCCTCGTCGGCCTGCTCCGACCGGACTACGGTGTCGTGCGGGTGAGCGGCCGGGATGTCCTCGCCGACCCGGTCGCATACAAGGCGGACATCGGCTACATGCCCGAGGCGCCGACGCTGCCGGAGTACCTGACGCCCTCCGAGTTCCTCGGGTACGTCGGGCGGATCCGCAACATGCCGCGGGACCGCATCGCCGCCCGGACGTCGGACCTCTTGCGGACGCTCGACCTGGCGGGCAAGGCGGACCAGACGATCGCCTCGCTCTCGAAGGGCATGAAGGCAAAAATTGCATTCGCGGCAGCGATCCTCCACGAGCCGCGAATCCTGATCCTCGACGAGCCGCTCATCGGGATCGATCCGGCGGGGCAGCATCTCCTCAAGGAACGCCTCACGACGATGGCCCGGGCCGGCGGCACGGTCCTCGTCTCGACGCATCAGCTCGACACGGCGGAGCGCCTCTGCCGTCGGGTCGCGATCGTGAATCACGGCAAGAACGTCGCGACGGGCGACCTCGCGGCCCTCCGGACGCAGGCGCACACGGGCGAGCAGGGCAGCCTCGAGGACATCTTCCTCCGCCTCACGGAGGAAGCGACGCTCGCGCCGCCGCCCGAGACGCCGCGCCGCCGCGGTTGGTTCCGGAGGTCCTGATCCGTGGGCCGGACGTCCTCGCTCTTCACCTACAAACTGCGCTTCTTCTTCGGGCCGTCCCTCCGCGGACGGTTCGGGCCGCTCCTGTACCTCATCCTGATCATGATCTTCATCCCCTCCGGCTACGTGTTCGGCACAGGCCTCGGCATCTCGATGCGTAAGATGGACCCGACGCAGGCCGTGAACCTGTTGGCGACGCCGCTCGCCGCGCTGTTGTCGATCGGCCTGCTGTACTCGCTCGGAGCCGGCGTCACAGCCCACGCGTCCGAGTTCGACTTCTTCTTCACATCGAACGTCCGTCCACGGGAGTACCTCGTCGCGGACCTGCTGTTCCAGTTCTTCTCGTTGTTCGCGGCCGGAGGCTTGGCCGCCGGGGTGGCGGCTCTGGGAATCGTCGTCGCCCTCGGTCGACCGCTCGTGACGGCCGTGCCGCTCTTCGGCGTCCTGATCGTCTACGCGTTCTTCGTCCTCATGACGTCGCAGGTCCTCGTGGTCCTCCGGGTGAAGTACCCGAAAGCCCCGGTCCGCGTCGCGACCGTTTTCCTGTTGATCCTCTCGATCCTCCCGGCCGTCGCGGTGGGGCAACCCGGCTTCGTGGTCCGCTACGACACGCTCCCGATCCCCTCGACCGCCTTCGCGGCACTCGGCCTGGCCATCCTTCGCGCGACGCCGGTGAGCCTCGTCGACATCGGGACCGCGCTCGCCTATGCGGTCGGCATCGCCCTCGCGTGGGCCGTCCTCTCGACCACCTACATCTTCCACGGGATCCGGCCGACCCTGTCCGCGGGATTCGGGCAGGTCGACCTCGGCTCTCGGATGGAGATGCAGCGCCGGATGACGGCGGGACTCGGACGCTTCACGACGCGCGTCCGATTGCGGACGGAGCGGGGCGGCGACACGGGCCTGATGACCCGCCTGCACCTCGTCCGGATCTGGCGGGATGGGAGCATCTTGTTCGTGCTGCTGTTCGCGTTGATTGCGATCCTGCCGGCAGGGCTGACCCCCGGCGAAGCGACGAGCACCGCGGCGATCACGGTCACGCAGACCCTCACGTTCCTCCTGGCGATCCTCGCGATGAACTGGGCGTTCTACGAGCGGGACAACCTCTGGATCGTCGTGACGTCATCCAAGGGGACCGGTGCGTATTTCCGCGGACTCATGCTCGGCTTCCTGGCGATCGGCCTCGCCACGACGGCCGCGTTCCTCGGGATCCTGGCCGCGACGCGCGCCCTCACGTTCCCGATCGAGAGCCTGGCCCTCCCGGTCGCCTCGCCGGTCGCGGCGGCGTTCGTCGCGACCGCTTTCCTGACCCGCGTGAAGCTGAAGCCGTCCGCGTTCTCGCTCGCGGCCCTGGGGATCTTCTTCGTCGTCTCGCTCGGCGGCTTCATCGGCGGGTTGGCGGCGCAAACGGCCGTGTTCGCGGCGGGTGCGATCCTCGGCTTCGCGGAGATCGCGCAAGCCGCCGTGCTCGGCGCCTTCGTCGTGGGCCTCGTGGGGTTCGGACTCTGGGCGGTCACCCGCCTCGCGACGTCCTTCCGTCTCTGAGTCCCGACACGGGAGTGGAGTCCCCCGCAACCTTCATCTATCGCGCCTCCCTGCGACGGGCATCCGGAGAGGGACCTTGGCCGCCGAGACCGTGACGACGCCTCCCGCCACCCCCGCCGCGGCAGCCGCGGCATCGACCGCCCCACCAAAGCCAGAGGACCGCATCGTCGTCGCGCGCAAGCTCGTGAAGACGTACGATAGCGGCGAGGTCGAGGTCCACGCGTTGCGAGGCCTGAACCTCGACATCCACCGCGGCGAGATGGTCGCGATCATGGGGCCGTCCGGCTGTGGCAAGACGACCCTCCTGAACTGCCTCTCCGGGATCGACGACTTCTCGTCGGGCGAGGTGTGGATCTCCGGCAAGCCGCTCTCCCGGATGAGCGACAACGAGAAGACGGACTTCCGCGCGCTGCGGATGGGCTTCATCTTCCAGAATTACAACCTGCTCCCCGTCCTCAAGGCGGTCGAGAACGTCGAGCTCCCGCTCCTCGTGCGCGGGGACGAGCCGAAAGGCGCGCGGACGAAGGCGCTGGACGCCCTCGCGGCGGTCGGCCTGGCGAAGGAGGCGATGAAGAAGCCCGCCGAGCTCAGCGGCGGACAGCAACAGCGCGTCGCGATCGCGCGGAGCCTTGTGAACGAGCCGGACATCGTCTTCGCGGACGAGCCGACGGGGAACCTCGACTCGGAGACGACGCAGGAAGTGATCGCCCTCATGCGCCGGCTACACCGGGAGAAGGGCCTGACGTTCGTCATCGTGACGCACGATAGCGCGGTGGGCAACCAGACGCAACGGGTCATCGTCATGCGGAACGGCCTCATCCTGAAGTCGTTCCGGCCGACGCCCGCGTGAGGTGGCCGATGGACACCGCGACCACCCTCCTCGTGTTCGTCGGGATCGTCATCCTCGCGGTTCTCGGCTGGGCCGGCCGCAAGCGGTTCCCCCTGCGGATCGGCGCGGGGAACTTCTTCCGCCGAAAGACGCAAGTCGCGATCGTCGTCGCGGGCCTCCTGATTGGGACGGCGATCATCACCTCGTCCTACGTGATCCAAAGCACGTTCGACTACACGATTCGGAGCGCGGTCTTCCGGTCCTTTGACGAGGTGGACGAGATTATCTTCGCGCCGACGCCGCGAGGGAGCCATGGGCCCTTCGCGATCTCCGTATTCGACGACCTCGAGGCGAACCGCTCGACGATGGCGGATGTCGCCGCCCTGGCCCCGCGCTGGGATCTGCCGGGTGCGGTGATCGACTATCGCTCCCGATTGTTCGATCCGACGACCGGTGTAATCGGGTTCAACGCGAGCCAGGACCTCGGACGGTTCGCACGGTCCGACGGAACCTCGTGGGACGGCGCGCGCCTCGGACCGACGGACGCGATCATCAACGAGAGGCTTGCGGACGCCATCGAGGCACGAATCGGAGACACCCTCGCCCTGAGCATGGGTGGGCCGAGCGGGCCGGCCACGCTACTCGTGAACGTTTCCGATGTCGTGCAGAACACCGGCCGCGGCGCGTGGAACGACGGCGACAACGTGTTCGTCCGGCTCGAGACCCTCCAAGGGGCGCTGCGCGCGCCGGGCACGATCAACACGATCCTCGTCGCCAACGTCGGAGGCGTCGCCGAGGGATACTTGCGGTCGGACGACGTCGTCCGGGAGATCGCGCTGCATCTCCCCGCGACTCCGAGCTTCACGATCTCCAAGGCGAAAGCGGACGCGATCGACCAGGCGAAGCAGAACGTGGACCAGCTCAGCCAACTCTTCATCCTGCTCGGGGTTTTCACGATCGTCGCGGGCGTCCTCCTCATCATCAATATCTTCGTCATGCTCGCCGAGGAACGAAAGGGCGAGATGGGCGTTGCCCGCGCCCTCGGGATGCGCCGCTCGAATCTCGTCCAGAGCTTCGTCTCCGAGGGATTGTTCTACGCGCTCCTGTCAGCTCTCGTCGGCACCTTCTCCGGACTCTTCGTCGCCGCGGTCATCCTGTGGGCCTTCGGACAGATCTTCCCCGGAGGCTTCGGCGGCATCGGCTTCGTGCTCACCTGGACGTGGTCCGATCTGTTCCAGGGGTTCGCGATCGGCTTCCTGATCACCATGGGGACGATCGGGCTCGCTTCGTGGCGGGTCTCCAAGCTCAACATCGTCCGGGCGATCCGCGACATCCCCGAGCCCGTGCTGCACCAAGCGACCCGGTCGCAAATCGCCGCCGGTGCCACCCTCGCGATCCTCGGACTCCTGGGGATCCTGCTGGCCCTCAGCCGTGGCAACCTGATCCTGCAAGATGCGGGTCCGGTGTCGCTGGCCCTCGGCCTCGCGGTCCTGACGATGCGGCGGCTCCCGGGCCGGGCCGTGTTCACCGCCGCCGGCGTCGCGACGCTGGGCTGGGTCCTGAGTCCGTGGAAGCCCTTCAGCACCTCGGAGGCGGACATCACCTTGTTCATCGTGTCGGGCCTCCTGCTCGTCCTGGGCGGACTCCTGATCGTGTTGTTCAACAGCGACGCGTTCCTCGGCCTCGCGAGCCGGGCCGTGCGGAGCCGCACCTGGCGGCCGGTCGTCCGGACCGCCATCGCGTATCCGATGAACAAGAAGTTCCGGACCGGGGTGACGCTCGCGAGCATCGCCCTCGTGATGTTCACGATCGCGACGATGTCGAACATCCAGGAACTGGTGAGCTCGTCAATCGAGACGACGACCGTGCGAGAAAGCGCGGGCTTCGACCTGATCGCCCAGTCCGGCATCCCCATCGCGAACTGGAGCCAAGCGTTCGAGACGTACGAGAACGACACCGCGTCCCTGAACATCACGGAACAGTATGGCTTATCGAGGGCGCAGGTCCGCATGGCGAAGGAGGCGGACTTTGGCGGGACGGAGTACAACACGAGCCTCCTCGGCGTCCCGACCGATTGGACCCCTTATCCTCCGTTCGAATTCCAGGCCCTCGATCCGGCCTACGCCAATGCGGCCGCCGCATGGGCGGCGATCCAGAACGACACGGGACTCGCAATCCTCGACGGCACGGTCGTCCCGCAGAGCTTCGGCCCGAACTTCTCGAGCTTCCCCGCGCAGCTTGGCGACCGGCTCTACTACAATGCATCGGGCGTCGTCCGGAACGTGCGGGTAATCGGAATCCTGTACGAACGGTTCGTACCTGGCATCTGGGTCGGATGGTCGACCGTGCACGCGGAATTCGCGATCGACGCGTCGAGCGTGTTCTACTTCAAGGTCCTGCCCGGTGTGACGCCGACCGCCGCGGGGCACGATCTCGAGCGGTATTTCATCCAGTACCAGTTCCTGACCTTCGACGTCCGCGCGTCGATCAACGACATCCTCGAGGTGACGATGGGCATCTTCAACCTCCTCGAGGCGTACCTCGCGCTCGGACTGATCGTCGGCATCGCGGGCCTTGGGGTCATCACGATGCGCAACGTCGTCGAGCGGCGGCAGGAGACGGGTGCGTTGCGAGCGATCGGGTTCCGGAAATCCATGGTCCTCCGATCGTTCCTGTTCGAACTGTCTTTCATCGCCCTCACGGGCATCGCCCTCGGGAACGTCCTCGGCATCGCCCTCTCGTACGACATCTATCTGAGGTTCTTCGCCACGCAAGCCGCGTTCATCGTCCCCTGGGCTCGCCTCGCGATCCTTGGAGGGATCGCCTTCGTCGGGTCCGTCTTGGCGACCGCGAGCCCGGCGGTACGCGCGGCCCGAATGCCGCCGGCACAAGCGTTGCGCACGTTCGAGTGATGGTGCGAATCAATCGTCGGAACGCATTCGCGGATGGACCCTACGAACGAGGTCAGTACACGGCCGCATTCTCGCGGCGGTCGAGCGCGAGCTGCCGAAAGTGCTCCGGCTTGCGGTCGAACTTGAGCTGGCATTCCTCGGAATCGAAATAATACGGCGTGCCCTTGTACCAGATCATCCAGTACGCATGGTGCGGGTTCACGACCTTCTCGCACACGGGGTCGAGCGCCAAGGGCTTCCTCGCAGCGGCCGAACACGGCCGTTGATATGAAGCCTTCGAACGGACGGAGAATCCGGACCTATGGCGACTTCTCCAGGAGGGTGAGGGCGCGCTCGATCGCCGTCGGAATCGGCCGCTTCGCGGATCGAGCTCTCGCGATGTAGAGCTGACTCACGAGTCGGAACGCTTGCTCGACGTTGGCTCCGTCTTTCGCACTCGTCACGAGCCAGCGGCATCCGAGCGGCTCGCAGACGTCCGCCGCCGCATCTTCAATCCGGGGGACCGCTGCGAGATCGGCCTTGTTCACGAGCATGACGGTGGGCACGTCACCGGACACGCTTCGGACCGCCTCGTACCATTCGGGGAGCAGGTATACCGTCTCGAGCCGTGTCCCGTCCGCGACCAACATGAGGGCACCCATCTTGCTGAAGTAGGCTTCCTTCAGGAGTTCGCGGAAGCCCGGGTCGCCCATGACGTCCCACACCGACACGCCGACGGACACGGTCGCGCCCGGCCGTTCCGGATCGTCCACCTCGAACTGTCTCGAGGAGACCCTCGTCCCTAGGGTCTGGACATACCGGTCCTCGAAGGTGTTCGAGACGAACCGGCGGACGAGAGACGTCTTCCCGACGCCCGGGTCGCCCGCGAGACAGACCTTGAACGTCACGTCGGCCCGTTTGGGGCTTCCATGGTCATTCGAGGGCATCCGATGGGACGTCGGCCCGTCGGGCCAATAGCCTTTCTGGACGATTATCGGGGCTGCGAATTGTCCGAGGCGCCCGCGGAGGCCCCGAAGCCCTCGAGGAACGCGCGGAGACGCGCCTCGACGTCCGCGAGGCCGTCCCGGAAGCCGTCCCATGCCGCAATCGCGCGGCCATCGGCGGCCCGGAGGGCCGCGAGGAACTCGGCCATGGAGTCCGGAAGGGACCTCGGACGCTCGCCCGTCGAAACGATGGCGAGGTAGATCGACCCTTCCTTCGCGATCGACACATGGCGGTCGTCCACCTGAAGGCTCTTGAGTTCACCGGCGCCACTCGACCCCGGGGTAAAGGAGTCTTTCACGAACTTCGCGACGACGGCGAACATCCCCGAGGAGGCGAGCTCGTCGCGCATGCCCGCTCCCTCGGCTCCCGCACGGGCCAGGAGCCGTCCGTCCTCGTGAATCAGGAACGCGGCGGAGGGCCGGAATGGCGCACGGAAGGCCCGCCGGAGGATGAGCCAGACGGGTACCGCCAGGAGCGCGAGCCACCCGAGGGAATACGGAAGCACAAACAGCGCCCCGGGGAACGTGGCCGCGACCAGGGCGAAGGAGACCGAGACGCGATCGACGGCTGGGCTCTCCGTTGTGTTCGAGGTCGACAGCGTGATGCGTACCTGAATCGACCGGAGCGGCGCCGCCGAGATGTCTTCTCCGGACGCGACCGACGTCCAGGAGAATCCGCCGTCCACGCTGTAGCCAAGGGTCCCGGCCGTACCCGTCGGGCGGCTCAGGTTCATCGAAATGACGCCCCACGAGGCGGCACCGACCGGGGCGAAGGGCTCCGTCGTCACGGATCCGAGCGTCGGATGTCTCGCGAACCCGATCGTCATGTCGGAGAGGGTCGGAGACTGCGCGTTCGGCGTGACGAGAGTCGCCCGATACTGGAGGTATCGCGCGATGGGGGAGACGATGGCAACACCCGACGCAACGTAGGCGGGAGACCAGGGACTCCAGGTTCCGTCCGGAACGGATGCGGTTCCGCTCCGGGTCTGGATCGAGAGGGAGGTACCGGACGGGAGCGACGCATTCCACGCAACATTCGTCCACGCCGCGCGGCCTCCCGGGTCTAGGACGCGGGATTCCAGGCGTCCGAAGGAACTCGGGGTCGTGTACGCGATGGCCAGGCGCGGTCGTGCGCTCGCGTTCGTTGCGTCGCTGCTCGAAAAATACTTTTGACCGAGAGAATTGCTCTGATCATCGTCCACTTGGCGGAGGAGCAGACCTTGGTTCGGCTCGACGCCGGTCCACCATGACGTCACCGCGGCGGTCGCGTTCCATGCGTACCAGCCCGGAACGTCCGTAATCCCGGGGACGACGTCGAGCGCCGAGGGGTCGAAGTCGCCACCTCCAGTCGCATTGATCGTCGAGTTCCATTCCGTCACCCCATCCTCGAAGTCCCACGTCGATCCGAATTCCGTCCATGGGCTCGTGATGCGGTAGAGTCCGACTGCCATCGCGTCGTTCGTGGCGGCCCCATTCATGTACAGCAGCAGCGTCGCGGATCGGACGGTCGCGTTCGCGGGGAGCGTCGACAGGGGGAACTGAAGGATCGATCGGGTCCACACGTTCGCTCCGAAGAATCCGACGGGGAGACTCGGATCCGCGCCGAAATTGATGTCGGCTCGGCTCGCCAAGATATAATTGTCCGAGACGGCGAATGCCGTATTCGGCATGTCGACTGACTGAAGCGGCCCCGGCATTGACGTGTCGGCGATGAGGACATCACCGGGTTGGGTCGTGAGATCAAGGTTCGACTGCGTCCCGGCGCTGCCGAAGTCCGCCGCGCTCGAATCGATCAGGGAACCGGAGGACCACGCGAGGGACGCCCCTCCCGGACCGAGCACGACGTTCGCGAGCGTGTAGTTCACGGGGTTCGAGAACGTCCACTGCGCGAGGCCTTCCGTGGGACTCGGCTGGGTGACGGCAGGGTCCCCCGCGGCCGTCGAGGCGGCGAGGAGGAGGGCCAGCAGGACGAGGAATCGGAGCCCGCGCATTCCCTCCATGAGTTCCGATGAGACCTCGTAAAGGTTGCCCGGTCATTATCAGCGGCGGCCTTGGTCCTTGACCGGGCGGTCGCCCGTCGCACGCAGGGATTCCAGGGGATCGCGCCGCGTTTATAAACCGAAGGCCCGTTTCGCGCCTCCGTGGCGATGCGCGTTGGCGTGATCGGCGTCGGAGCGATGGGTCAGAACCACGTGCGCGTGTATTCGGAAATCGCGGACATCGTCGGCGTCGCCGATCCCGACGTGAAGGCCGGAGGACTCGTCTCGAACCGGTTCAACACGAGCTACTTCACGGATTACCGCGCCCTCCTCAAGGAGGACCTCGACGCGGTCAGTGTCTGCGTGCCGACGCTCCTGCACGCCGCCGTCGCACGGGACGTCATCGCGTCGGGGACGAACCTGCTCGTCGAGAAACCGATCGCAGGGAGCGTGTCGGAAGCGCGGGAAATCGTCGACACGGCGCGGGACGCGAAGGTCGTCCTGGCCGTCGGCCATGTGGAGCGGCACAATCCGGCGATCGCGGCGATCAAGAAGGCCCTCGACGCGGGCCAGTACGGGGACCTCGTGACGACGACCGCGCGGCGCGTGAGCTCCTTCCCCGGTCGTGTGCGCGACGTCGGGGTGGTGATGGACCTCGGGGTCCACGACATCGACGTGATGCGGTACCTCGTCGGATCGCCGGTGGAAAGCGTCTTCGCGCTCGGCGGCCGCAAGATGCACGAGAAGTTCGAGGACCACGCGAACATCCTGCTGAAATTCGCGAACGGGGTCAATGGGTTCGTTGAAGTGAACTGGCTCACCCCGATGAAGGTGCGGCGGCTCAGCCTCACGTGCCTGCGAAACTTCGTCGAGGTCGACTACACGGAACAGTCGATCACCGTGAGCTCCAGCACGCTTGGCCCGCTCGATCCGTTCAACCTGTACCAACTACCGCTCGAGCACCACTCCCAGCAGATCCACGTGCGCAAGGAGGAACCGCTCCGCCGGGAACTCGAGGACTTCCTCGCGGCGGTCCGAGACAAGAGGTCGCCTCTCGTCACGGGAGAAGACGCACTCGAGACGCTCCGGGTCGCGGAGGGCGCGGCGGCCAGCCATCGAAACGGAAAGGTCGTGCAACTTCTCTGAGCTGAGGCCGCACACGACGCTAGAACTGACCCTTGCCGATCGCTCGGTACACGAAACCGGCCTTCACGACTTCCGGGCCGTGGAAGACATTGCGCCCATCGACGATCACGCGCCGGCGCATTCCGCGGCGGAGGGCCGACAAGTCGAGTTTTCGATAGGCTTCGTGGGCGGTGGCGATCGCGACGCAGTCCGCGCCTTTCACCGCCGCATTGAGGTCGCGGACGATCGTGTAACCGCGTTCCGACCGCGCGAACGGGTCGTGAATTACCACCTCCGCCCCGCGTCGCCGGAGCTCTTGGACAATCTCGCGCGCTGGGGTGTTTCGCGCGTCCTCGGTGTTCTCTCGGTACGAGAAGCCGAGGACCGCAACGCGCGCTCCCTTGAGCTTGCGTCCCGCGGCGGCGAGGGCTTCCTCGACGAGCCGCGCCATCCGGAGCGGCATGAAGTCATTCACGGAGCGGGCGGTCGGGATGAGTTCGGGCTTCGTCTGCACCGCGGGCCCGACGAGCAGCCACGGATCCTTCGGGATGCAGTGGCCGCCGACCCCGGCGCCGGGGACGAGCATCATGCGGAACGGGCTCGTGTTGACGAGCTCCCGGACGGCGTACGCGTCCACGCCGAGTTCTTCGCTGATCAACGCGACCTCGTTCGCGAAGGCGATCTGCACGTCCCAGTACGCGTTCTCAGCGGTCTTCACGACCTCCGCCGTCGTCCAGTCCGTCGCATGGATCTCCGCTTTCACGAACCGGCGATAGAACGCGAGGCCCTTGCGCAGCGCGACCGGATCGTTCGCACCGAGGATTCGATGGAGCGTCGTGAGGTTCAGGAGCAGTTTGCCGGCGGTGAGCCGCTCCGGGCAATGGACGAGAAAGAAGTCTTTCCCCGCTTTCCGTCGTGAGGCGCGTTCGAGCGCGGGCCGCACGACTTTCTCCATCGTCCCGGGCGCAAGGGTCGATTCGATCGACACGAGGGCGCCGTCTTTCAGATGGTGGGCGACGCCGGCGAGGGCCGCCTTCAACGCCTTATACACGGGATCGTGGGTCGTGGGCTCGATCGGCGTCTCGACACACACCGCGACGACGTCCGCGTCCGCCGCGTCGTCCGGATCAAGGGACGCGCGAAGTCGGCCCTTCGCGACCTGCGTCTTCACCAGCTCCGCGAGGCCCGGTTCGCGTCCTCGGAGCGGCGAGTGCCCGGCGTTGATGGCGTCGACTTTCTTCGGGTCGATGTCGATCCCGACGACGGCCGCGCGGGTCGCGGCGACCGCGGCTGCGAGCGGCACGCCGACGTAGCCGAGGCCAATGACCGCGACCTTCACAACCGCGCGCATGCGGCCCCTCCGGATAAAACTTTCAACGTTGTCCTACCAGGGGAGAACGATTATATCGTGTCCGCCCGCTCCTCCGTCCGTGAAGATCGCGAGCGTCGTCGGCGCGCGCCCGCAGTTCATCAAAGCCGCGCCGGTGAGCCGCGAAATCCGACAGCACCACGAGGAGATCCTCGTCCACACCGGACAGCACTACGACGACAACATGTCCGAGGTGTTCTTCGAAGTCCTCGACATCCCGCGGCCGGACTACAACCTCGGCGTCGGCGGCGGGAGCCACGCGTGGCAGACCGCGGAGATGATCCGCACCCTGGAAGGCGTCCTGGAGAAGGAGCGCCCGGAATTCGTCCTCGTCTACGGCGACACGAACTCCACGCTCGCGGGCGCGATCGTGGCCTCGAAGATGGGCCTGCCGCTCGGCCACGTCGAGGCGGGCTTGCGGTCGTACAACCGACGGATGCCCGAGGAGATCAACCGCATCGTCGCGGACCAGCTCGCGACCCTCCTGTTCTGCCCGACCCAGACGGCGGTCGACAACCTCGCGCGGGAGGGCATCGCAGCGGGCGTGCACATGGTCGGGGACGTCATGTACGACATCGCGCTGCAGAGCGCGCAGGCTGCGCGGTCCCGCGACATCGTGCAGCGGCTCGATCTGACGAAGGGCGGCTACCTGCTCGCGACGCTCCATCGGCCCGCCAACGTGGACGACCGCGCCGTCCTGACGGGCATCGTCCAGGCATTCGCCCGATCGCGCCAGCCGATCGTGTTCCCGGTGCATCCGCGGACCCGCAAGAACCTCGAGGCGTTCGGCCTCTGGGACACGTTGCGCGGCGCCGTGAGGGCGATCAATCCGCTCGATTACCTCGACTTCATCGCGCTCCTCATGGGCGCCTCGAAGGCCCTCACGGACTCCGGCGGCGTGCAGAAGGAGGCGTACTTCTTCGGCGTGCCCTGCATCACGCTGCGCGACGAGACGGAGTGGATCGAGACGGTCGAGGACGGCTGGAACGCGCTCGTGGGGACGGAGCCGGATGACATCGTCGACGCGATCGAGAAGTTCAATCCCCGCGGCACGAAATCGAAGTCCTTCGGGGACGGCCACGCGGCGGAGGCGATCGCCCGGATCCTCGACAAGTTCGTGTGACCCTGCATGGAGCCCGCCTCGGTCGCCGCCGTCCTGCTGATCCTGCTCGCGACCCTCTACGCCGCGGCGCGGAAGGCGCTCCTCTCGCTGACGTACGCGGTGACGATCCTCGGCGTGTACGTCCTCGAGGTCGCCTCCTCGTTCCTGGGAATCGTGACGACCTCGCCCGTCGCCTTCGAACTCGGCATCGCGGCGGCCCCCGGCCTCGCGCCCGTGCCGTGGAGCTGGCTCACCTTCGAGTTCGTCCATGCGTCCGAGGTGCACGTGTTCCTCAACCTCCTCGGGCTCGTCTTCATCTCGCCGACGTTCGAGGAGCGGGTCGGGAGCGCGCGATGGGCGATCCTCTTCTTCGCGGGTGGCGCGGCGGGAGCCGTTGTGTTCCTCGCGGTGCATCTCGGGCAGCCGGTGCTCCTCGTCGGCGCGTCGGCGGGGATCCTCTCCGTGTTCGGCGCGTATGGCCGTCTCTATCCGAACGATCGAGTGACCCTGTTCATCCCGATTCCGGGCATGCCCGCGATCCCGGTTGCGCAGCTCGTCGTGATCTTCCTGATCATCGAGCTCGTGCTCGGGTTCGTCGGTCCCGGGGGGATTGCCTGGGAGGCCCACGCGGGAGCCATCGCGTTCGGATTCGCCCTCGCGCCCGCCATCCTCCGTCTCCCGATCCCGGGCCGGATCGCACGCCCGATGGGTCCGGCCCGACTCCTCGGGCTGCGGGACCTCGCGACGACGCCGGATCTGCGACACATCCTGGAGGAGGCGGAGCGGGCGGACCTCCCGGAGACCCGCGACGCATGGATCGAGAAGTTCGCGGCGACCGCGCGGTGTCCGTCGTGCGGAGGGCCGCTCCGCATCCGACTTGGACGGCTCGTCAGCGATTGCGGTTGGAAGCATGGCCTCTGATCCTCCTCGGTCGGGAACTGAGCCGTATGAGTAATTAGTCATACCTCGGGGACCGCCTCGGGGAATCGGCCGAGTGCCGGGCCGGGACCGTAAACCCTTTCCGCCACCCCCGGTTCGACTTCGTGATGGCGGCTCCGAGCGCGCTCGTTGTGAAGTGTGGCGCGTGCGGCCAGCTCGCCCCGCACCGCGTCCTTCGCGGCAAGATCGCGGGCAAGGACGAGATCGTGTTCGAGGGCGTGGTCAAGTGCTCGAACTGCGGCGCCGTGTCGAATGTCGTGACGCGCGAGCCCAAGCCGATCGAGGTGCCCGTGGTCGTTTCGTGGCTTGAGCGGTCCGAGAAGACCTCCCTCGAATTCTCTCCCGATGAGGACGTGGCGGTGGACCAAGAGCTGGACCTCGGCGACACGCGTATCGCGATCACCGCGATCGAGTCGGGCGGCCGGCGGGTGGACGGCGCCAAGGCCAAGGCGGTTGCGACGATCTGGGCGAAGCGGATCGACCAGGTCCGCGTCAAGTTCTCCGTGAACAAGGGGAACCGGACGGTGCCGCACGAGGTCCTCGCAGCACCGGACGAGGAGTTCGAGGTCGGGGAGATTGTCGACCTGGGGAAGGACCGAGCGGTCGTGCATCACATCCGCACGCGCTTGCGGACGATCCGGATGGGCCGGGTGCGAGCGGACGAGATTGTCCGTATGTACGGACGCGTGGTCCGCGAACGGACGTCGCGTTGAGTTCCGCGACGCCAGGGCGTGGACAAGAACACTCAATAGGCCACGGCAAGTTCCCCGAGATTCAGGCTGGCATCATTCGTGGACTCCGGACGGGATGCGAAGGCTTCGCAAACTCAGGCACTCGAGGCAATGGCGACCGCTCTCCGGGCTCTCAAGGATGCGAAGAAGGCGGGCGCCGACGTGAAGCCGTACCGTCCGCGAATGAAAGACTGCTTGCGAGCCTTCGAGGCCGGAGACTATGCGGCAGCCATCGCCATGGCGGACCAGGTTCTCTTGGAAGTCGCCGATTTGCCCCGCCGCTCGTAGGGACGAGTCCGGGAGCAGATGCACAGTCTCCTCACCGCGTCGGTTCACCCATCGGCTTGCGAGCCCGAATCGAGAAGAGGAGTGGAATCCGGTCCGGGCCGTCGTGGAGGCGGTAGTAGCCGTCGCCCCCTTTCTCCATGAACGGGAACATCTCCCACTCGCAGAACGGGAATTCATGGAGGAAATCGAGGCTCATCCCGGCGTCGATGATCGTGTCGACAATCGTTCCCATGGTGTGGGAGAATTCGATCGTGACCCGGTTCTCGAAGTGCGCCCCTTTGTCCGCGTAGGTACCGTCTTCCTCCACGTGGAACGGGTGCGGTCGCCAGTACGGATACGCGACGCGGAGATCCGTCGCGTCTCGCTCGTCGTAGAAAATCCGGGCGAACGGATGGGCGTCAATCAGGTAGAAGAACCCGCCGGGGCGGACATATCGAGCGACGATCTTCGCCCATGCCGCGAGATCCGGCAGCCAATTGATGACCCCGATCGAGCTGAACACGATGTCAAATTCCTCGTTGAGGGAGCGCGGAAGGTCGTAGACGTTCGACAGGAGAAACCGCGCGCGAATCTGGAGTTCTGCGGCCAGGGCCTTCGCCTGCGCGATCCCCTTCTCGGAGAAGTCGACACCGGTGACCTCGGCGCCGAGCCGAGCCCAGGAGAGCGTGTCGAGGCCGAAGTGGCACTGGAGATGGAGGAGCCGCTTGCCGCGGACGTCCCCGACCTCCTCCCGCTCGACGGAGAGGAGGGCCGAGCGGCCCCGCTTGAATCCCGGGACGTCGTATCCCTCGGAACCTTCGGACCGGACGTGGATTCCCACGGCCTCGTCCCACCACTTGCGATTCAGGTCGAACGGATCGTCCATCGCCTTCCCTCGGCACGGCGGGACGCACCGACGCCAGATAACCGTTCGTTCGAAACCTCGCCCGGATTGCGAGACCGCGCTTCATGGGGCAGGCAAAGCGTTATTGTCGGCGGCGGGATGGTCGCGGTGGAATGATCACCCTGCTCGGCGTCGGGCACGTGTTCGACATCTCCCGAGCGATCCGGTCGGAGATCCTGATGCGGCGGCCGCGGGTCGTGGCCCTCGAACTCGACCCGGTCCGCTATCAGGCGCTGATGAGCCACGAAGCGAGAGCCCGCGGCTTCTCGCCGCTCGCGCTGCTCGTGCAGTTCCAGGTCCGGATCGCCCGGCAGTACGGCGTCGAGGTCGGGGACGAGATGGTCGCCGGCGCTCGGGCCGCGCAGGAAATCGGGTGCGAAGTCGCCATGATCGACGAAGACTCGCGGGCGGTGCTCGGCCGCGTGTGGCGGGAGATGTCCCTCGCGGAGCGCGTGCGGCTCCTGATGTCCGCCCTGGGCGGCCTGTTCACCCGAAAGGAGAAGGTCGAGGCGGAACTCCAGCGATTCTACAAGAACGAGCAAGGATTCCTCCAAGAGTTCGCGAACGAGCTCCCGACCGCGAAACGCATTCTGATCGACGACCGGGACGCGCTCATGGCCCGTACGCTTCGAGGCCTGGCCGAGACGAAGGGGGACGTGGTCGCGGTCGTCGGCGAGGGCCACGTCGAAGGCCTCACCCGCCAGCTGAGCGGCGTGCCGGTGCAAGTCGTTCACCTGGAGCAGTTGCGATCGGGCCCTCGACCATCGAACGCCAGCGCGAGCGTGTCCGTTCAACTCTGACGCTTCGGGCGCCGCGGGAGCCATCGGGGAACCGCATCCCGGTAGGACCGGTATGCGTCACCGAAGCGCGACTCGAGCGTCCGTTCCTCCTGGAGCATCGCATAATGGACCGGTGTCCCCAGGAGGAGGATGATGATCACCGCGGACACCGAGCCGAGCCAGGCGGAGAGGCCAATGAGCGCCGCTGCATGAGAGAGCGCGATGGGGTTCTGCGTCCACGCGAACGGGCCGACGGTCACGAGGGCTTGGGGCGGTAGCATTGGGTTGGGCGTCCCGCGGCCGATGCGCACGAACAGCGCGAAGCACCAGGCGAGGCCGAGGATCCCGACGACGAACAGGGCAAGGCCGAGCCATCGGAGCGGCGGGGGCCAGGACGGAACCTGGAGGAGCCGGTCGATCTGCAACCCGATCCAGGGCACGCCCACGTAAAGAAGCGCGAAGAGGACCGCCATCTCGGCCCACGCGACCGCGCGTCGAGGCACGGACCACGGACTCCCGGGGACCTATTTGTCCTCTCGCTGCATGCTGGGACGAAAGGCGCCTCGCTCCGGGGGACTCCCGCGAATGCTTAAGCGCACGGCCTTGATGGCGAGGACGAATGGCGGCCCCGGATCCGGCCAAGGAAGCGACGACGAATTTCTTGCGAACCCAATTCCGCCGCTACTATGAGGGGTCAAAACCGACTCTGCCCGATCGGTTCGGACGGCGCGAGTTCGGCTTCATGTTCTGGACTGCGGGAATTGTACAGCGACATCTTGGGTTCGCTAAAGAGGAGGAACTAAGAAACTTCCTCGCTTCCCGCGTCCCGACCCACGCATACTATTCGAGCGCCTACTACGAAACGCCGAGTGCGCCGACCATGGAGGAAAAGGGGTGGCTTGGCGCCGATTTGATCTTTGACCTCGATGCAGACCATTTGCCGGGCGCAAAGAGCATGACTTACGCAGAAATGCTCGAGGCGATTCGGCTCAAGATCATCAAACTCTACGACGAATTCCTAGTTGAGGACTTCGGCGCTGAGGAGAGAAACATGCGGGTCGTTTTCTCGGGAGGTCGTGGATATCACCTTCACGTATTCGATCCCAGAGTCTTGACACTTGGCAGTCACGAGCGCAGAGAAATCGTGGACTGGATTTTTGGGACTAACTTCGACACACGTTCGGCCTTCAAAGAGACTGTGTTCGACACCAAGCAGTTCAAGAACCATGCGTATAGCAAGAAAAAAGTCATCATTGAGCGGGCTGATTTACGGACCGGCTGGCCCCGCAAAGTAATCAGGGGGCTGCTCGGTCTGGCAGACCTGCTTGAACCGATGGATAGAGAGCAGGCCGTCGACTTCCTTGGCTCGATCCCCAATGTCAAGAAAGAGCAGGCAGAAAACCTCTGGGAGAACTTGTTCAAGCCTCGCGGCCCGCAAGGTCGCGGCTTGCGCGGAGTGGATCGACTCCGGAGTCAAAGGGAGATTGAGGTCTTGACGGACAAGAATGTCACGCTGGTGCTCGAGATTCTTCAGCAACTCTTCCGAATGCAGCCGGGAGTACACCGAGGTGTCTCAATCGAGCGAATAAAGCCCTTCGGGGATACGGACCAACCAGTCACTTCGGACATCAAGCGGCTGATCCGCATGCCTTCCTCGCTCCACGGCAAGACCGGCCTCCAAGTCATCCCGCTGACCCGCCACGAGATTGACGATTTCCGCCCCCTTCGCGACGCGGTGCCGAAAGCCTGGACCGACGAACCGATTCGGATGAATCTCAAGAATAAAATCAGTATGGAGATTCGAGACGAAGCGTTTAATTTGGCTCCCGGGGTAAACGACGTTCCGCAGTACCTGGCCATCTTCCTAGCGGCCAGGGGACTCGCAACGATCGCGCCCGAGGCTTAGTCACCCATGCTGGGGTATCAAAACCGAATCCAGGGAACGGACCGTCTCCTGAGAATCCGTCGCATTCGCAAGGCCGTGTTCGGAGGCCTCTTCGCCCTCACGATCGTGCTCATGGCGGCACGGCTCGCGGGAGAAGGAGCGAGCCTGAAGCCGCTCTTCCTGCCGATCAACGGGATCATCGAGGTCTCGTTGATCATGGGACTCCTCGCCACGGTCGTCGGCTTGTACCTCCGCAACCTCGAGGTGCACAACCTGCAGCGGGACAACCAACGGTACCTCATGGCGAAGTACTCGATGACGCGAGCCGTGAGAGAGGCCGGATTCTCGATTGGCATCGCGGTCATACTCTTGCTCGCCGTCACGCCATCCGTCGCATCCACGCTGTTCTCGGATCCGCCGCAAGTCGTCTCCCTCCGGGCGAACGGCACGGACAGCGTGGTGTTCGCGAGCCCCGATCCATTGGGCATCTCCTTCGTGACGCACGCGATCGTGAGCGTCACGACGGGCGCGGCCAGCGTGTTCGTCATGCGCGACAACGTCACGATGACATCGGCTTGGCTCAACGCCACGGACCGAATTTCGCTCGCGGTGGAGCCGACGATGTGGGCGCGCTACGCGAACTGGTCCCTAGTGTTCCACAACCAGGTGAACCAAGTGACGTACCTGACATTCATCTTGGAGAAGGGCGTGATGCCGACGCTCTTCACGACCGTGCCGTTCCTCCTGTTCCTGTACGGCGCCGCCCAGATCGGTTGGTGGGTCGGCCTCCGACCGATTCGCGAGCGGACGAAAGCAACGGCGCTTTCCGCGGGGACCGAAATGGAGCTTGATTCGGGCGAGCGGGTGTACGACCCGACCGCTACGTCGAATCCGGGGCCAGCGCCCGAGATGGCCTTCAACTTCGCGGCCGCCCCGCCGCCACCGCCACCGGTGATGCAGCCTCCCCCGCCTCCGACTCCGACGGTCGCGCCTGTGCCGGTTCCGACCCCGAAGGCGGAACCCCCGAAGCCCGCACCGCGTCCTCCGGTCCGCCAACCCGAGACGCCCGCGAGCCTTGTGACGAAGGCGGATGCCCTGATGTCCGCGGGCACCTTCGAAGCCGCGCTCTCCGCATACGACGAGGCCTTGCGGCTCGATCCGGGACACATCGCCGCCCTCCAAGGGAAGGCGCGGGCGCTCATCCGAATGGACCGACGCCCCGAGGGCTACGAGGCGTATCGGCGCGTGCTCACGAAGGATCCGAAGAACCTCGAGACCATGCGCTCGGTCGCGCGGTTGCAAGTGGAAGACCGCCGCTGGCGGGAGTGCCTTGAGACGGTGGATGGCCTGCTCCGCGTCCGGCCCAACGACGCACCCGCGCTCGAGATGAAAGGCGACGCGCTCACCAACCTCGGTCGTCGTCCGGAGGCCCTCGCGGCGTACGAGGGCTCGGCGGCCATCGATCCGTCGAACGAGAACGTCCAGCAGAAGATCGAGGAGGTCCGCGTCGACGTGCCGAGCCTCCTGAGTCGCGCGCTAATCGCGTCCGCGAGCGGCAGTTACCCGCAGGCCCTGAACCTCTTCGACGACATCCTCGAAGTCGACCCGAGCAACGTGAACGCGCTGATCGGCAAGGCCGTCGCATACCGCCGGAGTGGCAAGCCGCAAGAGGCCCTGAACTGCCTGGACCTCGTCCTCGGCGTGCAGGCGAACAACGCGTCCGCCCTCCTGAACCGGGGCAACATCCTGCTCGAGGAAGGCGACCTCGAAGGCGCGCTCGACGCGTTCGACCGGCTCACGCAACTCTATCCGAACGACGAAGAGGCATGGGCGGCCCAAGGCGACGTCCTCGTGAAGATGGGCCGCGACGACGACGCGCTGCGCGCGTACACGGAGGCGCAGAAGATGAGCCCCGGCGATGAGACGATCCAGCGGCGCATCCTGGAACTCGAGGCGGCGCGACCGGGAGAGTCGGACATCTTCGAGGAGCTGCGCACGATCAAAGGGATCGGGCAGGCACGGGCGAAGGCCCTCATCGATGCGGGCTTCCGCTCCGCGGAGGACTTCGCGAAGGCGAGTCTGAAGGACCTCTCGGCTGTCCGCGGCGTCACGCGCAAGATCGCGGAAGACCTCGTCGAACACTTCAAAGACGAACTCGCCGCAACGCGCGCGCACTGAGCCGAGCAAGTTTTTAAGTAGCGGGGCCCCTTGGCCCGCCGCTCCATGAAGGGATTTCGCATCAGCGGCCGCTTCCGAATGGGGCGGAAATGGCAGGCGTACGCGAAGGAAGTCGCCGCCGCGGACGAAGCCGCCGCTCGCGAGAAACTCCTCTCGGTCCTCGGAAGCCAGCACGGCGTGCCGCGGAAGTACATTGAGATCTCCAAGGTCGAGGCCGTCGCCGCCGGGGAGCTCGTCAATCACGCGGTCAAGTACGAGGTCGAGGTGGGCGGGTGAGCGGGTCGGAGGCCGACCTCCGCCGCGGGATCGCCGTCCTCGACCAGTTCCGAGATCAGATCGAAAGCTTCGCGCAGCAGCAGTCGATCATCCGCATCTCCCTCGAGGAGCACATGCGCGCGCGGGAGACCCTGACCCGGTACCAGGAAGCCGGCAAGGGCGCCGAGGTCCTCGTGCCGGTCGGCGCGAATTCGTTCCTCGTCGCGGAGTCGCGGGACGTCGATAAGGCGTACGTCTCGATCGGATCCGAGCTCCTCGTCTACGACGACATCGGGAAGCAAATCGAGCGGCTCGATGCGCGGATCGCGTCGATCACGGACGCCGCGAACGCGGTCGGCCAGCGCCTCGCCGAACTCCAGCGACGGGCCGAAGCCCAAGGCGCGGCGGTGCAGGACCTGTACGACCGACTCCAGACCCAACCTGCGACGGGCGATGGGAGTTAGATGTTCAAGAGCCTCCGGGAGCGGCTCGCGGGCTGGAAGCAGAAGGCGGACGCCGAGGTGGTTTCGCCGTCGATCGGTGACTCGGGACGCAAGATCAAGGAAGACAAGCTGGAGGAGGTCCTCTATGATCTCGAGATCGCGCTCCTCGAGTCCGATGTCGCCTTCCCGGTGGCGAAGGAGATCGTGGACCACCTCGCGGACGACCTGAAGGGCAAACGCGTCACGAAAGAGGTGTCCCTGGAGGCCGGCGTGGAGTCGGCTCTGAGGGACGCCATCACACGAGTCCTCACGGTCCCGCCGATCGATTTCTTCGGCCTCATCGAGAAGGGCCCGCGGCCGTTCGTCGTGATGTTCGTCGGCGTCAACGGCACGGGCAAGACGACGACGATCGCGAAACTCGCGTATCACATCCAGAAGAAAGGCTTCACCTGCGTCGTCGCCGCGGCCGATACATTCCGCGCGGGGGCGATCGAGCAGCTCGAGAAGCACGCGGAGGCGGTCGGCTTCAAGCTCATCAAGCACAAGGCCGGCGCAGACCCCGCGGCCGTCGCGTTCGACGCGGTCGAGCACGCCCGCGCCCGAGGCCGCGACGTCGTCCTGATCGACACGGCCGGGCGCATGCAGACGAATCAGAACCTGATGGACCAGATGAAAAAAATCAAGCGGGTCACCAAGCCGAACCTGGTCCTGTACATCGGAGACGCCCTCGCCGGGAACGACGCGATCGAGCAGGCGAAGCAGTTCCACGAGGCGGTCGGCCTGGATGGCGTCGTCCTCACGAAGCTCGACGCGGACGCGAAAGGCGGCGCCGCACTCTCGATGGCGCGGACGATCGGCAAGCCCGTCGTCTTCGTCAACCTCGGGCAGACGTACGAGGACATCAAACGTTTCGATGTGAAGTGGATGGTGGACCGGCTCCTCGCGGAGGCCTAAGGTGAGTTTCCGCGAAATCCTGGAGAAAGGACAAATCGCGGACTTCCCGACCTTGCAGTTGGCCCTCGGGGCGATCAAAGGTCGCATCGAGCGGCTGACGTTCAAGTCCCTCGGCCCCCAGCTCGAAAGAGGAGTACCCGATCATCGATGTCGTCGGCTCGCCGACCCAATACACGGTGAAGGTCCTGGAGAGCAACCCGGACTACCTGGATTGGCTCAACTCGTCCTTGCTCTGCGCAGGCATCGTCGAGCCGATCGGGCTGAGTGCGGTCGCGCGGCGCCTCGCCGAGTACGAGGACATCATCGTCGGAGTCGACACGAACGTGCTGTATGCGAGCATCCTGGGCGAGCACCTCCTCGACGAGTTCTCGCGCATCCACCCGCGGCCGTACCGGGAGAGCGTGAACTGGATCCTCCTGGTCATCCCGGGCGTCGTGATGAAGGAGCTCGAGAACGCCGCGAACATGCGCAAGGGGAATCGACTGTCGCACGCAGGCCGCCGCGGCTATCGCGCCCTGCAAGAGATCACGACGCTCAAGCGGACCGAGGGGTTCCAAGGCCTAAACGTCCTCGTCGTCGGCGCGACGAATCCGGAACAGCTGCATCTGTCCCAAGACGGCCTCACGATCATCAACGCCGATTCGATGATCCGCGATCAGTTCAAGGCGTTCCTGCGCGGGATCGACTTCCGCAAAGGGATCTTCTTCCTCACACTTGACAAGACGAACGCCTCGCTTGCGGCCGCGGAGGGGCTCACATCGATCCGCATCCAGCACCCGAGACGCCTTCGGAAAGGCGACGAGCTCACGATGCCGCCCGAGGAATCCATTTTGATCGGGCGCCTCGCGTACGAGCTGGCGATCGAGTTCGGCACGATCCGCGTGGCGTGGGAGGACCGCGGCCCGCACTTCCTCGACCTCGAGGGCGCGTGGCCGTGGAAGTCGATGGAACATTGGGAGGCGTCCGAGCTCATGTGCTCCGACGTGGACCCCGGATTCCACAAGGCCCTCAACCGCTACGTCGATGGTAGCTTCGATCCGCGCCGCTTCCTGAAGGAATGGGAGAAGATGCGCGAGGTCCTCGAAGACTGATCAGGCCGCGGGGATCCATCCGAAGCGCTTGCGCAGGAGCCAGATCAGATTCTGGGTCGCGTCGCTCACGCTGCGGATCTTCTTCTCTCCGACCCGCGGCCGGTAGTCGATCGGCACTTCGAGGAAGCGATAGCCTTGGCGGATCACCTCGAGCTTGAGCTCCTCGGAGAAGGCCATCCCGTCGTGGACGAGGCGGAGGCGCGGCAGGATGTCCCGCCGAAACGCCCACATCCCGCTCTGGGAGTCGTGGACCGGATGGCGGTAGAGAAGATGGAACGCCGCATTCAGGATCGCGTTGCCCACTCGGTGCATGCCGGTCATCGCATCGCCGCGCAGGCGAGTGAGTCGATCGCCGGATACGAAGTCGGATCGGCCTTCCTTCAACGGGGCCAAGAGATCGGGCAGGCGATCCGCGGGGTACGTCAGGTCCGCATCCAGCGTGGCAATGTACGTGCCGTGCGCCGCGGCGAAACCGGTCTTGTAGGCTCGACCATATCCCCGCCTCGGCTCGGAGATGATGTGGGCACCTTTCGATCGAGCAATCTCGTTCGTCCGGTCCCGAGAATCCGTGTCCACGGTCAGGATTTCGATGTCGCGGCCCGCGAGGGCGACCCGGACCTCCTCGAGGACCGCGCCGATCGAGGATTCTTCGTTCATCGTCGGCACGACGACGGAGACCTCGACCATTGCCGCGCCATGCTGGCAAATCCGGATAAGCGTTTGCGCTCACGCCGGGAGCGGCTTCCCGAAGAACTTGTAGCCGACGTAGCCGAGCATCGCGGCGCTCAGTCGGAGCATGGACCAGAACGTCGTCTTGCGCCGGAGCATCTGTCCCGGCCGGTAGCGGCTCCAGAGGGCGCCGTGCTTCAGGGTGAGCTGCTTGCGGCCCGCGCCGTTCCACAGGGCCTGCCGCAGGAAGTCGTACACGGAGTCGCGCGTCCGATGGTAGACGACCGCGCCCGCGCGGAAGGCGATCAGGTGGCCCGCGCGCACGGCGCGCAAATTGAGGTCGATGTCCTCCGCGGTCACGAACCAGGGATCGAAGCCGCCGATCGCCTCGAGCACCGGCTTGCGGTAGGCGAGGTTCGAGGACGGAAACGTGACGTCGGTCCCCTTGACGATCAGCTCGACCCGCTCGAGTTCCTCGAACGGCCGGTAGCCGATCTGGATCGTCCGGCCCGCGACGACGTCATGGGCGCGAAGGCCCTCGCGAAGCTCCTTCACCCAGAACGGATTCGCGATCGCGTCGCCGTCGATGAACGCGACCGCCTCGCCGCGCGCCTTGCGGATCCCGAAGTTGCGACCCGTCCCGCGCGTGCCTCCCTGGACGTAGAGATGGACGAAGTCGTATCGCTTCTCGTACTCACGGACAACGTCTCGGGTCGGGTCCTCGCTGTGCGAGTCGACGACGATCACCTCGACGGGTGGCTCCTGGATGACCAGACTGTCGAGCAACGCGGCGATGTTCCGCGCCTCGTTGCGGACCGTCGTGACGACGCTGATGAGCAACAGCGGCTCGTAACCGAGGCACCGTCTTGATGCTTTCGACTTTCATTCTCGTGGGGCTATCTTTATTATCGCCCCTCGATTCCTGACGCGGCCGCACCATGGGCCGCATCGTCACGATCATCGGGACGCGTCCCGAAATCATCAAGATGGCCCCCGTGGTCAAAGCCCTCGATGGCCTCGGCCACGAGCACCTCCTCGTGCATTCGGGGCAGCACTACGACCTCATGATGGACCGAGTCTTCTTCCGCGACATGAAGCTGCGGGAGCCGGACCGCCAGTTCGAGTTGAAGGATCAACCGCCACACCTGCAGATCGCGACGACGATGCGGCAGATCGCGGGCGTCACGGAAGATGCGGACCTCGTCATCGTCCACGGCGACACGAACACGACCGTTGCGGGCGCAATGCTCGCGAACAAGCAAGGTCGCCGCCTGGCCCACGTCGAGGCGGGCATCCGGTCGTTCGACCGCTCGATGCCCGAGGAGACCAATCGGATCGTGGCGGACCACCTCTCGAACCATCTCTTCGCGCCGACGCCGGTGTCGCGGCAGAACCTCGAGGGCGAGAACGTGCGGGACGGGATTGAAGTCGTCGGCAACAGCGTCATCGACGCGCTCGTCGAGAATGCGCCGATCGCGGAGAAACGATCCGACATCCTGAAGCGCCTCGGTCTCGCGCCGGGCGGATACCTGCTCCTCACATTCCACCGCCAGGAGAACGTCGATTCGAAGGAGCGGCTCTCGGTGGCCCTCGATGCCCTCGACGCGGCGGCGAAGGAGGCGGATCGTCCGATCGTCTTCCCGATTCATCCGCGGACGGCGAAGCGGTTGCGGGAATTCGGACTCGAGAAGCGCGCGGCGTCGATGAAGTCGCTCCGCCGAATCGAACCGACGGGCTACCTGGACATGCTCCGCCTCGAGAAGGGGGCCGCGCTCGTGATGACGGACTCCGGCGGACTCCAAGAGGAGAGCTGCTTCTTCCACGTGCCGTGCGTGACGCTGCGCGCCAACACGGAACGACCGGAGACCCTGGAGATCGGATCGAACGTGCTGGCGGGAACGGACCCGGCGCGAGTCCGACAGGCGGTGAAGCAGCAGCTCGGCCGAAAGCGCGAATGGCCGAACCCGTACGGCGATGGGACGACCTCGCGTAAGATCGCCGCCCTCGTGGACGAAGCACTGGGATGACGCGATGGGGGCCCGCGTCGTCTTCCTGCGATCCAAGAGCCCGGCGGGGATCGAGCCCCGTCTGGCCAAGGAAGCGGGGGCCTTGGCGCGAGCAGGCTATGAGGTGCACGCGGTCCTATGGGACCGGACCCGATCTCACCCGGCGGAGGAGGTCCGCGATGGGATCCGGATCCACCGCTACCGCGTCGCCGCGCCCGAGGGCACGCCGGGACTGGCGGTGCGACTGCCGCGCTGGCAATGGTTCGCCCTCCGCAAGACATGGCGCCTCCGGCCGGACGTCGTCCATGCGGTCGACTTCGACACCGCGTGGGCGGCCCGCGCGGCGGCTCGCCTCACGGGGGCAAAGCTCGTCTACGACATCTTCGACTTCTACTCCGAAATGATCACGGCCGACCTGAGGCCGCGAGTGCGGGAACGTCTCGCCGTCGCAGAGCGCCGCATGATCGAACGCGCGGATCTCGTCATCGTTCCCGACCGCCGACGCGAGGAACAGTTCCGCGGCGCTCGGGCGAAGCGGCTCGTCGAGATTATGAACGTCCCCGAGGACCGAGACCTGCCCATCCAGCCGGCGAGCGACTTCACGGTCTTCTACGGCGGCATGATCGCGAAGGACCGCGGGCTCCTCGATTTGCTGGCCGCCTGCGAGTCGACCGGCGCGAGGCTCATCGTCGCCGGCCATGGCCCCGACGAGTCCGCCCTGCTCCCGTTCCTTGAGAGCTCCCAGGCGTCGATGTATCTGGGCACGATTCCGTACGACGAGGTCCTCACGCAGACCGCGTCGGCCCACGCGATCGTCGCCTTGTACGATCCGACGGTCCCCAACAATCGCTATGCCTCCCCGAACAAGGTCTTCGAGGCGATGATGTGTTCGAAGCCCGTCATCGTCTCGGACGGCACGTCGATCGCGGACCTGGTCCGGTCTGTCGGATGCGGAATCGTCGTCCCGTACGGGGACCGACCGGCGCTGCAACACGCCCTCGAGGGCCTCATGTTGTCGCGGGACGAATGTGAGCGGATGGGCGCGGCGGGCCGCGCCGCGTTCAAGGCGGGTTACCATTGGGCGGTGATGGGTGGCCGCCTGGTCGACGCCTATCGGTCCTTGCTCGGGCCTCGAGCGCCCGCGGTATCCGGGCTTGCTTCAACGGCGTGAGCGCGGCCCGCGGCGTAGCCCGACATCTGCGCGAAGTCGATCGCGAGACCGACCAGGATGGAATACGGAACTTGGGCCCACCAACGACGACGCAGAACCTTCCGCGCGCGGAGAAGCGCGTACGCGAACGCTCCCGCAACGAGCAGGAGCCAGAGGAGCGGCCACCCGAATCCGAGGATGAGAAGCACCGCGCCACCCGCGTAGATGGCGTACACGCGTCCGTATCGGGTCTGTGGTACCCCGAAGTGGGCCGCTTGACCATCGGAGAACGCGTATCGCCGGTACATGCCGAACGCCTCGCGGAGATCCGCGGCAGTCCAGCACCGGACGATCGCGCGCGGCTCGAACACGAACCGCAGTCCGGCCCGGCGCATCGCGAGCACGAGGGCCGTGTCTTCGGCCATCGCAAGGCGCTCGTTATAGCCGCCGACCCGGTGCCATGCCTCGCGCGTAAACGCGACGCTCCGCGACGCGGGGACAAACGCGTCGGGCTTGATTTCCTCGAGAGAGAATAACGTCATCGCCCCCATCGCACGCTCGCGAGGCGTCTCGGCGATGGGCTCGTACCAACCGCCGACGATGTCCGCCTCCCCCCGCTCCAGCGGCCCGATGATCCGCTCGAACCAATCCGACTCGAGCACGTTGACGTCGGTCACCGCGAGCAGCTCGGCGTCCGCGGTTCGAATCGCCGCGTTGCGGCCCTGCGAGCGGTTCCCGGGCACGACCTGCCATTGGAACCGGAGGCGCGTGTCCGACGCGAACTCGCGGAGGATCTCTTGTGTTTCGTCGGTCGAGCCGCCATCGGTGATCACGATGACGTCCGGAGTCCGCGTCTGCGTCTCCAGCGACGTAAGGAGTCCCCGGATGTGCTGCATCTCGTTGAGGACCGTCACGATAATCGCGGAGCGCACGGCCCGTGATTTCTCCGGGTCGCTTAAACGGTTCGTTGCGATAGACTCAAGTGAGTTCCCTCCGGTCCGGTGGCCGTGGGAACGGGCAAAGCCGTCTTCCTTTTGCAAACGGACCCGTGGTGGCCGAAGCCCGTCCTCCGTGCCCTGCGCGAAGCGGACGCGCTCAGACAAGCGGGATGGGATGTGTCGTTCGTCTCATGGATCAAGGCCGCGTCTCCTCCGCCCTCTGGAGGTTCGGAGCCCTTCCCGGTCCGGCGAGTCGCGATGTCGGTTCCACCGCTCGGGACCTCGATGACGGCGCGAGGCCTTGCCTATCTCCGTGCGTCGCGGCGACTCCGTGACGCCGTCCTCTCCGAGTCCCCGGACCTCCTCGTTGCGCATGACTTCGAGGTCTTGTCGGCGGCGGTGGCTGCGGGCCGCCGCGCGCGAATCGCCATCCTCTACGATGGCCACGAAGATTGGCCGGCGCTCATCGCCGAGAATTCGACAGCCGAAGCGCGCATCGCGAAGATCCAGGAGGCGCGGCTCTGTCGGCGCGTGGCCCATGTCCTCACGGTGAGCGAGCCGATCGCGTCCAAGTTCCGTGCGATGGGGAAGCCGACGACGGTCCTCTACAACGCGCGCCCTTCGGCGGAGGTAATGAGGGCCGACCGCAGCGCGAGCCGGGCCGAATTCGGATACGGTCCATCTGACTTCGTCATCGGGTTCGCGGGGGCGATCGTGGCGGGCCGCGGCCTCGAAGTCCTAATGGATGCGGTGGCCGGACTGCCGGACAGGGTGAAGGCCCTCCTCGTTGGCGGTCCGGAGGAAGAGGCGAGTCGATTGAGGGTCCGAGCCGAGTCGATGGGAATTCAAGGACGCGTCCGGGTCGACGGGTACCGTCCTTTCGCCGAACTTGCGCGGTACTACGGGGCGATGGACATGGGCGTCATCTTGCTCGATCGACGACCGAACCACGAACGTGCGCTTCCGAACAAGCTCTTTGACTACATGGCGCACGGCGTTCCGATCCTCGTCCCCGCCTACCCCGCCATGCGTGCGGTCGTCGACGAATCGGGGTCCGGCGTCACGGTGGCGGAATCCGACCTCGAACACGTCACCGCCGCGGTGCGAGATTGGATGAACCGTCGATCGGAACTCGAGTCCCTCGGGGCGCGTGGCCGGGAGGCGTTCGAGACGCGGTATTGCTGGGAGCGCCAAGCGCCCATGTTCCTCGGCATCGTCCGTGAGGTGATGAGGAAGCACGCATGAGGCCGCCTCGAATCGCGTTCGTCTCGAGCACGAAGTCCAGTTTCATCGAGATCGATCGCACGTTCCTCGCTGACAACTATCCGCTGAGAAGCGTGCTGTGGCGCGGGAAGCGCAGTATCCCTGCCTTGATTTCCGCCATCGCGCGATGCGACGTGGTCTTCGCATGGTTCGCCCTCGATCATGCGTACGGAGCGTGCCGGGTCGCGCGGACCTTCGGCCGCAAGAGCGTCGTAGTGGTTGGCGGTGTCGACGCCGCGAGGCGCCCCGATCTCGGATACGGCGTCTACCTTCAGCCACGCCAGGCCGCCCGGAGTCGATACGCCGTCCTGCACGCGGACCGGGTCCTCGTCGTCGATGACTTCCTGCGGGAGGAACTCGCAAGGAACGCAGGAGTCCGTCGTCGGGAGATCGTCACGGTCCCCACGGGCTTCGACGTCGACCGCTTCACCCCGGATAACGGCGCGAGGACGAACGTCCTGACTGTGGGCGCGGTCGTGGATGCCAATGTCCGAAGGAAAGGCCTCGAGACGTTTGTGCGGACCGCCGCCTATCATCCCGACTTGCCGTTCGTCCTCGTCGGGGGACGACCCAACGAGGCAACCGTCCGCTTGCGGCGAATGGCGACCCCGAACGTGCGAATCCTCCCAATCGTCAGCGAGGCGGAACTCCTCGAACAGTATCGCCGGGCTCGGGTATACGTGCAAGCCTCGCTCTACGAGGGGCTCCCGAACGCGCTTGGCGAAGCGATGGCGTGCGGATGCATCCCTGTCGGGACCCGCGTCGCCGGAATCCCGACGCTCATGGGAGATGCGGGGTACTACGTCCCGGAAGAGGATCCGGCGGCCACGGCCGACGCGATCCGACAGGCCTTCGACCGCGGGAATGGAGAGGCCGCGCGGAACCGCATCGTCGGCGGCTTCACGATCCAGCGACGCCAGGCCGCACTGCGCGAGACGATCGACCGACTGGCGGCGGGTGCGGATCCGCGGCCCCGGACGACCTAGCAAAGTCTTCATCTACGCCGCTCCCATCCGAGCCGCTCTCCATGACGCTGGAGGTCCAATACCCGATATTCGGCCGCCGTTCGGGCGGCGTCGACGTCCGCGCCAAGTGGTTCAGCGGATGGTACGAGGAGATCCGACGACGAATCCCGACGCGATTCGTCCGGCTCTTCTACCTCCCGACATCCCGCGCGACGCACGGGATCTACCGCCAACAGCTGCGGCTGCTCGAGCGGCCGAACGCTGTGACCCACATCATCTCGAACATGCAGTCGTTCCTCCTCCGGAAGCGCCATCGATGTCCGACCGTAATCACCTGCTTCGATCTCTCCGTCCCATGGACGATGGAGCGCCTCCCACTCGCCGACCGCGTGATCGTGACCGCCCAGACCCTGCGATCCGAACTCGAGGGCATGGTCCGACTCGAGCACGATCCGGAGGTGGTCTACCTCGCGGTGCCATCGACCTACCGGCCGCGCGACGTGCCTCGCGTTGCAAACCAGCTCCTCTACGTCGGCACAGAACTGCCGCGCAAGAACGCGGAGGGTCTCCTCCGTATCGTCGCGCGCGTCGCGCGAGCCCGGCCTGTGACCCTGATGAAGGTCGGGGCATCGTCGGCGTCGAGGCCTCGCCTGCTCGCCCTCGCCCGGGAACTCGGAATCGCGGATCGCGTTCGGTGGCGAGACTTCGTCTCCGAGCCCGAGCTTATCGAGCTCTACCAGACGTCTTGCGTCACGCTCGTTCCGTCGTTCATCGAAGGGTTCTCGATGCCGTGTCTCGAGGCGATGTCGTGCGGATGCCCGCTCGTGGCGTCGAGCCGTTCGGTCCTCCCCGAGATCGTCGGCTCCGGAGGGGAGCTGGTCGACCCAACGGACGAGGACGGATGGGCGGAAACGATCCTGCGGGTTCTCGACGACCCTCACCAGGCCAGCCGTCTCTCGCGGGGTGGTCAGGAACGCGCGAAGTTCTTCTCCGCCTCGCGGAGTGCCGACCAGGTCGTGCGGGTGTATGAGGAGGTGAGCGGGGCTGTCGCCCGATCGTGAGTCGCCTCCGCAGCCCGACCTCCGACATCGGAGTTACGACTACTCGAGGTACCAAGGCCGCGACTGGCGCTTCTTCGAGCCCATGCTCGCGCGCATGCATCCGGTGCCTCGGGTCCTCGATGTCGGAGCGGGGCTGGGGCTGTTCCTCGAATGCTGCCGCCATCACGGCGTCGCGTCGGTCGGAATCGAGATCTCGAAGGAAGGGATCCGCGCGTGTGCGGAACGCAATCTGCCGGTCGTGCGGGCCGACTTGACCGTGACGCTCCCGTTTCGGGACGGATCGTTCGGATCCGCGATGGCGCATCACGTGCTCGAGCACGTCCCCCTCGACCGCGAACGGTCGATCCTTCGCGAGGTCCGGCGCGTCCTGCGGCCGGGCGGATTCCTGTTCGTCGTCTCGCCCAACGTCCATCAACCCGGGGCGCGCGACGACCCGGACCATATCAACCTCTTCACGCCGCATGACCTCGCGCTCGAGGCGCGGAAGGCCGGCTACCGTCGGGTGGATCTCGGGACGAACTTCTGGCGACCGTTCTGGGAGAATCGTGTGCATCTGGGTCGAATGGGGACCCTCCTCTCCGGGGCTCTGTGGAAAATCGCGCCCATCGATCGGTTCGCAGGGAGCGCGTCGGTCCTGGCGTGGAAGTGAGCCTAGCCGGCTTTCGCGAGCCGGAGGTCGTGCTCCATCATGATCTTCACGAGCTCGGGCACACGGACCTTGGCGGACCAGCCGAGCGTTCGTTTCGCCTTGCTTGGATTTCCGCAGAGGGTGTGCACCTCGGCCGGCCGAAGGTTCTTCGCATCCGTGCGGACAAACTGAGCCGGATCCCCGCGGAGTCCGGCTTCCTTCACCGCGAGTTCCAGGAACTGGGAGACGGACCACGTCTCGCCGGTGGCGATCACGTAGTCGTCGGGCTCCTTCTGCTGAAGCATCCGCCACATCGCCTCGACATACTCGGGGGCGTACCCCCAATCCCGCTTTGCCTCGAGGTTCCCGAGCTCGACCGACTTCGTCTTCCCGGCCACAATCTGCGCGAGTCCATACGTGATCTTGCGGGTCACGAACTCGAGGCCTCGGCGGGGGCTCTCGTGATTGAAGAGAATTCCGTTCGACACATGCATGCCGTATGATTCGCGGTAGTTGACGCAGGCCCAGTATGCGAAGACCTTCGCCACGCCGTACGGGCTGCGGGGGTGGAATGGCGTCGTCTCCGATTGCGGGGTCTCCTGCACTTGCCCGAACAGTTCCGAGGTCGAGGCCTGGTAGATCCGGGCGTCCGGCACGATCTGTCGCGCCGCCTCGAGGACGCGAACGACGCCGAGGCCATTCACGTCCGCCGTCAGGACCGGTTGTCGGTACGAGGTCGCCACGAACGACTGCGCGGCGAGGTTGTAGATTTCATCTGGGGTCGATTCCTTGAGCACCGTCTGCATGGAAGACTGGTCCGTCATGTCGCCGTCCAGGAGATGGACCCGGTCGATGATCTCCGCGATGTTGCGCGTGTTCGGGGAGCTCAGGCGGCGAACGAGGCCGAAGACGTCGTATCCCTTCGAGAGGAGGAGTTCAGCAAGATACGAGCCATCTTGGCCGGTGATTCCCGTAATGAAGGCTCGCTTGCCCATTTGCGGCCGATGAAAGGGAACGCCCTATTTAGAATCCACCGGATGAGCGCAACGCCCGCGCGGATCGGACCGCATTAACGAGGCGGTATTCCAAGCGGAGGTTGGTTTCGTCGCGGCCGATTTAGCAGCAGCACGAGCAACGCCCCTCCGACCGCTGCCACCACGAGGACCGCCGAGACGACGATCGCCGTCGAGTACTCTTCCCACAAGGAGAGCGGCCGTGGCGGCTCGGTCGGCTGTGGGGGCGCGGTTGCCATCGTCACCGTCCATCGATCAAGGAACGGTGTTGAATCGCCGCCTCCCGTGAAATTCGCAGCAAGACGGATGGCGCCGCGCGTCGAAGATAGCCCCTCGAGGGAGACGACGGAGGACGTCAAGCCGTTCAATCCCGGGAACGGCTCGAACGTGGTCGCGTTGAGGACGCTGATGCGAATCGCCGTCCCGGACGGCTCCTCCTTCGTAATGGAAAGGGACTGCCAGAAGAAACCGTCCGCGATCGAGATGGGGACCGAGACTATTGATCCGCTCACCACGAACTGGTCGATCGGGCTGAGGGCACCGTAGATCTGGTTGATCCCCGCCGATCCGCGGCCGGCATACCACACCCGGTACGCCGGGCCCGGCCAAAGGAGGACTTCGGGCTGCGAGATGTCCCGGCTCTCCCCGGACAGATTCGGATCCGGAGCCAAGACGAGGCCTTCGCGAGTCCATGTGATCCCGTCCGCGCTCGTGGCCCGACATATTTGCCCCTGCGTCGCGATGCAGGTGTACCACATGATGTATCCCGCAGCCGTCCGGACGACCGACGGCGTGCGCGGCCCGGAGTTGTCAAGGCCGTCCGCGACGGGGGAGAGGACAATTCCCGTGGGGTTCCAGGAGATCCCGTCGACCGAGGTCGCGCGGCGGATCCACGTGTTTTGCCCGTCGTACGTCCCGTACCACATCGTGAATTGCGATCCATCCCACAGGACGCTCGGATAGTAGGTGGCACCACCCGACCCGTCGGTGGCCCCGGAGAGGACGACTCCGTCCGGGGTCCAATTTCTTCCATCCATCGAGGAGGCATGATGAATCGCGTACGCACCCCCGCCGTGCCCGGAGTACCACATGTGGAACGTCGAGCCGACCAGCATTACGTCCTCGTAAGCGACGCTCGATGAGTCGGTCGATCCCGCGAGTCCGGGATTGACGACGATCCCCTGCGGGTTCCAGCTGTTGGCGTCAGCGGACACCGCGCGAGCGATCGCGCACGTCCCGTAAGGAGAACACTCCGCATAGTACAGGACATACTCCGAACCGGTGTACACGATCGCAGGGGAGATGATGTCGGAGCTGCTCGCCAGCTGAATGCCTTGCCGCACCAGGGAAGCGGGATCGAGCTTCGCGACACCGCCGCCGATCGCGACATTCGTTTGATAGCCGACGAGATTCGTGTTCGCGAAATCGTCCGTCCACGACTCCGTCAATGCGCTGGCCGTGTTGGCGACGAGCAAGCTGACCAGGACGCAAAAGATTGGGAGAAGCCGACGAAACGCCCTCCGGTCCCCCCACACGGATGTGTAGCAGATGTCCAAGGCCATAAAGCTGCCCGTGCCCTCCACGGAGGCCTCAATTTGTCAAGACGAATCGCTCGTCCCCCGCTACGCTTTTATATCCATCACCACCTTCCGCGCCTCTGTCCGACTCTCGTCGGACGTCAGAAGGATATAGATGGGATGGGTAGTCGCAGACCGCCTCAGTGCTGACCTTCCCCCGCTCAGGTGAGGACCGTGTTTCTGAAAGAGATCCAGATGGAGAATTTCAAGTCCTTCGGGCGAAAGATCTCGATCCCCTTCCTGCAGGGGTACACGTCGATCACGGGCCCGAACGGATCCGGGAAAAGCAACATCGCGGACGCGATCCTGTTCGTCCTCGGGCCGAAATCGTCGAAGGCGATCCGTGCCGGCAAGCTCACCGACCTCATTTGGAACGGCGGGAAGGACAAGAACGGGGCGGATTATTCCCAGGTCAGCCTCCTCTTCGACAACGCGGACCGCCAGATTCCCGTCGAGGCGGATGAGGTCAAGCTCACCCGCTACGTTGGGCTAAGCCCGTCCGTCGAGGGCGGCTACAACTCGTACTTCTACATCAACGACCGCAAGTCATCCCTCTCCGAGTTCGACTCGCTCCTCGCGCACGCGCGCATCTCCGCCGAGGGCTACAACCTCGTGCAACAGGGGGACGTGCAGAAGATCGTCTCCATGTCCACCGTCGACCGCCGCCGGATCCTCGACAACATCGCGGGCATCACGAAGTTCGACGACGACATCTCCCAGGCCGAGGGCAAGCGCAAGGAGACCGAGGAGAACCTCGAGCGGATCCGGATCATCCTCGAAGAGATCGACAAGCAGATCAAGCAGCTCGAATCGGACCGCGACGGCGCGCTGAAGTACAAGGAGCTGAACGAGCGCCTGACGACCGCGAAGGCCCAGATGGCCTACAAGAACCGCGAGCTGATCGAGCGGCAGATCGTCGGGACGAAGGAGCAGATCACGAAGCACGAGGCGGACAAGACGAAGCTCGAGGCGCAGAAGGCGGAACTTCGCGGACAACTCGACGCCGCGGTCGCCCGACTCAACGAGCTCGAGCAGGAGATGGCGGAGCGCGGCGGCGAAGAGGCGAAGCAGCTCAAGGAGAAGCTCGACGGGCTACGTATCGAGCGGGCGCGCGCGACGGACGGCATCGAGACGTCCAAGGAGACGTTGAAACAGGTCCGCTCGGAGACCGCGGAGGCGAATAAGGAGCGGTCGAAGGTCACGAAGGAAACGGACGCGCTCGTACGGGAGCGCGGCAACGTCGACACGCGGATGGCGGAGCTCGATACGCAAATCAAGGGTGCGGACAAGGACCTGCACGAGGTCGATGAACTCGCCTCGAAGAGCGACGCCAAGGTCCTCGGCATCCAGAAGCAAATCATCGCGCTCAACAACGAGATCGACGCGCTCGAGGAGCGGCTGAAGGGCATCGTCCTCGAGGGCGACCGCACCCGGGAGTCGATGGCCCGGCTCGAATCGGAGATCACCCAACTCGAGGACTCCCGCAAATCGTACCAGGTCGAGTTCGAGGATGCGGAGTGGCAGCTGAAGGAGCTACGTTCGACCACGAAGGAATCGGGCAAGAGCCTCCAGAAACTCCAGGCGGAGTTTCACGAGAAGCGCGCGCAGGAAGCGAAGCTCGCGAAGGAGCAGGCGGAGGTCCAGACGGCGATCCTCAGCCTGACGCGGCACTACGCCCAGCTCAAGGCCGAGGCCGACGTCGCGGAGAACATGAAGCGCGGCTACACCGGTGCGGTGTCCGCGATCCTCGACGCTCGGGAGACGGGCTCGATCAAAGGGATCCATGGGACCGTGGCGCAACTCGCCCACGTCGAGTCGGCGTACGAGACCGCGATCGTGACCGCGGCGGGCGCCCGGATGCAGGCGATCATCGTCGACGACGACACCGTCGCGGCGACCTGTATCGACTACCTGAAGAGGCGGAAGATCGGCCGTGCGACGTTCCTCCCGCTCACCAAGATGCTCGTGGGCAAGCCGCGCGGCAAGGCGATCCTCGTGGCGAAGGAATGCCTCGGGTTCGCAATCGATCTCTGTCATTTCGACGAGAAGTATCGAGACGCGTTCTTCTACGTGTTCGGCGACACGCTCGTCGTCCAGACCCTGGACGAGGCCCGCAAGTGGATGGGCGGCGTCCGGCTCGTGACCCTCGAGGGCGAATTGATCGAGGCGTCCGGCGCGATGATCGGCGGCGAGATGGAGCGGTCCGCGGTCAAGTTCGGCGCGGGCACTGCGAACGAACTGGAGAAGATCGCGGAGAAGCTTCGGGAGGCGCAGGCCCAGGGCGAGGCCGTCGCGAACCGCCTCGACGAGCTCCGGAAGGAAATCCTGGACCTGGAGGAACAGGTGAAGGACTTCGGCGGCAAGACCGGGGCCGTCGAGGTCAAGACGAGCACCCTCGAGGCGAAGCGGAAGGAATTCGATGGCAAGCTCAAGGCGGCGGACAAGGACCTCGCGGATCGCAAGGCGCGCTTCGAGGAGGCCCAGAAGACCGCCACGCGAATCGAGGAAGACCTGGCGAAGTTCACCCAGGGCCTCGACACGCTGAAGGCGAAACGGGACGAACGCAAGAAGGCCGTCATGGAGGCGACGCCGCAACAGATCTCCTCGCGGATGAAGGATCTGATGGGCCGCCGCGCCGCGCTCGCGGAGGAGTTGAGCGGCCTCCGCTCCAAGCTCGAGGCGATGACGACCCAGACCGCGTTCCTCGACGAACGCCGCGGCGAACTCGACACCCGCCTCGCGTCGCTCGAGGAGCAGCGGAAGGACCACGAGAAGCGGATCGAAACGTTCCAGGGGTCCCTCGGCAAGCTAGAGAACGAGATCCGCGGCCTGGAGAAGATGGAAGCCCAGATGGGCCAGGCGATGAAGGACCTCCAGGACGCCCGCGATGCCGCGTACAAGGAGAAGACGGACCGCGATGCGGATGTCGACAAGGTCATCCACAAGATCGAGACGAAGGAAGATTTCCTCCTGAAGATGGAGACGGAGCTGAAGGTCCAGGAGGAGCAGCTCGCCGAGGCCGAACGCGTCATGACCGAGATGGCGGTCGAGGTCCAAGAGGGCCGCCTCCCGAGCCTCCAGGAGCTGAAGGCGACGATCGGCGAGTGCGAGGCCGCGATCACCGCCCTGGGGCCGATCAACCTGCGCGCGCTCGAGGACTACGACGCGCAGCAGGCGCGCGCCGTCGAGTTGAAGGACGAGTTCAAGCGCCTCGAAGGCCAGCGCGAGGAACTGATCAACCTGGTGACGCAGCTCACGGACAAGAAAAAAGAGGGCCTCGCGAAGGTCTTCGTCTCGATCAACGAGAACTTCCGGCGCGTGTACTCGGAGCTGAGCGAAGGCGGGGAGGCGGAACTCGTCCTCGAGAACCCCGAGGCACCGTTCCTGGCCGGCCTCATCATGAAAGTCAAGCCGGCCCACAAGAAGGCGCTCCGGCTCGAGGCCTTATCCGGCGGCGAGAAGTCCCTCGTCTCGATGGCCCTCATCTTCGCGATCCAGGAGTACGACCCGTCGCCCTTCTACCTGCTCGACGAGATCGACCAGAACCTCGATGCGATCAACGCGGAGAAGGTCGCGCGGATGATCCGGCGGAACAGCTCGACGGCGCAGTTCGTCCAGATCTCCCTCCGCAAGGTCACGTTGAAGGAGGCAGATCATCTCATCGGCGTCACGATGACGCCCACCTCGACGTCCGAGGTCATCATGCGCGTGAACCTGGCGGACGTCGAGGACGAGAAGCCGACGGAGGCGATCCCGGCATGAGCGACAACTATCAGGCGATCCTGAACCACCTGCTCTTCCACAAGGCCCTGATCAGCGAGGCGGAGGGCGGGCAGCGGATCAACCGCTACCTCGCGATGCTGAACGAGATCGACCAGGGCCAGCACGTCGCGGTCCGTGATCCCTTCGAGAAGAGCGTCGTCGCGGCGTTCGAGCTCGCCCTCGAGAAACAACTGGACCCGTGGGAGATCAACCTCGTGCCCTTCACGAAGCTCTTCATGGACAAGGTCCGCAAGGACGGCGCGGTGAACTTCGTCACGGCGGGCAAGCTCGTGTTCCTGGCGTGGTCGATCCTGAAGATGCAGAGCGACAAGGTGTTGCTCGACGCGATGCCGCCGACGGCCGAGGAGCCCACGGACGGCTGGGACCTCGACATGTTCCGGGATCCTGCGGACCTGGACTACAACCAGGTCGTGCTCGCGGGCACGGCGACGCCGCTCACGGAGGCGATCCGCCGCGAAGGACGTCGCGCCGTGACGCTCATGGAGCTCATGGACGCCTTCGACGAGGCCCGGAAGGAGGCGGACATCCAGATCCAGCTGAACGCGCTGCGCGAGCAGGCGATCCAGCGCTTCGCCCCGAACTTCCACCAGAAGGTCCACGGGGAGGACCTGACGGAGGACATCGCGATCACGTGGCAGCGCCTCGCCTCGTTCGATGGCGAGCCGGTCGCCCTCCGCCACCTGACCGCGGGCGGCGTGTGGGACGAGGTCACCGTGTTCATGTCCCTGCTCTTCCTCGCGCATCTGGAGAAGGTGAAACTCTGGCAGAAGGACTACCCGTTCGGCGAGATCTTCGTGAAACGCCTCACCTCGGAGGCGGACCTGACGGTCGAGGAACTCCTGGCGATCCCGGAGCTCGCGCCCCGCGCCGACGCGAGTCCGCAGGGGGCCCACCCATGAACGAACGCGCGATCGTCGAAGCGGCGCTCTTCTCCGCCGGCAAGGCGCTCACGCCGGACGAACTCGCCCGGGCGACGCGACTCGACATCGAGGTCATCAGAGGGCACTTGCGCGCCCTCGCCCGCGAATACACGAAACGCGGGAGCGCCGTCGAGGTCGCCCAGATCGGGACCAAGTGGACGATGCAGATCCGGTCCGAGTACTCGGAGCGCGCCCGGACCTTTGCCCCGCCGGAGATCGATCGGGACATGTTGAAGACGGCCGCCCTCATCGCGTACCATCAGCCCCTCCTCCAGAGCGACCTGTTCGACATGATCGGCTCGAAGGTCTACGAGCACACGAAGGCGCTCGAGGAACTCGGCCTGATCGCCCGCAAGCCCTCGGGACGGTCCCTGGCCCTCACGACCACGCGGTACTTCGCGGAGTTCTTCGGCCTCAAGTCAACGGGCCGCGACGAGATCCGGCGGATGATGGCCCAGAAGGCCGGCGTCGAGTACAAGGAGAAGACGGGAGCGTCCGACGCGCCACCGGACGAGACCGCGCCTCAGGCGCCCACACTCCCCGAGCCGAGTCCCGCTCCGTCGCCGCAACCGGTCGCCGCCACGAACGGATGAGCCGGAGAGCCCGGCACGAATCACGTCTGATAACCACGACCTAAGCGGTTTATAAGCTCGACCGCGTGAATATCGTCCAGCATCCTCGGAGGAAGAGCCGGGGCCCTCCCTCGAGGCAGCGGAGCTTCGAACCGTGAGCGGATACCTGCGTGACAGCCAGCTGCGGAGGCAGCTGGAAGAGAAGGTCAAAGAGACCACGCGGACCCGCCAGGCCGCCGAGGACGGCCTCAAGGCCGCGCAGGACCTGATCGACCAGGCGCGCCGGATCGACGCGAACGTCGTCGAGGCGGAGAAGGTCCTGGCCGACGCCAGCGCCGCCATGGCCTCGAAGGACTACAAGGTCGCGGCGGACAAGGCGAACGAGGCGCTCGAACGCGGACGTCGGATCTATCGGGACCGGGCCCGGGCCATCGTCGACTCGAGTGCGTCCATGGCGACCCTCGCGAAAGGCGTTGGAGCCGACCTCGCGGAAACGCAATCCGCCTTGGCGAAGGCGGAGGGCGCGATGGCCTCGGACGACCTCGCGACCGCCATCGACCTCGCGAAGAAAGCCTGGAAGCGGTCGGAGAAGGTCCTCCAGGAACACCTGAGCTCCTCGTTCTCGAAGGTCCAAGCCCTCATCCTCTCCGGCAAGGCGCTCGGCCGCGACGTCGGCCCGACGGAGGACCTCCTCTCCCGCGCGCGGAACGCGATGGAGAACAACGACTTCCCGAGCGCGCTCGATTTCACGAAGGAAGGACTCGATACGATCAAGGACGACCTCACGGGCGTCGTGAACAAGGAGATCCGGGACGCGGAGGACCTCATGCGCACGGCCCAGGAGCTCGGGGCCGACACGACGAGGGCCCTCACCCTGATCGAGCGCGCGCGCGGGGACGTCGGGAACCTGGACTTCGAGAAGGCGGCGAATGCGCTGAAGCAGAGCCGCGCGGAGTCGGAGAAGTCCCTGCAGCGTTCCCTCGAAGGCCGGATCGCGGACTTCTCGCGCTTCATCCAGGAGGCCCGCGCGCTCGGGGCGGACCCGACCGCGGCGCAGGAGCACTTCGCGAAGGCGGAGGCCGAAATCAAGAAGGGAAATTATCGGGAGGGGGCGCAGCTCGCGAAGCAGGGGTTCGTCGCGCTCCAGCAGGCGCAGTTCCAGCGGGTCGTCGGCGTGATCGCGACGTCGCGCGAGAAGTTCGTCGCGGCGACGAGCATCGGCGTGGACCTCCGCGGTCCCGTCACGGACCTGAACAACGCGCGCGAGGCGATCAAACGGAACGCGTTCCGGGAGGCCCTCGACTACGCGAAACGTGCTGAGACGGCCGTGGACGAAGTCCTCGAACGGTATCGCAAGGTCGAAGGCCGCCTCAAGGAACTCCATCGCGCGTTCGCGGAATCGGAGGGACTCGGCGTCTCGACGGAGCGGGCGCGGCAGCTCGCGGCGGTCGCACGCCAGGCGTACCAAGAGCGCAACCCGGTCGAGGTCCAGAAGGCCGTCGACGGGGCGTTCGACGAACTGCGCCGGGCCGAGCGCGAACGCGTCATGCAATCGATCGAGCGCGCGGAGTTCATGCTGACCCTCGGCGAGCAGAACGGGGCCGATCTCGCGGAGCCGTCAAAGCTCCTGCAAGATGCCATCGTCGCGACGAAGGCGGACGAGCACCGGAAGGCCCTCCAGCTCACCGCGGATGTCCAGACGAAGACGGAGCAACTCCTGGCGGACCGCGTCGCGGGCCAGATCTCCGTCCTGCGGACGTCGCTCCCGCACCTCGGCGATGAGAGCTCGGAGCTGAAGGCGCTCCTGAACCGCGCGGAGACGTCCGCCGGATCCCGGGACTTCGAAGGCGCCTTCGCCGCCATCGGGGAAGGCCAGCGATTCGTCGACGAACGGACGAGGAACCGGGCGGACGAGATCGTCGGAGATCTTGCGGCCGCGATCCGGATGGGCGTGGACCTCGGGGCGAGCGTCGCCCCGCTCGAGGCGCTGCACCGGGAGCTGAATGGCCTCCTCGTCGGAGGCCGCGCCGCGGAGATCATCGCGGCCCGCGGACGTGCGATGGATGCGCTCGCGGCAGCCTCGGACCAGCTGACGGGGCTGCTCAAGACCCGCATCGGGACCGCGAGCGGGCTCAAGATCGACGTCGACGAGATGTCGGACCTCCTGCGCCGCGCGCGCCTCGCGTTCGGCGTGCAGAACTATCACGAGGGCCTGCGACTCCTCAACGAATCGAACGAGCGAGCGAACAAGGCGACCGCGCTGCACCGCCAAGCCTACAACGCGATCGCGAGCGCCGCCGCGTTCGTCGCGGAAGCGAAGAAACGGAACGTCGACGTGTCGAAAGTCGTGGAGCTCCTCGTCGACGCGAAGAAGGCGTTCGAGCGCCTCGACTACGAGCGCGCGCTGAAGCTCGCCTCGGAGGCGCGCGCAGAGACGGACAAGCTGACGGTCCTCTATTCCTCGGCGCAGAAGATCCTCTCGAGCCGCAGCCGGCTCGAGCTCGCGGAGAAACTCGGCATCGACGCGCCCCACCTGCGGAGCGTGTTCGGCAACGCGAAGGACGCGATGAAGGGGAAGGACTACCAACGGGCGCTCGAGCTCGCGCAGCGGGCCGAGGACGAGTACACCGCCTTGATCCGCGAACGACTCACGACCTCCCTGGCCCGTTCCGAAAGCACGTTCGGCGCCGTGGAAGGCGTCAACCTGGCGCAGGCGAGCGACTCGATCCTGCGGGCTCGGCAGCACCTCGACGCCGGGGAGCTGGAGCAGGCCGCGGACCTCGCGAACCGGCTCCGGGACCAGCTCGAGACCCTGAAGCGGCATGGCGAGGAAGCCGCCACCGCGCTGCGGCGGGTCAAGGACCTCGTGGCCGACGCGGAAGCGATGAACCTCGCCCTGCCCTCGACGGGCCGCCTCCTCGAGAAGGCGGACCGCGCGTACAAGATGGGCCAGTTCGAGGAGGTCCTCGATTTCGTGGCGCAGGGAGAGGTCGAGGCGACGAAGGAACGCGATCAGGGGATCGCGTCGATCATGAAACAGTTCGAGGACACGATCGCGCGCGCTCGCAAGGAAGGCACGGACACCCGCTCCGCCGAGAAGCTGTTTGAGCGGGCCCGGGAGTTCTTCCGCGCGAAGAAGTACCGCCAGGCCGTCGCGACGGCGATCCAGAGCGAGGCGGAGGCGGAGCGCGTCGCGCTGCAGCAGGGGCTGGCGAAGCAAGCCGTCGAGACGGTCGAACGCAAGATGCGGACGTTCGCGCGGCCCTCTTCGGTGGTGCTCGGTCTCGTCTCCGAGTCCCGCAACGTGTACGACAGCGGCGACTACGTCAAGGCGCTCGACACCGCGGTCCGCGCGTCGGACGCGATCGCGGACTTCCGGATCCTCGTCGAAGAGGTCGAGGGGACCCGAGACCGCGCGCAGAAGCTCCTCCAGACCGCCTACGAGGTCGGGGCCGATGCCTCGAAATTCGAGCGGTCGTTCCACGAAGGGCAGTCCGCCCTCGAGGCCGGCGACATCGAGCGCGCCCGGGCCGCGTTCGGCGGGAGCATGGAGTGGGGGTCGGATCTCGTGCGCTCGCACTTGCGGGACGAACTCGCGAAGGGCGAGGCCCTCGTCGACACGTGCCGCAAGATGGAGGTCGACCCGACGCCCGCGCAGAACAAGTTCGCGGAGGCCCGCTCCCGCATCGAGGCGGAGGACTTCCCCGCGGCCGCGGCGAACATCCGCGCTGGACGGGACGCGGCGCAGGCCACACTCGCGTCGAAGCTGAACCGGGCCCTCCAGGATGCGGCGGACAACGTCGCGCACGCGAAGAAGCTCGGCTCGGACTCACGGGACGCGGAGGCGCTGCTGCGCCAGGCGAACGAGCGGATCCTCCAGGGGGAGTTCGACGGCGCGATGGAAGTCGTCGAGAGCGCGCTCGAACGCGTCGAGTCCGCGAAGATCGTCGAGAAGCGATTCATCGACCTGACGTACAAGGCCGAGACCACGATCCGCAACGGCCGCAAGTTCGGGATCGACATGAGGGCGTCGGAGACGAAGCTCGCGCAGGCCGTGCAGCTCCGGCGGACGGACTTCCCCGAGGCGATCAAGGCCGCGGAAGAGGCCTACCGGACGGCGTGGGAGGCGACGGAGGCCTTCGCCCCGAGCATGAAGGGGTCCCTCGAGGTCGGCGCGACGAAGCTCAACGAGTGGACCGAGGCCACGCTCACCCTCGAGAACGTCGGGAAGGGCATGGCGAAGGACGTCCGCGTGCGGATCCTCGGCGACGCGGAGACGGACGGCCCGGTGGAGGTCCCATCGGTGCGCGCGCACGGCTCGGAGGTCCTCAAGGTGCGGCTCAAGATGACCGCGCCCGGAAGCGTGCCGCTCGCGATCCAGATCGTCTCGCACCGGGTGTTCGACGGGAAGGAATACACCCAGGAGATGATCGCGCAGATCGACGTCTCCGAGATCGGGCCGGAAAAGGCGAAGCGGCTTGTCGCGGACCTCGAGAGCCGCTGCTCGATCTGCAAGGGCCTCATCAAGAAAGGATTCAAGGTCACGCGCTGCAACTGCGGCCGCGAGTTCCACGAGCTGTGCGCGAGCCGCGTGGGGCGCTGCCCCGTGTGCTTCCGCTCCCTGCAAGGCGCCGTCGAGTGATCACGCGAGACGGCCCGCGGCCGATTCCACGGACTTCAGAAATTCGCCCGTGGCCATCCATTCCAGGATGCGGTTCGCATCCGGCGCGAGGGATCGGTCTTCGACGAGCGGCGGAATGGCCGACCGCACGAAGGCGTGGGCCGCGCGCGGACCGACGCCCGGGCGCAGCGGTTTGAGGAACTCGAGGCCCTGGGCCGCCGCGAGCACCTCGAGCGCGACGACGCGCGCCGCGTTCTCGAGCGCCTGCCGCGCCTTCAACGCGGCCGCCATGCCCATCGGCACGAAGTCCTCCTGATTCGCGGACGTCGGGATGGAGTCCGCGGACGCGGGATGGGCGAGGACCTTGTTGTCGCTCGCGTACCCCGCCGCGACGTACTGCACGATCATCATGCCGGAGTTCAGGCCCCCTTTCTGCGTCAAGAACGGCGGCAGTTCGCTCAACCGCGTGTCGACGAGCCGCGCGATTCGCCGCTCCGAGAATCCGGCTAGCACCGCGAGGCCGAGGGCGACGTGGTCGAGGGCCATCGCGAGCGCCTGTGCATGGAAGTTGCCGCCGCTGACGCTCGTGCCGTCGGGGAAGATTAAGGGGTTGTCCGTCGCGGCGTTCATCTCGATCCGCAGCGAGGCCGCCGCGTTCTCGAGCGTCGCGCGCACGGCGCCGAGGACCTGGGGGATGCATCGCAGCGTGTACGGATCCTGGACCTTGTGCGGGCCCTTGTGGGACGGCACGATCTCGCTGCGTCGCAGGAGGCGCCGGAGGTTCGCGGCCACCTCCCGGGCGCCGGGTTGCGGCTTCAGCCCGACGAGGCGATCGGCAAACGGCTTCGGCGAACCGCGGAGCGCTTCGAAGGACATCGATGCGGCCGCCTGCGCGTCCTTCACGAGTCGCAGGCCATCGTTGACGACGAGAGCCCCGACCCCCGCCATGACGGACGTCCCGTTGATGATCGCCAAGCCCTCCTTCGCTTGCAGGACGAGAGGCGACAGCTTCGCCCGCGCGAGCGCCTTCGCGCCAGGGAGGACGCGTCCGTCCACGTCCGCTTCGCCTTCGCCGACGAGCACGAGGCCCAGATGGGCGAGCGGCGCGAGATCTCCGCTTGCTCCGAGGGAGCCGCGGGACGGGATCATGGGATGAACGCCGCGGTTCAGGAAATCGAGGAGGCGCGTGACGAGGATCCGACGAACGCCCGAGTAGCCCATCGCGAGCGTGTTCGCGCGGAGCAGGATCGCTGCGCGGACCTCGTCCCGTCGGAGGGGCGGGCCCTGGCCGATGGCATGGCTCCGCAGGAGATTGAGCTGCAGCGTCCGGACATCCGCGTCCGAGATCGCGACGTTCGCCAACTCGCCGAAGCCCGTCTTGATGCCGTAGGCCAGGGTGCCTTTCGCGACGACTTTCTCGAGCGCGCGTCGGCTGGCGTCCACGCGCTTCGCCGCGGCCGGGGCAAGTCGCACGGTCTCCCGCGTCCGGGCGACCGCGATCACGTCCTCGAGGTCGAGGGACCGGCCGTCGATCGAACGCATGCGGAACCGCCGCGGCATCCCGGTCCCGCGATATATGCTTGGCGCGGACGCGCAAGCCGTTAAGTGTCCGCGGGCCATCGGGACCGCCGTCCATGCAGATCGTCTTCCTCGGGACGTCGGGATCGTGGCCGACCCCGAAGCGGAACGTGAGCGCGGTCGCGATCAAGCGCGGTCCCGAGGTCCTCCTCTTCGACTGCGGCGAGGGCACGCAGCGGCAGTTCATGCAGAGCACGCTGAGCTTCATGCAGGTCTCGCGCGTCTTCGTCTCGCACTTCCACGGGGACCATTTCCTCGGCCTGCCCGGCATGGTGCAAAGCATGTCGATGAACGGACGCGAAGCGCCCCTCGAGGTGTACGGACCGCGGGGGATCGAGCGGCTCGTCACGGAACTCCTGTCCCTGGGCTACTTCACGCCGGGTTTCGTGGTCCAGGCGAAGGAGCTGACGCCCGGCGGGGCGATCGACGGCGGCGAGTACGTGGTGAGGGCGTTCGAGGCGGTGCACACGGTCCCCTGCCTGAGCTACGTCCTCGAGGAGAAGCCGCGGCCCGGCCGCTTCAGCCTGGAGCGCGCGGAGGCCCTCGGCGTCCCGAGCGGCCCGATGTACAGCCGCCTCCAGGAGGGCGAATCGGTGCAGGTCGGCGGCCGCGCGGTCCATCCGGACGATGTGCTGGGGCCGCCGAGGCGCGGCCGCAAGATCGTGTACACCGGAGACACGATGCCCCACGAGTCGCTCGTCGAGATCGCGCGCCACGCGGACGTCCTGATCCACGATGCGACGTCCGACGCCTCCCTCGAAGAGAAGGCGAACCGCTACGGACACTCGTCCTCGCGGCAGGCGGCCGAGATCGCCAAGGAGGCGGGAGTCGGTCTGCTCGTCCTGACGCACCTGAGCCCGCGCTACGAGGAACCGACGAAGATCCTCGAGGACGCGAAGAAGATCTTCGAAAACGTCCGAGTCGCGGAAGACTTCGCGGAGATCGAGGTCCCGTATCCGGAGTGAGGCCGAGCGGCGAGGGTTCGGGCCGGATTCCTTATCGTTGGATAACGATAACCGCCGTGACCGGGTTCACTCGCGGACGGCCATCTCCGCACGCGTCCGCTCGACGAACCGGCCCATCGTCGACCGCGTCCGATCCGCGTACGCCTCCACGCGGCGGGCGACCTCCTCCCGGGCCTTGAGATCCTTCGCGGGACCGACGTATTCCTCGACCTGCTCGCGCCGACCGCCGCGGTCCTCGTAGTGCCAGAAATACAGGTACCGCCCGCGTCGCACTCGCTTCACGCAATAACCGCAGCCGATCATCATCGAGGCCACCTCGCTGTTACGGAAGCCCTGATGCGTTATCGTTATTTAACGATAACGATGGGGTCCGCGAATCCGGTCGAGCAGCCCGAGATCCCAAGGCTCACAGGAGCTTCATCAAATCCGACTTCGTGACGATGCCCGTGACCTCGCCCTTCGCGGATACGAGGACCGCGTTGTAGTGGCGGAGGAGGCTCGCCGCGAGCTCGACGGGCGCCTTCGAGTCGATCTGCGGGAATGCGGGCTCCATGACCTCCTCGACGCGGATCCGCGCGAGGTCCTTCGGGTCCCGTCCGCTGAGGATGAGGGTGTTGATCACCTTGTCCGAGATCGAGCCGACCGGATGGCCGTTGTGCATCACGGGCATCTGCGAGAACTTCCAGTGTTGCATCTCGTTGACCGCGCTCTGCAGCGGGAGCTTCGCCTCGACGTACTGCACCTTGCGCGTCTGGATCTGGTCCACGAGGGCCCTCTTCTCCTGCTTCTTCATCTCCGCCTGCAACGAGTTCATGATGCGCCGCACGACGTCGTACGAGGGGTTCATCTGCTTCTTCTCGATCTTCACGATCGTCGACTGGCTCACCGTCGCGAGGCGCGCGAGCGCGGTCTGCGTGAGGCTCAAGGCCTTCCTCAGGCGGGAGATGTCCTCCAGGTCCGGCATCATCGTGGCGGGAAACCCGGCGGGGTTCATATTCCTGACGGAATTTTCGGCTCCAGAATATATTATTGGTGGTCCGACGTGATCCGTGCGGGCGGACCTCGCTCCGGTCGTCGTTCCGCTCGCAACCCCGCGGGAGTGCGACAAAAGCCATATATGGACCGGGGCATCCACGCCGCCACATCCGTCGGGGGCTCTCCGTGGCACGGAACATCTTCGTCGAGGAACTCGTCCACACGCCGATCGAGGAACAGGGCGCGGAAATCGTCGAGCGAAAGGGGATCGGGCACCCGGACAGCGTCGCCGACGGACTCGCGGAGACCGTGTCGCAGGCGCTCTGCAAGATGTACCTCGCGAAGTTCGGGCGGATCCTGCATCACAACACGGACCAGGTCGAGGTCGTCGGCGGCCAGAGCGCCCCGAGGTTCGGCGGCGGCGTCTTCCTCGAGCCCGCCTACATCGTCCTCGTCGGCCGCGCGACCACGATGGTCAATGGCGAGCGTCTCCCCTATCGGACGACGGCGATCCAGGCGGCGCACAATTACCTGTCGCACACCTGCACGAACCTGAACGTCGACGCGGACGTCACCCTGGACTGCAAGATCGGCCAGGGGTCCGTCGACCTGCGCGGGCTGTACGACACCCAGAAGCAACTCGCGAACGACACCTCGTTCGGCGTCGGCTTCGCGCCCTTCTCCGAACTGGAGACGGTCGTCCTGCAGACCGAGCAACTGATCAACGGGCCGCTGAAGCGGGACCTGAAGGCGGTCGGGCAGGACATCAAGGTCATGGGCGTGCGGCACGAGGACGCGATGCGCCTCACCATCGCCGCCGCCATCGTGGACCGGCACGTGTCCGACGGCGACGCCTACCGCAACGTGATCGAGGAGCTGAAGGAACGCGTCCTCGACAACGCGGTCAAGTACACGGACCGCGAGGTGAAAGTCGACATCAACACGGGGGACAACTACGAGGCAGGGATCTACTACCTCACGGTCACCGGGCTCTCGTGGGAGAACGGCGACGATGGCAGCGTGGGCCGCGGGAACCGCGTGAGCGGCCTCATCACCCCATACCGACCGATGTCCATGGAGGCCGCCGCGGGGAAGAATCCCGTGACGCACGTCGGCAAGCTGTACAACCTCCTCTCGTTCGACATCGCCGAGCGGATCGTCAAGGAGCATCCGGGCAAGGTGAAGGAGGTCTGGGTGCGCATCGTCTCGCAGATCGGGAAGCCGATCGACGAGCCGCAGGCGGCGACCGCGCAGATCATCCCGGAGAAGGGTACGAAACTCGGCTCGATCCAGAAGGACGCCGAGGCCCTGATCGACGACGAGCTGGCGAAGATCTACAAGCTCACGGACCGCATCGTCGCGGGCAAGGCGCGCACCTTCTGACGGATGTACACAGGGCACCGGGGCCGTTCCCTTACGTGGACCCGTCGCACGTCGGGCGCTGGCGCCGCTTCGATCTCCTCCGATCGAGGGCCAGCATCAGCACGGCAATCACAATTAATCCGGCGCCGAACGAAATTGGCGCTGCGACCCCCTCGTACGCGCCGGTCACCAGGATGAGAGTGCCCGCAATCAGCAACGACAGGGCCACATGAGGCCAGACGTGCGGTCTCTCGCCGACCGCCTCGATGGTGCCCGTCATCGGGAGGTTCGGCTGCCAACCGAGATTGTTCGTAGCGATAACGCCGAAGTCCTCGGAATAGTACGCCGCGGCTTCGTAGAGGATCTTGATGTCATCGACCCCGATGACCGGACTCGTGAGGGCGTTGGCCCGCGTTCTTCCGGCGCGGTCAACAATCTTCATCCATACGATCGGGGACCCCGAGGCACCCGTGGCCACGATCCAACGTACCTCCCCCCACGGGATGTACCGAGTCACGCGGTCTCCCCGATGCACGGAGTAGCCGCTCGCGTCCACGTCCCACGTGATCCCGCCCGCCGTTGCGGACGCGACCCATACGAGGAGGACGACCGGGACGACCAGCAGAATCCCGCAGACCGGGGGAGGACCGGTGTAGGCAACCACGTAGGCGGAGAGGGCGATCCACAGGAATAGCGTAGCCGGAATTGCGAAGCGCAGGATACGGAACCCGGAGAACGTGACTCGCACCGTCGTCTCCACGCTCGCACGAGTATCGGAATCCGCGCTTAGAAACTCACCCGAACCGCGCCGCGGCCGAACCTATTTATCTCGAACCGCCGGTTCTCGCCGCGGTCGGGGGCCATGGACGACGACGTTGCGTTCCTCGAGGAGCAGGTGGACCGCCACCATGCATGGTTCGCCCAGTGTCTTCCGATGATCGCTTCGGAGAACGTCATCAGTCCGCTGGCCCGCGAGATGCTCCTCACGGACTTCGGCGACCGCTACGCGGAAGGCCTGCCGCACGAGCGGTACTACCAGGGCAACACATACGTCGACGAGGTCGAGGACCGAGTCGTCGCGCTCGCGAAGAAACTCTTCCGCGTCCGGCACGCGGACCCGCGGCTCATCAGCGGGACCGTCGCGAACATGGCGGTGTACTTCGCCCTCCTCGACCCGGGCGACCTGATGACGTCCGTCGCCCTGAGCCACGGCGCCCACATCAGCTCCGCGAAGTTCGGAGCGGCCGGGATGCGGGGCGTACACAACGTCAACTATCCGTTCGACCTCGACCGTATGAACATCGACGTCGACGAGACGGCGAAGCTCATCAAGGCCGTCAAGCCGCGCGTCGCCGCGTTCGGGCAGAGCGTCTTCCTCTTCCCGACGCCGCTCCGGGACCTCCAAGACGCGTTCCAGGAGGCCGGCTGCGACGTCTGGTACGACGGCGCACACGTCCTCGGCCTGATCGCGGGCGGCAAGTTCCAGGATCCGCTCCACGAAGGCGCCGACGTCCTCACGGGATCGACGCACAAGACGCTCCCGGGACCGCAGCACGGCATCCTCCTCTCCGACTCCGAGGATGAGAAGTTCATCAAGAAGCTGCAGCGCGCGGTGTTCCCCGGCGTCGTGTCGAACCATCACCTGCACGCGATGGCGGCCCTCGGCATCGCCCTCGCGGAGTTCGTCGCGTTCGGCGCCGCGTACGCGGACCAGGTCGTCCGGAACGCGAAGGCGCTTGCGGGGGCGCTGCACGAACGGGGGATCAAGGTCCTCGCGGAGAAACACGGCTTCACGGACAGCCATGCGATCGCCCTCGACGTCGCGAACCTGGGCGGCGGCGCGAAGGTCGCCCTGGACCTGGAGAAGGCGAACATCATCACGAACAAGAACCTCCTCCCGTGGGACACGTCGCCGGTGAAGCCGAGCGGCGTCCGGCTGGGGACGCAGGAGCTCACGCGCCTCGGGATGCGGGAGGCCCAGATGCGCGAGGTCGCGGACCTCTTCGCCCGCGTTGCCGTGAAGGGCGAGGCACCGGAGGCCGTCGCGGCGGACGTCGCCTCCATGCGGAAGGAATTCAACACGGTCCACTTCTGCTTCACGGACGGCGCGGAAGCCCATCGCCGATGGCGGATCGCCTGATCACGCGCGGCGCGCGAGGACGTCGCCAACGAGATCCTGGAAGCTCTTCTCGACGCCGGACCCGGTCTTCGCGCTCGCGTAGGACCACGACCATGCGCGATCCCGGAAGAAGGACTCGACTTCGGCGGACGTGATCTCGCGCTCCGGATGCAGGTCCTCCTTGTTCACGACGCCGTACGTCGGGATGTCGCCCGCGACGGATCGGATCGAACGCGACCACTCGTCCAGCGCCGCCAAGGTGTGGTGCCGCGTCAGATCGGCGACCGCGAGGATCCCGTTCGCCCCGTGGTAGTACGCTTCTTTGAGCAACTCGCGCAACATCGGCGTGCCCATGATGTCCCACAGGATGACGTCGACGGACACCCGGCCGCCTCCACCCGGGCGCGGCACGGTCAGGCTCTTCTTCGTGATCTTCGTGCCGAGCGTCGCGACGTATCGGTCGTCGTACTCGTCGAGGACGTACCTGCGGATCAGGGACGTCTTGCCGACCGCGGCCTCGCCCGCCATGCAGAGCTTCAGCTTGACGACCTCGCCGGCGGCGCTCATCGTTCCGCGTCCTCGGCACTCTTGAGGGCCGACTGTTCGGCGTCGCCCTGGTCCCGCATCCGGTGGAGCGTCGCCTTGAACCGCCACGCGCCCGGGTACTTTGGGTCGATGCGGAGGACGCGGTCGAGGACGTCGAGGCCTTCGGCGAGCTTGCCATCGCGGACGTGGATCGCCGCGAGGACGAACAACGCATCGACGTCGTCCGCGTTCTGAGAGAGCCGCTGGGCGACGAGGGCCGGCGTGTCCGGATCCCGGAACTTCTTCACCGCGGACCTCCCGTTGGTCGGGGGCTCACGTCGACCGCCACCCACGCATGTGCCGGTACCCGCCGCGCAAGAACACTTCAAGGATGGGACGCGCCTGATCGAGGCGGGAAACCCGTCCGTCCCAATCCTTCAGGTTGGCCCCGTGGGCCTCCTCGAGGTCCCGCTCGACCGCCTTCATCTGGGGGAACAGGTATCGAGGGCTGCCTTTTGAGATGAGCGCGGCGAGGACGACGTGTTCGCCGCGGAGCACGGCGGTCTTCCGCCCGCCGAACGAGAGCTCGTCGAGCGTCGCCTTCGTGTCGAACGAGTCGCGGACGAACTCCTGGATCGCGACGAACATCGAGGCGACGAGGTCGTCGTCCTTTCGAAGCCCCGGCCCGCGGCTCAGGTGCTGGATCAGGATCCCGCTGCGATGCATGAGGAACACCTCGTCGATCACGAGCTTCCGCTCGCCGAGGATCGGATTCACGGCGATGGCCACGAGGATCGTGAGGACGCCGAATGCGCTGATCACGACGATGTTCCCGAGGTTCGGCTGGAAGAGCGGCGCCGCGGTCACGGTCAACGCGGCCTCCGCGACATTCGGCCCAATCGAGCGGTTCGTCGCGTCACGGTACGTGAGGGTGGCGTTGATCCCGACCTCCGTGCCGAGCGGCACGCTCGCATTGACGATGGCCCTTCGGATGACGTTCATCGAGCTCCCCGGTGTGAGGTTGGCCTGACCGTAGACGAGCGAGAGGTTCCCCACGTCAAGGTACGCTCCGACCCCGAGGGTCAGGACGACGTCGTAGGCGGTGAATCGTGACGTATTCGAGGGGTCCGTGTCGATGAAGTTTACGACGGTGATGTTGAATTCGATCTGTCCTCCCGCAAACACGGACGCCGGCGGCGTTGCGACAATCGTGACATCGAGGACTCCGGTCACGATCCAGACGCTCGCTTGGCTGACGCGCGGCATCGCGGGCCCGCCGCCCAGTTCGATCGCTCGGGCCGCGGCAACGCGGTAGCGCCCAAGGGTCGCATTCGCCGAGACGTTCGCGTCGAGGGACCAGGCGTAGCTCCGGCCGACGCGGAGCGAGGTGCACTGCCACTCGACGTAGGACGTGTTCGCGATCGTGACGCCGCAGTCCGGCGGGGAGGCGATCGCGCCGACGAGGACGTCGAGGTCCGGCTCGACGGTGAAGTTCACCCGCGCGAGCGCCAACTGTCCGCCGCCGGTCACATTCAGAAACAGCCGATACGCGATCGTCTCGTTCCGCTCCGCCGAGATCCGATCCGCGGTGAGGCTCAGGGCGTAGCTCGACGCCGCGGGGACGACCGGCGAACTCGCAACCGCAAGCATCGGGACGGCGGCCGGAATCGCGGTCAGCGTAAGGCAGAGGAACGCGAATGCGGATGCGAATCGGCCCAAGGAACCGCGTATTGATTGGTCGGCCGCTATTTGAGTTTACGACATCGTTATCGCCGATGGTCCTTCCCGATTTTGCGGGCCGTTGCCCGAAGTTTTATATGGTCAAGCCCGGTTCGCAACACCCCACCAGGCCCGTTCCGAGAGGGATTCGTTGCTGGATGAGTTGCAACTAAAGCGGGAGCGAGAAAACCAAGAAGCGGAACGGCACCGCCGGCGGCGCGACGAGCTGAACGACAAGACGCGCGAGTGGGTCGAGAAGCGGGATTCGCTGAACGCCCAGGTCCGGGCGCTCGTCGACGAAGCCACCCAACACCGGATCCAGCGGGACGAGCTGAACGCGCAGGTCAAGGCGGCCAAAGAAGAACGCGATAAATTCAATCGCCGAGTGAACGACCTTCAAGACCAGCTTTCAGACCTGAAGCGGAGGAAGCTTCCGCGCGGGTCCGTGCCGCTCGGCAAGCTGCAGCAGGAGCTGAAGCGGCTCGAGTTTCGCCAGATGACCTCGGTCCTGAGCGTCGACAAGGAGCGCGCCCTGATCGAGGAGATCCAGCGGCTGCAAGCCGAGGTCAAGAAGCTCGAGAAATCCGTCGAGGAGAACGAAGACGTCCGGAAGATGAGGGACGAACTCCGGGTCGCTCGGGATCAGGCGGAGGACGCGCACAAGCGCGTCTCGGAGCTCGCGGAGAAGGCGCAGGGAGAGCACGACCGCATGACCGCCCTCTACGAGCAAAGCGACGAGTTACGCGGGCAAGCGGATGGCGCGCAAGAGGAGTTCATCAAGACGAAGATGCTCGCGGACGAAGAGCACCGCAAGCACATCGAGCATATCCGCCAGGTCCACGACTACGACAAGATCATCCACGGGATCTGGATGAAGAGCCGCGGGATGCCCGCCGAGGCGACCATCGAGGTCGACGCGAAGCACGAGGCCCAGATGATCTTCGAGCGGTTCAAGAAAGGCGAGAAGCTCTCGACCGAGGACCTCTTGATGCTCCAAAAGTCCGGCTATCTCTGAATGGGCGGGTGTTGGGGAGCCGGGCGGTTCGGCAGGAACCGTGGGAATCGATTGTCCACCCGGAGAAAACCCGCTCCGGGCCTTGACGAAACGATGGCATCTGACGGGTCCCGCCGGAGTGTTTACAAAGTCTTAAATACGGTTTGGAGAATACATTCCCGGGGGAATTTTGGGCTAGTTCGTTAGAGTGCATCCCATCCCTTCTGACAAGGCTAGCCCTCCCTTCCCTTTTTTCTCATACGCGACCTGACTCGCGGCTCCGCACACCGAGACGCGAAGATTAACAACCCTCCGCCCCTTCGTGAGCGCGATGGTCCTCGACAAGCTCGGCGATTCGCTGCGGGCCGCCCTGCGCAAGATCGCGGGGGCGAGCTACGTGGACGAGTCGCTGATCAAGGAGATCGTCCGCGATATCCAGCGCGCGCTCATCCAAGCGGACGTCAGCGTGCAACTTGCGCTCGCCATCACGCGGGAACTCCAGCGGCGCGCGCTCGACGACAAGCCGCCGCCGGGGATGAGCCCCCGCGAGCACGTCGTCCGCATCATCTACGAGGAACTCGTCAAGATCCTCGGGACGAGCCGGGACGTCCCCCTCCAGAAGCAGCGGATCCTCCTCGTCGGCCTGTACGGCCAAGGCAAGACGACGACCGCCGGCAAGCTGGCGAAGTTCTTCCAGAAGAAGGGGCTCTCCGTCGGCCTCGTCGCGGCGGACGTCCACCGCCCCGCGGCGTACGATCAGCTCAAGCAGCTCTCGGAGCAGATCAATGCGCCGTTCTATGGGGAGCCGGGGGCGAAGGAGGCCGTCAAGATCGCCAAGGCCGGCGTGAAGGCCCTCGCCGCGAGCGACGTGATCATCGTCGACTCGTCCGGTCGGCATGCGCTCGAGCCGGACCTCATCGCGGAGATTGAGGGGGTCGCGAAGGCGGTCCAAGCCGACGAACGCCTGCTCGTGCTCGATGCGACCGTGGGGCAGCAGGCCGGGCCCCAGGCGAAGGCGTTCCACGACGCGGTCGGGATCACCGGGGTCATCGTCACGAAGCTCGACGGCACCGCGAAGGGGGGCGGCGCCCTGTCCGCCGTGGCCGAGGTGAAGGCGCCGATCGTCTTCATCGGCGTCGGCGAGAAGATCGACGACCTCGAGAAGTTCGAGCCGCCGCGGTTCATCTCGCGCCTCCTCGGCATGGGCGACTTGGAGACGCTCCTGGAACGCGCTCAAGAAGCGATCGACGCGCAGAAGGCCGAGGCGCTCACGAAGAAGATCATGGCGGGGAAGTTCACGCTCCACGAGATGTACGAACAGATCGAGATGCTGACGGACATGGGACCCATGCGGAAGCTCGCCTCGTTGATTCCTGGCATGGGCGGGAAGATGAAGGACGCGGACATGGAGAGCACGCAGGCGCGCCTTCGTCGGTTCAAGATC
>DASPYU010000022.1:0-2492 GCA_035636595.1 Thermoplasmata archaeon
ACGGGGCCCAAGATGGCGGTGATCTTCCCCACGCCTTCCGCCATTCCGAAGCCCGTCGCTCGGTACTGCGTCGGGAACAGCTCGCTCGTGTACGGGTAGACGGCTCCCCACGCCCCGAGGTTGAAGAAACTCACCAGCGCCAGGCTGACGAACAGGGTCGCGAGCTCCGTCGCCGTCGCGAAGAAATATCCGCTCACCCCGCCGAGGATCAGGAACAGCGCGAGCGTCCCCTTCCGTCCCCACGCGTCCACCAGGTACATCGATGCGCCGTAGCCGGGGAACTGCGCGAGCGCCGACACGACGAAGAACGCAGCGAGGAGCCCGACATCGGAACCGACCGCCCCGAACACGGGAAGCGCGAAGGGCAGGGAGAGGAAGAGTCCGTAGTAGCTGAAATTCAGGGCGATCCATACGACGATCGTCACGCTGGACCGGCGAAGGAGGGTCCCTTGGAACAGGGCCGCGACTGGCGCCCGGGGAATCGCCTGCTCGCTCGACAGGGAGGACGCGTCCAGGTCGGAACCCGTGACGCGCCGCAACACGCGGGCCGCCTCCTCGAGACGGCCGTGGCGTGCGAAATAGAACGGGCTCTCCGGCACGGTCGTGCGGGCGAGGAACGCGACGAACGCCGGGAACGCCGCGGCGACGAAGAGGAGCCGCCACTGCCCGCCGCCTTGGATGATGAAGACCCACCAGAAGGCGATCGCCAGGAGGAATCCAATCGGCCAGAAGAAATCGAGGAGCACCATGAATCGCCCGCGAGACTGCGGCGGAAGGAACTCCGAGAGCATCGACGGATCGACGACGAGCATCCCGCCAAGGCCGAGGCCCGCGAGGAGGCGGAACCCGAAGACGCTCCACGGGTCCCAAGCAAGGGCCGTGAGCGCGGTGAATCCGGAGTACCAGAGGATGCTCGCGAGGAACACCATGCGGCGTCCACGATCGTCCGCCAGGCGTCCGAGGACCAGGCTGCCGACGAAGGACCCGATCAACGTGGCCGATGCGACGAGGAAGTACAAGATCGGATTCGTCGCGGGCGTCAACCCGAACTCCGCGAAGATTGCCGGCAAGACGAACCCGATCAGGATGATTTCGAACGCCACGAAGGTCCACGCGAACCCCGTCAACAGGACGACCCGTCGGTGAAAGGAGGTGAACCCTCCTTCCCGGAGGACGTCCTCGACCGTTCGCGTGCCGAGTGCCACGGAGCTGCGGAAAACAAGGCGCTATATGAGGGTTCGGAGGCGCGGGTGGGGAGGCTCAGGCCGCTGGGACGGCGGGGAATTCGATCGGCACCGCGGCCCGCGAATCTCGTCGAGGGAAGTCTTTCACGTACGCGCCGTAGTACGGCACGCGGTTGGCGACGACCTGACGGAAGGCATCCCGCAGGCCGTCGTCATCGAGGCCGCGCGTCGGGATGAGGTCATCGTTCCGATTGAGGCATCCCTTCAACTCGCCCTGGTGCGTCACGCGGATCCGGTGGCAGTTCATGCAGAACTCCGCGTTGTACACGGGGTCCACGACCTCGACTTCCGCGCCGTTGAAGAGATAGATGCGGCGGTGGTGCATCTCGCGCACGAGGATCTTGTCGGCGCGGCCCTCGAGCCATTTCTTGAGCGCATCGATGTCGACCATCCAATCCTGTTGGCCGACGAGCTCCGGCATGAACTGGATGAGCTGGAGCTTGAGCCCGTCGCCGTCGGAGATGTATTCGATCATCCGGGGGATGTGCGGGAGCGTCTGCTTGAACACGACCATGTTCAGCTTGACCGGTTTGAGGCCGACCCGCAGCGCCTCCTGGATCCCGCGGAGGACCGGCGCGAGCTCGCCTTTGCGGATGTCTCGGAATGCCGCGGGATCGAGCGAATCGATGGAAACGTTGACGCGTTTCAGGCCCGCGTCCCGGAGACCCTCGGCGCGTTTCGCGAGCATCGAGCCGTTCGTCGTCATCGAGACGTCCGGAAGCTGGCGGACCGACCGATCGATGATCTGTTCCATATCCAGCCGGATCAGCGGTTCGCCGCCCGTGAATTTCACCGAGCGAATACCGAACTCGCGGGCGATGCGCAGGAGCCGCTCGATCTCGACCACGGACATCTCGTCCTCGTGGGGCATCCGCGGTTTCAGAATCGGACCGAGGCCTTCGTCGTGGCAATAGATGCAACCGAAATTACATCGCTTCGTGACGCTCACACGAATGTCCGTGACTTCGCGTCCGAATGCGTCAATGAGCATGGGCCCTCGTAGGAAGGTGGAGCCGCGGTAAAAAGATGGTGCCGACGTCGACGGAGTTTGATCCGAGCCTGCTCCGGACCTGCTCCCATGCGTCCCGTCACATGTAGTGCTCCTCTGCTTCCGAATGTTTTTATAGGAGGGTCTCGTAAGGCGCAATCAGCCCACAACGTCTGAATTCGACTGGTGACGGTTTTTCCGGCCTTTGCGACTCGGCGGCTTGTGTCGGCAGAAGTGAGAACATGGAAGACAAAGCAATG
>DASPYU010000023.1:0-159778 GCA_035636595.1 Thermoplasmata archaeon
GAGCATCTACGTGCTTGGGGCGTCCGGCCTCTCTCTGACGTACGGCATCAAGAAGTTCGCGAACTTCGCCCACGGCGACATGATGACGGTGGGCGCGTACGCCGCCTTCACGGTGAACGTCGTCCTCGCGCAGAACATCTACCTGGGCGTCGCCTTCGCGATCCTCACCGTCGCCCTGCTCGGGATCCTCCTCGAACTCTCGATTTTCCGGCGCCTCGAGGGCCGCGGCCCGGTCCCCGCGCTCATCGCCTCCGTCGGCGTCTCTCTGGTCCTCCAGAACGTCGTCTCCGCGATCTTCACCACGAACGTCCAGTACCTGCGAGTCTCCCCGCCTCAGGACGTCGCATTCCTCGGCCTCTCCTTCAACGTCGTGAAGCAGGGCGTGACGCTCGTCGTGTCAGCGGTCCTGATCGTGTTCCTCCACGTCATGCTGCGGTACACGACCCTCGGGAAGGCGATGCGCGCGTGCGCGGACGATATGGACCTCGCGCGCACGTCGGGCATCAACGTCCGAAACGTCATCCTCTGGACGTGGGCGATATCCGGTTCCTTCGCCGCCGTGGCGGGCGTCCTCCTCGCGGTCATCGTCAACGTCTTCCCGCTCCTCGGGTTCTTCGTCTTGCTGTTCATCTTCGCGGCGGTGATCGTGGGGGGCATCGGATCCCCGTACGGCGCCATGCTCGGAGGCCTGATCATCGGGATCGTGCAGAAGATGTCGAACGTCGTCTTCGGACAAGTCCAGAATGTGCCGATTCCCCTGATCCTGCTCCCCGCAGCGGTCTTCCTCGTTGCGGGATTGGTCGGCGCGCTCCTCGTTTCGGAGCGGCGTTTCCGATTGGGCTTCTCCCTCCTGGGAGCGCTCGGGATCGGGATGGTGCTCGCAACGTCCCTCCTCCAATGGTCTCCGTTGGGCTTCGGTCGAATCGAGGGCGGGGCCGAGTACGAGCCGGTGGGCGCGTTCCTCGTGATGATCGCCGTCCTCCTGCTCATGCCCGAGGGCATCATGGGGGCCCGGCGTCAGGCGATGGGCGGCCGGTTTGCCGCCGCGTTCAGGGCTCGCGGCCGGACCGCGGAGGTGAAGGAACCTGCCTGACGTCCTCGCCTCGGCCGTCCTGCTCCTTGCGGGATACCTCGCGCCCGCCACAATCCTCGTCGTCCTCGCCCTGGGATTGAATCTTCAGTGGGGCCACACGGGGCTCTTCAACGCGGGCGTGGCGGCGTTCGTCGGCGTGGGAGCCTACATCTTCTCGATGCTGGCGACCGGGGCCGTCCCCAAGGGCGCGTTCGGATCGACGTACCCCGGCCATTGGGGGTTGGGAGCCCCAATCGACCTCATCCTCGCGGCGCTCGGGGCCATGCTCGTTGCGGGCGTCCTGGGGATCCTCATCGCAATTCCCACTCTGCGCCTCCGGGCGGACTACCTGGCGATCGCGACGCTCGCCCTCGGGGAAATTGTCCGCCTTGTGCTGAAGAACGAACGGAGCCTCACGGGAGGGGACCAAACGCTCCCGCTGGTCCCCCGGCCGTTCGATGCGTTTGTCACGCGAGGTCCTTACTCCGACGCGGTCTTCACGTTCGTTGCCATCGGCGCGACCCTGCTCGCGCTCGTCATCCTGGATTTCCTCACCCGCGCGCCGTGGGGACGCGACCTGCACGCGATCCGAGAGGACGAGGAGGCCGCGATGGCACTGGGCAAGGACGCGTTCACGCTCAAGCTGACATCCTTCGGGATCGGGTGCGCGATCATGGGCCTCTCCGGCGCCCTCCTCGCCTCCTTCAACGGCGTCATCACGCCGGACCAGTTCGCGCCCGCGGCCACGTTCAGCGCATACGTCGTGGTGATTCTGGGAGGCAGCGGGAACAACCGAGGCGTGATCCTCGGTGGATACCTGTTCTATCTCTTCACCTGGACCACCCAGCAGATCAAGGGGTATGTTCCGAGCGACTTGAGTCTTCGGCTGGACTACTTCAACCAGATTGCGATCGGACTCCTGTTGATCCTGTTCATCCTGTTCCGACCTGAAGGCGTGATGCCGGAGAAGAAGTACATTCCTCGAGGCAAGGGATGAACCAATCGGGCGGCCAAGCGCCAATCCTCGCGGTGCAGGACGTCACGAAATCCTTTGGCGGCATTCGGGCCGTCGATGAATGCTCCCTCGAGGTCCAACCGGGCCGGATCACAGGCCTCATCGGCCCCAACGGCGCGGGAAAATCCACGCTCTTCAACGTGATCGCCGGGCTGTACGCGCCCGACGCGGGCCAAGTCTACTTCGAAGGCGACCGGGTGGACGGCTTGCCGCCCTACCGCATCGTCCGCCGCGGCCTGATGAAGACCTTCCAGATCCCAAGAGAATTGCGCAACATGACGGTCCTCGAGAATCTGATGGTCGCGTCCCCGCCGATCACCGGGGAGCGGCTCACGGACCTGATGCTCCATCCGTTCGATGTTCGAAAGTCCGAGGCAGAAGCGATCGAACGAGCGGAGGGGGTCCTTCAGACCGTGGGCCTCCGCAACCTCCGCGACGAGTACGCGAAGAACCTGAGCGGCGGACAGAAGAAGTTGATCGAGCTGGCGCGCGCCTTGATGGCGAGGCCGAAGCTCGTGCTCCTCGACGAGCCGATCGCGGGCGTGAACCCGACCCTGGCCCAACGCATCCTGTCCGTCATCGAGTCGTTGCGAGACGCCGGCGTGACGTTCTTTCTGATCGAGCACGACATGGACGTCGTCATGAAGCGTTGTCAGTGGATCATCGTCATGCACCAAGGGCGCCGCCTCGTCGAGGGTTTGCCCGACGAAATCAAAGCGAATCCCAAGGTGATTGACTCCTACCTCGGGGGGTAAGCGGATGCCGCTCCTCGTCTTTCACGATCTCTTCGCGGGATACGGGGAGACGGAGATCCTCCACGGCGTCTCCGGCGCGGTGGATAGCGGCGAGATCGTCACGGTGATCGGTCCGAATGGCGCGGGCAAGTCGACGCTTATCAAGACGATCATCGGGGTGCTGAAACCCCGGAAGGGGAGCATCCAATTCCGGGCGATTGAGATCGCGGGCCGCAGTCCCGAGACGCTCGTCACGGACGGCTTGGCCTACGTGCCCCAAAACCGCAACATCTTCCCGAGTCTGACGGTGCGCGAAAACCTCGAGATGGGCGCGATCACGCGACGGCCGGGATGGCTGCGTGAGGCGAGGGAGCTCGTCGCAGACCGATTGCTCAAGCTGGGACGCGATGGGGGAGACGCGACGAAAGAACTCGCGCAGAGTCGCCTCACCCCGGAAGAATTCGAGGCTCGGGTGAAGTACATCGCGGAGATCTTCCCGAACCTACGTCCAAAGCTTCGGCAGCGAGCCGGCGCTCTGAGCGGCGGCGAACAGCAGATGGTCGCCCTGGGGAAAGCGCTCGTCCTCGATCCGGTCCTCCTCCTGATCGACGAGCCCTCGGCGGGTCTGGCCCCGAAACTCGTCCACCTGATTTTCGATAAGATCCAGGAGATCAACGACCGCGGGACCGCGATCCTCCTCGTCGAGCAGAACGCAAAGAAGGCGCTCTCGATGGCCGACCGAGGGTACGTGCTCGAGATGGGCCGGAACCGATACGAAGGAAAGGGAGAGGCGCTCCTCCTCGATCCCGAGGTCGGGCGCCTCTATTTAGGCGGCTAATTTCAGTTATCCGTGCGACCCACCAAGTCGGCCGCGAACGCGACAAACTCCGGGTACGCGATCGGCGCGGCCGCCGGCGGCGCGGGCAGAATCGACGTCACCAGGGATTCAGGGAAGATCTCCTTGTTGTACGCCTGGCCCGTCGAGTTCACGGCCCACACAATGTAGCCGCTGAACGGGTCGCCGAGCGTGTCGATGTTCACCGAACCGGACGCGCCTTCGTAGTCGATGTCGTGGCCCGCCGCGATCTCGGTCAGGGCCTTCGACCACTCACCCGGATAGATCTTCGTGCCGGGCGGGTTGGCGACCTTGTAGATGTTGTCCTTGATCGCCTGGCCCGTCGCGCTGCCGGCCACCTGGGCCGCGAGCGCCACGAGGTACGCAGCATCGTAGTTGTTGTCGTCGAACAGCCCGGGGTTCGAGCCCCACCGTGTGTTGTAGCTCGCCTTCCACGTCGCGTAGTTGGGACCCGTCAACCCGCCATAGGCGCTGGGCGCGGTCCCTTGGAACGCGGACGTGTCGTAGCCTGCGGTCGTCAGCGCGTCGAGGAAGCCCGTCTGGTCGAACACACCTTCGGAAAAGAGGAGCATCACGCTACTCCATCCCGGATGCGTGCTCTGCCCTTGGACGAAGTTCTTCACGAGAAGGATCCCGTCGGGCGGATACGCGACGACGTACAGGACTTGCGGAGCGGGAGTGACATCCAGCACCGCCGCCAGGTCCGTCGTGTAGTCCGTCGCGCCGTTCTGGACTTCCGTGATGAACCGCGGGGATCCGGTCGTCAGCGTGCCGCCGAGGCGCGTGAAGTTCGTGGCGAAGACGCCGGACAGGCCCGTCCCGTACGCGTTGTTGATGCCGACCGTCGCCGCGCGGGCGAAGCTAAGGTTCGAGTGCGCGTAGAATGCCGCCACGACGCCTTGCAGTGCATCCGACGGCGCCGTCCGTCCCCACCAGCCACCCGTGAGGGTGAGGTTAGAGAACTTTGGCGAGGTGCACGATCCGGAGATCTCATAGACGCCGTTCGCCTTCGCGACTTCCACGACGGTCGAGCACTGGCCCGAGCCCGTCGCCCCGATGATCGCGTCGACGTGATTCGTCGAGACAAGCGTGGTCGCCGCGCTGCGCGCGGTATTCGGCTGCGTGTTGTCGTCCTGATCGAACTCTTGAACCGGTCGACCTAAGACGCCGCCCGCCGCGTTGATCTGTTCGATGGCGAGCTTCACGCCTTTCTGATTATTCGGTCCGAAGGCTGCGAGACCGCCAGTCAGCGACAGTACCGTCCCGATCTTGAGCACACGATCCTCCGGAGGCCCGAACAACCCACCGAAGACCGCGGCCAGGAGGACGACCACCACGACGACTACGACGGCGATCACGATCCACAAAGCTTTGCTCTTCGGCGCGGGCTTGGGGGCCTCGCCCGAAGGCATCTGTTGCTCCTCCATTATTGACCCCGGCGGCCCAATGTGTGGCACGGCTTTATAGGTTACTGAAACGGTCGGTTCGTGGACAAACTTCGAACGTTCTCGCAGTCACGTTGTGCATCCTTCGCATGCGCGCGCACGCGCGGGCGGACGTTTTAAATACGTTCATCCTGATGCCGCGGAAAGGGAGGGCGGATCCGCGATGCTCGCTGCGCTGCCGATTGCGTACCAAGTTGAGGTTTTGTTCGGCGGCGTCTTCCTCGCGCTGTGCGTCCTCGTGTTCGTGATCTTCCTCCTCATCGCCATCTGGGTGTATCGAGACGCGGAGAGTCGCGGGATGAGCGGGGTCCTCTGGTTGATCCTGGTGTTGCTCTTCCCTCTGATTGGATTGATCATCTACCTCGTCGTGCGTCACGACAAGGTCCAGCCCATGATGGCGCCACCGTATTATGGCCAACAGCCGTGGCAGCCGCCTCCGGGCGGAGCGGCCCCGCCGCCCGCGGGAGGAGCCCCGTCGGCGCAGATGACCTGCCGGAACTGTGGATCGCCCCTCGCTCCCGGCGCGACGTTCTGTGGTAAGTGCGGCGCCAAGGTCTAATCGTCCCGTCCAAATGGCACGACCTCCCGCTCGTCCACGTAGACCGCGCCGCAACTGACTGTCCGAACTGCGGGACGCGGATGACGTAGGCCCACGCTCGATGCTTTTATGGCGGGGAATCCCTCTCTCGCGCGCGGTGGCCGCGTGAAGAGCTCGGACGTCTCCGGCTTCTACAAGAAGAGCCCCGAGGACCGATGGCACATCATCCGCGATTTCGGCGAGCTCACGGACGCAGAGATTGAGACGATCCGGAACACCGGCGCCCTGAAGTTCGAGCAGGTCGACCGGATGATCGAGAACGTCGTCGGGGCGATGCCCGTGCCCCTCGGCGTGGCGGTGAACTTCCGCGTCAACGGCAAGGACTACCTCGTGCCGATGGCGATCGAGGAGCCGAGCGTCGTCGCCGCGGCGTCGAACGCCGCCAAGATGGCCCGCGAGCGCGGCGGGTTCATCGCCAGCTCGACGGGACCCGTGATGATCGGACAGATCCAGCTCGTCGGGGTGCCGGACCCGCACGGGGCGAGGATCACGGTCCACGCCCACCGCGACGAAATCCTCGCGATCGCGAACGAAAAGGATCCGATGCTCGTGAAACTCGGCGGGGGCGCGAAGGACGTCGAGGTCCGGGTGATTGACACGAAACGCGGGCCGATGGTCGTGACCCACCTGATCGTAGACTGCCGCGACGCGATGGGCGCAAATGCGGTGAACACGATGGCGGAGGCGGTGGCGCCCCACCTCGAGAAGTGGACCGGGGGCCGCGTCTATCTTCGAATCATCTCGAACCTCGCGGTCCGCCGCCTGGTCCGTGCGCGTGCCGTCTTCTCGAAAGAAGCAATCCAATCCTCGGACGTCTCCGGCGAGGACGTGGTCGAAGGAATCCTCGAGGCCTACGCCTTCGCCGACGCGGATCCGTTCCGCTGTGCGACCCACAACAAGGGAATCATGAACGGCGTCGACGCCGTGGTCGTGGCCACCGGAAACGACTGGCGGGCCATCGAGGCGGGAGCCCATGCCTACGCTTCGTGGAAATCTGGCGGCTACCGGTCCCTGACCGCGTGGGAGAAGGACGCGAACGGCGACCTCGTGGGGACGATTGAGCTTCCCCTCGCGGTTGGCCTCGTCGGCGGGGCCACGGCGGTGCATCCGACGGCGAAGGCGAACGTCCGCCTCCTGGGGGTCAAGACGGCGCAGGAACTCGGAGAAGTCATCGCATCGGTCGGTCTCGCCCAGAACTTCGCCGCCCTCCGCGCCTTGGCCACGGAAGGAATCCAACGTGGCCACATGTCCTTGCATGCGCGGAATATTGCGGCGTCCGTTGGGGCCACAGGAGACGAAATCGATCGTGTTGCCGAACTCCTCGTCAAGGAAAAGAAGGTCCGAATGGACCGAGCGAAGGAAGTGCTCGACGAACTGCGAAAGAAGAAGCACTAATATTTGCAGCCATAGATTATTCCGATTCGGTGTACTCTTCTCCGACATATAATACTTAACCAAAACTCGATATCAGCGCGATAATTCGTAATGGGACGGAGTGACGAATTTTCCATGACAGAATTTGTCACGGGTTTCGTGGAGTTGTCTTATTTCCATAAGACATGAGCGATAAAAGTCGACGTGCAATCGACGCGAAGATTTCATGAGGAAAGGCCGCAGCGATGTCGGTCTTGCGTCAGACTTTCGTCCGACCGCTAGTCTTTTGTAATGGCACGTTCCTTCGCGGCGTCGGGATGGGTTCCCACGGTCCGCGTTGCGATTTACACTAGAGTATCGACTGAGGACCAAGCGAAGGAAGGGTTTTCTCTGGAGGCGCAGAGGGAACGTCTCCAGGCATACTGCCTCGCTCGCGACTGGAGTGTTGCCGCAACCTACATCGACGACGGCCACTCCGGTCGGAACACGAAGCGACCGGCGTATCAGCGGATGATGGCGGAGCGGGACCGATGGGACGCGCTCCTGGTCATCAAAATGGATCGGATTCACCGCAACGCCCGCAATTTCATGGAGATGATGGACGACCTTCTCGAGTGGCACAAGGATTTCGTTTCCGCCACGGAGTCCCTCGACACCTCGACCGCGATGGGGCGGTTCGTGATGGACATCATCCAGCGGATTGCGCAGCTCGAGTCGGAGCAGATCGGCGAGCGGGTGTACATGGGGATGTCCCAGAAGGCGAAGACCGGCCCGGGGATCCTCGGGTTCCACGCGCCGCTGGGCTACGATCTCGTGGAGAGCCACCTAACCCCGAACGAGCACGACGCCGTTGTGGTGCGGGAGATCTTCGACCGTTGTGTCGGAGGCCAGACGCTGGAGGAGATCGCCGACGAGCTCAACGCGGAAGGCCACCGGACCCGGCGCGACACGGAGTGGACCGCGGTCAAGGCCCACCGGATCCTCCACAATCCCGTGTACGCGGGCTTCCTCCGCTGGGACGGGTTCCTGCGGAAAGCGGAACACCCGGGTCTCGTCCCCGTCGAGACGTTCAACGAGGCCCAGAAGCGGCTGCGCGATCGAGCCCTCCTTGCGAACGCCCGTGCGCCTCCAATCGTCTTGGAGGCCTGAGCCATGGACGGACGATGCGCCCGCTGTTGGACTCCGAAGAACCTCGTGAACCACGAGGTCGATGCGAATCCTCGCGCGGATCCGACGATACGTCGTGAGAAGGTCGTGCTCTGCAAGCATTGCGCGGACGGCGCGCCGCTCGATGCCCTCCTCTTCTGGGAGATCTACATGCGGTTCGGCTCGACGCGAGAGCTCCTCCAACACTACGGGGCCGACACGGAAGAGATAGCGCTGCAGAAACTCTGCACGGAACGGGGCCTGAACGAGCGGGAGGTCCTCCGCCGCGCCCGGGGACAGCAGAGCGCGGAGGCACTCAACAACGCGGTGAAAAAAGCGAACGCATTCCTCACCTACGCGAGCCCGTACGGTTATGATTACGTCAACGGACTTCTCGAGGTCCGCCAGGACGAAGCCCGGGTCGTCTCGCTGATCTTCCGGCGGTACCTTGAGGGGAAGGGGATCGCGAAGATCTGCCAGGAGCTGAATCGCGACGGATACCGCACGAAGACGGGTCGCGCCTGGGCCAGCCAGACGATCGCGAACATCCTGAGCAACCCGGTGTACTGCGGCCTCGCTCGCCTCAACGGCGGCATCAAGCGGGGGAAGCATTCCCCGCTGATCGAGCTCGACACGTTCAACCGCGTGCAGAACGAGATGCAGCGCCGCATCCGGCGGCCGGATCAGAAAAAGGCCATGCCGCCCCAACTGCGCCTCGAGGATTACACCGTCTGAAGCGCTGCGGCCCGCCTCCCGTCGAAGGGGTGACAGCAATCCAGGAGGAATCGAGTGTTCTTGGCCGTCCGGGCACCTCTTCCCATTGCGCCTCGGTCTACCGGGTGTAAATGGGGAACTCCCCTAGGCCGCATTGACAATCCATAGCCCTATATGCGCCCATAGAATTATGGACTCGAGGGTGAACCCGTGGCAAAACGTGTCAAGGTCCTCACGACGATCCAAATCACGACCGACACGAGGGACCGACTGTATCGTCTCAAGTTCCGCAAGACCTACGACGAGTTCTTGCTAGAGCTCGCTGACCTGTACGAATCGACTCAAGCCGCTGCGCGTGAGTAGACCGAAAGGCCGATTTATGTCCGACATATAATTTATGACGCGGTCTTGTAACAGCTATACAAATCACACGTTCAGGCGAAACTGCCGGTTTTGGCAGCTGGCTGATAGGGTTATGCGGCTCGGCCGCGTTCCGCGGCGCAACCATGACGGCGTGGACCGAGAAGCATCGGCCGACGAGCCTCGATGAGATCGTCGGGAACCCTACTGCTGTCGCCGAACTCCGGAAGTGGGCGGACGCGTGGCAGAAGAACCGCCCGGAGAAGAAGGCGGTCGTCCTCCAGGGAGATCCGGGCATCGGGAAGACGAGCGCGGCCCTCGCCCTCGCCGGGGAGATGGAATGGAGCGTCGTCGAGATGAACGCCTCCGACAGCCGGAACGCAGACGCCATTCACCGGATCGCAACTCGAGGCGCGGTCCTCCAGACCTTCAGCGACACGGGCGAGTTCCTTCGCACGGAGCAGGGCGGCCACAAGCTCATCATCCTCGACGAAGCGGACAACGTCTTCGGTCGGGAGGACCGGGGCGGCATCGCGGCGATCGTGGAGATGATCCAGAAGACGCACCAGCCCGTGATCCTGATCGTGAACGACTACTACGCGCTCACGCGTCGGTCGTCATCCCTGAAGCGACTATGCAAGACCATAAAATTTCAAGGTATTCACGATGACGCAATGAAAAGTCTACTTCGGACCATCGCGACCAAGGAGGGACGCGAGGTCGCGCCGGACGTGCTCGACGTGATCGTGCAGCGAGCCGCGGGCGACCTCCGGTCCGCGATCAACGACCTCGAGTCCATCGCAATCGGAAGGACAGATCTCCTCGCCGAGTCGACGAAGGCACTCGGCAACCGCGACCGGGAGCTGACGGTCTTCCCGGTCATCGAGGAGATCCTCCGGTCCGGCGACGCGCGGCGCGCCCGCGATGCCGTCCGAGACCTCGATGAGACGCCCGACGACCTGATCCTATGGGTCGATCAGAACCTCGGTCATGAGTTCGGTCGCCCCGACGACCTTGCGCGTGGATACGACGTCCTCAGCCGCGCGGACATCTTCCTCGGCCGCGTCCGTCGCCGCCAGAGCTACGGCCTCTGGTCGTACGCGCGCGAGCTGATGTCGAGCGGTGTGGCGGTGGCGCGGCGAGGTCGCGCGCGCGGAGGCCAGCTCGAGTTTCCCTATTATCTGATCCAGATGGCGCGCTCGCGTGCCCAGCGGGGCGCCCGGAACTCCGTGGCCAAGAAATTCGCCGGGTACCTCCACATGTCTCAGGCGACGATTCTCGGCGACTTCCTCCCGACGATCAAAGCCCTCTTCGCGGGCGATGAGGATCTGCGAGTGAATCTGACCGCGCAGCTCGAACTCGACGAACGCGAGGCGGCGTTCCTCCTCGACGAAACCGAGGCGAGCCACGCCGTGAAGCACCTCCTCGAGAAGGCCGCGAAGATCTCGACCCGGAAGGCCCGCGAACCGGCGGCGGGTCGGCTCCATTCCTTCGACGAGGGAGCGGACGGAGATGGGTGAGCCCGGAATCTCGGAGCGAGCGCTCGTCGGGCGCCGCGTCGATTTCGACGACGGGGAAATCCTGGCAAAGTACACGCTGCCCTTCGTGGACCCGTCGTGGCACGTGCCCTTCACGGTACTCGATCGAATGGGCGGGCCGCCTCGGGTCCATGAGGGAACAATCCAATGCCGCGGAGACCGGGTGCATGCCTCGGGCAAGATGCCTGCGCTGCGATCGGTGGAGTCGATTCGGATCGACCACTTCGCGGACCTGGTCCATTTCGACCCGTGGTGGGCGTTCCGAGGGGTCTCCGGGGTGGACCGACATTGGATCGATGCTATCTTCGGGACGAACATCGCGGGCCGGTTCGTGCACGAGGGCCGAGAGTTGAAAGTCCACGACCTTCTCTTCTCCGAGGACCTCCGAAAGCTCACCTTCCTGATCGCGAAGGACGATCGCTTTCACGTCGTCGAGTTCGCCCCCGGCGCCATCGACCTTCGAGGACTCCGACGACCGCCTCGGTCCAAGCCGCACACCCGGATGTCGGCCGTGGCCGCGAAAGCCCTTTAAGGCCCTTTCCTCATCTGCGGCCGGATGGACCCGGAGAAACGAGAGGTCCTCGAGCGCCAGGGTTACCGCATCGTCGGCGAGCACAGCGGCGTCAAGCTTTGCCATTGGACGAAGGCGAGCCTGACGAAAGGCATCGGCTGTTACAAGCAGACGTTCTACGGGATCGAGAGCCACCGCTGCCTCCAGATGACGCCGACCGTCGACGCGTGCAACCTGTCCTGCCAGTTCTGTTGGCGGACGCAAGAGTGGGGTTCGGACAGCCTCCTCGAGGCGGATGATCCCGCGTTCATCGTCGAGGATTCGATCCGCGCGCAACGCGAATTGCTGAGTGGATACAAGGGGAACCCGAACGTCTCCCCCGACCGTTTCCTCGAAGCGTGGCATCCCACGAACGTCGCGATCAGCCTGACGGGAGAGCCGACGCTGTACAAGCGGCTCGGGGAGATGGTCGACGAATTCAAGCGGCGCCGCATGTCCACGTTCCTGGTTACGAACGGCACGACGCCGGCCGTCCTCCGTCGGATGCATGCGGAAGGTCGGCTGCCGACGCAGCTCTACGTCACGGTCGCCGCCCCGAACCAGGAGCTCTACTCCAAGCTCGTCGGTCCGAAATCGGATCATGAGTTCCAGAAGCTGCGAGAGACGATTGCGCTCCTTCCCTCGCTGCCGACCCGTACCGTGATCCGGCACACGCTCGTCGAGGGCTGGAACCTCGGATGGGAGGACGAGTACGCGGAGCTGGATCGGACCGGGAAGCCGATGTTCATCGAGTGCAAGGGATACAGCTTCGTCGGCGAGAGCCGCCTGCGCATGCGGGCCGACAACGTGCCCTCCCACGCCTCGATCCGCACGTTCGCGCAGCGCCTCGCGGACCGCCTGGGCTACGGCATCGCGGCCGAGCGGGAAGACAGCCGCGTCGTCCTGCTGACCCAGGACGGGCAACTGCACCCTCTTTCCAATTGAGAGAATTCGCGGCACCGGTTTTTATAACCCCGTTCGGATACGACGCCATTACCCTCAACGTAACGAAGCTGATCCGACGAGGTTACGACGCCATCGCCATTCATGTTGCGAACCCGAGGCGGCGTAAACTACTCACGGTCCTCGGAGTCGTCGCGATCGTCTTTGTTGTTGCAATCGCCCTGGGCTCGGTCGACGTCATCGGGGTACTCAATGACGCGTACAACACCCCATGGTTGTACATGCTCATCGCTTTTGTATACGCGATTCTCGTGGCGATCATCCTCCCGATTCCGATCGAAATCGCACTCATTCTTCCGCTCGCAAGAGGCGAGTGGGGCTTCCTAGCCGGCACCGCGCTCGCAATCGCCGCCGGCAAAACAATCGGGGCGTGGCTAATCTTTTGGTTCGGGCTGAACCTCGAAGGGTCGGTGCGAAAGTGGTCAGACCGCTGGAGCGTCGCGCGCTGGTTCGTGGCGAAGGCAGAGACGTTCGTCGGCAAGACGGGCTACACGGGAATCTACCTACTCCTCAGCGTCCCGCTGATGAGCGATACGATTCCAATCTACGTCTATTCTCTCTTCAATTCGGAAGGGAAGGCCCTCGAGCGGAACATGTTCCTAATTGCGAACTTCCTCGCCGCGCTGAATCGCGTAGCAATTCTCGGCGTAGCGCTGAAGATTGGCACGGACCTGTTCGCGCACTGACGACCTACATCCTTATCCCGGGCCGCGGGCTTGCGCGGGCGTGTTCGAGCTTCCGTCGATCCTCACGGCGGAGGCCTTGCTGGATAAGGCGTTCGGACGCGCGGGGAAGGTGACGGCGAAAGGCCCCGACCGGATGACGCGCGCCCGAAACCTCGCGGTGGCTCGCGTGAAGACGGCCGGGCATGAGATCGAGTCCTCGCTACGGAGCTACGTGAAAGGCTTCCCCAGCATCGACCGACTGCCGCCGTTCTACCGCGAGCTCGTCGATGTCCTCCTCGACCGTGGGAAGCTGAAGAAGCACCTCGGCGCGGTGGACTGGGCGGCTGGGAAGACCGCCGAAATTGCGCGCGACTATCGTCGCCGCATCGGTCGCGCGCCCGGAAAGGAGATCGGCCGACTGCGGAAGGAGGCGTACGGCCGACTTTCTTCCCTCGTCTACCAAGTGGACAAGGACCTCGGCGGACTCGTCGAAGCGCGGAAGGCCCTGCGCCGCGTCCCCGCGATCGATCCCGAACTTCCGACCATCGTCGTCGCCGGTTACCCGAACGTCGGGAAGAGCTCGTTTGTCCGCGCGGTCTCCACCGGTCGGCCCAAGATCGCGGACTATCCCTTCACCACGAAGGGCGTGTCGCTCGGCCACATCGAGCGAGGGGTGCGCCGATACCAAGTCCTCGACACGCCGGGGATCCTCGACCGGCCGATGGAAACCCGGAACCGGATGGAGCGACAGGCCATTGCTGCGCTCGCCCATGTCGCGGATGCGGTGCTCTTCGTCCTCGATCCCACCGAGACATGCGGCTACCCGCTCGACGCGCAGATGCGGCTGCTCAGCGAGGTGCAGGCCCTCTTCCCGGAAGTGCCGATCGTTGTCGTGGAAAACAAGGCCGATCTGGAAGGCCCGACGAAAGGCCACGTTCGCATCTCGACCTTGACCGGCGCCTCGGTGGGTGAGGTCCTCGACCTCTTGCTAGGGAAGGTCACCAGCCGCGGTCCTGGAGTCGCGCCTCGAGCGGCAGCGCCTTAGCGTCGAGGCCTTTCATTGCCAGTCCGAGGCCCTTCGACACTTCCGCGACGGTGCTCGGGTCGTCGAAGTGTGCGACCGCATCGACGACCGCGCGGCCGCGCGTCTCCGGGTTCTCCGATTTGAAGATCCCCGAGCCGACGAACACGCCGTCACAGCCCATGAGCATCATGAGCGCCGCATCCGCGGGCGTCGCAATCCCGCCCGCCGCGAAGTTGACGACGGGCAGCCGTTGGATCTTCTTAATCTCGCTCAGGATCTGGAACACACCCTCTGTGATGTCGTCGAGCGTCGCTTCGGCGAACACGATGTCCTCGTCCCGAACGGTCCCCTCTTGGCCGTGGGCGGTGCGGATCTCCTTCAGGAGGGTCGTGTAGCTGTCCGCGAACTTGCGGGCGATGCCGTAGAGCTTCTCGTTGTCCTGGCCCTTGAGCTCCCCGATGGCATGGGTGACGAGCTGCATGTGCCGGACCGCCTCGACCACGTCCCCGGTCCCCGGCTCGCCTTTCGTCCGGATCATGGCGGCTCCTTCCCAGACCCTCCGGACGGCCTCCCCGAGGTTCCGTGCGCCGCAGACGAAGGGTACCTCGAACGCACGTTTGTTGACGTGGAAGAACGGGTCCGCCGGGGTGAGGACTTCGGACTCGTCGATCATGTCCGCGCCAAGGGACTCGAGGGCGCGGGCCTCCGCCTCGTGCCCGATACGACACTTCGCCATCACCGGTACCGTGACCGCGTCCATGATCTCCTGGATCCGGATCGGGTCCGCCATCCGCGCGACGCCGCCGGCGGCGCGGATGTCCGCGGGCACCCGCTCGAGAGCCATCACCGCGACGGCGCCGGCTTCCTCGGCAATCGCCGCCTGCTCGGCATTCGTGACGTCCATCACGACGCCGCCTTTCTGCATCTTCGCGAAGCCGCGCTTGAGCAGTTCTGTACCGAATCGTAGACGGGTCAGATCGAGGTCGAGGGGCATGGTATGCCTAGGACTCGACCTAGGGTCCGTGGGTATTTCTATTTTTCTTCAAGACGTCCACGCCTCGGCACGGTCTTATGCCTGTCAGACGGTCGGTCCGCCATGAGGGAAGGGCCGAACCAAACGCACAGGTTGATTTCGCAAAACCGGGATGACTCAGCCGGATGCGAGCGGAGAACAAGGCCCTCGCGATCGCCGCGTTCGGCTTCGTCGTCCTCATGGTCGTCGGGACGGTCGGGATCTATTTCGGTCGCGTATCGACGCCGCCGACGACGCTCCCGATCTGGTCAGGGACCGAATTCTCTCGGACCGCGCCGAGCTCATGGGCCGCTCACTTCACGGTCTACGGCGGGCGCACGCAAATCGTCGGCGCGTGGACGGCGTTCAATGGACTCGGATATCCCACGCTGATCGTGGTGAACGGCACGGTGACGAGACCGTCGGAGAACGTCCGGTGTCCTCTCCTCCGGAATTGGCCGGAGCTGAACGGTACGATCGATGTCGCGGTCGACCCAGGTCCCCACACGATCTATTGAGGTGCGTGCGCCGGCGCATCTCGGATCGTCATCACGGAGACCGTTCGCCTCGTCCGGGATGGACTCCCCTGATTCGGGAAACGCTTAAGCCGACCTCTCGTTTCCTCGCGGTTCGTGAAGGTCGTCTGCGTGACGGGGATGCCGGGATGCGGCAAGGAGGAAGTCCTCGCCGTGGCCAAGGACCTCGGCTTCTCGATCGTACGCATGGGGGACGTCGTCCGGGAGGAAGCACAGCGTCGCGGGCTCCCGATCACCGATGCCTCGGTGGGCGGCATGGCCCACGCGGAGCGTCAATCCCACGGCTATGGCGTCTGGGCCGAGCGGACGCTCCCTCGGATTCGCGGCGAGCGCGTCCTCGTCGACGGCCTTCGCGGCCGCGCCGAAGCCGACGTCTACCGCAAGGCGTTCGGGGACAACCTCGTGGTCCTCGCGGTCCATGCGTCTCCCACGACGCGATATCGGCGGATGATGAACCGCCGGCGGCCGGACGATGCGCCGAGCTTCGAGGCGTTCCTGGCCCGGGACGTCCGCGAGCTCGGATGGGGTCTCGGCGAGGTCATCGCGATGGCCGACCGGATGCTCGTGAACGAAGGATCCCTCGAAGCCTTCCGCGGCGAGGCGCGGACCGCCTTGGAGCGGCTCCATGGCTAAGCTGCCGATCTGGTGGATCGACGCGCGGACGTTCTGTCATGCGACGGAGGACGAGGACCGAGTGCGGGGCGCGCTCGAGTTCGCGATGCCCGCCGGCGAGACCGCGCGCGAGGCCTTGGAAGGCCATTTCGGCAACCCGCTCATCCGACTGACGCGTCGGGTCGAAGAAAGCAAAGCGATCCGGGCCGTCTGGAATGGCTGGTCCTCCCTGGGGCTCGCGTCGGCGATCGCGAAGGACCTGGAAGCCCGCGTCGACGAGGAGGGCGTGCTCCACTTCCGCATCGACAAGCAGGCCGCATACGAGGAGCGGCTCGGCCTCGCGTCCGATGCCGACGCGATTGACGTGCGCCTCAAGCTGATGGCCTACCCCGCGAAGCCCGAGGTGGCACGAGCGGTCGCTCGCGCCGTGCTGGCGGGAGGCGCTTGAGTGCGGCTCACGGCGGCGCAACGCCGCCTCCGGGACGACGGGACTCAGGCCGAGCGGAAGGCAATGGGGATCCTGATCGCACTCGCGCGGCTCGAGGACGCGGACCGGCTCGTGCCCATCACCTCCGCGCATGTCTCCGGGGCGTCGTACAAGATGATCGGCGACCCCGGACTGGAATTCCTCGAGGACTTCGCGAGAGACGCCCGCGTCCGCGTACCGACGACCGTCAACCCGCTCGGGACCGATCTCCGCCAGTGGGAGGACCTCGGCGTGCCGCCGGATTTCGCGGCGAAGCAGCGCCGGATCGCCGACGCGTATGAGACGATGGGCGTCACCCCGACGTACTCCTGCACGCCGTACGAGGCGTCGACGCGGCCCGCGCTCGGGGAGCACATCGCGTGGGCCGAGTCCAACGCCGTGTGTTTCGCGAATTCGGTCCTCGGGGCCCGGACGAATCGAGAAGGCGGACCTTCGGCCCTCGCAGCCGCCATCGTCGGGGCCACGCCGGACTGCGGATTGCACCGCGACGATGGAAGGCAGCCGACGGTCCTCGTGAATGTCGGCACGAAACCGCGGGATCTGGATTGGTCGCTGATCGGTCTCGTCGCGGGCGAGCGTGTGGGCGACGGCCTGCCGTTCTTTCGCGGCTTCCGGGCGACGGAGCCGGACCTGAAGTGGCTCGGGGCCGCGCTCGCGTCGTCGGGATCCTGCGGCATGTTTCATCTCGAGCGCGTCACGCCGGAAGCGCCGCGGGCGCGCACGCGCGGCTTGGAGTCCCTGTCCATCACGCGCGGCGATCTCACCGAGGCGAAACGGAAGTACACGGATGGGGCGGACGCGGACGTGATCGCCTTCGGATCCCCCCAGCTCTCCTCCGAGGAACTGCGCGAGGTCTCGCGGCTCGTCGAGCGCCGGCCACCGCGAATTCCGGTGTGGATCTTCACGAGCCGCGCGGCCCGATCCGCGAATCCCGATGCGGTCATGGCGATCGAACGCCAGGGAGGCCGAGTCCTCGCCGACACCTGCCTCGAGGTAACACTCCTGGAGCACCGCTTCGGAACGGTGGCGACGCCCTCGGGCAAAGGCGCGTACTACCTGCCCACGCTCTGCCATCAGAAGGTTGTCTTGGACGATGTCGAGGCTCTCCTGGAGCGATACGCGTGAGGATTCGCGCGCGACCGATTGCGGCGGGACGCGCAAGCGGCCAGGCCCTCGTCCACAACGCGCCCTTCTCCTTCGTCGGCGGGGCGGACCCGAGTTCGGGCGCGCTCCTCGACCGCCACGCGTCGGCGCCCGGTGAACGCCTCGCCGATCGAATCTTCGCATTTCCCCATGGGAAAGGCAGCACGGTCGGATCCTACGTCCTCTACGGACTCACCCGGAGAGGCGTCGGGCCCGCCGGCCTCGTCACGACCCGCGCGGACGGCATCGTGGCGGTGGGTGCGGTGCTATCCGGAATCCCCATGGTCGATCGCGTCGATGTCGGCGGGTTCCAGTCCGGCGATCGGGTCTCCGTCGACGGAGACCGGGGCGTCGTCGAGCTGCCCGACGTGCGGGGCCGTCCCGTGGTGTCCGCCGTCCTGCGGAATCAAGGCCGAATCCTCATCGTGCGTCGAAGCCGGGAGGTCGGCAGCTTCCCAGGCCGTTGGTCGGCGGTGTCGGGGTACCTCGAGGGACGCGAGGAACCGAAGGACCGGGCGGTCATCGAGATCCGCGAGGAGACGGGCCTGCGAGCTCCTCGCCTGCAGACGGCGGGGTCTGCAGTCCTCGCCCGCCACGAATCGACGATGTATGTGATCCATCCGTTCCTGTTCGACGTTCAGAGCCGGCGGGTCCGCTTGGACTGGGAGAACGTGGAACACCGGTGGATCGCGCCGAATCAGCTCGGACGATTCGACACGGTCCCGCGCCTCAAGGACGTCGTCGAGGCCGTTTTGCCGAACTCGACTTCGACTGTCCCTTCGACTTCGTCACTTCGGTCCCCTCGACGACGCGGTCGACCTCCCGCTCGAGCAAGGTCATCTGGTGCTCGTCGAGCGCGGACGGGTTGACGGACAGCAGGAAAATCGCGTTGTGGATCGCGACCTGATCTCGAATCGATTGCACGAGCCGGAGGACCGTGATGAAATTGTTGTTCGTCACGAGGTACTCGATGCCGTCCATCAGGATGACGCCCTTCTCGCGGGCCAGGAACTGCTCGACCGACAACGAGAGCTTCTCGAGGTCTTTCGGACGGACCGCGTTCTCCTTCCCGACGTTGCTCAGCCAGAGGATCCGGAGGTCCGGCATTTCGAACCGATTGCGGACCTTCTGGGGGAACACGCGCGTGATGCAGAGGCCCGCCTTGCCCGTCTGCAAGGCGATCAAGAAGAGGCTGTACGCTTCCTCCGGCGCGGCCTCCTTGATGAGGTAGGTCGAGGACTCGCTGAGGAGCGGTACGGCCGAATCGGATCCAGGCGGAGCCGTCCTCTCAACGGCCTTTCCCTGGGACGCGCCGCAGGAAGGACAGACGTCCGACCCCACGGGGATGAGTTCGCCGCACGCGATGCATGCAACGCGGGAGAGAGGCGCGGATGCCGGCGGGGAACCGAGGACGAAGCCGCAGACGCCGCACGCCGCGGAGCCGGGAGGGATCGGGGCGCTGCATCGAGGGCAGGGGGTCGCTTCCGTCGCGATGGGCTCGCCGCACCGCGCGCACCGTCGTGCGGTCGCGGAGACCGGGGCGCTACAGGTTGGGCATTCGGCCAGGACCTCCGCACCAGCCGCGAGCGCGGTGACGATGCGCTCCGCGTCGCCGGCATCGAGACCGTCGACCGCACTGAGCTCCTGTTTCGTCGCCGCCTTCAGCGCGGCCACCGTCTTGTATCCCGCGACGACGAGCGCCATCGCCTTCGCGGCGGTGATCCCAGGGATCCGAGTGAAGTCGCGCAACGCCTCGGCCATGTGGAGCGGGGTCAGGCCGATCGTCACGGATTGACCGTCGACGTCGTTCCATTCGACGACGTACTCCGAGTCGAGGTCTTTGTCGGTGAAGGTGAGGTTGCGGGAGCGGGTCTCCTCGGCCATGAATCGGATCTGTGGCTCCAGGCTCGCGGCGAGGTCCCTGTTCGCCTTGATGACCGTCGTGATGAAGTCGTCCACCTCGAGGTCGAGTTCCTTGCGCATCTGCTGCACGCGCCGGATGATCTCTCGGGCGTACGCCTCGGCCCGGAGTTCCGGCGTCAATCGCAGGTCGAGATAGAGCTCTCCGAACGGGGTCGCGACCGACACGACGTCAGCGGGCACCGCCTTCTCGAAGCGGACCATCGCGGGTTCGATTGTCACGGTCTGGCCTTCGACTCCGACTTCGTAGCGCCCGCGGTCGAGCGCCTTCCGGATCTCCTCGGCAGGCCGCCCCTCGAGGAGCTTCACGATCTTCGGTTGAAGCACCTTGTACGCCTTCCCGATCGCCGCGGGATCCGGCTTCGCGACGAAGGTCACCCCAGGGAATTCGTCGGTCGACTTCAGGACGACGAGCTCTTTTGCGTTCGCCTGAGCGAGGAAAAGCCCCTTGAGCGAATCCAGTGCGGACGCCGCAGCCGGCGTGGGATTCTTGACGGCCACGAGCTTGAGCGGCCATCGGAGTTTTCGGCCTCCTTTCTGCCGCTCCTTTGAGACGACCTCGACGAGCTCCTGCACGATCCCCATCGAGGTCTCGAGATCGGGGTTCCTTCGCCCGTCCACCGGCGCAGGCCAGTCGACCATGTGCACGCTCAGTTTCCGTCCGTCGAGCCGCTGATAGATCGCCTCCGCGATGTGCGGGGTGACGGGAGCCAGCAGCGCCGCCACGGTGACGAGCGACTCGTGGAGCACGCGGTATGCGGCGAGCTTGTCGCGGTCCGGGGCCTCGATCCACGTCCGGCCGCGAACGAGCTTCACATACCAACGCGAGAGATCGTCGAGGATGAACGATTCGACCGCTCGGTACGCGCGATGCAAGTCGTACGTCGCCATCCCGGCGTCGACGCTTGCCTTGAGGCCCTCGAGTCGGGACAGGAGCCAGCGGTCCTCGTGGCGCAGATGGCCCTGCGAGGCGCGGCCCTTCTCCGCGAAGGGATCGAACCGGTCGAGGACCATGTACGTCGTCGCGAACCGCAGGACGTTCCAGAGGATGTTCAAGGTGCGTTGCGCCGTCCGCACGCCGTCCTCCTGGAACGTGACGTCATCCCACGGGGCGTTCACGAGGATCATATAGAGTCGGAGCGGATCGACACCGAATTTCTCGATGACCGTCGCGGGCTCGATGTAGTTCCCAAGGGACTTGTGCATCTGGCGGCCATCGGGCGCGTTCACCCATCCGTGCATCAGGACCGAATCGTACGGCGCGCGACCGAACGCCACGACCCCGGCCGCGAGCTGCGAGTTGAACCATCCGCGCGTCTGATCGGGACCTTCGACGATCCAGTCGGCCGGCCACCACCGCTTGAACTCGTCATCCCGGCCGGGATAGCCGAGGCTGGCCCACGTCGAGACGCCGCTGTCGAACCAGACGTCGACGACGTCCGGGACTCGGGCCATCGTGCCGTCGCACTTCTCGCACGGCAGCGAGACGGCGTCAATCCCGGGACGGTGGAGGTCCATGCCGTCCACGTAGCCGCGGCCGCGGCGCAGTTCGTCGACGGAACCGACCAGGACCCAAGAGCGACACTTCCCGCACCGCCAGATCGGCAACGGGATGCCCCAGTACCGCTGGCGGGAAATGCACCAGTCGCGGAGGTTCTCCGTCCACCCGAGCTGGCGGGCGGCGCCGGCCCACTCCGGATACCATCGGACGCGGTGGACCTCCTCGACCATCTTCGCCTTGATGTCGGAGACCTTCAGGAACCACTGGACCGTCGCGCGGAACAGGATTGGCGTGTGGCACCGCCAGCAATGGCCGTATGCGTGGACGAGGGTCGCCTCCGCGAAGAGCGCGCCGGCGGATCGCAGGTCGCGGATGATGGCGGGGTCGGCTTCTTTCACGTGCCTTCCGGCATACGCGCCTGCGTCCGACGTGAAGTGTCCCCGCTCGTCTACAGGGGAGAACGCGGGAAGTCCGAGCCGCTGGCCGAGTTCGAAGTCTTCGGGTCCATGACCCGGGGCGGAGTGCACGAGGCCCGTTTGCTCCGCCTGGACGGTCTCCGAGGCAACGACCTTGTGGGCCCATTCTCCGGTCACGGCGGCCTGGAACGGGACCTTCGCAGCGAGCGGATGCGTGTACGGCCGGCCGACGAGTCGGTCTCCGGTCGCCTTCTCGACCACCTCGTAGGACGTCACACCTCCGAGGGCGAGGATCGTGAGGACCGCGGATTCCATGATCCAGAGGTATTCCGGCTTGTCCGCCGGCCCGACCCTCGCCTTCGCGTACGTGAATTGCGGATGCACCGCGATCGCGAGATTCGCGGGGAGCGTCCACGGCGTCGTCGTCCAGATCAGGAGGGACTCGTTCGGATGGTCCGTGAGCGGGAACTTCACGTAGATCGAGGGGTCCGTCTCATCCGCGTACTCGACCTCCGCGTCCGCGAGGGCCGTCTCGTCGCGCGAGCACCATTGAATCGACCGGAGCGCCTCGTAGATGAGCCCGCGTTCCTGGGCCCGCTTGAGAGTCCACCACGCGCCTTCGACGTACTCGTTGCGGATCGTCATGTACGGTCGTTCCCAGTCGAGCCAGATGCCGAGCGACTGGAACTGCACCGTCATCTTCTGCAGGAGATCGAGGGAGAAGTTGCGGCACGTGTCGACGAACTTGGCGATCCCGAGCTCCTCGATCTCTTTCTTGTTCGTGATCCCGAGGGCCTTCTCGACCTGGACCTCAATCGGGAGGCCGTGCATGTCGTAGCCCGGCTGGTCGCGGACATGAAAGCCCCGCATCCGGCGGTAGCGGACCACGAGATCCTTGATCGTCTTGTTCAGGACCTGGCCGAGGTGGATCGAGCCGGTCGTGTAGGGCGGTCCGTCTCCGAAGTAGAAGTCTTCGGCGTTCGCCCGTGCCGCCACGGTCTTCGGGTAGACCTTCGCGCGCGTCCAGAAGCTCTGGACCTGTCGCTCCAGCTCGACAGGAGCGTACGTCTTCTCCGCCTGCTTGATCATCGCAGCCCCGCTCCCGGGGAATTCGGGCGCCGCGAAGCTTCTTCATCGCCTCGAGGTGCGGCAGGGCCCATTCGGCAGGCGCTATAAGAATTTGCGGTGACGCTGAGCGATTGCCGGACCGATTGAGCTCCGGTGACGGACGGACGCGAGGGCCGGGAGCGAGATTTGAACTCGCGTCAAGGGATCCACAGTCCCCTAGCATAAGACCAGGCTAGCCCATCCCGGCCGCGGGGCGGCTGTAGAAGCCGCGGGAATATAGCCCTTTGGTCATGGGTCGTTTCGTCGCCGACCCGGGATATCCGAGTTGTTTCACGGACCTCCTCACGGGACCTTCAACCGCCTCGCGACGTTAGGACCATCGGGAAGAGATTTGTCGGCAGAGAGTCGCGCACGCCGAATCCGATCGATCCGGCGGGATCTCGAAAGGCGACTCAACCGGTCCGCGTCGATCATCGTCCTTCTCGGGGCGGGCGGCAAGGGCCTCGAGGAGCGCCGGGCGATTTCCGAGGCCTTATCCAAACGGAAGATGATCGCGCTCGTCCCTGAAGACGACCTGCCGCCGGAGACTAGTCCGTCCCTCGCAGAGCCCTTGGTCCTCGCTCGCGGCGACGTGGACCTCGTGTTCCTGAACGTCGAATCCTGGGGCACCGCCACCGAGCTGGGGCAGCTTCAAGCGGACCCTCGCGTCGCCCACAAGCTCCGCATTCTCGTCCGCCCGGAGTATCACCCGGTTCACAGCGATGTCGCGAGCTACCTCTCGGACCTGTACCTGACTCACCTCGTCGCGTTCGGCCATGTATACCCTGTCGACGGTGGCCGGGTCGCCCGGGTCCCTTCGGCCGACCGTCTCGTCTTGATGATCGCGGAACGGCATCGACAGGTCAGGGCTCTTTATCCAGACTTTATTAAGTAAATGGATTTATACTTGGTCAACAATGGCCCACCCGTGAAGGTGTCGGACTTGACCCCTCAAGAACTCGAGTCCATGGAAGAGCTCCGGGCCTACACCGCGCTCGACAATCCCGTTCGACTGAAAGCATTCGCGTTCATCCATGAGGGACGGTCCCGGTCCTTCAACGAGATTGCGAAACGGGTGGACGTCGAGACCGGCCTCGCTGCATACCACCTCGGAGTGCTGAAGGCCGCAGGATTGGTCGCCGTGACCTACGAACGATCCGGGCGGGACACGAGCGCCTACAGCCTCACTGCGAACGGGGAGCGGCTCTACGCCTCCCTCTTTCGGACGAGCCCGAGAAAGCGGGCGAGAGTCGCGCCCGTCCGATCACGCGGCACCGCCACTCGGTAGCCCAGGCCCAGCGTCACTTTGGCGGCGAGACCAGCAATCGCTCGGGGACCCGCGTCGGGGCGAGAAGCAAGGCTGCAACGAGCAGCGCAATCCCGATCCCCATCAAACCGAGGAGGGCGAGACCACTCAGCGGCGTGAGGGCGAACGCGATGCCACCCGCGAACACCAGCACGATCCCGGCGAGACCCAGACGAATGCTCGTCCTGCGTTTGGCCACGGCTCGCTGCCTTTCCTCGCGGTCCCGCTCCGCACCCGTCTGGGGCCGGATCACGGTCGCGAAACGAACGCCGTGTATTTGACGTCTCGTCCGGCGCCGGAAGGCGCTGCACAAACGTTTTGTATCTCGCGCCGGATGGTTGCGGACGATGGCCGGAAAACGAGACCTCGTCACCATGCTCGACGTGCGGGACGACCTCGTCGGCCTGTTGGAACTCGCGGGGAAGATCAAGAACCAGACGAAGGCGGGCGAACCGTACGAGCCGCTCCGCGGCAAGAGTCTCGCCATGCTGTTCGAGAAGGCGTCGACCCGGACGCGCGTCTCATTCGAAGTCGGAATGGCGCAGCTCGGGGGCCACGCGCTCTTCCTGAGCCCGAACGACTTGCAGATCGGTCGCGGCGAGTCGATCGCGGACACCGCGCGGGTCCTGAGCCGCTACGTCGACGGGATCATGTACCGCGCGTTCCGACGCGACAACGTTCGCGAACTTGCCGCCAACGCCTCCGTCCCGGTGATCAACGGCCTCGACGACAAGGAGCATCCCTGCCAGATCGTGTCGGACCTCTTCACGATCCAGGAGCGGCGACGAAAACTTTCGGGTCTGAAGCTCGCGTACGTGGGCGACGGCAACAACGTCTGCAACTCCCTCCTACTCGGGACCGCGATCGTCGGGATGGACATGGCCGCCGCGTGTCCCGCGGGATACGAACCGGACGCGGAACTGCTCGCGTCCGCGCGCCGAATCGGGAAAGAGAAGGGCGGATCCATCGGCGTCGTGCACGACCCCGCTGCGGCGGCCAAGGCCGCGGATATCCTGTACACCGACGTGTGGGTCTCGATGGGCCAAGACGCGGAACGCGCGGAACGGGAACGCGCATTTCGAGGATACCAGGTCGACGCGAAACTCCTCGATGCCGCGAAGCCCGACGCCCTCGTGATGCACTGCTTGCCCGCGCACCGCGGACTCGAGATCACGGACGATGTGATAGACGGCCCGCAGTCGATCGTCTTCGACCAAGCGGAAAACCGGCTCCATGCGCAGAAGGCGATCCTCGCGCGTTTCCTCGGCGGCGTCTGATGCCGGTTGCGACAAGCCGTAAATAGGCCCCGTCCTTTGCGGGCGATGATGCGCGGACGCCGGCGTGCGCTCCGGTTCGTCGCGGGCATCCTGGTCCTCGTGGGGATCGTCGCCGCCATCGCGTCGCCTCAAGCGGCCCTGAACGCACTGCAGCTGCCGCTGCTCGCGCTGTTTTCGACCTCGAGGATGGTGGCCGCCTACCTGATCGGCCTCGTCTTCGCAATCGCGTACGGGCACACCGCCGCCACGAGCCGACGGGCGGCGCTCATCATGCTGCCGATCCTCGACGTCCTCCAGTCGATCCCGATCCTGGCGTTCTTCCCTGCGGCGTTGCTGTTCTTCGTGGTGACGTTCCAGGGAAGCCCGGTCGGGATCGAGATCGCCGTGGTCTTCCTGATCTTCACGAGCATGGCCTGGAACATGGCGTTCGGGGTGTACGAATCGCTGACGACGATCCCGCAGGACCTCGAGGCCGCCGCGTCCTCCTTCGGGTTGACGAAATGGCTCCGGTTCCGGCTCCTCGAGTTTCCCGCCGCGGTCCCGAAACTCGTCTACAACTCGATCCTGTCGTGGACAAACGGATGGTTCTTCCTCGTCGCGAGCGAGGTCTTCCAAGTGGGCTCCTCGAAGTTCGCACGCCGCGGGTTGGGTGCGTTCATCGCGGACGCTGGCCGAAACGGAGATGTGGCCTCCATCGCAATCGGTCTGGCGGTCCTTGCGGCGGTCGTCCTCGCCCTCGACTTCTTCGTGTGGCGACCCTTGAGCGTGTGGTCCGAACGGTTCCGTATGGACACCGCCTCCGGGCGCGAACTCGCGAAGGTTCCCCGCTATGAGCCGTTCCGGTGGATGCCGCGCTTCCCTGGAGTCCGTCGCACGATCCTCGCGCGGGCCCGCCCGGCCACACAGGCCTATCACAAAGCCTCGGTGCGCCTCGACCGCGCCTACGCATCGCATCCGAAGGTCGTCCGCGACGTCCGCGTCGTCGACCTCGGGCTGTTCATCATCGTCTTGCTCCTCGTCGTCACGACAGGCCTCCTCGGCCTCGCCCAGTTGTTCCTTCGCCCGTTGCCCCCCGAGGCGGCGGGGCTCCCTTTGGCGGCGCTGCTCTCGTTCGCTCGTCTGCTCGTGGCGTACGGCATCGCGCTCGCGTGGACGATCCCCGTGGCGGTGATCCTTGGCGAGAGCGAGCGCGCCTCTCGATTCCTCACGCCGGCCCTGGAGATCTTCGCCTCCCTGCCGGCGACGGCGCTGCTCCCGGTCATCCTGGGATTCTCGCTGGCCGTCGTCGCGTCAACCGACGGCGCCGAGCAGCTCGCCGCCATCCTAATCGCGCTCTTCAGCATGCAATGGTACTTGCTCTTCAACCTCGTCGCGGGCGTCCGAAGCATTCCGCAGGATTTGCGCGAGGCGGCCCGGTCCTTCGGCCTCCGGGGACGAGCGTACTGGAGACGCCTTCTGCTGCCCGCCATGACGCCGTCCCTGTTGACTGGCAGCATCACCGCATGGGGCGCCGGGTGGAACGCCCTGATCGTCTCGGAATACATTCAGTACGCGCAGAAATCGTATTCGGTCGTGGGCCTCGGATCCCTCATCAACGAGGCGGTCCTCCTGACCGGCGACACGGAAGTCCTGCTGCTGACGATCCTGACGATGATCGTCGTCGTCCTCGCCATGAACAAGCTCCTGTGGCGGCCGTTGTTCAAACGCGCGACGATCCGCTATCGCCTGGAGGTGTAGGATGGCCAATCCGGCGCCACTCCTCAAGGTGAAGGACGTCACCAAGTCGTTCTTCGAGGACGAGAAGGAGTTCAAGATCCTCGAGCTCGTCCGCTTCGAACTCGCGGAGCACGATTTCGTCTGCGTCGTCGGGCCGTCGGGGTCGGGCAAGTCGACGCTCCTACGGATCCTGGTCGGCCTCGAGAAGCCGACGTCGGGCGAGGTCCTGTTCGAGGGCCAGCCGATCCGCGCGGACAACCCGCAGGTCGCGATGGTCTTCCAGTCATTCGCGCTCTTCCCGTGGCTCACCGTGACGCAGAATGTCGAGCTGGGGCTCGAGGCGCAGAACGTGCCGGTGGCAGACCGTCAGGCACGGGCTCGGAGATTCATCGATGCCGTCGGGCTGACCGGGTTCGAGAACGCGTTCCCGCGCGAACTCAGCGGCGGGATGAAGCAGCGCGTCGGGATCGCGCGGGCGCTCGCGATCGAGCCGCTCCTGCTCTGCATGGACGAGCCGTTCTCGTCCCTCGATCCGCTGACGGCGCAGAACCTGCGAGACGAGATCCTGCAGCTGTGGTCGGACCCCAATCTGCCCCCGAAAGCGGTCCTCATGGTGACGCATAGCATCGAAGAGGCCGTCTATCTCGCGGACCGCATTATCGTGCTCTCGAGCCGCCCGGGTCGGATGGTCGCGGAACTGGTGATCGACCTGCCGAGGCCCCGCAATCGCAAGGAACCGGAGTTCTACGGGTGGGTGGACGAAATCTATTCGCTCATCGTGTGAGTTAGGAGGTCAAATGCCTAATATCGGGGACGACGTTGGACCGGGGACGCGCGTGACGGATTTCCATTCGATCTCGAAGGTCTCGGTCGGCCAGATCCTCGGCCTCGTGGAGGCGGTCGACGAGGCGGGAGGCACGGTCGACGTCGCAACGATCTCCCAGGAGGTCGACATGGACGTAGACCGCCTCGGGCCGATCCTCGCGGCGGCGGAGTTCCTTGGCCTCTTGACCGTCGACGAGGGCGACGTGCGCATGACCGAACTGAGCCGCAAGCTTCTCTCCGCGAACGTGCGGGAGCGCAAGTCCATCGTCCGAGGCATCATCGACGACCTGCCCGTGTTCCAACGCGTGACGGACATGGCGCGCAAGGCCGGCCGGCCGCTGGATCGCGAGGAGATCATCGATGCGATCGCCGCCAACGTGGGGACCCACCAGGCGGAGGATGTCTTCAAGGCGCTCGTGTACTGGGGCCGCTACGTGGAGCTCGTGCGGTACGACAGCGAGAGTGAACAACTGAGCCTGCGGACGCCGTCGAACTGAACGTCATTCCGTCGCGCCGAAGAACTGCCGCAGCACGGGATGCATCTCCATCATCTGCTCGCGGCCGATCGCCTCGTACATTTGGATCATGATGCCGACGGACAGCAGGACGCCGGTGCCGGAGGCGTTCCCCACCGTCCCTATCATGTCGGCGCCCGCAGCGAGGGCGCCCACCGAGGCTCCAGAAATCACCGCCACCACCGGGATGTACCGGTCCAGCACGCGGCGTAAGACCCGAGGGTCCCGCCGGAACCCGGGAATCTGCATGCCGCTCGACTCGATCTGACGCGCGACGTCTTCGGGGCCCATGTTCGTCGTCATGATCCAGAACTTCGCGAACATGACGGAGCCGCCGATGAACACGAGCAGGAACACGAGCAGGTGCACGAAGACCTGCCAGTACGCCAGGCCGCGCAGGTACACGCTGTATTGCGCGGGATTGAAGAGCGGCAGGAGCCAGTCCTGGACTCCGTTGACGTTCGAGAAGTAGTACGCCAGGCCGCCGATCGGTGTCGTCCGCTGTAACTGTCCGTTCATCACCCGGTAGTCCGTGGAACTCGGGTAGGCGCCGATGAACGGGTTCTGCCCGACGATTGGCCACTCGGGGTGCTGCCAGAACAGCAACGAGAACATGCTCACGTTCGCGAGCACCGCCGCGACGAGGATGACCGGGATGTTCGACGCGTACATGAGGCGGATCGGATAGCGTCCGCGCGCGCCCCGGGCCATGCCGTGGGCGAGCGGGAGCTCGATGCGCGTCGACTCGACGTACGCGACGATCATGAAGATCGAGATCGTCCCAATCAGCGCGACGAGCGGATTGGGCGGTTGCACCATGATCTGCTCGATCCCGCCGTTCGCCAGCGAGCTCGCGTTGAAGTGCTGGAGGTAGTAGATCGTCTTCGGGATCGCGCCCGCGGGGATTGGGCTCCCGGCGTTCGCGGGTTCGAAGTTGAACGTCCCCGTGAAGATCTGCTGCGCCACGCCGCCCGCGATGAACAGCGAGATCCCCGACCCGATCCCCCACTTCGAGACGACTTCGTCCATCAGGAAGACGAGGTAGGATCCCGCGAAGAGCTGGATGATGATGAGCAGCTTCGCCCACGATTCCCCGTGCCCGGAGGGGATGATGCCGTAGAGGAACGAACCGTTCAGATTGTCGACGAAGCCCACCGCGGGCGTCAGGAAGCCATAGACTTGGGGCACCGCCTCGACGAAGATCATGACGATGACGAGGAACTTCTGCGTGCCCTGGTAGACGCTCTTGTCATCGTCGTCCTGCAGGTCGAGGTTGATGATCTTCGCGCCCGCGAAGAGCTGCATGATGATCGATGCCGTGACGATCGGGCCGATGCCTAAGTGCATCAACGACCCCTGGGCACCGGCGAGGATCGCCCGAAGGCTCGAGAAGAAGTCGATGACGTTCGACCGATCCAGGCCGTAGATGAAGATGTTCGTCATCGCGAAGTAGATGACGAGGATCGCGAGGACCCAGAACATCTTCGTGCGGAACTGTACGTGGCCTTCCGGACGCGTGACGGCCGGCAGGCGGTCCGTCAGCGGCTTGAGGGCGTAAAGGCGGCTCTTCTTCTGCTCTTCGAGAGGCATCGGTCACGTCCCGGCTTTCGCGGGGAGGACGACCTCACCGCCCGCATCCGCGACCTTGGCCACCGCGGCCTCGGACGCCTTCGCGACGGTGATCCGCATCGGGCTCGTTACGCGACCAGAACCTAATAGCTTGTCGATTCCCGCCGCGGTCAGGTCGACGTCGGTTCGGGCCTTGTCTTTCTTCGCGTGGCCCGCGGCCTCGAACTCACCGAGCCGCCGGGTCAAGTCCTCGAGATCGATGGCTGCGGTCGGATGCATCTGCGCATGGCGCGTGAACCCGTGACGACCGAAATGCTCCGGGTCGTACTTGATCATCCACTTGCGCTTGTGTTTGTGAAGGCCCGCATTCCCGGTGCCGCCACGTCCGCCCGCGCCGCGCCCGTGCTTCTTCCCGCGGCCGTGTGTCCGGCTGCCCCGCAGCTTCCGCGTCCTAGAGACCATCGGGCCCCGCCTCCTCGACCATTCGCTGCAAGAGATCGTTAATCGCTTTGCCGCGATACCCAAGGTCCCCGCCGTCGTGGAAGCCTCGCTTGATCCCGCGGAATCCGCGGCGCGGCGGTGGCAGTCGGAGGACGGGTCGCAACTCACGCACGTCCGCGAGGGACGCCTCGCCTTTCGCGATCGCCTGGCTCAGGTCCCAGATCGACTTGTACTTGCTGTGCGCTTTGACGAATGCGTCATCGATCGGGCGGTCCCCGACTTGGCGGCCTCGCTTCAGGAGGAGCTTCGCGAGCATCTCCGGCTCGATCTCGCCCCACGTGACGTGATCCTTCACGAGCTGCAGCATGCCCTGATACGTCGGGTCCTGCGGAAGGATCGAACAGTGATTCTGGCGTGTGAGGTGGAGCATTCGCAGCGTGTCCTTTACGTCGCGCCGCAGATCGCCTTTGCCCCGAATGCGCAGCACCGCGAACGTCATTCCTCTTTCTCCACGCTTTCGGTCGGTTCCTCGGGCCCCTTCGTCAAGTCTTCGCCTTCGACCTCGATCTCCTCGGGAAGCTCGACAGTGACGGCGGCTTCCGCCACCGGGGCTGCGGCGACTTTCCGGACGAACACCTGTTCGGCACCCGACTTAATCTTGAGGCGGTCCGACTGCTCCCCGCGGACTTTGATCTCGGCCGTCTTGCGGAGGGCCTCGAACGTCGCGAGCGCATAGTTGACGGTCGTCTTGGTGTGACCTTTCGTGAATCCCCACGCGTCGGTGATCCCGGCGAGGCGGAGGACGCTCTTCGCCACGTCGCCGACGGAGAGCCCGACGCCTTGCGGAGCCGGCTTGAGGACGACCTCCACCGAGCCGCTGCGGCCCTTCACCTTGAAGGGCAGAGAGTGCGCACGTTGACAGCCGCACTCCCAGGAACCGCATCCGCGTTTGATCTCGATCATGTTCAGCTTCGCGTTGTCGATCGCACGCCGGATCGAGGGCCCGACCTCACGACCTCGAGCGCGTCCGAGACCCGCGAAACCATCTTTGTTCCCGACGATGCATGTGATCACGAAGTTCACGCGTCGGCCGGAGTCCGTCATCCGCTGGACCATGTTGACGTCCAGGACCTCGTCCTCCGTCTCCGGGAGGAGGATATCGACGATCTCCGGCTCGCGGATCGGGAGGCCGGTCTTGATGGCGTCCGCGAGGGTCGTGATGTCTCCGGCGAGGACCATGCGACCGAGCTTCGTCTTTGGGGCCCATTCGCTGAGGTCCCGCTCCGGTCGCGCCGCGCGGGCCTCTCGCCGCCGACCGCGGCCGCCGCCTCGACGGCCCGGCATCAGGCCGCCTCCAGTTTCGACTTCACCGCGTCGAATTGCTTCGGGATGTCCTCGCCGATGTGCGCCCCGCGGACGCGATCCTTCGATGGCAGGACGTCCGGGCTGTGCGGCACCGCCAGGCCAGAATCGACGAGGCCCTGCAACGCCGCGAACAGGCGACCGCCTTTCGAGGGCCGTTGCGTCCCCAAGTCGAGGACGGCTTCCGTCACGCCTTTCGCCGATGCCTTCTTCCCCGCGAGATATCCCGTGAGGTACGCGGCCGGGAGATTCCCGGTCCCCGCGGACCAACCGTGGTCCTTGAGTTCCATCGACTGCGCAGCCGCAAGGATGCGGTCCCCCGCGGGCTCGACCGCGACGAGTTGAACGATCGTCTGATTGAGGGTCTTGCGCACGACCGCGCGCGGCTTCTGGCTTCGAAGGAGCTTCGAACGCGTGCGGTAGTCCGTGCGGCCCTCCCGCCGTCGGCGGAACGGGACGCGGTAGTGCGGACCTTGACGGGTCACTTCTTTGCCTCCTTCATCGCGCCTGCGGCGCGTATCTGCTGCTCCAGGTGAGACTTCGATTTGAACATTCCGCCCTTCGATTGCCGGTAGAACCGCCGGTACGTCGGCACGTCGATCCGGCCTTGGCCCTTCAGCTCCCGCAGGAACCGCCGCATGCCGCGGATCGAGCCGATCCAGCGCCGCTTCTGGGGTGTCCGCGCGTTCAGCCCCCCTTTCCGGCTCCCGTGGCCCCGGCGTCGTCCCTTCGCGCGCTGGGCGGCGCGATGCCGGGCCCGACCGCGCGACACGCCTCGCACAGGCCGCTTCTGAATCACATTGCGCCGGATGAGGCCGCGGATCAGGTCGCGCGTGATCGCGTCGAGGATGTTCTCCTGCTCCTTGGGGTCCGTGCTGATGTAGACCCGGTTGATCCCGATCCCGAGGATCGACGCCGCGAGCCGCCGCTGGTAGTCGAACCTCACTCGGTCACCATCCGGTTCAGGACGCGCAGCCCCTTGTCATCGCACGCGCGTTCGATCAGCTCCCGCTTGCGAGCACCGACCCCATGCGCGATGCGGACGGCCTGCGTGTCGGGGTTCAGACCTTTGAGCTGGTGCGGGTTGTGGACGAGGACCTCTTGGAAGCCGCTCGGATGGAGGCCGCGCACTCGGCGCGGGCCGCGATACCCAATCGACGGGAGATTCCAGCGGTATCCGAAGTGGCGACGGAGTTTCGACTGCCCGCCTTGCGGCTTCCGCCACTCGTCGCCGAACTTCTTGTAGCGGAACCATTCCTGTCGGCGGAAGGTCGGCCGGGCCGCGGCTTTCGCCGCACGCAAGGCCAAGAGCTTCTTGATCTCCGCATCCAGCTTGGGCTTCTGCCGGGCTTCGTGCGGCTCCTTCTCTTCCTCCTTTTCCTCCGCCTTGGGTTTCTTCGCGGCCTTCGCCGGCTTCTTGGCCTTTTCCTTCGGCTTCGTTTCCGGTTTGGCCTCGGGCTCGGGGGCGGGCTCCTCGGCCCGCGCCGCCTTCGCTTCTTCTTTCGCGACGTACGCGAGGAGTCGCTTGCGGAGTTCGTCGACCTTCCCTTCGGAATCGAGATCGAATTTTTCCGACCACGCGACGAGGTCCGCCTTCTTCGCCTCGCGGATCGCGTGCGCCGTCGGCAGGACCTTCTTCTCCTCCTTGGGCGCCTCCGGGACGGCGGTCTTCTTCGGCTTCTTCTCCGCCTTCGGTTCCTTCTCGTCCGCCATCCTCAGGCCTCCCCGGCTTTCTTCGTGATGTAGATCCCGTCTTGGAAGATGCGCGGGTCGAATCCGCGGATGCGCGTCGCCTGCTCGATGTTCGCGGCAGTTTGCGAGACCGCCTCGATGTCGGATCCGGTCAAGAGGACCTGGTCGCCTTTCACCTCGACCTTCGTCTCATCCAGGATGTTCGCCTTCCGGGGGAACTTCTCCCCGAGGAAATTCTCGATGATGACCTCGGATCCCTTGACGGTCGCCTTGACCGGGAAGTGGCTGTAGACGATCTTCATCTCGTACGTGAAGCCGTCCGTCACCCCGACGACCATGTTCCGCAGGTGGGCCGCGAACGTGCCGACGAGCGCGCCCTCGCGGCGACGGGGGAACTCGCACCGGATCTTCACCTGCTTGCCCTCGACCTGGAGTCGGATGCGCGGGTGCGACAGGGACCGGCGGAGCGTGTGGCCCCTCGCCGCCACGACGACATCGCGCCCGTCAAACCCGAACTCGACGCCGTCCGGGATGTCGACGATCTCCTCGATGAAACCGGCTACGGGCATTGCGTCACCTCAATACACATACGCGAGGAGCTTCCCGCCCACGCCGATCTGCTTCGCCTTCGTCTGGGAGATCACGCCCTCCGTCGTCGTCAGGATGAGGACGCCGAAGTCCTGCGCCGGCAGGTACCGCGCCTCGAACCGCTCGAGTTCGGTGCGCTTCACCGCGAAGCGCGGCTTGATCACGCCGCAGTTGTTGATGCTCCCGACAAGCGCCACGCGGTAGAGGTTGCCGCGGCCGTCCTCGACCCTCTCGAACGACTTGATGTACTCGTTTTCCTGCATCACCTTGAGGACGTAGCCGATCAGCTTCGACGCGGGGCGGATCAAGCATTCGGCCTTGCCGGCGGCTTCCGCATTGCGGATGGTCGCCATCGCGTCGTTGAGAGGATCCTGAAGCATCGTTCCACCTCAACTGTACTTCCGGAAGCCGAGCTCGTACGCGATCTCGCGGAAGCATTGGCGGCACAGGTGGAGACCGTACCGCCGGACGATGCCTCGTTTGCGACCGCAGCGCAGGCAGCCTCGCTTCCGGCCGAAGTCCTTCGTCCGCTTCACTCGACCACCTCGACTTTGAAGTGATCCTTCACGAACTGCATGCCTTCGTCTCGCGAGATTCGGTGACGCGCGGGAATCGGGCGCCGCTTGATCGCCCGGCGCGCTACGCGGAACCCGGGCCTCTGGAGGCTCACGCTGACGTCCATCCCGAAGACGCCGATCTCCGGGTCGTACTTCATGCCGGCGAAGTCCGTGTAGTCCTGGATGCCGAAGGAGAAATTCCCGCGGGGATCGAAGCTGTACCCGGGCAGGCGGTTGTTCCGGATTCCGAGCGCCTCCTTGAGGAACGTCTCCGCCGGGTCGCCCCGCAAGGTGACGCGCGTCCCGATCGGCATGTTCCGCCGCACGCCCCAGTCGCGTACCGCCTGGTGGCTCAGGGTCTGCACGGACTTCTGCTTCGTCACCAGCTCGAGGACTTTCTGCGCCTTGACGAGCTTCTCGCCCGCCTCCCCGACGCCGATGTTGATGACGACCTTCTCGATCCGGATGTCTCGCATGCTCGCCATGGAACCCCCTAGATCGCCGAGACCTCCGGCGTCTTGATCGTCGGGGCTTCCTTCCCCACCACGAAGACTTTGTCGATATCCGTCGAGAATCCCTCTTTGAACGTGACGATGTTCGCCCGCGGATTCCGCGTGCGCTGGACGTCGAGGACGTGTGCGATCTCGCCCACGTGTTTCCCTCCCGTCACGAGGACGGGCGCGCCCGCGGCGAGCTCGAAGTGTTCCGCCACCTTCTGTTCGGGGAGGTCGACCTTCAGCGTCGTGCCGGTCTTGTACGCGTCCTTCGGCAGGAGCACGTTCCGGCCATCATGGAGGTTCAGTTGCGTCTTGCCCCCAGGGACGGTCGTCTTGTCCTCGACCCGACACAGCTTCCACTTCGCGTCGTCCGACTCGAGGGCCACCAGCGCCATCCGGCCTCGCGTGTCGACGAGCATCCGGTAGTGCGTCTTGAGATCCTTGAGCGTCAGGACGTCCATGAGCCCGACGGGGAACTTCGGCTCGGTGATGACGCGGCCGTCGACGAGCACGCCGCGGTTGTTCAGGATATGCCGCGCTTCTCGCGCCGTGTCGCAGAGCTTGAGCATGTCCCGCAGGATCAGGCCGACCGGCACGCTGCGCTCGATCGGATGGGGACCGGGAGACGGCCGCAGGACCCAGAACTCCGTCTTGCGGGTCACGGTCCAGGAGCGCGGTGCCGGCAATCGCTTGAGGTGCTTCTTCACGGCCTCACTCCTCGAACCGGCGTCGACGCCAAGCGTCCGTGTCGTCCATGCGTACGATCATGAGGTTCGACGCGTGGATTGGCCGCGCGACTTTCTTCTCGTCGACCTTTTCGATCGTGATCCCTTCGACGACAACCGTCCCCGCGACGCGGTTCACGCTGACGACCTTGCCTTCGCGTCCCCGGAAGCCGCCCCGCATGACGCGCACGCTGTCGCCCTTCCGGACCGGGATCGCCCGCGGGAGATGCCCCTTCGCCTTGTCGTGGAGCTCCGGCGCGAGGTGGGACGACGCTTGGAGTCGCTTCTGGTGGAGCGGCGCGTTCGCCGCCCGCTTGCGTTGCATCCGGGCTTTCGCGCTCTTCATGCATCGCACCTCATACGATCATGCTCGCCGTCGCCGCGACGCGGGGCCAGCGCTCTGCGGCCTCCCGCGCGACCGGGCCCTTGATGTCCGAGCCCTTGACCTCGCCCTCCGGGGTCACGATCACGCAGGCGTTGTCCTCGAACTGGACCATCATGCCTTCCGCGCGTCGGAACGGACGGCGCTGCCGCACGATCACCGCGTTCATCACCTGTTTCCTCGTCTCAGGTGTGCCCTTCTTGACCGTGACGACGAGCAGGTCCGCGATCCCCGCGGAGGAGATGCGGTTCCGCACCCCGCGGTACTTGAGGACCTCGATGATCTCGACGATCTTCGCGCCCGTGTTGTCGATGCACTCGAGGCGGGCGCCCTTCGGCAAGCCGCGCGTCTGGCGGCCGGGGAGGCCCTTCATCCCGCGACCCCCTGGTTGTGGATTGCGACGAAGTGGACGGTCTTTCCGAGCGGGCGGCACTCCATCATCGTGATGCGGTTGCCCGTCTGCAATGCGAGGCACGGGGGCGCGTGCACGTTCATGCGGTGTGTCCGCTTCTCGTATCGCTCGTATTTCTGGATATATCGTAGGTACTCGCGTTCGACGACGACCGTGTTCTGCATCTTCGTCGATACGACGACGCCTTCGAGCGCTTGGCCGCGGACCGGAAGGCCGCCATGGAACGGACACTTGCGGTCCGTGCACGTCGCGGTGGGAAGCGGGACATCGATGCCGATGTCGCGGGCGCCCGTCGAAGGGGCGGCTGCACGCGCCGGCTCCGCCTTCGGCGTGGGGGCCGACTTCTTTGCGGACTTTTTCTCCGCCATCTCTCTCACCGAGCCTTCTTCACGCGATCCTCCGGTCGGAACCGGATTTCGTCTCCTTCGACCTCGAGGCCGCCCTGCACATCGAACCGGAAGCGGCTGCCGTGTTTCGGGATCCGCTTCTCCTCCCCCTGGATCTCAAGGACGAGCATGTTGCGGGTTTCGTCCACGACCCGGCCTCGCAGCCGTTCATGCGTCGGGTCGGTCGCGCCAAGGATCTCGACCTGGAGGCCGATGAGCTCGTGCTTGCGCAGGTTCATCAGCTCGACTCCTCGCGCTGCGCCGGTTTCGCCGGCGCCGCGGTGCGTCCCAGCTTCTCTTCTTCCCGGGCGATCGTGAGGATGCGCGCGATGTTCTTTCGCAGCGCTCGAATCTTGCCCGGGTTCGGCGGCGCACCGCCCATCGCGGCGACTCCGCGCTCGTGCATGAGCTCGTCCTGGAGTTCGGTGAGTTTCTTCGCGAGGGTCTCCGCGTCCATCGCGCGGATCTCCTTCGTTCGGAGGAGCGGCATCTACGCTTCGTCGCCTCCTCCCGCGTCCACGTCAACGTCGACGCCGAGCTCCTTCACTTCCTTCGCGACTTTCTTCAGGCGCTTCGTCGCGACCTTGCTCTTCTTGACCTTCGCCATCACCGCGTCCGGTTCTTCGACGGGCAAGATCGGCTCGGCGTCTTCCGCCGTCTCGCCCTCGGCAAGTTCGGCCGTCGGAATCTCGGGGAGCGGCTCAACGGGTTCAGCGCGCACGGCCGCCGCGGCGAGCGCGGCCGCTTCGGCCGCGGCCATGTACTCCGCAGTGGGTTGCTTGACCTCGACCTCGTCGGGGAGGCGCGCCCTCGGATCCATGATTTCGACGGTGACGCCGATGATCCCGGGCTTCAACTTCGCCGATGCGAACCCAAGGCCCATCCAAAGATTCCGCGGCTCGCCGCAGTACTTGATGTGACCCGCCTTGAACTTCTCGCGGCGGTGCCGCTGCCCCGTCAGCTTGCCCGCGATCACGACGAGGCAGCCCTTCGCGCCGGCCTCCATGATCCGACGGACCGTCGAGTGACCGGCCCGGCGGAAGTGCCAGCCGCGTTCGAGCGCGTTCGCGAGCTTCTCCGCCATGATCTGCGCGTTCAGCGCGGGGTTCGCGACCTCTTGGACTTCGATCTGCGGGTTGTCGAACTTGAACTGGCGCTCGACGGCCTCGGTCAAGCTCTTGATCGCGCCGCCTTTCCGGCCGATCACGAGGCCCGGTCGCTCCGCCAGGAGCGTCACTCGCGTGCCCATCGGCGTGCGCTGGATATCCAAGCCGCCGAAGCCCGCGCGGCGCGTCTCGTTCATGAGATATTCTTTCAGGAGGACGCGTCGCACGTTCTCGACGATGATGCGCTTGTCCTTCCGCTCGACCTTCCTCTCGCGCGCCATCTCACGCCGCCTCCTGCTCGAGCACGATCTCGAGGTTCACGCTGTCCTGGTTCCACGGGCTGCTCCGCCCGTACGCGCGAGGTCGGAAGCTCTTTGTCGTCCGGCCTTTGTGCGCGTTGATGACGCGGATTACCATCGCGTCGGGGTCGTCTTTGCCCGTGAACTCCGCGTTGGACACCGCGCTCTCGAGGACCTTGAGGAACGCCTTCGCGGCCTTCACCGGGTAGCGCGCGGGGCCGGTGCCGGACTTGTGAGCGACCCACCGCTTGTACTTCTTCATCGGGACGGGCTGCTTCAGGGCGATCACCCGCTCGAGGTACTCGCGCGCCTGGTCGACCGTCTTGCCGCGAAGAGCGCGCGCGAGTTCGATGGACTTCTTCCACGCGAGCGGCAGGTCCCGGCCGTACGCTCGGGCCATCGTCTCGATCTTGTATTCCGTCGTGTACCCGAGCTTCGTCATCCGGACCCTCACTTCAGCGGCATGAACTTCGACGACCGCGTCGCGCCGACGCCAGGGCCGCTATGGGTGACGCTCTTCCGCGTCATCGCGAACTCGCCGATGTAATGGCCGATCATCTCCGCCTTGATCTCGACGTTCACGAACTCCTTCCCGTTGTGGACCGCGACCTTCTTGCCCACGAAGTCCGGCAGGATCGGCACGTCGCGACAGTGAGTGCGTACCGCTTCTTCGCCGCCGTTCGCCCGGAGCTTCTCGACGAATGTGAGGCGTTCCTCATCGAGGCCACGGATGAAGGACCGTCTCGGCCGCGCGGGCAAGAGTTCGATGATCTCATCGAGCGTCATCGCCCTCATCTCGTCGAGCGTGTAGCCCCGGTAGGTGAACTCCTTCTTGCGGCGTGTCTCCACGAGGCCCGCGCGCTTTCGGATCTTCCGTCGGGCCGCCTTCGCCAGCCCGCCCATCTTCTTTGCCATCGTCAGGTCCTCCGTCGTTTCGCCTTCAGTCGCTTCGGCTGCGGCGACATCCGGCCGACCTTGCGGCCAGGAGGAGCGTCATAGCCGACGGTCGACGGTTTCCCGACGTGCTGATGGGACCCGCCGCCGTGCGGATGGTCCACGGGATTCATCGCGACGCCGCGGACGACGAACACGGCCTTGCTGAAGGAGCGGTACGAGAACCACTTCTTGCCCGCCTTCGTGAAGGGTTTGTCCCCGCGGCCTGCGCCGGCGACCGCTCCGATCGTCGCCCGGCATTCCGGATGGAACGAGTGGAACTGCCCCGAGGGCATCTGGACGACCGTCCGGTCGCCCTGGCTCACGACGACCGCTTGGGTCCCCGCGGCTCGGACGAACCGACCGCCGTCGCCGGGCCTCGCCTCGATGTTGTACACGAGCGTGCCTTCGGGGATCTCTCGGAGCGGGAGCGTGTTCCCGCGATCTACGTTTGGTTCGCCGTGCGTGACCCGCTGCCCGACGGAGAGTCCGTCGCATGCGATCATGAGGACCTCGTGTCCGTCGAAGCGCACGCGCGCGAGCGGCGCGGTATGGCCCGGCGCCTGGAAGATGTCCGTCACGAGGCCTGCGCCCCGGAGATGCGGATGGGCCACGGGGCCGGGATGGCGGTGGCTCGGCGAACGGTACGTCGGAGACGTGCCACGGCCCCGTCGTTGGGATCGGAGATTCTTTCCCATCAGAACACCCCGATCCGCATGCCGATCTCCTCGGCCGAGAATTCCGGCTTGAGCTTGATGATTGCGTGTTTCCCGTCCTTGCGAATGAACGTGTTGACCTTCGCGACCTTCACCTGGAACAGGTCCTCGAATGCCTTCTTGACCTGATCCCGCGACGCCTCGCGTCGCACGAGGAACTCGAGGCGGTTCCCGTCTTTGAGGTTCTGCGCGGCGGTCCCCTGGAGCATGTTGAGCGACTTTTCCGTGACATACGGGTGAAGAAGAATTTCGTGCGGCTTCATGGGGACCAGCTCCGCAGGACTTCGAGCGCACCCTCGCTGAAGATCGTGAGGCGACCGGGGTCGCCGCCTGGCGCCAGCAATTCGGCGTTCAGGGCTGCCGGGCTCACGACCTCGACGCCGGGCAGGTTGCCGAAGAGGCGTCGGACCGCGTTGGAATCTTTCACGACGATGAGTAGGCTCTGCGGCTGGCGGTAGCGGCGTCCTCGCATCTTGCCGCGGCCCGCACGGATGTGGCGGCCCTCTTTCGCTCGATCGACGTCACTGATGACTCCAAGTTGGTCGAGAATCCGAAGGCCTGCACGGACGGCCCCGCCATCCGTCTCCACCGACTCGATTCCATCCTCGACGACGACGGGCACGCTGACGTTCTCCTTGAACTGATGGCCGCGTGACGCAACGAGAGAGGGATCTTTCAGAGCCGCCAGCGCCGCGTTGCGCGCGAGTCGGCGCTCGTGGTCGTTGATCTTCTTCGCCCAGACCGCCTGGATACGAGGCGGATGCGCGCGTCGCCCGCCGACCGTACCGGGCGCCTGGGCACCGATCATCGTCCCGCGAATCCGCGGGACACGCGAGACGCCGTGGCCCTTCCCGGACCATCGGACCGAGTGGCGCATGCCCGCGTTCGCGGACGCAGCATACGGTTGGCGGCGATTGGCCTGGAATGCCGTCACGGCGCGGCGGATGAGGTCGACGCGGACCTCGGATCGGAAGACGGGCGGGAGCTCGATCGTCTTGACGACGTCGCCATCGAGAGAGTAAACGTGGACCTGGCCCGCCTCGAGCGGAGGCGCCGCGGGCTTCTTCTCCTTCGCCCTGGGCTCTTTCGCTACCTTCGCCGCCTTCGCCGGCTTCTTCGCCCGCACGCGGCGCTTCGGCTTCTCTTTGGTCTCCGCGGACCCTTCGGCCACGCCCTTCTCCTCCGGATCCGCCATCGCGCTCAGACCCCCTGCTTCGACGCGCGCGACACGTACGTTAGCTCGGGCGACTTCTCGAGCTTCACGTATCCGACCCGGGCGGCGTCGCGGAAGCGGATGAGCCGCTTCGTCGGGCCCGGGATCGAACCATGCAACAGGACGTAGGGATTACGAATGTTGCCGTAGTGAAGAAATCCACCGTTGGGCGTGATGTCGTCGCCCTTCTCGCCGATCTTCAGGATGCGTTTGTTGTACTCCGTCCGTTGGTGGTACCCGAACTGGCCGCCTTGCGGCACCGTCGGACGAACGTATCCGGGCTGGAAGTTCCCGAGCGTTCCGATGTTCCGCCGGTGCTTCGAGTTCTTGTGACTCAGAAGGCGGGTGCCCCATCGTGTGTGGTGGCCCTGCCAGCCCTTGCCTTTCGTGATCGCCGCGACGTCGACCATCGAGCCTTCGCGGCAGAACTCGGTGACCGAGACCTCCTTGCCGAGCAGGTTCTTCGCGTACTTCACGCGGTCCTCAACGGACCCGCCCCCGACGCGATTCTCCATGAGATCCGGCTTCTTCTTCGGCACGCCCGTGACGAGCGAAGGCTGCGTGTAGGTGATGAGACGGACCTCGTCGACTTGGGCCGGATCGACCTTCTTCCACGCCTCGTCGGCGTCGTAGTCTTTCGCGATCGGGAAGACTCGCCGCAACTCCTTGTCGAGCTTGGGACTCCAGACCTCCACGGTCGTCTTGAGGCCTTCCGGGGCGCGGCGATAGAACCGCACGCCCGCTACGCGCATCGGCGGGACCTCGACGACCGTGACCGGAACCTGGACTTCCTGACCCGACGTGGTCGACGTGGGACGGTAGTCGACGACGATCGCGTGGGTCATGCCGGCCTTGTATCCCGCGAAGCCCTGGACCTTCGGCGCGCTGCCGTCGATATCCGGCCAGCTCGAGAAGTGCGGGATCGGGCTCTCGCTCCTCTTGCGGGGCGAAAAGCCCATCGATCCGTGGCGGGGTCGGTGTTCCTTGGGCACGGGCCACTCCTCCGGAGAGCGTAGTCTCTCCTCGTCTGCGGTGAGACGCGACTTGGTCGCGACGCCGTGACGCTGCCTGTCGACCCAGAAGGATCGGGGCCGCATTTCCGGGATCCGCGAGGGATTGCCCGGGAGCGTCTGGTCGCCGCGCTGAGCCGTCCCTATGGAGGGGGTCTATATAATTCTTTGGAGAACGCGCGATTTCTCTGGAGAGAACGCGCAATCGTCTCGGATGATCTCGAGGTTCACCGGACGAGCGCTTTCGGTTTCAGTTTCTGCGGCTCGAGTGGCTCGAGGACAACGGGCTTGATGACGAGTTCGTCCTGACTCGTCTCGAGTTCCTCGTCCGTCTTCGCCTCTTCGAGCGCTCGCCAGTACGCGCGGACGCGGGCGTCGTAATATTCGTCGCACATCGACGTGGCCTCGACCCGATACGCGCCGGCCGATACAATACGCTTTCCCATTCCATCGGGCCGTGCCGCCGAACCATTGCGGACTGGAGGTGAGCCGGCCGTATCGGGGCTGATAACATTCCCATAACGTTTATGCGGGCCTCCCTGGCTATGCCACGTTGCTCGGCGGTATTTCATGGAAGTCAAGCGGATGAAAGTGAAGGTCTGCCTGGTGGGCGAGGCGGCCGTTGGGAAGACATCTCTCATCCGGCGATTCGTGCTGGACAACTTCGATGACAAGTACATCCAGACGCTCGGCACGAAGGTCTCGAAGAAGGAACTCACGTCCGCGGTCCCCGATGGCTCGGGCGAACTCAAGATCGACATGACGATCTGGGACATCATGGGCCAGAAGGGATTCCGCGAACTCCTCAAGGAGGCGTACTTCTACGGCGCGCGTGGCATCCTCGCGGTGTGCGACGTCACCCGCCGCAAGACGCTCGACGACCTGGACGACTGGATCGAGGGCGTGTACAGCGTCACGGGCAAGATCCCGATCGAGTTCCTCGGCAACAAGGTCGACCTGAAGGACCAGGGGCAGATCACCGAGGACGACATGGTCCAGGCCGCGCGGGCATACGACAGCCCGTTCCACTTCACGTCGGCCAAGACCGGTGTGAGCGTCGAGACCGCGTTTCAGTCCCTCGCGGAGCGCGTCGCGAAGGAGCGGTACGCGCGCAAGATCGTCCCTGAAGAATGAGAATTATCAGGGGCGATACTCGCGTCCTCACGATACATAAATCCGACTAGGGTTGGACTGCGATGATGGCCACGCCGGCGGTGACGAGCCAGAAGCATGTCAAGGTCAAGGTGTGCCTCGTCGGCGACGTCGCGGTCGGCAAGACCTCCCTCATCAAGCGATTCGTACAGGATTCGTTCGACGATCGCTACATCGCGACCGTCGGGACGAAGGTCACGAAGAAGACGGTCGACGTGATGTGGAAGGGCGCGAACGCGAGCCTCGACATGATGGTCTGGGACATCATGGGGGAGAAAGGCTTCCGGGCGCTCCTCCGCGATGCGTACTTCGAAGGGTCCCACGGCGTCATCGCGGTGTGCGACCTCACGCGTAAAGACACGTTCTACGACCTGAACAACTGGGTCCAGATGATCCGGAAACAGGTCGGCAACGTGCCGATCGTGTTCCTCGGGAACAAGATGGATCTGAAGGAGCGCCTCGTCGTCAGCGAAGAGGAGCTCGCGCGAATGGGCACGATCCACAACGCGCCGCAGTTCTTGGCGTCCGCGAAGTCGGGCCATGGCGTCAACGAGGCGTTCAAGGTCCTCGCCGATGCGATCGCCCGCGGCGGCGAAGCCTGAGCGCACCCGGGAAACTCGGGTCCCATCCGGCGTGTTATCTCAAGAGATAACCGGTAGGCAATTCCTTTATAATGTGAGCCGCGTGCGAGCGGCGCAGCCCGCCTGAGGAATCCCATGGACCGCCAGAAGATGAAGGTCAAGATCTGCCTCGTCGGAGAGGGCGCGGTCGGCAAGACCTGTTTGATTCGCCGCTTCATCCAAGATCAGTTCGACGACCGCTACATCTCGACGCTCGGCGCGAAGGTCTCGAAGAAGGAGATCAAGGTCGACGGCCCGAACGGCGGCATGGACATCGACATGACGATTTGGGACATCATGGGTGAGAAGGGCTTCCGCGAGTTGCTCAAGGAAGCGTACTTCCACGGCGCCCAGGGCGTACTCGCCGTGTGTGACATCACGCGCAAAGAGACGCTCGACGATCTCGACGACTGGGTCGCGGCCGTCGTGAAGGTCACGGGCAACATTCCGATCGAGTTCCTCGCGAACAAGGCGGACCTCAAGGACCAGATGGCGGTCACGGAAGCGGCCATCAAGAAGGCCGCGGACTCGCATAGCGCCCCGTGGATGTGGACCTCCGCGAAGACCGGCGAGGGCGTCGAGCGCGCGTTCGCAAAACTCGCGCAGGTGATCGCCGCGCGCAACACGTGACGCGATTCGGTTCGTACTTTGTCTCCATAGCGTCCGAACAATTGTGCGCTCTCATTCCTGTCTTCAAGGTCAAAGTGTTTAAGTAGAAGCCTCGTGTATTCGAACGCGACCCACGCGAGGGGCCGGCCTGAAGATGGTGGAGACCGCGGGCGAACCTGAAGAGTTGCCCCCTGTGGATGCCTGGATTAACAAGGTGGATTTCCGCAGCACCGCGGAGGTCAAGATCCCGGACCGGCTCGTCGACCAGGTCATCGGCCAAGAGCGGGCTGTCGAGGTCATTCGAAAGGCCTCGGAGCAGAAACGACATGTCATGCTGATCGGCGACCCGGGCACGGGCAAGTCGATGCTCGCGCGCTCGATGACCGAGATGCTGCCGCGGGACGACTTGCAAGACATCATCGTCTATCACAACCCGGAAGACCCGAACGAACCGAAGATCCGTGTGGTCCCAGCGGGCAAGGGCCGCGAGATCGTCAACGCCCAGAAGGCGGAGGCGATGCAGCGGCGCGAGCAGAAAGCGTCTATGGTCATGACGATTGTCTTCTTCATCATCGGACTGAGCGTCATCCTCTCGTACAAGTGGGGCGACACGACCCCAGGCTTCCGGGACGATGCGCCGAACATCATCCTATTCGGGATCCTCGTGGCGGCGATCATCTACATCGCGACGCGGTACACGGGCCACCGTCAGGAGAACTTGATGGTGCCGAAGCTCCTCGTCAGCCACACTCCGGACGAGATGCCTCCCTTCGTTGACGCGACCGGGAGCCACGCCGGCGCCCTCCTCGGGGACGTGAAGCACGACCCGTTCCAGAGCGGCGGCCTCGAGACCCCCGCTCACGAGCGCGTCGAGTCCGGGGCGATTCACAAGGCCCACAAGGGGGTCCTCTTCGTCGACGAGATCAACGTCCTCCGCATGGAGAGCCAACAGTCCCTCCTGACCGCGATGCAGGAAAAGAAGTTCTCGATCGTCGGACAGAGCGAGCGTTCAAGCGGCGCGATGGTTAAGACCGAGGCCGTCCCGTGCGACTTCATCCTCGTCGCCGCGGGCAACCTCGACGCGGTGCAAGGGATGCACCCGGCCCTGCGGTCGCGCATCCGCGGATACGGGTACGAGATCTACATGAAGAGCACGATGCCGGACACGGAGGAGAACCGCCTCAAGCTCGTGCGCTTCGTCGCCCAAGAAGTCGCGAAGGACCGCAAGATCCCGCACTTCGACCGGACAGCCGTCCTGGAGATCCTGCGAGAGGCCCAGCGGCGTGCCGGCCGACGCGGTCAACTCACGCTCCGCCTCCGCGAGCTCGGCGGTCTGATTCGGGTCGCAGGCGACATCGCCCAAGAGGAGAGCACGCCGCTCGTCACCGCGAAGCAGGTCCTCTCCGCGAAGCGCATCGCGCGGTCCCTCGAGCAACAGGTCGCGGACCGGATGATCGAGCGGGGCAAGGAGTATCAGACGTTCATCACGGAAGGCAATATCGTCGGGATGGTCAACGGCCTCGCGGTCCTCGTGGGCGACAACTCGATCGCGGAGTTCAGCGGCATCGTCCTTCCGATTGCGGCCGAAGTCACGCCGGCTCAAGCGAAGCAGGGAGGCCGCATCATCGCGACCGGCCGCCTCGGCGAGATCGCGAAAGAGGCCGTCGAGAACGTCGCCGCGCTGATCAAGAAGTACACCGGCGAGGACATCTCGAATCACGATATCCACGTTCAATTCGTCGGCTCGCGCGAAGGGACGGAAGGCGACAGCGCATCGATCTCCGTCGCAACCGCGGTGATCAGCGCGCTCGAAGAAGTCCCGGTCAACCAGAGCGTCGCGATGACGGGATCGCTCAGCGTCCGAGGCCAAGTGCTCCCCGTCGGCGGCGTGACCGCGAAGATCGAGGCCGCCGCGGAGCTGGGGATCACGAAGGTCGTCATCCCGCGCGCGAACATGAAGGATGTTCTCCTTGAGGACAAGTACCAGGGCAAGATCGAAATCGTGCCCGTTGACACTCTGAGCGAGGTCCTCGAAGAAGCGCTCGTCGGGCCGAAGAAGTCCGGCCTGATCAGCAAGCTCGCGGCCCTTGTGCCGAAGATGACCCCGGACAAGCCGGGCCCCGCTGCCCTGCCCCACTGAACGTTCGGAGGGGACCGTGGACGAATTCGCCGAGCCGTTCGAGTTCTCGGAACCGATGCCGTGTTACGAACCGAACCCGGCTCTCGCCCCGACTCAAGATGATGGACGATGCGTCCATTGCCGCAAGTTCTTGACCCTCGAGTGCCCGTACATCGAGCACTTCCTCGGCGAGGACGACGAATGAGCGGGCGCGCGTTCTTCATCGGGCGGTTCCAACCGTTCCACCGCGGACACCTCGCGATGGCGAAACGAATCCTCGAGACGAACGACGAGATCATCGTGGGGATCGGGTCCGCGCAGTACAGCCACACCGGCGAGAACCCGTTCACCGCGGGCGAGCGGTACGAGATGATCAAGCGAGCCCTCGACGCGGAAGGCATCCACAACTACCACATCGTGCCGATCCCCGACACGCACGTGCATAGCGTGTGGGTGAGCCACGTGATGTCCCTGGTTCCGAAGTTCGATGTCGTGTACACGAACTCGGACTTGGTGGTGCGGCTGTTCCGCGAACACGGGTTGAAGGTCCAGTCCCCGCCGCTCGTCGACCGCGATCGTCTCTCCGGGACGAAGGTGCGCGAGTCGATGCTGAAAGGCGGAGACTGGGAGTCTCTCGTCCCCTCCGTCGTCGCCGAGTACATCAAGGAAATCGATGGCGTGGAGCGCATCCGGGAGACGCACAAGTATTCGACGCCCTACGGCACACGCGAGAACCACGAGATCGAGTGAAAGGACCCGTCCGCGACCTTCTCGAGGACGGGCTCGGCAGGCATCCCTCCAGAACGAGCGAATCGTTCCCTGGATTCCTGCTCAGGAGCGCCTCAGGGGCTCTCGGAGCATAATTCCAAGTTACCGGATGATTACCAACCGATGTTCTGTTTGTACGGTCTCGATGCGGGCTACCATTCGATGACGTAGCCGCAATACGAATCGCCCTTGAGCATGCACGCGACCTTCGTGACGGTGCCATCCAAACCGATCAATCCGAGGAAACCTTCGTACAGTCCGAGCCACGCGGCGCATCGCGCGGGACTGCTCATCCAGTCGTAGTTCTTCATGACCGCCCGATGGTCCTGCACATCGACCTCGAGGCGCCCGTGGTTGTATTCCCGGTTGTAGGCGTTCGGCGAAAGTTCGAGGAGGACCGGGAGCGGCAAGGCGCGGTTCACAAGCCGCTTCAGCGAACTGAAGTTTCCCGCTTCCTCTCGAAGCATCCGTCGCGTCGTGTCGAACGTCCCATCGCCGAACCGCGCTTCGATGAGGTCGAGGACCTCTAGGGCCGACCGAAGCGGGTACCAGCCGTCCGTCTCGACCCGCGCCGGATCGAGAGCCGCCTCGAGGAGGATCGCGTCCGCGGCGGAATGGCCGTACTTGACGGACAGCCAATGATGGTAGTTGCGAAAGTGGCTGCCCCGCACCATCGGCGCGATGAGCCGATCTCCTCGCGCATCCGCAAGCTCGCTGAAGACCGCGAGGCCGAGGGTCGTGGCGGCGTAGAGCTTCCCACGCCGTTCCCCGCCGACCGATCGCACGAGGTCGGCCCGGACGAGTTCGCCAAGCGTGCGGCTCACATGGGGCAACCGCAAGCCGGTGCTTTTCGCGACCTGCACGGGAGTCTTGGGTCCGGGGACGACCGCGGCGAGCACCTTTTCCCGCTGGCGGCTCGCGATGACGTACGAGAGCCGCTCGAGCGGATCCGGGGAGCGGGGGTGAAGGGACTCGGCCGACGTCACGCTTCACGATGCAATGAAGGCCTGGACTCTTTACTCTTTCCTCACGCGCCGGTGAGATAGCCGAGGAGCACCGGAACGAGGAGGGAGGCCATCAGGTGGACGCGCCGTACCCGGAGCGCCACCGGGACGAGCCCAACGACCGCGGCGAGCGTCGCAATCGCCAAGCCCACGGGCCCGGACACCACGGCGAGTAGGACGATGAGCACCGCGAGGGAGAGGGCGGAAACGCGCCGTGGATCCCCGGTCGACCAGCGTGCAACCAAGCGACCCGTTCGAACGGCGAGAGGCGCCGCGAGCGCCGTCGCAAGGGCCGTCCCCGCCACGAGGACGAGGAGGGAGGCGGGCGCCGCGAACGGATTCGTCCAAGTTCCGTAATCGGAGAGGAGTTCGTTCACCGCGACCGCAGCCCCGCTGCGCGCTCGGTGAATCATGTAGAGGACCGCAACGCTCAGCAACGCGGTCGACGTCGACACGGATCCGAGGACGACCATGAATTGCGACGGACCGATCGGCTTTCGGAACCGCAGCGACGCAAGCGTTGCGGCGGCGCCCCCGCTCAAGCCGGGAAGCCATGACACGCTTGCGCCGGCGAGGGTCCCCCGGATCGCCGACCGGACGTCTTCTCGATTCAGCGGGCGGAGGGACTCGATCCGCTGGGAGGGAATGGACCCGGGTTCTCCTCGCATGCCGAACACGAGACTCGGAATCCCGAAGAGGCCCGAGAACAACGGGAACAACACCACAGATGGGTCGATCGGCACGGAGCCTCGCAACGTCGCGATGCCGAGGGCTCCCGCCAGCGCCTGGACCCATACCGCCCGAATGATCCGATCCCCCCGGCGTCCTCGACGTTCCGAGATGAGGAGCGCGAGGAGCACGAAGCCGATGAACGCAGCCGACCAGGGTCGGAATCGATCCGCGAGTCCAACGGGGTCCGCGAGCAGGGCTCGGAGGGGAATCAGGACCAGGACGGCGAACGCGGTTCCGAGGACCGCTCCGCGCGCCGCCAGCGCGATTGCTTTCGCTCCTTGACCTCCAAGCAGCAGTCGATGGCCGGGCAGCGTCGCGAGCGCCGTGTCTTCCGTCGGGGCGCCGAGGAACACGCTCGGGATGAAATCGAAGACGGCATGCGCTGCCGCGGTCGCCATGAGGTACGCTGCAAGGAGGACCGGAATGGCATCGCCACCCGATTCGGGGACGACGGCGCCGAGGAAGCCCGCCCATGCGGTCTCGGTCGCAAGCACGAACGCCGCGACATTATTAACGTGAATCCCCGGAGCGAGGCCGGTCAGCATCCCCGTCAGGACGCCGAGGACGGTGACGAGCACGAATCCGCCTAGGAAGCCCGCAGGGTCCACGCGGTCGAAGCAAACTCCCCTCGAGTAGTTCCCGGTGGTGCACGTAGGCTACAGTCACGACTCTCAATCGAGGCGGCCCCACCCACCGCCCCCGGGCGTCTCGATGACGAGGACGTCGTCTTTCCGCAGAGTCACCGTCGCCTTCGACGGGAGCGGCCGCCTTCGTCCACCTCGCAGGAGGGTGTTCCGACCTGGATGGCCGTCCCCCGCACCCGCAAGGCCTTTTGGAGCCATCCTACGGCGTTCCGACAGAATCGAGGCGGTCCCTCGCGAACCGAGAAAGCGCACCGAGCGCCGCACTCCATCGCCGCCGGTGTGGAGCCCGGCTCCGCCCGAATGCGGGATGAGCCGGTACTCCTGAATCCGCAGTGGGTACGCGAGTTCCAACGCTTCCACTGGAGTGTTCCTGGTGTTCGTCATATGCGTGTGGACGCCCGACATCCCGTCGCGGTAGGGGAGCGCGCCCTCTCCGCCCGCGATCGTCTCGTAGTACGAGAATCGTCGTGCACCCGGAGCGCCGATCGTCAGGTTGTTCATCGTGCCCTGGCTCTGCGCGGGAACGCGGTCGGCGAGCGGCTCCGCGAGAGCAAGGAAGAGGACATCGACGATCCGCTGCGATGTCTCGACGTTTCCCGCCGCGACCGCCGCCGGCGACCGCGCTCGCACGAGGCTTCCCTCTTCCGCCAGGACGCGGACGGGCCGGTATGCGCCCGCATTCCGAGGCGCCTCGGGGTCGGTCAGACATCGAAAGACATAGTACGACGCGCTCAACGTGACGGCCAACGGCGCGTTCACGTTCCCGTCGACTTGGCGGTGCGTGCCCGCGAAGTTGACCGTGAACCCGGAGCCGCCGATCGTGACTTCGGTCCGAATTGGAATGGGCGTGTCGGTCCTCGATCCGGACGATTCCAGGAAGTCCTCCGCGGCCCACGTCCCTCGAGGCAACGATCGCATCGCGGCGCGCACGCGACGCTCGGCGTAGTTCATGAGCGCGTCAGCCCGCTCTCGCAAGCCCACGACACCGTGTTTCGACGCGAACGATTCGAGTCGCCGGGCCCCCAATTCGTTCGCCGCGACTTGCGCCCGCAGGTCGCCGAGCCGCTCCCGAGGGTTCAGTGTCTCCCGCTCAAAGCGGTGGACGACTTCGGGCCTCTCGCGGCCGCGGTCCAGGAATTTCTGCGGCGCCAGGACGAGGCCTTCCTCCTCGAGGCGCGTCGCGTCCGCGGGCATCGAGCCCGGTGCGATCCCTCCAATATCGGCATGGTGTGCGCGGTTGGCCGCATAGCCGATTGCGCGGCCGCGGTAGAAGATGGGACGAATCAGCGTCACATCGGGCAGGTGCGTTCCGCCGCGGTACGGGTCGTTGAGGATGACCTGATCGCCTTCTCGCAAGATGCCGGGGAACTCGCGGAGGATCGACTCGACCGCCGTCGGCATCGATCCCAGGTGGACGGGGATGTGTTCGGCCTGCGAGATCATCCGGCCGTCTTCGTCGAAGAGCCCGCAGCTGGCGTCCATCCGCTCCTTGATGTTCGGGGAGTAGGCCGTCCTCCGGAGCGCCGTCCCCATTTCCTCCGCGATGAACGCGAACTCGAGGCGAGCCACCTCGAGCTCGGCCGCGTTCATCCCCGCACCTCGATCACGAGCAGGCCACGAGCATCGATTCGCGCGCGGGCGTCCGGCGGGACGACGCTGGTCGCGTGCGGTTCCTCGATGATCACCGGGCCGACGAGCTCCGTCCCGGCCGCGAGAGTCTCGCGCGACACCACCGGCGCCTCGAGCCATCCGTCGTCGAACAGGACCCGCCGCGAGGCTCGTCGTTCGGCCTTGCCCACGACGAGCTGCGGCACGCGGACGGTCCTCGGCACACGGACCGCGAGCCGAATCGTCACGAGTTCGATCGGTTCGGAGCGAGACGCATATCCGTAGCGCTGCGTGTGAGCCCGGCGGAACGCCGTGGCAAGATTGCCCCGGACCGGGACGTTCACCTCGTAGCTCTGACCGCGAAAGCGCAGGTCGACCGTGGGTTCCATGATCGAGCGTCTTGGATCGAGCCCCTGGGACTCGAGATCAGCTCGGGCTTGTTGGACAAACCCGTCGAGGACCTCGCGGAGAATCGACTTCGCGCGATCGAGAGGCCGGACCACGCTTCGACTGTACTCCTGACGAACGTCCGAGATCAGGATGCCGTATGCGGAGAACGCACCCGGGAGGAAGGGCACGACGACGTTCCGGATCCCGAGTTCGCGAGCGAGGGCCCACGCGTGCATCGGCCCCGCCCCGCCGAACGCGAGCAACACCTGATCGGTCGCATCGATCCCGCGCCGAGCGAGGACCAGCTGCATGGCCCCGCGCATCGTCGCGCGGACCACGTGTTGCACGCCGAGGATCGCATCGTCCAAGGAGAGACCTAGGTCGGACGCAAGACGCTCGATCGACTTCAGGGCCAAGTCCCGGTGGAGTGGGAGTCGGCCCCCGAGAAGGGCCGGACCCAGCGACCCGGCGGCGAGATCCGCGTCCGTCACCGTGAGTCGGTCGCCGCCCCGTCCGTACGAGACGGGCCCTGGGTCCGCACCCGCGCTCTCCGGTCCGACGCGGAGCGCCCCTCCCGCATCGACCCAGGCGACGCTTCCGCCGCCGGCACCGACAGACTCGATGTCGACCACCGGGATCCCGATCGGGAACGTCCCGATGACGGCCTCCGAGGTCCAGGTCGGCTTACCTCCCCGTAAAACCGAGAAGTCGGCGCTCGTGCCGCCCATGTCGAACGTCAGCAGATTACGAAATTGCGCGGAACGAGCGAGGGACGCGCCGGCCGCGATCCCGCCCGCGGGGCCGCTCAGGACCATGTCGATCGGCCGGCGCACAATCGCCCGGTGGCTCAGGACGCCGCCGGATGAGCGCATGACGTAGAAGCCCTTGCGCATCGATCGCTCGAAGTCCGCCAAGTAGCGACGGACGAGAGGCTTGATGTACGCGTCGAGGACCGTCGTCGAGGAGCGCTCGTATTCCCGAAATTCCTTGAGCACCTCATGGCTCGTCGAGACGGCGAGATCGCCGAAGGCCCGCGCGAGTGACGCCTCGTGATCCGGGTGCAAGAAGGAAAAGAGCAGCGAGATCGCAACGGACTCCGCGCCGGAATCTCGGACCGCACGGACCACGCGTTGCATCTCGCGCCTCGTCGGACGCACTACGGGATGGCCCAGCGCATCGACGCGTTCGCGCAGTCCGAAGCACCGATCCCGCGGGACCGGAGTCGGAGGTCGCGTCACCCTCAGGTCGTACAACGAGGGGCGATTTTGACGGCCAATCGAAAGGAGATCCTCGAAGCCCGCGGTGGTGACGAAGGCGGTGCGGGCTCCCTTGCGTTCGAGAATCGCGTTCGTGGCCACGGTCGTCCCGTGCGCCATGCCATCCGCGCCGAGCTCCCGCATCCCCGCGAGGACCGCGTCCGCCGGATCGCGGCTCGAAGGGAGTTTCGTCGTGACTACGGATCGGCCGCGGAACCCCACGAAGTCGGTGAAGGTCCCGCCGACGTCGACCCCGAGGTCCACGCCGGCGGAATGGACGGACCACTCAAGTCCTTTGTCGCACTCACGCGTGTCCGTTGTTCTTCAGGTTGCCCTCCATGTACTGGCGGTAGCCTTCGAGGTCCAGCAGCCCGTGGCCGCTGTAGTTGAATGCGATCACCGTCTCCTCGTTCCGCGCCTTCGCCTCGAGCGCGAGGTCGATCGCACCGCGGATCGCGTGGCACGTCTCCGGCGCGGGGATCAGGCCCTCCGTCTTCGCGAAGATTTCTCCGGCCTGGAAGGTGCTGATCTGATCGACCGCGCGAGGCTCGACGAGGCCCGCGTCCAGGAGGACGCTCAGGGTCGCGGCGGTCCCGTGGTACCGCAGGCCGCCCGCGTGGATCCGCGGCGGCACGAACCCGTGTCCGAGGGTGTGCATCTTCACGAGCGGCGTCATCTCGCCCGTGTCGCCGAAGTCGTACTCGTAGCGGCCTTGCGTCATCGACGGCACGGACTCCGGCTCGACCGCGACGAATCGCGTCTCGGACCGCCCGTGGATCCGCTCGCCAATCATCGGGTAGGTGAAGCCCGCGAAGTTCGATCCCCCGCCGACGCTGCCGACCATGTAGTCGGGCGTGACGTCCGCGAGCTCGAACTGCTTGATCGCCTCCTGGCCGATGACGGTCTGATGCATCAGCACGTGGTTCAGCACGCTGCCCAAGGAGTACTTCGTGTTCGTCCCCGTGACCGCGGTCTCGATCGCTTCGGAGATCGCGATCCCGAGGGAACCGGGATGGTCCGGGTCCGCGGCGAGGAACTTCTTCCCGACGTTCGTCCGATCGCTCGGGCTCGGGACGACCTCGGCCCCGAAGAGCTGCATCATGTACTTGCGGTACGGCTTCTGGTCGTACGAGACGCGGACCATGAAGACCTTCGACTTCATGCCAAAGTAGTTCGTCGCGAGGGCGAGGGCGGAACCCCACTGGCCCGCGCCGGTCTCGGTGGCATACGTCTCCACGCCTTCGTTGCGCGCGTAGTACGCCTGGGCGAACGCGGTGTTCGGCTTGTGGGACCCGACCGGGGAGAGGTCCTCGCGTTTGTAGAAGATCTTCGCGGGCGTCTTCAGGAATTTCTCGAGGCGCGTCGCGCGGTACATCGGCGTCGGTCGCCCGAGGCGGAAGTACGCTTCCCGCACCTCCTCCGGAATCGGCTCCGAGCGGTTCGGGCTCATTTCCTGCCGGATGAGTTCCTTGGGGAACAGCGGTTCGAAGGCCTGTGGAGGCACAGGTTCCTTCGTTCCCGGATGCAGGTACGGCGGGAACGGCGCCGGGAGGTCCGGGAGGATGTTATAGTAGACTTTCGGAAGATCGTCCGCTTCGAGGAGGATCTTCACGTCGCTCGCACCTTCCGCTTCCGGTTTCAAGGCCTGCATAGGACCACCGCTGTCGATGTGAGGAATATCTGGACGCTATATAACGATTTTGTTCTCTGATGCTCATATATTGACTCCATGTAACGAAAACATTAACCCATAGGGCACCCTTCCGTACATTTAGGCGAGAGCATGTGGGCGCGGTTCCGTCCGTACTTCAAAGGCTTCCCTGCGCAAGAGAAAGTGGCGCAACTCATGGTCGTGTACGGGCTGCGGGTCCACGAGGGCAGCGTCTACGCGGGCGACATCCGGCTCTCCGACACCGCGATGGCGCGCGCCGCCGGCGTGGACCGGCGCGTCGTGACGGCGACCGTCGAGACGATCGACAAGAACGATGAGCTGAAAGGGTTCTTCGACAAGTTGCGGCCCGTGTGCCACCTGCGGGAAATCGCCCCTCTGATGGGCTGGGGCGCGATCGAGATCGTGCCGACGAACGCGTCGAAGCCCGGGATCCTCGCCGGGGTCGCGGCAATCATCGCGCAGGCGGGCATCTCGATCCGCCAGGTGATCATGGACGATCCGGAGATCGTGGACGATCCGCACGGCTTCATCGTGACGGAAGCCCCGGTCCCGGAGCGATTGCTCCCGCAAATCAAGCAAGTGGACGGCGTGAAGTCCGTCGTCCTACACTGAGCGATTCGTCCGGTCACGAAGGCGCCCCGCGGTCCTCGCTGCGCCGACACCCTTTTCTCGGGAGAACTCGTGGCGGGTCGCATGGGATGGCGCGGCTTGTTGCGGGTCGTGGACTTCCAAGCGCTCTTGGCGTCCCAGGCCACGATCGCCCAGGCGCTCGACAAGGCGCAACGCGCCCGCGGAACTCGCGCTCCCGAGACGAAGGCCCTCCGAGAAGCCTACTATCTCCTCGCGAAAGTCCTCTGGACGCGCCGCGCGTCGATCTCCCGCGTCCATGACCTCGCCTGGCTCGACCATACCGTGGTCTCCGCGGGCACGCGGCTCGGACGCGTCTGGGAGGGAGACGAAGGGTCCCAAACAATCGCCTCCGTGGAGGAAGCCTCCTCGGATCCCGTGCTCCGCGATCTCTTCCCGCCGAAAGGGTCGGACTGGATCGAAGTGCCGGTGGAGGCCTACGCCGGAATCAGTCCGACCGTGAAACTGGAACGTGGGGTCGCGGGACCGATCCGGGTCGGTGTCGTTACGGAGGCGCACCTGAAATCGCTCCATGACGCCGCGTCGAACACGAAGTTCAACGCATCGCCGACGGCGATCACCGTCCTCGGCGAAATCGAGGCCCTCGCGGCCGCGGCCCGCCGCGTCGGGACCCCGAGCGTCGCGGTGGTCTTCGCGGGGTCGTCATTCGAGGATCGTGCCGCCGAATAGCCGCGCATGGTCCCGCATCATGCAGCGATCCTGCACGACGGTCTTGCCCGCGGCCTTCGCTTTTCGCGCGGCGTCGTCGTTCCGGATGCCGAGCTGCATCCAGATCACGTTCGCGGGGCCCTTCAGGGCCTGGTCGACGATCGGCGGGACGTCTGCGGACGGCCGGAAGATATCGACCGCATCGTAAGGAGTCGGCACGGCCTCGAGGGACGGATACGCCTTCTCTCCAAGAATCTCGGTCGCCGTCGGGTTCACTGGGATGATGCGATATCCCGCCATCTGCATGTACTTCGGCACGCGATGCGCGTCCTTCGCTGGGTCCTTCGAGCAACCGACCACCGCGATCGTCTTGATTTCCGTGAGAATGCGCTTGACATCCCTCTCGTCCATTGGAATCGCGATGCGAAGTAGGCGCGCGCGTCGCTTAAGCCTTCCTGGGAAGCACGCGGTGAATCGACTCTCGGATGCTCGCCGCGAGGCTCAGCGAGTCCACGACTTCCGGAGGGAACCAATGGATTTCGGAATGCTCTTCGTTCGTGATGCGCGGCTCGCCATCCCATCGGGTCACGAGGAAGAGGTAGTGACGAAACGTCTCCTTCGAGGTCGGGTCGACATCTTCGTAGATGCCGAGGAACCGGGGGTCCGCTACGCGGATGCCGAGCTCCTCCTCGAGCTCGCGGGCCAGCGCCGTCGAAGGCTCCTCGCACGGCTCGAGATGACCGCCGAACGCGTCCCACATCCCCGCGAAACGCGTGGTGCTCGTGCGTTTGCCAAGGAGGACTCGACCGTCTCGAATCAGCAGGCCGGTCGACGTGACGTGAATCACAGGGGACCGAAAGGCCTTCCTCCGATAAGCCCCCGCGGACCGGGCGGGACTCCCTCCCAAACATTCATGCCGCGGTCTCCCGCTAGTCGGACGCGATGGAGGCCGTCGCCCAGCAGATCGCGGACCGACTGCGCCGCACTCCATTCGTCCGCATCGTCACGCACATCGACACGGACGGCATTACGGGCGGTGCGATCGCCTCGGAGGCGCTCGATCGCGCGGGCATCCGCCACGAGGTCGCCTTCGTCAAGAAGCTGGACGACGCCCTGATCACGGAGCTGAAGCGGGAAGGCACGCCGCTTGTCTGGTTCGTCGACCTCGGGGCGGGCATGCTCCACGCGCTCCAAGGCCTCGACGCCGTCATCACGGACCACCATGTGCCGACCGAGCGCGAGGTCCCGAAGGCGCTGCGGGGCGATCTCATCCGATTTGCAGAATCGCAGGACCGCGTGCTCATGTTGAATCCGCACCTCGAGGGCGAGGGCTCGGACGTCGCGAGCGGCGCGGGCTGCGCGTATGCGGTCGCGAAGGCACTCGACCCGGCGAACACGGACCTTGCCGCGATCGCGATCGTCGGGGCCGTGGGCGACGTCCAGGATCAGGAGCACCGACGCCTCTCCGGATACAACCGCACGATCCTCGCCGACGGCGTGGCGGCCGGGGTCGTCGAGGCCCGGATCGATCTTCGGTTGTTCGGCCGGGAGACGCGTCCCGCCTACAAGATGCTGCAGTACGCCACGGACCCGTGGATCCCTCGGCTCAGCGGGAACGAAGAGGCGTGCATCGCCTTCCTGCTCGAGCTTGGGATCGACCTCAAGGTCGAAGAGCATTGGAGAAGCTGGTCCGACCTCGACCGCGGGGAGAAGCAGCGGGCCGTGTCCGCCCTCGCGGCCCACATGCTCGAGCGCGGTTGCGGGATCAGCGAAGTCGAGCGCCTAATCGGAGAGACCTACACGCTGGTGCGGGAGCCCTCGGGGAGTCCGACCCGCGACGCGAAGGAGTTCGGGACCCTCATGAACGCCTGTGGCCGGTACGACGAGCCGGACGTCGGATATCGCGTCTGCCGCGGGGACCGCGGCGAGTTCCTCGCGCAGGCGTTGCGTCTCCTGCGGGGGCACCGCGAATACCTCATGGAGTCGATGGACGCGATCGCGGAGGCGGGAATCAACCAACTCGACGCGATTCAGTACTTCCACGCCGCGGATCGCATTCGCGATACGGTCGTCGGGATTGCGGCAAGCCTCGCCTTGAACCAGGAAGGAGCTTCGCGGGACCTCCCAATCATCGCGTTCGCGGAGGCCGACGATGGGATCAAGGTGAGCGCGCGAACGACGCGAGCCTTGGTCGCACGAGGCCTGGATCTGGCGGCGATCATGCAGGAGGCGAGTCGGGCGGTCGGGGGTCAGGGCGGAGGGCACCACGCGGCCGCGGGCGCCACGATTCCGCCCGGCACGGAGCAGAAATTCCTCGAGATTACGAACCGGATGGTCCGCGAACAGCTCGGTTCACATCCTCCGGTTTCGGGCGAAACGAAGGCTTAGGAGACCTTCGGTCAATATCTAGGATCCGGGGGAGTAAAATGGCGGTTTGTCCGAACTGCGGTTACTCAAAACTCCTGCTCAAGGAGGTTCACTGCGTCAACTGCGGCAAGCGGGGCTGCGAACGCTGCCTCACGGTCTTCGGTTGGGCCCAGGCGGCGCCCGGGACGGACACGATCCCGCAACGCGCATGCTCCGATGCCTGTTTCGAGCAATGGTCGATGGGCATGGTGACACGCGGATTCAGTCCGACCCCGTGGGGATCCGGATGGAAAGTCCACGATATCGTGATCGATCGCGCCTTTGCCACGCGCATCCATCAGATGGCCGAGGAGCACCGGTCCAACCTGCAACTGAGCCACGCGCAGAATCTCATGCACGCGGAGCGGTTCGAGGACGCCGCGAAAATCTACGAGAGCCTGGGCATGTGGAAGGAAGCGGGCGAAGCCCGCCGTCAGGGCAAGCGGAACGTCGTGACGCAGGTACAAGTCGACGTGAACAGCCTGATCGATCAGGTTCGGAAAGGCGGGCTCTCGACAACCTATGCGTGTCCCGCCTGCCACAGTCCCATTCGAATTGCCGCGGACACGGATCCGGGAGTTCTCCGGCACTGCCAATACTGCGGTTCGGCAATTCAGACCACCGACCTCGTCGACTTCCTTTCGCGCGTCGTCGGGTACCGCTAGCGGTCCGGCGGAGCGTGGCGATTTCTGAGACGAACCATGACAGACTGACCGGCGTCGCGATGGTGCAGATCTTCTCGAGATGAGAGGTCGCAAACCTTTTATAACCCGCTCCACTTCGACGGCCGCTCTACCGGGAGAACGGGGAGCCGATGACTCATGACGCCTCGCGGCCGCGGGGCGGAGGGAGGTTTCCACGATGCCCAAGCCAATGTACGTTCGTTTCGAGATGCCGAAGGATCTCATCGACAAGACGTATCAGTCGATCGAGCTCGCGAAGGAGAGCGGAAAGGTCCGCAAAGGCACGAACGAGGTCACGAAGCTCGTCGAGCGCGGCGAGGCACAGTTCGTCGTGATGGCGGAGGACGTGCAGCCGGAGGAGATCCTCGCGCACATGCCGCTCCTCTGCGAGGAGAAGGGCGTGCCCTACGCGTACGTCCCGAGCAAGCAGGAGCTCGGCGTCGCGGTGGGACTGGGCAAGGCGACGGCCTCGATCGCGATCCTCGATGCGGGCAAGGCCAAGCCCGTCGTCGACGACCTCGCGAGCAAACTCCGTTCGATCAAGAAGTGAGGCACCTCCCCGAGGCAAGGAAACGAACATGGCGGACGATGACAGCATCCCGGCGGAAGTCGTCGAGGTGGTCGGCCGCACCGGGATGACGGGGGAGGCGACGCAGGTCAAGGTGCGCGTGCTCGATGGCCGCGACAAGGGTCGGATCATCACGCGGAATGTGAAGGGATCCGTCCAAGTCGGGGACACGCTGATGCTTCGAGAGACCGCGCGCGAGGCGCGCAAGCTCTCCGTCCGGTGACGACGATGCCCATCCGACGTTCCTGCTCGTTCTGCGGCAACGAGATCGAGCCCGGGACGGGCAAGATGTTCATCCGCAAGGACGGGACCGTTTTCCTGTTCTGTTCCCACAAATGCCAGGCGAACCTCCTCAAGCTCGGCCGGGTGCCGCGATGGACCCCATGGACGCAAGCGTTCCGTCGCGCCGCCGGACGGATCGCCGCGGAGGAGGCGGTCGTCACGGAGGAAGCCGCCGGGCCGACCGGAGGGATCGCCGCAGAAGTCACGATCGAGTCGCCGAAGGGGAAGGACATCCCCGCGGACCTCTCGGATCTGATCGACAAGCGGCTGGGTCCGGACTTGTCTCGCGGCGACCTCGAGCGGTTCTATTCCGACTTTGTCGGGAGCGATGCCTTTCGCACGTCGATCGTCGGCTGGGCGAAGAAGAAGCACGGCGCGAAACCGATGACGCACATCGAGCGCGCGGAATTCCTCGCCTGGAAGGATTCGCCCGAAGGCCGACGCGCGTTCAAAGGGTGGCTGGACGGCCAGTGGGCGAAGGTGAAGGGCCGTAAGCGAGAAACCGAGGAGGAAGAGGCTCCCGCTCCGACTGCGAAGAAGGCGAAGAGGGGGGCATGACGATGGCCGACCGCACCTTCGTCCTGCTCAAGCCGGACGCGGTGCAGCGCGGCCTGGTCGGCGAAATCGTCGCGCGCTTCGAACGCCGCGGACTCAAGCTCGTCGCGTTGAAGATGCTGCGCGTCGCGCGCACCCTTGCGGAGACGTACTACGCCGAGCACAAGGGGAAGCCCTTCTTCGAGCCGCTCATGTCGTACGTCGGCTCGGGGCCCGTCGTCGCGATGGTCCTGGAAGGCGACGGGGCCGTGGCCGCGGTGCGGAAGATGATGGGGAAGACGAACTCCGCCGAGGCCGAAGCGGGCACGATCCGCGGCGATCTCGCGCTGACGATTGGCCGCAACGTCATCCACGGCTCCGACTCGCCCGAGAGCGCGAAGCGGGAGATCGCGTTGTTCTTTCGCGCCGAGGAAATTCAATCGTACTCCCGCATCGATGAAGCGTGGCTCCGAGAGTAGCGGGGTCCCGCGGGATAACCTTCTAATATCGTCGGCTTCTTGGTCGAGTGTCCATGGCCGCGATCCGCCAGCCCATTGTGGCCGTCCTGGGCCACGTGGACCACGGCAAGACGACGTTGCTCGATAAGATTCGTGGCACCGGCGTCGCAGGCCGCGAGGCCGGCGGCATCACGCAACACATCGGCGCGACAGAGGTGCCGCTCGCCGCCATCCTCGAGGCGTGCGGGGACCTCGTGAAAGGCAAGACGTTCCGGATCCCGGGCCTCCTGTTCATCGACACGCCGGGCCACGTCGCGTTCTCGACGCTCCGCGCCCGAGGCGGCGCGCTCGCGGACCTCGCGGTCCTCGTGATCGACGTCAACGAGGGCTTCCGCCCGCAGACGATCGAGAGCCTGAACATCCTGAAACGTTACAAGACGCCGTTCCTCGTGGCGGCGAACAAGATCGACCTCGTACCGGGGTGGCGGAAGCACGAGGGCCGTCCCTTCGTCGTCTCCTACTTGGATCAACCGGAGTCCGCGAGGGAGGAACTCGACAAGCGCATGTACGAGCTCGTCGGCCGACTCTACGAGCACGGATTCTCGGCGGACCGTTACGATCGAATCGAGGACTTCACGACGAACCTTGCGGTCGTCCCCGTCAGTGCGAAGTTTGGCGAAGGCGTCCCGGACGTGTTGCTCATGCTGATCGGCCTCGCGCAACGGTTTCTGGAACAGCAGCTCGGGACCGGGTCCGGTGCGGCGGAGGGCACGATCCTCGAGGTGAAGGAGGAGAAAGGGCTCGGCGTCACACTCGACGCGATCGTGTATCAGGGCTCCCTTGCGAAAGGCGACACGATCGTGTTCGGGACCGCGGGCAAGCCCGGCACGACGAAAGTGAAGGCCCTCCTGAAACCGAAACCGCTCGACGAGATCCGGGACCCGCAAGAGCGTTTCGACTCCGTCGCGAGCGTGTCGGCGGCGGCGGGAGTGAAAGTCGTGGGCAGCGGGCTTGAGCGGGCCGTTGCCGGCGCTCCGATCCGTTCCGTGAAAGGAAATCTCGCAGCCGTTACCGAAGAGATCGCGAAAGAATCGCAGGTCCACGTCGAGACGCAGGACGAGGGCATCCTCGTGAAGGCCGATGCGATCGGATCGCTCGAAGGTCTGGCCTACGAGTGCAAACAAGCCGCCATCCCGATCAAGTATGCGCGAATTGGGCCGGTTTCGCGGCGGGATGTGACGGACGCGGCGACCGCGAAGGATCCACTCCACCGCGCGATCCTCGCCTTCAACCTGGAGATCCTCCCCGACGCCCGGACGTCCCGCCTCGAACATCCGGACCTCACACTGCTCGAAAACGACGTGATCTATCGGCTCATCGAGGACTACCAAACGTGGCGGGACGAGCGCAAACGGGCCATCGAGGCCGCGAGCCGTAAAGAAATGGCCTATCCGGCGAAGCTCCTCTTCCTGGGCGAGCACGTCTTCCGGGCTTCGAAGCCCGCGATCTTCGGAGTGCGGATCCTCGCGGGGCGGATCCGGAGCGGTGAGACCCTCATGCGGGCGGATGGCCGGACGCTCGGCCGCATCAAGGCGATCCGCAGCGGGGAAAAGAGCCTGGACGGCGCGGGGCCGGGACAGGAGGTCGCCATCTCGGTCGACGGGATCACGATCGGTCGTCAGATCAGCGGCGGAGATGTCCTCTACGTCGACCTCCCGGAAGAGGACGCGCGCGCCCTCCGCCGCTCAACCGGCCTGAGCCACGACGAAGTCGAGGCGCTCGACCAAATCGCCGCCATCAAGAGGAAGGAGGACCCGTTTTGGGGAATGTAGGAGAGCTCCAGGCGGCGCTGCCGCAGAAACATCTGTGCAAGGACTGCGACAAGTGGTACGGACAGGAGGACGACGAGTACGGGCCCTGCATGTACAAGCACGCTCGCAAGGACAAGCGCTACGTGACTTACGGCTTTCATGAGTGTGACGAGATGGAGGAGCTCCAGCGGCGGGTGAATCTGTGGAAGGAACGCGCGTCCGACGACTCGAAACGCGGGACATCGACGCCGCCATCGGGCTGACGGACCTCGAGGACTGGGGTTACACCCCGGCCGATTTCCGGCGCCTCCTGTCGCTCTCGCCCGATGGATGCTTCGCGGCGGAGCAGAACGGAACGGTCGTTGGCGTCCTGACGACCACGACGTACGAGGGTCTTGCGTTCCTCGGCGCGGTCATCGTCCGCCCCGACCTCCGAGGGAAGGGCGTCGGGAAGCAGATGATGGGGGCGGCCCTCGAGCATCTCCGGTCGTCGGGCGTGGGGACGGTCCGGCTGAACGCGTACCTCAACGCGATCCCGTTCTACGAGAAATTGGGATTTCGTCGGGAGTACGAGGTCGTCCGGTGGCATGGCCCGGCGGCCACAGGCCGCTCGGCGGGAGTCCGGCCGGTCCGCATCGGGGATTTGGCGGCCCTCGCACGATTCGATTCGACGTTCTTCGGGGCCGACCGCAGGCCGCTCCTCGGTCGACTCGCGGACGAATTCCCGGAATCGTTCCTGGTCTTCGAACGGAATCAGAAGCCGATCGGGTACATCGTCGGCAACGTGAGCGGGGAATCGTGCGAGATCGGTCCCTGGGTCGTTCGGCCTCCGGGCGAAGCGGAGGCTCGAAGCCTGTACTACGGTCTTGTCGCGGCGTCGGGCGCGACCGCCATCGCGTTGAGCGGGCCTTCAGCGAACGAGGCGCTCGGCTCGTTCATCGAGGGAATCCGATTCCAAGAAGTCTTCCGAGCAATGCGCATGACTTGGGGGGAGGATCGGTTCGGCGGAGACCCGGCGGGCATCTGGGGTGTAGGCGGCCTGGAGAAAGGCTGAAGGCGATGCAGCTCGTTGTCGGGCCACCATGACCGAGAAACGGATCCTCGCACTGCTGGCAATGCTCATCGGCCTCATCGCAGGCCTGCTCCTGCTCATCCGCGCGCTCGACATCACGCGCGGCGGGACAACCAACCTGAATGTGATCTTGGACACGGTCATCTCCGCGCTCCTCGGCATCGCGATCCTCGTCGGGAGCCTGATGATCTACCGGAGCCAGTACAGCTCCGGCGGCATCATCAACATCGTGCTCGGAATCGTCGCGATCATCCTGCCGCAAGGGGGGCAGACGGCGGGCATCCTCGCGATCATCAGCGGGGTCTTGGGCCTCATCGCGTCCCAGCCTGCGCGATGAGGGCGCTCAGATTCGCGGCCCGATCAGCTGCCACAGAACGAGGCCGAGGATCAGGAACGCGAAGGTGTAGCTCACGCCGCGGACGATCCGGTCCCGTTGCTCCGCGCCGATTCCCTTCCGGAGACGCGAGACGAGTCCCTCGATCGCGTCTTTGAAGATGTAGCCGCCATCGAGCGGGACCGCCGGAAGGGCGTTCGTCGCACCGAGCATGATGTTGAGCCAGAACAGCCAATACGCGATGTTCACCAGGATCCAGAACAACGGGGCCGGAATCACGGCCAGAGGCCCGCCGATCTGATAGAATCGGACCTCGGGGTCCTGGATCGGGGCTCGGCCCTGAAAGGGGAGCGAGATGTACGCGAGGATCGCGCCCGGAACGCCGCCGAAGCGATCCACGTTCGTGAGCGGATGGTAGTAGTCCGTGCTGACGTCGATGGCGTAGATGCCGAGCAGGGACCGGTTCGTGCCCGACTCGGCGATGAGCGTTACGTGGAACGTGGCATACGCGGAAGACTGCGGATCGAACGTCTGGACGGAGATGTTGTCGCCCGCCTTCGTGCGGGCCATCGCATCCCGAAAGTCCGTGTACGAGTGGATGTCGGTCCCGTTGACTTGTGTGATAATGGTGTACGCGGACATGTTGGCGGACTGGGCGGGCGAGTTGCCGGTCGTGAACCCGACGATCCCGACGCCGTCGTGGACCGGGGTCACGGATGCCATCATCACGGACGAGAAGAGGACCGCGAACAGGACCGCGAGCAGGATGTTCGTCGCGGGTCCTGCGGCGTAAAGGCGGGCCCGCTGCCGTCGGGGTAAGGCGAGCAACTCGTCTTGGTCCGGCTCCACGAAGGCGCCGATCGGGAAGATCAGGAAAATCAGGCCGAGGGAACGAATCTTGATCTTTGCGACGCGCGAGAGGATCCCGTGGGAAAACTCGTGAAGGATGATCGCGACGGAGAGCCCGAGGATCCCGTATCCGAGCGGGATGATCGGGTTGATGCCGGGCAGACCCAGGAGCAGATCCGGCGAAGGCGGGTTCCCGCGGACGGCGGGCGTCTGGACGAGGGTCGCCTCCCAGATGAGCAGGATCGTCGTGCCGGCCATCGTCAGCGCGACGAGCGCGATCGCGAGATCTCCAAAGAACCGCCAGAACCGCGCGGGACGCGCGAGGCGGTCGATCAGCTGGCGGCCGCGGACCGTCTTCCACATCAGGAACGGCCCGGCGGGAGGCGGGGACGGGGAGAGGCCTCGCGGCTCCAGGAGCCCTCGACGATGCAGGGCGTACAGACCCAGGCACCAGAGGACGATGAGAACGCCGGCGAGGAGGAGCGGGAGGAGGTCCACCATGCGCGGCTCCGAACGAAGGTTCGGGTCTATTTCAACCTATCTCGCAGGCATTCGCGTCCAGACATCCGCGGGCAGATCGTTGTAGACGCCGAAGGCGTCGACCTCCGCTTTCCGACCGCGCGGTTTCGCGAGCTCCTTGATGCGCTCGACGCGCAGGATCCAGTAGTGGATGCGCCACATCTTGCCCTTCTTGATCATGATCTCCTCTTGGCGCGTCGTCAAGAGGCCTTCTTCCTCGAGCATGTAGAACACGTCGCGGTCCGCGACGTCGAGGTTGTTGTCGATCGCCTCGGTCTCGAACCCGAAGAACGACATCAGGTAATCCGCGAGGGCCCGGAGGTCCTCTTCGGACATCCCGCGCTTCCCCACCGTGGCCCGAAGGGCGGCGATCGTTTCGGACATCGTCACAACGGGCATTCGAACATGTTGCCGACGGAGGGCGGCTCTTAAAAGACCGTCGAGTCCATTCCTGTTCCTGACCCTGATACCGAAGGAAAAGGAGGAATTCCGAATGCCACGCCGTGCCGGACACGCAATGGCGTACGTGACCGCGCCGGACCTCAAGACGGCTCGCGCGATCGCGCAGACCATCGTCGAAAAGCGTCTTGCGGCCTGCGCGAACGTATGGCCGATCGAGTCGACGTACCGTTGGAAGGGCGCCATCGAGCACGCGAACGAATTCTCGATCGTGTTCAAGACCCGGCGCGACCTGCTGAAGAAACTCATCGCCGCGGTCCGAGCCGAGCACCCGTACGAGGTGCCCTGCATCGTGTCGTATCCGATGGGGCCGGCGCTCCCGGAGTACTTGGCGTGGATCGACGCGGAGACCGCTCAGCGATAGACGCCGATCGCGCCGTAGCCGACGGCGGTGCGATCGTCGCCGCTCGTGTCGCTCGACGTGGCGTACTTCAGGAGGCTCGCGTGGGTCGCGCCGAGCCGCTTCGCCGCGGTCAGCATGGATGCGACCGGGCCGTAGCCGCACATGGAGATGTCATCTTGGGCGACGCGCCCGGCGAACCCTTTCGCGTCCAGCGCGACGATCTTCTCGATCGCTTTCGAGTCCTGCGACTTGGCCCACGCCGGTGCCGTCCCGCGTGGCGGCATCTGAAAGTACTGCGGGCCGACATGGGTGAAGTCCGAGGAGGCGACGAGCACCACGTCCTTCCCCGCAACCGCGTCCGCTACGAGGCCGCCGACTTCCGAGGCGATCTCGTACTCCTGGAAGGCCATGCAAACGGGAACGAATCGAATTCGGTCGGAAAGCGCCTGCAGAAACGGCAGCTGGACCTCGATGCTGTGTTCGTCGCGGTGGGCGAGGATGTCGTCCTCCAGCGGGGGCTTGGAGATGGCGGCGTTCAGGTCCGCGTCAATCGGGACGATGCCAAGTGGCGTCTGCCAGTCGTGGGTCGTCGTCGCGAGCGGCGCGCCTTGGCCATGGTGGTTCGGCCCAAAGATCACGAAGGAAGAGGGCCACCCGTCCATTGCGAGCGCCGCGTAGCTGTGGGCCGCCACGGGTCCCGAATAGATGTATCCGGCATGGGGGACCACCAGGCCGACGAGCCGTCGGGGCGTCCCCTTGCTGACCTCGGGCATCCGACCCGGGCCGAGGGGATGGGTGTAGCACTCGCGAATCTGACGGAGAAGGGCGTCCCTCGACCGCTCGTAGAACGCTCCCGCCACAGCCGGATAGCGCATTCCAAGCGCCTTGTCAGAGCGACGCTTCGTAATCATCGATGGTGGACGTAAAGCCTTCGTCCGACTTGACGGTGCCCCGGGCCTTCAGGACTTCACGAGTCAGGAGCCAGTACACGGTCGCAAGGGCCCGCCGACCCTTGTTGTTCGTGGGCACGACGAGGTCGACGTCGCGCGTCTCGTTGTTCGCGTCGCAGAGCGCCACGACCGGGATGCCGATGTTGAGCGCCTCGCGCAGCGCCTGCTGGTCCGCCGCCGGGTCGGTGACCATGAGGACCTCGGGCTCGATGAATTCCGGGAGGTTCGGGTTCGTGAGCGTCCCCGGGACGAAGCGGCCCGCGAGCACCCGCGCGCCAAGGCTCTTCGCGAACAATCGCGCCGGCTTCTGGCCGTATTGGCGGGCCGCGACCACCAGGATGTTCTCGGACTTGAATCGGGAGAGGAACTTCGCGGCTTCGCGGATCCGCGTGTCGGTCTTCTTGATGTCGAGGACGTAGAGCCCGTCGATCCGCACCTTGTAGATGAAGGGCTTCATGTCGGCGCTTTTCTGCTGCGTGCCGATGTGCACGCCCGACGTCAGGTAGACGTCCTCGGGGACCAGCAGTCCCTGTACGCCGCTCTGCTCCTCTTCCTGCATCAATCGCCTTCTTCGAGTTGTTCTTCGATCCGGATCAGCTCGTTGAGCTTCGCGATTCGCTCGCCGCCGACCGCCCCGGTCTTGATGCCGAGACAGCCCCAAGCGACGGCCAAGTGCGCGATCGCATCGTCCGTCGTCTCGCCGCTCCGGTGCGACATCACGGTGATGAAGCCGGCCCGGTGCGCGAGGTCCACAGCGGCCCGCGTATCGGAGAGCGTCCCAATTTGGTTCGGCTTAATAAGGATGCCGTTGCCCGCCTTCATGTCGATTCCTTTCTGGAGGCGTTTCGTGTCCGTGACGAAGATGTCGTCCCCGATGACCTTGCAACGGTCTCCCACGCGTTTCGTCAGATCGGCAAACGAAGCGGGATGTTCCTGGTCGAACGGATCCTCGACGCTAAACAATCCGTACGTTCGGACGAGGCGCTCCACGAAATCGACCTGTTTCCCGGGGGTGAGAGCGTGGTCATGATAGTGGTACTTCCCGTCCCGGAAGAATTCGGAAGCGGCCAGGTCCAGCGCGGGCCGCACCGGGAACCCGACCTCCTTGGAAGCCATCGTGCAGACGTCGGCGAGGAGAGAAAGGGCGTCCTCGTCGCCCAGCTTCGCGACCCATGCGCCTTCGTCCCCGCGGCCGAGCGGCTGACCCGGAATTTTCTTCACGAGAGCCTCCTGGACCATCCGATGCACCCGGGCATTCGCGAAGACGTTGTCCACGGCTCGAGGTCCCTGAGACACGACGAGGTACTCTTGGATCGTCGTGCCGCCAATCGCGTGACGACCGCCGCCGATCACGTTGCCGAACGGGAGAGGCATCGTGCCTTTGCCGCGGCGACCGAGGTATCGAAATAGCGGTTGGCCTTTGGCCGAAGCCGCGGTTTTGGCATTGGCAATCGATGTTGCCGTCGCGACGTTCGCGCCGATTCGCGCGAAGTTCGGCGTGCCGTCGATATCCCGCAGCGTCCCGTCCAGACCCGCCTGATCTTCGACTTCGAGCCCGTGGATCTTCGGCCCCACCTCCTCGCGAAACAGGCGGATCGCGACATCGACACCTCCCTTGGGGAAAGCGGGTGGTTCATGTACGCCGGTGCTCGCACCGCTGGCCGCCGCGGCGCGACCGAACGCGCGGGCCGCATGCACGGCCACCTCGACGGTCGCGTTGCCCCGGCTGTCCAGAATCTTCCGGATCGTCGCCACTTCAATCGAGGTCATCGCGGACCTTCTGGATGTTCAGCGGGACGCTGCCCGAAGCGAACTCCGCGAACGCAATCGTCAGGGGGTCCGCGACGGCGTCACCCGCGAGCAGGGTCGGTGCGCCCATCGAAATTTGGAGCGCCCGCGCCCCGATCATCCGAGCTCGTTCAAAACGACTGAATCGCAAGAAGAATCACGCGGCGAGCGCACAAAAGCCTGGCGAATATAAAGGTTTCCGCGGGCCCGAAAGGGCCCGCGTCGATTGGTTCGGCCGGACTACATCCCGGCTGGGCGAGGTCCGAATTCCTTCTTGACGACAACCAAGTAGACGATGATCACGAGCCACAGGACGGTCAGGTACCAGAGGGTCGTGACCGCTGCTAGGCTGCCGAGGAACGAGAGGACCGCGATGATCATCGTGAGCCACCAAGCCCAGGATCGGAGGCGGATGAGTCCAACGCCCGCAAGTATTGCAATCAGGCCGAAGATGATGAAAACCGCCCCGACGATTGCAAAAATGGCGCCGAATATGCCGCCAGCCGCGCCCCCGCCGAGGCCCAACATGGCCCCGCCCGTGACAAGGACAGCTCCGATTCCGAGCAGTCCCAGTCCTGCGATGATCGTCAGGATCCCTAGGATCATCACGCCAATTGGCGTCTTTCTCGGCATCGGCGCACCGGGCATCGGCATCGGCATGCTTCCAGGAGGCGGAGATTCCATAGACTTCCCGCGGGTGCATCCGAGTAACATTATATAAGTATTATCAATAAAAAATCCGCCCCGATATCGTTCGCGTGCAGCCGGACCACTATCTTTATCTGAAGTCCGTGTCTTCGCGCGGGCGGTGACTCCCCCATGGTGCAAGGGTACTGCGTGAAGTGCCGAGCGAAGCGGGAAATCAAGAACGCGGTCGCCGTGAAGCTGAAGAACGGGAAGCCTGCGATGAAGGGCAAGTGTCCTGTGTGCGGCACGACGATGATGCGGATCGGTGCGGCGAAATAGGTCTCGAAGTGCGGCGTTTCTGACGCGCCGGATTACCAACTGAGAGACTATTAATACGCCCAGACCGTAGCTAGGATTCCAGGGTGCGAGCGTGAAGGTCCCGGACATCAAAGTGACCCCTCCCGGGCCCAAAGCACGTGAGATTATTGAGCGGGACCACGCGTTCGGCGCGACGACGACGAAGTCCGCGCCGATCGTCGTGAAACGGGCGCACGGCTCGATCGTCGAGGACGTCGACGGAAACCTCCTGATCGATTTCGCGTCCGGGATCTCCGTGCTCAACGTCGGGCACACACATCCGAAAGTCGTGGACGCGATCTCGAAGCAGGCCTCGGAGTTCACGCACTTTGCCGGGACCGATTTCTATTACGATGTCCAAGCCCGGCTCGCCGAGCGCCTCGGGAAGATCACACCGGGGCGACATCGCAAGAAGGTCTTCTTCGGGAACTCGGGCGCTGAGGCGAACGAGGCCGCGATCAAGGTCGCGAAGTCCCACACGAAGCGGCAGATGTTCCTCGCCTTCCTCGGCGCGTTCCATGGGCGGACCCAGGGCGCGCTCTCGCTCACGGCGAGCAAGGCGAAACAACGCGCCGGATTTTTCCCGAGCATGCCGGGCGTCGTGCACGTGCCGTACGCGTATTGCTACCGGTGTCCGTACAAGCTCACGTACCCGTCGTGCGACTTGTACTGCGCGAACATCATCGAGGACACGTACATGAAAACGGTCGCGCCGCCCGAGGACACCGCCGGGATCTTCGTCGAACCGGTCCAAGGGGAAGGCGGCTACATCGTGCCGCCGCCGGGCTGGATGGACCGAATTGCGAAGATCGCGAAGGACAACGAGCTCCTGCTCATCGACGACGAGGTGCAATCCGGATTCGGCCGCACCGGGAAGATGTGGGCGATCGAACACTCGAAAGCCGTTCCGGACATCCTGACCAGCGCCAAATCGCTCGGTTCGGGTGTGCCGATCGGGGCGGCCGTCTATCGGGCCGAAATGGATTTCCCGGAGAGCGGGAAGCACTCGAACACGTTCGGCGGAAACCCGATCGCCTGCGCGGCGTCGCTCGCGACGATCGACGTGATCGAGGACGAGGATCTCGTCGCGCGGAGCGCGAAGGTCGGGGCCCATTTGGCGAAACGACTCGACGACATGATGGACCGCTACGAGTTCATCGGAGACCGACGGGGCATCGGACTCATGCAAGCCACCGAGTTCGTGACGGACAAGCGGAGCAAGCAGCCCGATCCGAAGCGTCGCGATGCGATCACGAAGGATGCGTACGAACACGGGCTCATCGTGCTCCCGTGCGGCGAGTCGAGCTTGCGGTACATCCCTCCCCTCAACATTCCGATGGATCTGCTCGACGCGGGCCTCGACGTGCTCGAGGACTGCATGCGCCGCGCCGCGAAGTAGTCCGCCGCGAGATGTTCCGAGTTCGCGACGCGTTCCAACTCGTTCGTTCCCGGTGAGATTCAAATAGTGACACGTGTTTGCACCCGACATGGCAGCGGGAGGAGGTGCCCCACCGGCGGAAGCGATGCGGGGGGCGAAGGGTGTTTCAGTTGCAATTGTCGCGGTCGTGGCCATCGTCTTGTTCGGCGCCGGAGTCGGCGTGGGGTGGATCGTCTTCTCGCCTCCCGCGACCCGAGCCTCGAAGTTCTTCCTCGGGACGAACACACCGTTTCCGCCCTTTGAGTCCCGCAACGCGACATCGGATGTGCTTGAGGGATTCGACATCGAGCTGATTCAGACGATCGTCCATCGCGGCTGGGGCTACAATGAGTGTAGCGACACGGTCACGAACAACTGCTACGAATGGAACGACTTCCGAGACTTCTCCGCCCTGCTCGCTGCGGTGAGCGTCGGGCGCATGGACATCGCCGTCGGCGCCATTACGGAAAGCGGCTCCGTGGGGACCGAGCGTAACAAGTCGATGGACTTCTCGAACCCGTATTATGTGTCGAACCAAGGGATCCTGAAGCGAGCCAACGACAACACGGCGTACTGCGCGGCTGTGATCTGCACGGTTGCAGATCTCAACAGCACGACTTTGACGATCGGGGCGCAAGCGATCACGACGAGCGAGTTCTGGGTTGAGGACAACCTGCCGGCCGTGACCGCCAACAACCACTTGCAGCTCCGACCGACTGTTGAGGACACGTTGCTCCTGCTCTCGCAGAGCGTCGTCGACATCGTCGTCATCGACCTTCCGGCAGCCCAGGGGATTGCCGCAGCGAGTCCGTCCTCGTACGCCGTCGGAGGCGAGATCCTTACGAACGAGCTCTACGGCTTCGCGGTCGCCAACGGGGATCCTCTCGGGCTCGTGCCGGTCATCAACGCGCAGCTCGCCGCGATGAAGGCGGACGGGACGTACCAGACGATTCTGAACAAGTGGTTCTGATCCGGTATGTTTGCGGCTCGCGTCCGGGTCGCAAACCCTTTCCTCTTTTCCGGCGGGGGAGAAGTCGCCTAGATGGAGACCGCAACGGCGTTCCAGCTCCGGGAACCTCCGAAGTTGGTCACAAGGCTCACGCTCGTCCATCTGGTCGAAATGGTCGTCGCAGGCGTTCTGATGGTGTTCCTCATTCTGCCTGCCATCTTCAACTTCTCTCTGCTGAGCACCCGGTTTTGGAGTCTCTACACTCGGTTCTACGTCACCGGCCTGTTCGGGACGTTCTTCTACGTCGCACTCACCCTCCCGTTGAGCGTCGTCCTCGGATTCCTGATGGGGTGGGCGCGCGTTTCCCGAGTCCGGATTTTCGCATGGCCCGCATCCCTTTACGTGAACGTTTTCCGCGGTCTTCCGCCTCTGATCCTCGTGATTTTCGCCTCGCTGTTCGGGACCGCACTCATCCCGCAAGCAATCCTCGATCGGTTCTTCGCAGGCTTCCGGCGCGGCGACATCGCCGTTGGGATCGCCGCCGTCGCGATCGGGATGCACTCCTCCGCGTATCAGGCCGAAATCTTCCGGGCGGGCTTCCAATCGGTTCCGAAAGGACAGGTCGAGGCGGCCCAGGCGCTCGGCCTACGACCCTGGCAGGGGATGTGGCACGTCATCCTGCCGCAGACGTTTCGCCTTAGCCTTCCCCCGCTCGGGAACGAGTTCGCGGTTCTGATCAAGGACACCTCGATCCTCGCCGCGATCGCGGGGATTGAACTCGTGGCGAAGAGCCGCGACCTGCTCGGCAACTTGGCCTCGAACGGCTTGCCGATCGTCTGGATCTTCGCGGTGTGGACCGTCGTGGCGCTCACGTACTTCGTGCTGACGTACATCGTCACGCGGGGCCTGCGCCTCCTCGAGCGCAAGTTCCATACGCCCGGTTTGGAAGGGATCTCCCTTTGATCCGGGTCAAGGACATCCAGAAACACTTCGGCGCCCTCCATGTCCTTCGCGGAATCTCGTTCGAGGTCCAGAAAGGGGAGGCCATCGTCGTCATCGGACCCAGCGGCTCCGGAAAGAGCACGCTACTGCGGTGCATCAACCTCCTCGTGGAGCCGGATTCCGGCGAGGTGTTCATCGACGGGGTCCAGGTGAACCGCCGCGGAATCCGCCACGAGTGGGTTCGCCAGCAGGTGGGGATGGTGTTCCAGAGTTTCAATCTCTTCACGCACCTGACGGCGATCGACAACGTGACGCTCGCGCTGATTCGCGTCAAAGGGATGGACCGCGACAAGGCGGTCCAAAAAGCCCGAGTGTTGCTTGACCGCGTGGGGCTCGCGGCGAAGGCGAACTCGTATCCCGCCGAGCTGTCCGGCGGGCAGCAGCAACGTGTCGCGATCGCCCGCGCCCTCGCGATGGACCCGAAAGCGATGTTATTCGACGAGCCGACGTCCGCGCTCGATCCGGAGTACATCCGCGAGGTCCTCGACGTTATGACGGCGCTCGCGCGGGAGGGCATGACCATGATCGTCGTGACCCACGAGATGGGATTTGCGAGCAACGTGGCGAGCCGCATCTTGTTCATGGACGCGGGAAAGGTCATCGAGGAAGGGTCGGCCGAGAAAATCTTCCAGCATCCGAACGAAGAGCGAACCCGGGCCTTCGTAAGCAAGATCCTGAGGTGACCCCTTGGCACACGGGCGCAAGCTCCTGACGTTCCTGCGAAACTGTCGCAAGTTCCTGCGAGACCGCTGGCGGTACATCGACGGCATCCTCGCGATCGCCTTCATCCTCGGAGCCCTATGGTACATCTACGACCTGTTGGTCGGGAGCCGGGGACTCGACGTGGGATACATCACGCGGAACTATGGCCTGTATCTGCACGCAGTCTTGACGAACGTGTACGCGACGACGATCGCGTTCCTCGTCGGGATGGCCATCGGATTCTCGGTGGGATGGCTTCGGACCGCAAGAACCGTGCCGCTCGCGAAGTTCGTCGTAACGATACGGGCGGAGCGCCGCGCCCGATCCGAAGATCCGGCCATGAGAGAGGTTGACAGCATGTTTCTCCTGTTCGTCTCGTTGCTCTGGTACGGAACGAAATATGTCGTACGACGAATCGGGGACGGCTTTGTTGAAATCATTCGCGGCACGCCGCTTTTGGTCCAGATCCTCTTCGCGTCCTCGTTCTTTGTCGTCTTTCTCCCGGAGTACGCGACCGAGGGACTGCTCATCGGAATCGTCGCCCTCTCGATCAACACCGGCGGCTATCAGGCGGAGATCTTCCGCGCCGGGTTGCAGACGGTCCACTCCGGACAAGTTGAGGCAGCGAGGGCGATGGGGTTCTCGCGGCTCGGTGCGATGCGGCATGTCGTCCTACCGCAGGCCCTGCGCCTCATTATCCCACCCCTGACGAACGAGTACATCGGCCTGTTCAAGGCGAGCACCTTCCTGTTCGTCCTCGGGGTGCAGAGCGAAATCAGCTACTTCGCGCAACACGAGGGATTCGCGGGCGACGTGTTCGAGATCTTCGCGATGGTGACCGCGATCTTCTTGGCGATTACGGTGACGTTGTCGTTCGTCGTCCAGGCCATTGAGCGCCGATTTCGGGTTCCCGGACTCGGGATCGAGCAGGTCCGGAAGCCCCGCGGGGTCCGGACCGTCGCGCCATCCGTTTGAGCGGCATGCTCAGGTGCCGCCGGGATCCGACCGGCGGCTCATACCACCCGGGGCGAAGGGCCCGCGGGATCTCCTCCATTTCCGCCGCGGTTCGGGCGAAGCGCTGCCCGCAGCGTGCACACCGGAAAGCTCCCGTCTTCCCGGTCGACTTGGCCCGCTTCCCGCAATTCGTGCAGAGAGGGTTCGCCCGCTTCCTCCGGTCGTCGGCCAGGTAGAGCACCTCAAGCTTCTCGATATTCAAGGTCCGGGGCTCGTCCCGGACGGACCCCACCACGCGCACGTAATCCCCCGGACGCAACGCGCGGATCGCCCCGCGGAATCCTTTGGACGGTTCGTAGGCCGCAGCATCGAGATCGCCCATGTGCACGATCACATGACCGCCCGGAATGACGCGCGGCATTGCCGTGATCCGCCGATCGACGCGGACAGTCGTTTGCGGTTCCATCCTTCTGGATCGGCCTACATGGTCGTCGGTTCCCTGGTTGGTTTCGAAGATGACCCAGGAGGCGAGAGCTTCTCCACGGATGGTCCGCATCGCCGCAGGCAGGACCGTCGGGTCATCCCCCCGGATTCCGAGGAGGACGGGACACGGCGAGTGTGGGGCAATGACGACGTGGTTGCAGGCGTAGTCAAAGTTGTTGAAGGTCGACGGAAATGCGCGATCCATTTCTTGGACGGACTCGGGGTCGATGACCCGCGTTGTTCCCCAGCGGTTTGCCTCGCGATAACCGAGCACCTCGTACGTGCGGTCGCGCGGTCGCCAGGAGGTTGCCGCGAGGGCACCGATGATGCCTCGGCCGTTCTTGTATTCCCGGAGGACACCGGGCGTTCGAACCGCGCGCATCGCTTCGTCTTTCGTGACGACGCGACGCACCGCCTTCCAGTACAATCCGGCGGCGGGCGGCTCTGGGAGAATGCAGAATCCGGGGTTCGTCGTCGGGTCTCGGAGTTCGGACCGCCGCTCGACGAGACGTTCGACTCGGTCCAGCACCCGCGTCGGTTCGTCGCGACCTCGGGCACGCGCGAAAGCCCAAATCGGGCGGTCATGGATTTCGCCAACCACGGTCCGGCCGCCGACCCCCCTTCCGAAACGAAGGCAGATCGCGCCGTTGCCGCGGGTCTTCCACGGAATGTTCGGATTGAGCCGCACGAGTCGCGGATATCCGATGAGATCGTAGTCCTCCGTCAGGTCCCTCACGAGCTCGGTCGCGAGGAACGTCGTGCACATGCCCTCGAGGCTGTCGGTGTCGTCGACTCCGATCCAGAGGACCATCGGCTACCTCGGAACGCACGGGGGGACTAGAATCATCCGCTGCCGACAATCTTCATATAGCCTCGGCCCTTAAGACGCACATCGATGCCCATCAAGACCTTCGAGCTCTCGAGCGTGGATGGCCGGCGGTTCGTGAAGCCGTCGGACCGTTGGCTGAACCTTCGGGTCGATCACAACAGTACGGTGACCCTCGTCTCGGAGCTCGGGGACCGCCAAGCGTCGGTCGATTTCCGATTCACCGCGAATTACCACGCCTCGGAGGCCGTCGTCGGCCTCATCCAAATCGAGGGGAGCCTCGTCTGGGAAGGCGATGCGAAGTCGCTCGCGAAGGGCTGGTCGTCCGGCGGACAGATGCCGCCCGAGGTCGCGCAGGAGATCCACACGGTCATCATGACGAATTGCATCCCCGAGGCGGTCCTGCTCGCGCGGGAGCTGCGGCTGCCGCCGCCCATCCCGATTCCGCAGGTCAACATCCAACAGGCGGCGGGGAAGCCGCCGAAAGGTCGCTCGCCCGAAATCGCCTGATCACTTGATGTGGTCCAGGCTGAAGGACCCGATCGACACGTTCGACTTCGTGTACGTGTAGCGGATCCAGCCGCGGCTCTGCACGTCGCAGATGCCTTTGATGCTCATGAACGACTTGAGCTGCTCGACCTTGAATTCGACGCTGCCGTCCATCAGAGACCCGAGCATCTGGATCTCCTGCTCCTCGTGCATCCCCTTCTCGATCACGTAGAACGCGACGGACTTGTCCCGCTTGCGACGGCCGACGAACGGTTGGAGGAACTTGAAGGTGGTCGTCGGGTCGAGGTACGCGATGAGCGTCGACACGCTCCGGAACGCGAGCCGGTACGTCGGGTACTTCTTCTTCCACTCCGCCGCTTTGGCGTCGACCGCCTTCAGGATCGACGCGTGGTCCGTCGGCTCGTCGATGTAGGTCGTGTTTGGATCCGACGCTTCGGCGCCCATGGACTTCGAATAGGCGTCGATGTATCGGACGAGCCCGAGCTTCTCGTATTCCTCGTACCCCGGCAGGACGAACGACATTTCCTCGCGGATTTCCCCGGGGCCTTTGTCCGTGAGGACCCAGAGGATGGGGGAGCCTTTCTTCAAGCCTTCCGCCATGAAGATGTTCACGACGACCTCTTTGCCGACGTAGGCGGGGCCGTAGACCGAGGCGTTCGTCCCGAAGGGGATGCCGCCGAAGAGCAGGTCGTCGAGGCGGGCGATCCCCGTCTTGACCTTCTGCTGCTTGACTTCGATCTGCAATTCCTGTTCTCGGGCCTCGATGTCTTCCGTGATGAGACCCTGCTCGCGTGCCCGAAGCTCTTCCATCTTCTGCTGGAGGTACTTCTCCTTGGTGCGGACCTCTTCCTCTTTCGTCGTGATCTCGGACTTCAGCTCCTCGAGGCGCGCCTTCAGATCGAGTTCATCGGTCGAGCCGCCCTGCGCCTTCGCGTCCTCGAGCTTGCGGCGCTCGGCCTGCATCAGCTTCTCGCGGTACAGGAGATCCTCCTCGCGTCGGAGCATCTCTTCTTCCTTGTAGGCGAGCGGCTCCTTCAGTTTCCGGAGCTCGTCGTCCTTGACCTGTAGTTCGTCCTGGAGGCGCTGGAGTTCCTGTTCTCTCAGGAGGACCATCTTCTCCTTCTGCATGACCTCCTGCTCCTTCCGTTGCAGGACGCTCTGCATCTCCGCCTTCGGCTTGCCCGCGAACGCCTGCGACTCCGCTCGGACCTTGTCCTCGATCTTGAACTTGCTGACTTCCTCCTCGAGGGAGATGATCCTCCGCCGGAACTCCTCTTCCTTCGCGAGGTAATCCTGCTCTTTCTCCCGGAGCTCCTCCTCGAGGCGCCGCTTCAGTTCCTCGCTCGGAGCGTCGCCTTCGCCGGACGGCATCGTCGCGAGCTGATCTTCCTTCGTCTTGAGCACCACCTCGCGTTCGGCGACGTCCAGCTCGCGCTTCTTCAGTTCTCGCTGGTCCGGCTTCATCTTCGCCAAGCCGGCCTCGACCTGCTTGCGCAGCGCATCGCTCACCGCGCGGATCTCCGCGACTTGGGCTTCCAATGACGCCCGGGCCTTCGACTCCTGTTCGAGGCGCCTCCGGGCCTCCGGCGATGAGGCGGCTTTCATCTGTTGTGATTTGACGTACTTGATGACCGCGATCGAACCTTTCTTGATGTGCTCGATTTCCTGCTCGAGCTCCTTGCGCTTGGCGATCTCGGTCTGAAGTTGCTTCGATAGATTCGCGGTCTCTTCGATGTAGCGCACGGGATCGAATTTCCCGGTACGGAAGTTCGTGAGTTCGCGGTTCAACGTGGCGCGCATCGATTCGAGCTCCGCCCGCAGGCCGTCCGCCTCGACGCTCTTCGCGCGAAGCTCCCGGAGCTTGTCGTCCGAGACGCGGTCTTGACCCGGCCGCGCGCCCTTCGCGCCTCCGGTCACCGTCGGGACACCGATCCATTCCTGGAACGCGTCGTCCTCGCCCGCCAACCACTTCCGGAGGGCATCGTCCCGGGAATCGCCTCCGGGCGCCGCGGCGCCGAGCCAGGCGTTCATGCCGCCATCCGATTCGCCTTTCATCCACGGACCGAGCGCCTTGTCGTCTTTCGATGGCGCATCGGACTGCTTCGTGCCGCAGACGACGCACTCGCCGTGCGGGCTGACTTCGCCGCCGCACACGCGACAGACCTGAGCCACGGTGCTCTCCGTGGGCTTCACCGCCATCAGGCCTGTGCCTCCCGCTGCATCGCTCGCACGACCGACTCGGACAACCGGTTCGCCGTCACTACGCGAGCTGAGGGTATATAATCGTGAGGGCGCCAGTATCATCCGTTAATCTTGCCGGCTCTCCGAGTGACGCGATTCGAAACGAGGTGACGCGAGCCGGAAGAGTATTTATACGCTCGGACGAATCTGACGGTCTCAGCGCGTCGGGAGAGCGGGCGGTCGTGGGGACGGAGAGCGACAAGCGCATCATTTTGCGGATCGATCCGAACGACGAATCGATCACTCTGAGGGACATCATGCAGCGGATCCAGGAGATCCAGCGGCAGAATCCCGACCTCGACGTCTTCTTCGACGGGGACGAGTACGCCGTGTGCTCGAGGCCGAAACAGAAGGCCCGCGCGATCGCGGAGACCATCGAAGGGAAGAAGAAGGCGTAGAAACCGAATCCTTTTGGCGGGGGCGGACATTGGGCCGCCCATGGCGACGAAGAAGCCGACGAAAGCAGACCTCACAGCCGTCCCGATCGAGCATCTCGACCTCGAGGCGACGAAGACCATCGCGGACCTGGTCGACGGCTACAAACACATTTCTTTCCAGGCGCGGACGCTGGGCCTCTGCGCATCCGTGCTCGAGAACGCGATGACGGACCCGAAATGCACCGTCTTCTTCGGCGGGGCGGGCGCGCTTACGCCGGGCGGCCTGCGGAAGGTCATGCGGGACATGGTCGAGTTCGGCCTGGTGGACGTGGTCGTGACGACGGGCGCGATCGCGTACCACGACTTCTACGAGGCCCACGGATACCGCCACTACCGGTCCTCGCCCGACGCGGACGACATCGTCCTGCGGGAACATTTCCTCGACCGGGTGTACGACACCCTCGCGGACGAATCCCTGTTCCGGGAGTGCGACGACGAGATCGCGGCCCTCGCGGACTCCCTCGAACCGAGGCCGTACAGCAGCCGCGAGTTCCTCGTGATGATGGGGAAGATCGCGGCGAAGGATCCGAACAGCCTCGTCGGCGCGTGTTACCGCAAGGGCATCCCGTACTTCGTCCCCGCCCTGAATGACTCGTCCGTGGGCATCGCGCTCGCGAAACACCACAACGACCGCGTCAAGGCTGGTCGCAACCCCATCGCGATCGATTCGATCAAAGACAATTACGAGATCGCGCAGGTGAAGCTGAAGTCCCCGAGGACAGGCGTCTTCTACGTCGGCGGCGGCACCCCGAAGAACTACATCTCGCAGGTCGAGGTGATCCAGGAGGTCATGGGCTACCCGGAGAACCCGCACATGTACGCGGCGCAGATCACGACGGACGTGCCGCAGTGGGGCGGCCTCAGCGGATGCACGTTCGAGGAGAGCCAGTCGTGGGGCAAGTTCCACAAGGATGCGAAGATGGCGCAGAGCCTGGTCGACGCGACGATCGGCTTGCCGCTTCTCATCGGCTACCTCCTGCAGAAAGGCGTCCACAAGAAACGGAAGCAGAAGAAATACACGTGGGAAGGCGAGGAGCTCGTCGAGCTGAAGTGACGGCTACGTGCCCAGCGAGCGATGTTCGTACTGGCGCAGGGTCTCCTCCTGCTCCGGCTCGATGACCCCGCGAACGGAGCCGTATGCCTCGGCGGCGCGCGCGCGGATCTCACGGATCGCCGCATCGGACGACATGCCGCTTTGGATCAGGTAGGCCGCGAGCATCGTCCCGGTTCGGCCCCGGCCCGCATAGCAGTGCACGAGGACCTTCTTGTCCTCTACGAGCTTCGCATTCACGAACGAAATGAACTCGTCGATTTGGTCGAACGTCGGCGAGCTGAAATCCTCCACGCAGATTTTCTTGTGCTCGAAGCCCGCGTCCTCGATTTCGAACGTGTTGAGGCGATCGCATTCGAGGCTCACGACGACCGAATAGCCCATCTTCCGGAGCCGCGCGAAGTCCCACTCCATGTATGCGGGCCCGGGGAGGCCTGCGAGCCGTCCGCCATCGACCGTGTAGTAGAGCATCTGCATTGACGGCACCAGCGCGGCGGGGTAGTTCAAAATAGCGGCCTGCCTATGGTCGCCCGTGGCCCTCGGTCGAATGACGATCGGCCTCTACAATTCCTACGATGCGGTCCGATTCGCCGAGGCCCATCGACGCGCGATCGCCCGTGCCGCACCCGTTGCTCTCGCGTTCGACGCGAATCTCGCGACGTTCGGTTTCCCCTACCAGAAGGATCTACGGACACCGCGGGAAATCGCGGCATGGGTGTCGGGGACCACGAGTATCGGAGAGGAAGGGAAGTACCTGCGGGATCTCGCCGAAGCCGGTCGGTTCATCGCGTTCGACTTCCCCAAGCGCGGCTTCCCTCCGCAACTCGGCGAGGCGGTGATCACGACCGACCGTCCGGATCCAAGGAAAGCCGTGGACGCAGGCCGCCTCGCCGACCTCCTCCGACGAGGCACCTCGCTCCTCCTCGTCTTCGGACTCGGGCCGCGCGGCTTGGACGACTCGGACGTCTACCCGCTGGGCCAACACCACTTCGACCTCACGGGTCGCGGCCTGGTGTTGGAGACCGCCACGGCACTCGGAGCGGCGCCCGCGCTCATTGCGTCGCACCTCCGATCCGCCTGAGACCGATTTCCTTGATGCGCCGAATTCTTAAGTAGCGCCGGCTCTTCCGAGCCACGCAAATGCCGCGAAAAGACGTGGAACTGTGTGACAACATCCTCCTCACGGTCCCCGCGCGACTCCCGACGAAGTACGGAGCGTTCCGAATCTACGCGTTTCAGTGCCCTTTCACAGGCGAAGACCACGTGGCACTCGTCAAGGGCCGCATTGCGGGCCGCGAGAACGTGCTCGTGCGATTGCATTCGGAATGCATCACGGGCGATGCGTTCGGCTCGGAGCGCTGCGACTGCGGCGCGCAACTTGACGCGGCACTCACGAAGCTCGGGAGGGCCTCGTACGGTGCGCTCCTCTACTTGGCTCAGGAAGGCCGCGGGATCGGGATCGCGAACAAGGTCGCTGCCTATCATCTCCAGGACCACGGACTCGACACGGTCGATGCGAACCGGGTCCTCGGATTCCCCGCCGACCTCCGTACGTACAAGTGCGCCGCGTGTGTGCTCCGGGTGCTGGGCGTGAGGTCCGTGCGCCTGATGACCAACAATCCTCGCAAGATCGAGGAACTCGAATCCTACGGCGTCCGCATCGTCGAACGGCTACCGCTTCAGGTGGCGGCAACCCCGACGAGCGTCCGCTACCTTCGCACAAAGAAGGACCGGTTGCGTCACCTCCTTGATCCGCCGGAGGTCACGCCGCGTCGACAACGACGACGACCCGGTCCACGGTGATCGACTCGCCCTCGTGGACGCGGACCTCGCGGACGACTCCATCCCGCGGCGCAGGGATTTCGTTCTGCATCTTCATCGCCTCGAGGATGAGGAGGGTCTGACCTCTACGCACGGGGTCGCCTGCGCCGATGAGGACTCGGACGACCCGGCCCGGCATCGGTGACCGAATCTCGATCGGAGCCTCTTTGCCGGCGGCGGTTGGACTATCGACGAGCGCTTGTTCGTCGAAAATTTCCGAGATGAGAACCTCGTGGCGGCCATCGTCGACGCGCGCTTCATGGCCCTCGAACCGAATGCGGTAGGACCGCGGGCCAATCCGCACCGCGACCTCATCCGCACGCGGGCGCGCGGTCGCGCGGTACTCCGATCCGTCCACTCGGACCGAATATCCTTGCCTCGTCCGGTCGACCTCGATCTCCCGCGGTTCACCATCGACGACGAGGCGAAATCGCACGAGCACCTCCCGCGAGTCGTTCCCGTCGGCCGGCGGTAGCCCACCCCGACGCGCCCGGCCGCTCGATCGCAAACGTCGGTCCGGCCTCCAGCCGTCCGGTGGATGCCAGCGCCGCGGCAATCGCGGCCACCCGCTCCTCCCACGGCCCGCGCGTCCGAATCCTCTCGGCGATTCGAAGGTCCGCCACCATGGTCGTCCAGAGATCCCCGTGGCGGAAGTGGGACTCCGCGAGCAACGCCCGGTCGAACGGAAGGGTCGTGTGCACGCCACGGATCTCGAACGCATCGACGGCCTGCTGGGTCCGTCGGATCGCAAGGGTCCGCGTGCGATCGTGGACGATGAGCTTCGCCAGGAGAGGATCGTAGTACGGAGGCACGTCCGATCGGGCGGCGATCCCGCTGTCGACGCGGATGCCGGAGCCCGCGGGCTCTCGGTACCCGGCGACTCGGCCGGGCGAGGGAAGGAAGTTGCGCAGCGGGTCCTCCGCGTTCACCCGGCACTCGATCGCATGTCCGTGGCGGCGGATCTCGTTCATCGAGATCGAGAGGCCGTCGCCCGCTGCGATGTGGAGCTGCTCGGCCACGAGGTCGACCCCCGTGACCATTTCCGTGATCGGATGCTCGACCTGGAGCCGAGCGTTCACTTCGTTGAATGTGAACTGGCCTTCGTGAAGGAGAAACTCAACGGTCCCGGCATTCCGGTAGCCGAGGGCTTGGAGCCCGCGCACCGCCACCTCGATCAGCCGCTTGCGCAGGGCCGGGCCGACGACGGGCGACGGGGTCTCCTCCACGAGTTTCTGATGCCGCCGTTGGACGCTGCACTCCCGCTCCACGAATCCCACAGCCCCGCGATCAGCGACAAGGCTCTGGATCTCCACGTGGCGGGCCCGCTTCAGATATTTCTCGAGGAACAGGTCCGGGTTTCCAAAATTGGCACGAGCCACCGACCGAGCCGTCTCGAAAGCCGCCGGAAGGTCGGCCGGTCGATCGACGCGCGACATCCCGATGCCGCCACCGCCCGCGGACGCCTTCACCATCACCGGATAGCCGAGTTCGGACGCGACCACGCCGGCCTGCTCACTCGACTCGAGGACGCGGTCGACGCCCTTCGTCACCGGAACACCCGCACCGGCCATCGCCTTTCGTGCCGCGATTTTGTCCCCGGTCACGGCCATCGCCGCGGGGGGCGGGCCGACGAACACGACGCCTTCCTCGGAGCATCGGGTGGCGAACATCGGATTCTCGGAGAGGAATCCGTATCCCGGGTGGACGGCGTCCGCGTGCGTCCTTTTCGCGGCACTCACGATGGCTTCGATGTTCAGGTAGCTCTGCGCCGGGAGGGGCCCGCCAATCTCGACGCTCTCGTCCATGGAGGCGCGGTGCTGCGCCGCCCTGTCGCCCTCCGAGTACACGCCGATGCATCGAATGCCCAAGGATTGAGCCGTCCGCGCGACTCGGATCGCAATCTCGCCACGGTTCGCGATCAGGAGCCGTCGGAACATCGCGGCCTCCGCGTCAGAGCGGGATGTTCCCGTGCTTCTTCGCAGGACGGCTCTCTCGCTTCGTCCGGAGGACGGAAAAAGCGTTGATCACTCGAGGACGCGTCTCCTGGGGCTCGATGACGTCATCGAGGTATCCCATCCGCGCCGCGATGTATGGGTTCGCGAACCGCTCTCGGTACTCCCGGACGAGTTCCTTCTCTCGCTTGTTCGGATCCGAGGCCTCCTCGATCTCCTTCTTGAAGACGATTTGGACCGCGCCCTCCGGCCCCATCACAGCGAGCTCAGCGGTCGGCCAAGCGAAATTGAAATCGCCGCGGATGTGCTTCGAACACATCACGTCGTACGCGCCGCCGTAGGCCTTGCGCGTGATGACCGTGACCTTCGGGACCGTCGCCTCGCTGTACGCGAACAGCAGCTTCGCGCCGTTCCGGATGATCCCGCCGTATTCCTGCGCGGTCCCGGGCAGAAAACCCGGGACGTCGACGAACGTCAGGAGGGGGACGTTGAAGCAGTCGCAGAAGCGCACGAAGCGAGCGGCCTTGATGGACGAATCGATGTCGAGGGTGCCGGCGAGGACCTTCGGCTGATTTCCGACGACCCCGACGGGATGGGAGTCGAGCCGCCCGAAGCCCACGACGATGTTCTGCGCCCAGTGCTCGTGCACCTCGAACCACGATCCGCGGTCCACGATCCGTTCGATGACGTCCCGCATGTCGTACGGCTTGTCGGGCTCCCGCGGCACGACGGCGGCGAGGTCCGGATCCATGCGGTTCGCGTCGTCCTCGGTCCGGAGCACGGGGGGATCGTCGACGTTGTTCGACGGAAGATAGCTGAGGAGTCGCCGCACGAGCCGCAGCGCCGCCTTCTCGTCGTCCGCCGCGAAGTGCGCGACCCCGCTCTTCTCGGCGTGCGTCATCGCCCCGCCGAGCTCCTCGAAGCTCACGCTCTCCCCGGTGACGGTCTTGATGACCTCCGGGCCCGTGATGAACATGTTCGAGGTCCCTTTCGCCATCACGATGAAGTCCGTCATCGCGGGACTGTACACCGCACCGCCGGCGCACGGCCCGAGGATTGCGCTGATCTGCGGGACGACGCCGGAGGCGAGGACATTTCGGAAGAAGATTTCCGCGTAGCCACCGAGGCTGATGACGCCCTCTTGAATGCGGGCCCCGCCGCTGTCATTCAATCCGATCACGGGGGCGCCGACCTTCATCGCCGTGTCCATGATCTTCACGATCTTGTTGGCGTGCATCTCGCCCAAGCTGCCGCCAAACACGGTGAAGTCCTGAGAGAATACGAACACGGTCCGGCCGTCGATGGCCCCATGGCCCGTGACGACGCCGTCCCCGGGGATTCGCTTCGCGTCCATTCCGAATTCCGTGGTCCGGTGCTCGACGAATGCGTCCGTCTCGACGAACGACCCGGGATCGAGGAGGAGCTCGATCCGCTCCCGAGCCGTCAGCTTCCCCTTCGCGCGCTGCGCCTCGACCCGATCTTTTCCCCCGCCCTGCTTCGCGAGGGCCTTCCGTCGGCGAAGCTCCTCGACGCGCTCGTCGACCGCCATGCCGCGCCGAACGCGCAGGCGCGTCATTAATCCTTCGCGGACTCCGGCATCGGGAGGCAATCTACTTGAGAATCTCGAGGTTCCCTTCGACGAAGGTGTGCTTCGCTCCCGCCTCGTCCATGATCACGAGTGCCCCATCCGGCGCGATGTCGTAGGCCTTCCCGGTCACGATCGCCTTCCCGATGCGGGCGGATACGCGCTTGCCGATCGTGGTGCATTGGCCGCGGTAGTCCTTGAGGAGGAAATCGAGGCGGGTGTTTCGGTAGCGGGAGTAGAGATCGTCCAATTGATTCAGCATGTAATCCAAGAATTCGTCGTTCGCGGTGAACAAGTTCACTTCTCGTTTCATCGTCGTCGCCTTAGCACGTACGTCCTCCGGCAGCTTGTCGAGATCCACGTTCGTGTTCACGCCGATGCCGATCACGACGTGATAGCGATCGTGGCGGTAGACCCCTTCCGACAGGATCCCCGCAATCTTGCGATTCTGGTACATCGCGTCGTTCGGGTACTTCAGGCCGGCGAAGACGCCGAAGTGACGCAACGCCTTGACGACGGGCATGCCGGCCAGCAAGCCGAGGACCCAGGCGTGCGTTTCCTTGGGCTGCACGATCACCGAGGCATAGAGGCCTCCAAGGGGAGACGCCCAAGCGCGCCCCTGCCGTCCCCGGCCGGCGACCTGCCGGTCCGCCCATACGGTAAGACCCTCCTCGATTTCCGTCTCGAGCAGTTCCTTCGCGGTCTCGTTCGTCGACTCGAGCACGTCATAGTGGAGGACCGTCCTCCCCACAGCCTTCCGCGATGGCTCGTGGAACTCCGCGAGCTTCAACGACCAATGGACCCGCGGGCCTCTATTTCAACGTTCCCGGGTCACGAGGGAATCTGCGCCGGTGCGGGAGCGCGGGCCTTCGCGATATCCTGGCTCGCGAGGAATCCCCAGAACATGACCGCGATCCCGAGGAACTCGCCGATGTAGAGGGCCCACGGCAGATTGTAGCGGGCGAGCGATCCGCCCGCGGCCACGATCAAGGCGCCGAGGCCGATCCAGAGATTGAACAGGAGCCGCGTCTTCCAATACGAGTACGCGGCGATCCCGATCAGGGCGATGCTCCCGGGAATCGTGAACAGCGGAGAGAAGATGCGCACGTTGTCGGGCAGCGCCGTGCCCGCCACCGGAATCGCGGAGGCGAACGCGGCGGTGTTCACGGGAGCCGCAAGGATCGCGAGCAAGAACCCGACGAAGAGGACGGCGGCGTAGAGCGAGAAGCCGATCCCGGCGCGACGGTGAACGAGGAAGGTCGACCCGATCCCGAGCACCGCGACGAGTGGCGCCGCGACCAAGTAGTAGAGTTTGTAGAGCGGAGCCGACCAACCGAACGCCTCCGCGAAAAACTGGGCGAAGGCCGCGAGGCCGTAGAGACCGAGGCCCACGGACCACGCAAGCTGATACGGCCGGCGCTTCGCGAGCCACTGGCGCAAGACGAGGAACGCAAACGCAACGCTCAGGATCGTCGCACCGAGGGAGACCGCCGCGCCTTCGACGCTCATCTCCGCCGCACACCGAGGGCGCTTTGATAAACCTTCTCGGTGGAACTCAGGCTAATCCCGCTGAGACGCCTGTGACGGAGCCTCCTGGACGAATTCGAGGAGGACGCCGTGGGCCGAACGGGGATGTACGAACGCGACGAGACGCCCGTGCGCGCCTCGACGCGGGTTTTCGTCGACGAGCTCGAAGCCTTGCGCACGCGCCCCGCGGATCGTTGCGTGAATGTCGTCCGTCGCGAACGCGATGTGGTGCACGCCTTCGCCGTGGCGTTCGATGAAGCGGGCGATGACGCCGTCGGGTCGGATCGACTCGAGGAGCTCGATTTTGACGGGGCCCGCGGGGAGGAAAGCCGCCCGCACGCCCTCCGAAGGGATTTCTTCCACGGACTCGGGCTCGAAGCCGAGAGCGCGATAGATGGCCAGCCCCTCGTCGAGCCGTTTCAGGGCGATGCCGACGTGATGCGCGGTCCGGATCACACTTCCTGCCTCTCGCGGTACGTGCCGAATGCGGATCGGAGAACATCGCTGATTTCCCCCAGCGTCGCGTTCGCTCGGACGGAGGCCAGGATGGCCGGCACCAGGTTCTCGCTTGAGCGTGCCGCCGCGTCGAGTCGATCCTGGGCGCGATGCACCGCCTTCGGATCCCGGTCGCGCCGGAACCCCTTGATCCGCCGGACCTGGGTCGCTTCGAGCTTCGGGTCCGGGGCGTGGATCGGCATGCGGTCGGCTCCTTCGACGAACGCATTCACGCCCACGACGGTCCGTTCTCCCTTCTCCAGTTCCATCTGGAACCGGTAGGCGGAGTCGGCAATCTGCCGCTGCACCCAACCCGTTTCGATCACCTTGCGCATCCCGCCGCGGCGATCCACCTCCCGGATCAATTCGGAGGCCTGCGACTCGATACGGTCCGTGAGGGATTCGATCGCGAACGAGCCGGCGGTCGGGTCGACCGTGTTCGCGACGCCGCTCTCGCGGGCCAAGATCTGTTGCGTCCGGAGCGCGAGACGGACGGCCCGCTCCGAAGGGAGGGAAAGGGCTTCGTCCATGCTGTTCGTGTGGAGGGACTGCGCCCCGCCGAGGACGGCGGCGAGCGCCTGAATGGCCACCCGCACCGCATTGTTCTCCGGCTGCTGGGCCGTCAGAGCAACCCCCGCCGTCTGCGCGTGGAACCGCAACGCGAGGGACTCCGGCTTCTTCGCGTGAAATCGCTCCGCCATGATCGAAGCCCATAGCCGCCGCGCGGCCCGGAACTTCGCGATTTCTTCCAACAGATCCATGTGCGCGTTGAAGAAGAAGGAAATCTGGGGCGCGATGACGTCGACGTCAAGGCCGCGATCGACGGCCGCTTCGGTGTACGCGATTCCGTTGGCGAGGGTGAAGCCGAGTTCCTGAACGGCGGTCGCGCCGGCTTCTCGGATATGGTATCCGCTCACGCTGATTGCGTTCCACTTCGGGACCTCGCGGGCACAGAAGTCGATGACGTCGATCGCGAGACGCATCGAAGGCTCCGGCGGATAGATGTACGTCGACCGCGCGATGTATTCCTTCAGGATGTCGTTCTGGACCGTCCCGCGAAGAGCCGCCCGAGGGATGCCGCGCCGCTCCGCGACCGCGATGTAGAGCGCCAAGAGAGTGGCCGCCGTCGCGTTGATCGTCATGCTCGTGCTGACACGGTCGAGCGGCAGACCGTCGAGGAGCATGCGCATGTCGTCGATGGTCGGGATCGAGACGCCGACGCGTCCGACCTCCCCGCGCGCCATCGGTGCGTCGCTGTCGTAGCCCATCTGGGTCGGCAGGTCAAACGCGACGCTCAGGCCCTCATTTCCCTGCGATAACAGATAGCGGAATCGCCGGTTCGTTTCCTTGGCGGTGCCGAATCCCGCGTACTGGCGCATCGTCCAGAGCCGGCCTCGGTACATGGTTGCGCGAATGCCTCGGGTAAAGGGCGGCTCACCGGGGAACCCGATTCGGGACCGGAACTCACCCGGCGGGAGATCGCGGGCCGAAACGACCACGGGAACCGATAGTCCGCCCTGGGTTTTGTCCGCCGCAACGGCACGTTCGACGGCTTCCGACTTGACGACCTTGACTTTCCGAGGCTGCTTCGCCTTCGAGCGCGCCGCCACACGCGAAGGAAGCCGCGGGCCGCGCTTAAGGGTTCCGCGCGATTCATTGTTCGAAGGATTCGAGCACCTCGGGCAAGTCAGAGAAGTGGTGAATCGAGGCGTCCGGACGAGACTCCGCGACGGCCTTCGGATCGCCGTAGCCGTAGAGCGCGGCGACGGTTTTCGTCCCGGCGGCACGGCCTGCGAGGACGTCCACCGGACTGTCGCCGACCACGACGCACGCCTCCGGCGACACATGGAGCGAGCGAGCGCCGAACAACGGCAAATCGGGATGCGGCTTCGGTTGCTTCACTTGATCGCCTCCGACGACCGTCGTGAAGAAAGCTCGCAGGCCCGTGACCTGCAACATGTGCTCCGCCTCGGAACGCCGCCGCGTGGACATCGTGGTCATCGCTCGTCCGCGCAACGTCGGAAATGTCTCCGCGACTCCGGGGTAGAGCCGAATCTCACGGTCGACCTCGAGCGCGAAGTGCGCATAGTAGCGGTCGGTGAATTCGTCGGCGCGCGGTCCCACCACGCCGCGCAGTTCTCTCAACTGGCGTTGAACCGGCATCCCGATCATCGGCCGAAGTTCCTCGTGCCGGAACGGCGGAGACACGCCGAAGTCCGCACAGGCCGCGTTCATCGCCGCAACGATCGCGTCGAGCGTGTCCATCAGCGTGCCGTCGATGTCGAACAGCACGGCGAGCGGCACAGGGCACTCCTCAGACGACCCCGTCCCGGCGCAACGCGGCGATCTTCGTGGCCGCGTACCCGAGGGACGTGAGGACTTCCTCCGTGTGCTGGCCAAGGATCGGCGGCGCGATCGACGCAAGGGCCGAGCTCTTCATCCGAAACGGAGGCCCAAACTGACGGATCGGACCGGCAGTGGGGTGTTGCATCTCGAGCACGAGACGTCGCGCCGCAATCTGGGGATCCTCGACGAGGTCGCGCAGGGAGTAGACGGGGCCACACGGCACCTCGCCGGCGCGCAGCCGGCGAAGCCACTCCGCCGTCGACCCGGAGACGAAAATGTCCTCGAGGACCGGTTCCAGCGTTGCGCGGTTCTCGACGCGCGCGCGATTCGTCGCGAACCTCGGGTCGTCGGCGAGCTCGGGATGCCCGATCGACCGGACGAGCCGGCGAAAGATGGAATCATTCCCCGCCGCCACGTTGATGTGGCCGTCCCGGGTGACGAAGGTCTCGTAGGGGACGATCGTCGGGTGCTTCGAGCCGTTGCGTGGCGGCTCCTGGCCCGTCGCGAAAAAAATCCCTGCCATGTAGGTCAGCCACGCGAGTTGGGAGTCCAGGAGCGAGACGTCGATGCACTCGCCGGTCCCGGTCCGTTCACGCCGCAAGAGTGCCGCTACGATCGCGAACGCCGCGAACATGCCGCCGGCGATGTCCGCGACCGCGACGCCGATCCGGAGCGGTGGCCGGCCCGGTTCGCCCGTGATCCCCTGGAGGCCGCCCATTCCCTGGAGGATGAGGTCGTACGCCGGCCATTCCCGGTAGGGGCCGTCCTGGCCGTATCCGGAAATGGAACAATAGACGATCGCGCCGTTGGCGCGGGCGACGGCCTCGTAGCCGAGGCCAAGGCGGTCCGCCGTGCCGGGCGAGAAATTCTCCAGGAGGACGTCCGACTTGGCGGCGAGTTCCAGGGCGATCTCGCGTCCCTCATCGCGGCCGAGGTCGACCGTCACGCTCTTCTTCGTCCGGTTGACGCTCAGGAAGTACGCGCTCTCGCCCCCGAGAAACGGCGGTCCCCAGGCGCGGGTGTCGTCCCCCTGGCCCGGCCGTTCGACCTTCACCACCTCGGCGCCGAGGTCCGCGAGCATCATCGAGCAATACGGGCCCGCCATCACCCGAGAGAGGTCGAGGACGCGGATTCCATCAAGCAGTCCGGACACGCGAATCACCCGGAGGCCGGGATGTCCCGATGGGATAAAGGCCCGACGCCGTTCGCAAGTCAGTACGACTCCCATCGGAGCCCGAGGGGCTCATGGAACACCCCGCGACCGCGCGCGACCTCTCCGACAGTCTTTGCGGAAACGCCCGGCCGCAAGGCGCGAACGACGTCCTTCGCGACCGCGGCCGGCGCGACGATCGCGAAGCCCATCCCCATGTTGAACGTCTCATACATCTCCCGGTCCTCGATTCCTCCGAGCCGCTGAATTTCGCGGAACACGAGGGGCTGCTCGAGCGGGTCTGTGATTCGGAACTCGACATTGGCTTTGAGTCGGGCGAGGTTACGAAGGCCCCCACCCGTGATGTGCGCCATCCCATGGAGCCGGGCCTTTCGGACCGCGCGGAGGACCGGCCGCACGTAAATCGCCGTTGGCTCCAGAAGTTCCTCGCCCCACGGCCGACCACTCCCGCTGACCGGATCGAAGACGGTCAGGGAGGCGTCGCGGAGGAGTCGGCGAGCGAGGGTGAGCCCGTTCGAGTGGATGCCGGTGCTCGGGAGGCCGATGATCACGTCCCCGGGCCGGATCGCCCGGCCGTCGATCGCCTTCGTCTTGCGGACGACTCCGAAGCAGGTGCCGGCGAGGTCGAGCTCCCGCACGACATCCGGGACGACCGCGATTTCGCCACCGATGATGGAGACGTTCGCCAGCTCGGCGCCCCGGTTCAGCCCGACGCCGATTTGCCGCGCGATCTCGCGGTCGTACTCGGAAATTGCGACGTAGTCGACGAACGCAAGGGGTTCCGCGCCGATACAGATCATGTCGTTGACGTTCATCGCGACGCAGTCAATCCCGATCGTGTCCCAGCGCCGCATGTCCTTCGCCACGAGCGTCTTGGTGCCGACGCTATCCGTGCAGAGGGAGAGCGCGTACGCGCCGAACTCGACGAGGCCGGTGAAGTGCCCGATCTTGGTGAGGGGCCGCCCCATGCCCCTTCGCCGATAGGTCAGGGCGGCGACCAAGGCGGCGATGTGCGCCGCCTTCTCGTCCTGGCTGACGCCGGCCTCGGCGTAGGTCCGCACCACAAGGGCACGGAAGCGGGCGCGGATATTTCAAGGGTTCCGGACGCAAACCGTTATGCTCGGGCGCTGGCATCGTCGCGCTCGCATGGGGAAGGCCTGGGTCAAGGCCCGGAAACACGACCGGTTCTACCGCGCCGCGAAACGTCAAGAGTATCGGAGCCGCGCGGCGATCAAACTGTCCCAGATCGACATCCGCTACGCCCTCTTCCGAGAAGGCGACGTGGTCGTGGACCTGGGTGCGTCGCCGGGCGGCTGGTCCCAGATCGCCACCGAACGGATCGGGCCGAAGGGGCGGGTCATCGCCGTGGACCTCGCCCCGATGAGTCCCCTCGAGGGCGTCGAGTTCGTCCGCGGCGATTTCACGGATCCCGGGGTTCGCTCGCGACTCTTCGAAGAACTTCGACGGCCCGCGGACGTGGTCCTGAGCGACATGGCGCCGCGAATCAGCGGCAACCGCTCGGTCGATGTCGCGCGAGCCCTCGACCTGGCCGACGCCGCATTGACGTTTTCCGTCCGCGCCCTCCGCCGAGACGGCTCGTTGCTCGTGAAGGTCTTTCAAGGAGCCGGATACCCGGCTTTCGTGCGACGGGTCGCGTCCTCGTTCGAGGCGGTGAAGGGCGTCAAACCCAGCGCGTCGTCGGGGCGCAGTTCGGAAATCTACGTCCTTGCGATCGGCCGCCGCTAGGCGCGAGCGGCTTTGGAGATCGACCGCGCTCGCTCCAGGCACGCTTGGGCTTCGGCGCGCGACCCGAGGCGAGCCAGGACTTCGCCGCGGTTCAGCCAAGCCGCGACGTACTCGGGCCGCAGCTTCGTGGCCTTTGCGTGGCATGTGTCCGCCTCCGCGAAGCGGTTCATCCGCGCGAGGACGACGCCCTTGTTGTTCCACGCGATTGCGTACCTCGGCCGGATCCCGATCGCCTTGTCGTAGCACTCGAGCGCCTTGCCGAGCTCGCCCTTTCGGAAGTACACCGTCCCGAGGTTGCACCAGGCGACTTCGTTCTCCGCGTCCAGGCGAATCGCGTTCTCGTGACAGCGGAGCGCGTCGTCGAGCCGGCCCAGGTATTTCATCGCGACCCCGCGAGACGTCCAAGCGTACGAGGGCCGGCGTACGATGCGAATCGCCCGCTCGTAGTGGCCCAAGGCTTCCTCATACCGGCCGGCTTTCACGAGCCGGTCCCCGCGGGCCACCTCGCTGTTCGAGACGCGAAAGAGGACCGCCCCCGAGACCATGCCGGCCGCGGCGACCGCTGCGAAGAGCGCGATGGGCAACAGGTTCGACGGATCGAACGGGTTCGCATACATCCGGAAGAAGAGGAAGACGGCGAGCAGGCCGGCGATGCTGCCAAGGGTCACGAGATCGATCATCCGGCCAGAAATCCGGACCAGCTTCCGGCCTTCGGTGTCTGCGGGCGTCGCCAGGACGGGGACATGCTCGACGCCGCCGAGGTCCTCGGGGAGCGGCTCCGACCGGACCGAGACGGTCGAACGAGGGGCTGGACGCCCGGCATCGGAAGCGGACGGTTGGATCTCGACGAGCAGCGAATCGAACAGTTGCTCCGCGGCCTCTTCATCGACCTCCTCGCTCTCGGTCTCCGACGGCCCGACCGGTTCCTCCTGGGGCGGGGCCTTCGACAGATCCAGGATGTCCTCGAGGAGGGCATCGACGCGATCCGTGGCCCGGGAGGTCGCCAGGGCGAAGCCGCAGGCCCCGCACACGTCCAGGTCCGGCGGATTGGATGCGCCACAGACGGGGCACGAGACGTTGGCCTGATCCGGCAAAGAAATCCGGTCGCACGACGAGAGCATGCCCGATAAACGTATCGCCATGGGTTTCCGGCATGAGAGGATTGCATTGTCGACTCGGAGCAAAGACGGGCCCAAGATCGCCGCCTTGTCGCCAATTCGAAGGAGAGAAAAACGGGACCGGTCGGAGCAAGTATTATATAGCGTTCAGATTCCTGGACGGTCGCTTCCGGAAGGCCCAATCAGGTTGCGGGGAGGCAATCGGGCCCGTTGACGGAACCCCTCGGGTCCGACGACCGCTCCCCACCACACACCCACACCGAGAGCCCGGCGGACGTCGCGGTCCTCCCGTCCCAACGGTCCGCTGGGCTCCCCGTTCTTTTCCGGAAGCACTCGGCGGGTTCAGTCCCAGAACCGCTTCGTCCGCGCGTACGTGATCTCCGCGGCGAGGACGTCGCGGAGGAAGTCCTCCTCCGTCTCGTGGTACCCGCGCAGGATCCGCGCGGCGGTGTCTTCCCCCACGCCGCGGGCCATGAGGGCGAGCACCGCCCTCCGGCCGTGGGCCATCACGAGGCTGGCGTTCGTGAAGAGCCGCTTCGCCTTCGCGCGGCTCTCCTTGTCCCCGCCCCCCAGGTCGAGCTTCGCGATCTTGTCCTTCTCGTACGGCGCCACGACAGCGATCATGAGGGCGCTGCATCGCGGGCATCGGATCTTCGTGGGCAGCTCGCGGACGACCTCCCGCCACATCATCTTGCAGTTCAGGCACAGGAGCGTGGCCGTCTCCTTCTCGAGGCGAGCCTTGACCGCCTGCAACGTCGCGTGATCCGCCCTCGACGGGGTCACGAGGAGCCGTCCGCCTTCGAGGCCCGCGCGGCCGATCGGCGTGGGCTTCGTGACGACGAGCTCGATCTCCCCGGCCCGGATCCGCTTCAGCACCTCGACCGTCCTCGGGATGTCGAGTCGTTCCCAGAACACCTTGTCGAGGACTTCCTCGAACAACGGCGTGTTCTCGAACATCTTCAGGAGCCTGGGGATCGAGACGCTCTCCCAGTCGACGTCCCGCCGGAGGGCGCCGAACTTCTTCGCGACATAGACGAACGCCCACCGCAAGAACGCGGAATTCTTCAGGATCACCCGCAAGAGCGGCTCGAGCGCGTCGGGGTCCTCGGGTCGCAGGATCTCGACGATCTGCTGCGGGTTTACGGATCGCGGGACCTCGAGGACGACGCGGTACGGGTCCGTCTGCACGCCGACGCTCTGTCCGAACCGCGCGCTGATCAGGGACGAGATCAGCTGGCCGAGGGTCTCGTTTACCTTCGAGCCGACGCACGCGTTGACGATGACCACGTCCCGCGCGGACTCGATCGTGATCCGCGTGTCCGTCGCCAGGGGCGCGTCGCCGACGGAGGCGAGGTACTCGAGGAACGTCGAGGCGCCGTATGCGTTGACCGGATACGCGCTCATGTTCCGCTCACCTCGGATCCGTCCTACCTCCTGGGCGACCTCGAACGGGACCGGGATGTCCTCCCCAACCCACGAGGGGACGTCCCCGATCTCCTTGACGGGCTCGACGAGGACGTGATCCTCCTTGAAGTCCACGAACCGCCACGCGGTCCCGCGCATGATGAAGCTCTGCCCGAGCTTCGCGTTCTCCGCCACGAACCACTCGTCGAGCGTGCCGATGACGCGTCGCGAGGACAGGTCGATCACGCGGTATGTCTTGACGTCCGGGATCATCGAGATGTTCTCGAAGAAATAGGGGAGGGACGCGGAACTCCGTCCAAGGCGGCCGTCCCTCGCCCACACGATCCGGAGGTCCGCCAGCTGCTTGAGGACGTCGTCGAAGTCCGGACGCTTGAGATCGCGGAAGGGCCAGCTCCGGCGAACGGTCTCATAGGCCTCCTCGGCGGAGGCGAAGCGCTCGCTCACCGCCATGGCGACGAGCTGGTTCGCGAGGACGGACCGGTTGTCTTTGCGGACGACGAGGGCCTCGATCTCTTCGGCGAGGGCGCGTCGGGCGATGGCGCATGCCTCCGCGACGTCGTCCTCGTGGGTCGCAAGGATCACGCCGTCCGAAACTTCCCCCACCCCGTGTCCCGAGCGGCCGATCCGCTGGACCAGACGCGAGACCTCGCGGGGCGAGTTGTACTGGAGCACGAAGTCCGCGCTGCCGACGTCGATGCCGAGTTCGAGGGAGGACGTGCAGACGAGGGAGCGGAGACGACCCGCCTTGAAGTCGTCCTCCATCTGCACGCGGACGTCCTTCGACAGGCTTCCGTGATGGACGCCAATCGTCGGGTCCTGGTACCACGCGGCGATCCGCGAGGAGAGGAACTCGGCGGTGTCCCTCGTGTTGACGAAAAATAGCGTCGACGCGTGCTCCTTGATGAGTTCATGGCATCGGCGCAGGGCCGCCGCCTGTCCGACCTGGACCCGGAGGCGTTCTCCGATCTCGCGATCCCCTTTGGCGGACTCGGGCCGCTCGATTCGAATTTGGATCCCCTTCGGGATCTGGACGCGAATGACCTCGACGTCGCGCCCGATGCCCCCGAGGAACGACGCGACCTCCTCCGGCGTGCCGACGGTCGCGGACAGGCCGATCCGCTGGAACTCATGGCCGACGAGGTCCCGGAGGCGCTCGAGGCCGACCGCCAGCTGGGCCCCTCGCTCATCGGAGGCGAGCTCGTGAATCTCGTCGATGACGACCCAACGAACGCCCCGAAGGTGTTCCCGCAACTTGCGTCCCGTGAACAGAATCTGGAACGTCTCCGGGGTCGTGATGAGGATATCCGGCGGACGCCGAGTGATCGCGGCCCGCTCCTGGGGGGACGTGTCGCCGTGGCGGACCGCGACGCGCACGTCGAGTCGGTCCGCGAAGAACGTCATGCGACGGAGCATGTCTCGGTTCAGCGCGCGCAGAGGCGTGATGTACAGGCACGACGTTGGCTCGGGCTTGTCGTGCAAGATGCGGTCGAGGATGGGCAGGACCGCGGCCTCGGTCTTCCCGATCCCGGTCGGCGCGACCAACAACACGTTGGCCCCCGCCAGGATCCGCGGGATCGCGCGCTCCTGCGGTTCCGTGAACGACTCGATCCCGAGGGCGGAGACGGCCTCGAGCAAGCGGGAGTCGAGCCCCAGGCCGTTCATGCGGCGCTTGAAGGGCCGCTGGGACTAAAAGTTGCTCGTCGGGTCGATGAAAGCCGTCCCGAACGTCGAGAAAAACTATCAGGGTGGATAACCGCGCCCCAGGGCTCTAAACACCGGTCCACCGACGGCCTCCTGAGGTTCCAGAGTGAGCCGTCGCCTGCCCACCTCACCCCTAGTTCGAATCCTCCTCCTGCTGATCCTTGGCGGGTGCCTGGCGCCGCTCCTCGGGACCCCGGTGGCCGCGTTCGGCGAGCGGGCATACGAGTCGAACCAGGTCATCGCGGGCACCAACAACCTGGACGTCTTTTCGGGGGAGAGCGTCGCACAATCGTTCGTCGCTACGGATACCTATCGATTGCTGAACCTGACCTTGCGGCTGAGGAATACGGGAGACACGACGGACGCGCTGAACGTCGCGATTCGGTCCGACGCGGGAGGGGTGCCTTCGAACACGGACCTCGCCACCGCTCAGATCGTGATCGGCAACACGGTCCTCGGCAACTACAACATCCCGTTCACGGCCCCACCGACCGTCGCGAGTCGCACGCGGTATTGGATCGTCGCGACGTGCGGGAGTCTCCTCGCCAACCACTACGAATGGCACCACAGCGCCGCGGACGTCTACCCGGACGGCCAGGCGAAAATCAACTTGAACCTAGGCGGGGGGTGGGTCAATCCCGCGACGCCGACGGACATGTACTTCGTGAATTTCGGCCAGCAGGTCGAGGCGAACCTGACGGCCGTGGTGCTGCCCGGCGACCAAGACGCGAAGCCGGGGGATCTCGTCACGTTCGCGGTGTGGCTCAACAACACAGGGGGCTCCGTTGCTTCGGTCGCATGGTTGAACGACACCCTGCTTCCCGGGCTCGTCTACGTATCGGACACGGCCGGCAGTGCGGGCTCCTCGACGAATTGGCCCTCGTTCACGTTCCTTAACGTCGGGAACGGCCCTCGGTCGTTCACGATCACCGCAGAGGTTGCCATCGGCACCGAGCCCGGCACGGTGCTCGCCAAGGGCGTCACACTGTCCTATGTCAACGGAGTCGGCGCGATCGTCGCCGCGCCGGGTTCCCAGGGCAACGTATTTGTCGGGATGCAGACGAAACAGCTCTATCTCAACCCGACCCGGGTCGGCGCGGCAGAGGGATTGAGTCCCGCGAGGCCGACGGGCGACGCCGGTTCGCAGTACAACGAGTCCGTGAAACGAGACGGGGTGGCGCACGACTTCGATCTCGCTCCCGTCCTCGCTCGTCCGTTCCGTGTATTCGGCATCACCGCAACGTTGTACCTCGACTCCGCAAGTCACGACGTGAAGAACCTCGACATGAACCTCACGTTCTCGGATTGGAACGGCGTCACCCTCGTCCCGCTCGCGTATGTCCAGCGACGGGTCACGACGAACGCCTTCGCGGACTACCAGCCTTTTGCGTTCGCGTTCCCGCCCATTGACCACACGTTCCCAGCCGGGGGAAGGATCCGCGTCACGGTCCGGAACATGCCCACCAGCGGCTCGGACGCGATCCTCGCGATGAACTCGACGTTCGCATCCTCCGGGCTCGATCTCGAGACAACGACATACGTCCGGGTCGACCTCCTCGACCTTCGCGATGCGGGCGGATCAACGACCGTCTGGTCGCCGAAGGACACTCTCGTCGTGCAGGCGAACCTCTCCGATCCGCTCGGCAGCTCGGAAATCAGCGGCGCACGGATCAACCTGACCTCTCCCGCGGGCACGCTCGTCGTAAACTGGACCGCAATGGCTCTGATCGGGACGGACCCAGCGACCCCGTCCGCGTGGAAACTCTATCAGTTCACGTACGGTCCCACGCTGTCCGAGGGCACCTACAGCGTCGACGTCACCGCAATCGAAAGTAACGGGGTCCTGGACATCGCCGAAGGCCGGGCCCTCGTCCGGATGCCCCACTTTTCGTTCCTCAAGACGGCGACGATGTCGAACGTCGGGAGCGGGGACCGCTTCACATACGACATCTGGTTCAACAACTCCGGGCCGGGCACCGCGGGGCGCGTCTGGATCAACGACAGCCTGCCCACGGTCCTCACGTTCACCTCCTCCTCGGATCCTGGGGCCATGACGGGCAATTACAACTGGACCTGGACCGCCCTCACGACCGGAAACTACCGCCTACGAATCAACGTCCAGGTCAAGGGGGGTCTGCCGCCCATCGCCTACGCCCGGAACTATGCGTTCCTGAACTACACCGATGAGAAAGGATACTGGTGGCCGATGCAGATCGCGTTTGCGGACGTCGCCTTCCACGGTCCCGTGATCAGCCTTTCGAAGACGAGTTCCAAGGTCGCGATCCACGCGAACGAGACGATCGCCTATACGATCACGATGCGCAACACGGGGGATGCCGCCCAGACCCTATGGGTCAATGACACTCTGCCCGCGGACCTCGCGTACGTCTCGGACACCGCGTCGGCGCCACCGCTGTACGGAACCCGCATCGTGTCAGGGAACCGGATCTATTTCCGGTTCGCGAACATGCCCGCGTTGGCGACCTGGGCCTTCAGCCTCACCGTAGTCTCCGGCCCGGCGCTCCTCCGCGGGATGAGCCTCGAGAACGACGCCTCGCTGAACTACACGAACTCCAACGGCTTCCTGCTGCCGCCACGGGATGCTTCGTGGTCCGTCATCATCCGAGCTCCGTGGATTCCGTCGGCTTCGGTGACATTCGCCTCCGCTCAGGCAACGCCGACGGATGTCGTCCTTGCGACCGTTGCGATGGACAACGACGGGAACGAGGCCGCACAGGATGCGTGGGTGAACCTCACCCTGGATCCAAATCTCAGCTTCGTGAACGCGAGCATCCCCGCGACCTCGCAACCCGGCGAGGTCCGCTTCGTCCTCACCAACGTCGGCCTCGGCGGGAGCGCGTTCCACCTCAACGTGTCGATCAACCCCTCGGTCGTGGACCATCAGACCCTCGCGATCAACGGCACCATGACGTACACGGACGGGTTGGGGAACCTCTTCCCCCTCGTCACGCTAACCCCCGACTCCGTGGAAGTGGCCGCACCCCGAATCGACCTCAGCGTGAGCCCCGACATCTCGTGGGTCGAAGCGGACACGATCGCGTTCTTCAACGTGTATCAGGTTAACGCGGGGAGCGGAGTGGCAGGCGACGTTCGGCTCACTTTGCCGCTCCCCGCTAGCTTTATTTTCGTCAACGACAGCTCGGATGGAAACCGGACGTTCCTCGGTTCGACGTACACTTGGCATTGGAAGAACGTCGCGCCGGGATCAAACTCGTTCTCGCTGCAGGTGCGCGCCCGCGCCTCCGTCCCGAACAACGGGTTTGCGTCGCTCGACTTCCACGTCGATTACACGGACGGGAACGGTAACCTGCGGACCGGGAGTACCGCCTCGGCCGGAGTACGCTTCCGCGCGCCCCAAATCGTATTCGCGTTGACGACGACGCCCCTCCAAGCCCGACCGGGCGATGTGATCCGCTACAACCTGACGTTCCACAACAGCGGCAACTCGACGATCCGGAACCTCTGGCTCACGGACGCGTTCGATCCGCGGTTCGACTACATCTCGTTCTCCGGGCGGGTTCCGGTGTCCGGCCAGAATCCTCTGAACTGGTCGTACACCGACATGGCCCCCGGCCAGTTCGAAAACCTCACCCTCGTGCTGCGCGTGAAGCCGGGAACCTACGCGGGAACGCTCATCCCGAACGCGTTCGAGGTCGTGTTCACGAATAGCGCGGGGAACGTGATCGGATACGCGCGCTCCGACAGTGCGCCGCTGCTCATCCTCGGGGACGCGGTCCCCCTCTCGTACATCGGACTTGCGGGCCTTGCGGTCGGGGCCCTCGCCCTCCTTGTCGTGTGGCGTCTCCTCCAGGTGCAAATCGAGGAAGTGTTCCTCGTCTACCGCGACGGAGTCCTCATCTATCACCTCTCCCGGAGCCTGGCCCAAGACAAAGACGAAGACGTCCTGGGAGGGATGCTCACGGCGGTCCAGGAGTTCGTCCGAGACGCCTTCAAGTATGGCGAGCACCGGGAGTTGCATCAGCTCGACTTTGGCGACTACCGGATCCTGATCGAGCGGGGACGGAACCTCTACCTCGCGGTCGTCTATTCGGGGAAAGGCACCGCCTCGGTCCGTCGAAAGGTTCGGAGAGTCCTCGATCACATCGAGGCCGCGTACGGCAAGGTCCTCGAGAAGTGGGACGGCGACATGGACCGGGTCGTCGGGGCCCGGGACGTAATCCGCGAGTACCTGCTCAAGGCGAGCGGACGACGTGGGAAGGGCATCACGCGGCTCTTCTGACCTCGGGCGGAAAGATGGGCCCGGCCGGAGTTTCCGATCTCACGGACAGCCGAGAGACCTTTTGAACCGACGACCTTCTGGTTATGAGCCAGACGCTCCACCAGACTAAGCTACGGGCCCTCGCCCGCGCAACCGCGTGACGTTACTTAAGGAATCGGTCCTCGCGGTCCTCTAATATTTGGAATGCGAGTGACGGAGGGATGGCGCACGCCAACGGGAAGCTCGGCCTCCTCCAGCGACTCTTACCGACGGAGAATGGCGTCACGGTCTTCGACGCAGAGACGCAGGAGACCAGCTACGGGATCTGGTTCCTCGGCGGACTGCCGTTCATCTTCGACACGCATCGCAAGATCGGCCGCTGCGTCGCGACGATCGAGCTCCTGACGGAAGTCATCGCCCCCGTCCGGATCGCGGTGGCCCGCGTGCGACGATTTGGCGCCGCGTGTCGGGCCGTCGGCCTGATGCCGATTCCCTACACGGGCTGTTTCTTCAAAGGCAATCTCCACGTCTACTCCTTCTCCGGCCCGGTCCGCGGGTTCGATGTAGCGGCGGTCTCGGGCTCCGCCCGAGGGGTTGAGAGACGTCTCCACGAGGGCGTCGCGCGGCTGTGGCCCGGGATCCCCAATGAACTCCGCGAAGCCCAGCGCGAACTCCTGGCCCGGAGGAGAAAGGTCCGTCATCCGGAGGACCTCGAGGTCCTGTTGAATCGATGGGCAGAGGAGATTCGCGGGACTGCCCGTTGAGACAGGCCGTGCGTTTATCTGGCGTCGCGGCACTCCGGGCCCTTCATGGCGCGAGACGAAGACGAGGCTCCGCTGCTGCTCCCCCTTGCTCAGGAGGCGTTCCGGAAGCAGATTGCCAAACGGGTGCGGCCGCTCTCGCGCGGTTACGTGGAGAAGTGGATGGCTTGCGAACTCTGGCTTCATCCTGCGGTCATCCAGCGGCATCGAAACGAGCTCCATTCCTATCGGTCTGTGGTGCTCGAGGTGTTGCGGGCCATGAGCCTCGACGAGATGCTGTCAATCTGCAAGGAAACGCGACCGGATCTCAACGATCTTTGGTCCAAGCCTGCGGCCCGAGCGAAGCTCTCGAAGGAGCTCGCGAAGTCGATTGAGGCCGTCGAAGCCGCGTGACGGCAAACGGCCCTCAGGAGGAAGCGCCGTCGTCCGGATTTGAACCGGAGACCACCCGATTAACAGTCGGGGGCTCTACCAGACTGAGCTACGACGGCTCACGGTGCGATAAAGGTCAGCCTCAAAATAGTTTCTCAATGATTGTGGCCCGACGCCTTGGCGTCCAACCCTGGAGACAGACGTCGCTCAGCTCTGCTCATGCTGATGCAGGCGCCGCGTCCACGCGACTCGACCTGCGGGTCCGACCGCGCGACGGAAGCAGGCGAATCGTGGAGCAGGAACGCCCGGTGAATCCGCCCTTTCGCCGAAGGAATTAAGTCATGGAAAGGTTCGTTCTACATGCGCTACAGAAACCTTAGATATCCCAGCCTTCTCGGTTCGAGGCATGTTTCGCTCGGCGTGGTCCGGGAAGCGACTCCTGGGCATGGTCGCAGCGCTCATCGGCCTCGCTGCGGCCGTCCTGATCCTGCTCGCCGCGACGGCGGGCAACAACTTCTCGCTGCACTTCATCGCGATCGGACTCGGCGTCCTGTACGGGAGCTACCTCATCTACCGCGGGAAGACGAGCCTCTTGTTCGGTTGGGGGAAGACCCGCCTCGGCGCCTGGATCAATCTGATTCTGGGGGTCCTGACGCTCATCATCCCCGGCGGCGTCGGCGGGGAACCGGCGGTCCTCGCGATCGTGAGTGGGGTCTTGGCCCTGTTCGCCGTCTAGAGGTGCGGCCAGGCGGAGCGGGATCCGCCCGTATCGTCACGGGAGAAGTCCGTCTCAGCCGAGCGTCTTGCGGAGCTCCTGGACCGTCGTCGACATGGAGTCGAGGACGCCCTTCAGATAATCGAGGAACTCCTCGAGTCGATCCGTCGTCACCGCGCCTTCGGGGGAAGGCTTGATCAGCCCCTCTTGCTCGAGGATGCGAAGGGAATAACGAACCTTGTGCTGCGGGAAGTTCAGGAGTTCGGATAGCCGGATGATGCCGATCGGCTGGTTCTCCATGATCGCCTTCAGCATGGCGACGTGACGTTGCAAGAGCTTGACTTCCGCCTCGATTTTGCTCGTGAGGGCGCTCCTCCGCGTCATCGAAAACCTCCCCTACACAAAATAGCATGGTCCGTGATAACGTGGGCTGTCTTAAAGCGTTCGGCGCGAGGCCGACGCCGAGAAGGCCATCTCGCGGTTGCATGCTTCGCCCCAGCCGCGCCTCCCGACGGCGATGATTCCAACGGGCACGTCCTTCGGAAAGAGCCGGAGTCCGCGATCCGCCGCCTTCTGCGCCGTCACACCCTCGGCGATCCGGTCGTACACGAACTTCGAGAGGACTCGCTTGATGATCTCCTCGCCGATGCCGGTCACGGACACCGCCGCCATGGGACCTGCGTACACGCCGGCGCCGACGATCGGAGAGTCGCCGACGCGGCCGGGGAGCATGAACGCGGTGCCTCCCGTCGAAGACCCCGATGCGAAGCGACCGCGCCGATCCCGCGCGACCGCGCCGACCGTGTCGTGCAGTTCAATCCGCTTCCACTTCCGGGCGTATCGAGGCAGCTGGCCGTTCCGAATCCGAGCCAAGCTCTCTTCGAGATGCCTTCGCGAATCGGGAGTCGTCGGGTCGTAGGGCTCGTGCCCTTTGGTCCGGGCGAACACGGTTGCGTCACTCCCGACGAGGAGCACGTGCGGCGTTGCGAGGACGTCCCGCGCCACCCGAATCGGGTTCCGGACGCCCTCGATAGCCGCGACCGCGCCGGCCTCGAGGTCCCCGTCCATCAGGGCCGCGTCCATCTGGATCCGTCCGTCGATGCGCATCCGAGATCCGGTCCCCGCGTTCAGACGGGGATCATCCTCGAGGACGACGATGGATTCGACCACCGCGTCGAGGGCCTTCCGGCCTCGATTCAGCATCGAGAGACCCCTTGCACATGCGGCCTCCGCGGCGTCCTGTGTGGACGCGTCGGAGCCGGCGCCGCAATGCGTCAGAAGGAGAGGCCGCACAGAAGGCGGCAGGCGAAGAGGTCGTTTCAACCTTTCTTCGCGGGTTTCGCGCGAGGCGCTTCCATCGAAGGAAGACGCTTCGCAAGGTTCCCGACTCGACGCCGCAACTCGTCTCGGATCGCCTGCAGCTCGTCCATCGACTTGCCCGTCGCCCCAGGAATCGGCCAGTCTTCGGCCTTGTCCCTCGCGCCGATCGGGCATCGGTCCAGGCATCCGAACGTCACGACCCGGGACGCGCGGGCGATGAGATCCGGAGTCGCGAGCCGCGGCGTCTTCGGCCCCAACGGGATGCCGATCTCCCGGAGGAGTTCGACTACGACCGGGTTGATCGACGACGCGGCCTGCACCCCCGCGCTCTCCCCGGTCCAACCCGATGGCGCGACCCGGTTGAACATCGCTTCCGACAGGACGCTTCGGAACGTGTTCTCGACGCAGACGAAGAGGACCATCGGCATCGATCGGAACGAAGCGACCGCGGCGGATATAGGTTCGGCCCGCGGTCTCCGATAACCACGAGGCAACCCTCTTATAACGAGGCTTTCGTCCTCGCGCCGTGGCTGTGATCGAGGCCGTCCATCTCACGAAACGCTTCGGCGATGTCGACGCCTTGCGAGGGATCGACCTCCGCGTCGAACGAGGCGAGTTCTTCGGATTGTTCGGCCCGAACGGCGCCGGCAAGACGACGATGCTTCGCATCCTCACCGGTCAGCTGCGGCCGACTTCGGGCGAGGCGCGCGTCCTCGGGGTCGACGTCGTCCAGGAGCCGCTCCGGGTCAAGTCGATCGTTGGCATCGTCCCGGAGGTCGAGTCGCCCCCGTCGTACCTGACGGCGTACGAGTACCTCTTTTTCGTCGGCAAGATTCGGAAAGTCGATGGCCTGGAGGCGCGGATCGCTCGCTGGTTCGAGTTCTTCGACCTGGAAGGCATGCGGGGCAGCCTCTGCAAGGACCTCTCGAAGGGGACGCGGCAAAAACTGATGCTCGCCGCCGCGTTTCTGCACGATCCGCCGCTCGTCTTCCTGGATGAGCCGTTCATCAACCTGGACCCAATCTACCAACGGAAGCTGAAGGACTTTCTCGCGGGATACGTCAAGCAAGGCGGCACGGTCTTCATGGCGTCGCATCTCCTCGACATCGCGCAGAAGCTGTGCGACCGGGCCGGGGTGATCCGGGACGGGTCGCTCATCGCGACCGGCACCCTCGATGAGGTTCGCGGGGCGGAGACCGACTTGGAATCCGCGTTCCTTCGGCTCGTGGGGGCCTGACGCTGGACCATCTCCTCCGGCTGATGCTCCTCGAGGAGTTCCGTCTCCACACGAGCTATTCCAGCCGAACGATGTTCCTGACCTTCCCGATCGCGATCAGCCTGTTCAGCTTCGCGATCGCGGTCACGAGCGGACGACTCTTCGCGTACACGCCGATCGGCGATGCGATCTTGCTGCTGCACACGAGCGTGTTCCTCTACGGCCTGAGCGTCGGGGCGTTCGGGTTCCTCGGTCGGCAATATCTCGAGCGGACGAACGGCACGCGGAACTACATCGTTGCGATGCCGGGAATCCTCCCGATGCACTTGCGCCGGACGTTCCTGGGGATGTATGTGCGGGACGCCATCTTCTACGTGGCGCTCCTGCTCGCGCCGGCAACCGTTGGCCTCATCGTGTCCGTGCCGATCACCCACTTCCGGATGACGAGCATCGGCGTCGTGTTCGGTACCGCGCTCGTGTCGTTCCTCCTGGGGATGTCGCTGAGCTTCTTCGTGTCCACCCTGTACATGCGAAGTCGTGCGGGTTTCGGGATCTCGCTGATCGGCGTGTCGGCCGTCTTTGCACTCGCGGGCGCAACACGGACCATCCCCATTCGGTGGGTGCTACCCGGGCTTGCGGCCAACCTGAGCCTTCCGCCGTTCGCACTCGACGCCTCGGCCGCGGCGGTCTCCGCGGCGATCGGGCTTTCGGTCATGGTGGCGCTCGTCGGTGCGGCCCTCGCCTTCGTGCCCGACCGATACGAGCCGCGGAGCGGATCCGTGACGGAGGAATTGCCCCGGATGGCGTCGCGCTTCGGTCGCTTCCCCCGGTACGGAACCCTCCTCGCGAAGGAATTCGTGGACCTCCAGCGGAGTGGCACGTACGTGAAGATGTTCTTCTCGTTCGTCACACCGCTCCTCTTCCTGTCCTTTACATCCTGGTTCGTGCGGTACGGGCTCCAGGTGCCGGTCGGCTTCAATACGGTCTTCTATGCGGGAATGGTCGGCTTCTTCGGCGTCATCCTGTACAACTGGTTGAACAATGTGGACGCGACGGACTACCTATCGACCGTCCCCGTGTCCGTGCCTGAAATGATCCGAACCAAACTGATCGCCTTCCTGCTTCTCACGACGTGGATCGGCGTATCGTTCGTCATCGCGATTTCCTGGCTCAACTCGGATACGCGACTCCTTTGGCTCGCGCTGCCGATCGTCGTGGTGACGTCGGTGTACATCGTCGTCGTCACGGCCTACCTCACAGGACTTCGGACGAACTCGTTCCTGTTCGATCCCGGCGTCCTGGCCCGGTTCAGCGTGATGTCCATGCTCCCGGACTTCGGGCTCACCATCCTGTCCTTCACAATCGACCGAGATCCGCGGTTCGCGGCGACCGGCATCGCGTTGGTCCTCGCCATCCTGGTCGCGACAACGTATATGCTGTTCAAGGGCATTGACGCGAAATGGCGCGGCGCGGAATTCGGCGAGTGACCGCGCGGTCAGGACCATGGACGGCAGCTCCGCGTTCCGTCGAGCGGTCCACATTCTCTCGCCCGCCTTCTTGGTCTACTACCTGATCCCGGAATCCCTGCCCGGCGGCATCACCCGCACCGCCGTCACCTTGCTCTTCCTCGGGACCGCGGGTTGCATCGAGGTCGCCCGGATGGCGCTCGGGATCCAGCTCCTCGGGATGCGACCGTACGAAGGCCAGCGCGTCTCCGCCTACGCACAAGGGGCCCTCGGGCTTGCGGTTGGCCTGTTCCTCATCGGAGACCCGAATATCGTCGTGCCCGTGTTCCTCGGGATGGCATGGATCGATCCGTTGGCGGCCTACGTCCGCAAGAGGAAGGGGCCCCGGGCCATCGTGGTCGCCTCCTACTTCGGGCTCTTCCTCGCGGCGGAGTTCGCGTTGAACGGAATCCCATCGTGGTCGGTTCGGTTTCTCTACGCGCTGCTCGCGACGGCCGCCGCCATCCTGGTCGAAGGCCCGAAACACCCGCAAGCGGATGACGACTTGCTCATGCAAGTCGTCCCGATGGCCGTCCTCGCGCTCGTATCCGCCGTCATCCGGAGCGGCGTCTCACTTTAGGACTTCGAGTTTTCCGTATTTGCCCGCGCTGACCTGCAGGTTGCCGCGCCACTCCCGGGCCCATCCGTTCGTAATCCGGATGCGGTCGTTCGCTTGGACCCGCTCGATCTCGTCGTTCCACAAGCTGACGGAGACCTCGGTCCCTTCGTCGTCGACGGCCTTCGCGTCGCACACCTTGCCCGACGAGCCGGACCGGCTCGAGAACTCGCGGGCCGCCCCCTTCTCGCGGATCGTGAGGTCAATCGTATCGACCTTGCTCTCGGGACGGAGGTCCTTCGCCTTCATGACGCAGCCTCACGAACGTCCCAGTTTGGTTTAAACGTTTCCGATGCCGTGCGAGGGGGCCTTCGCATGGAGAAACGCTAGGCTCCCCATCTAGAGGAAACGACGGTCGTTCCGCTGATGGACCGAACCGATTGACATTCTTTCGAGACACGAAATAAAACTTATAACGGCTCAGCCGGATATCGCGCACGTCGGTTTCTTTGAATCGCATCAAGGTTGTGAGTGAGGTCGCGGAACTCGTCCCCATCCTCCGCGCGGTGGACAGCGACGTGAAGAGCGAGGTGTTCCGGGAAGTCTCCAATGGATGGAAGACCACGCGAGAGATCGAGGAGAAGTTCGGGCCGACGGGCGCCGATGCGTTGCGGTTCTTCGAGAAGATGAAGCTCGTCGAGACGAAGTGGCAGACCGGACCGACGGCCTCGCCCGAGAAGGCGTACCACGCGTTCTACTCGTCGTTTCACATCAACGCGACCGCGCCGGTGCAGGAAATCTCGGACGTCCTGCAGGTGGCCATGATGGCCGAGGAGGCGTACGGCGTCATCGAGAACCAGATCTTCGACATGATCGGACCCGAAGGGAAGTTCTCCGGGGACGTGGCGGATGCGCTGAAGGTGACGCAAACGAAGCTCAAGGCGCTCGTGAAACGCTCTCCGCGTCTCGATTTCCGCGGTCATCGGATCATTCGTTTTGAGGAATGAAGTGATCACGGTCCTCCGCTTGGGCCACCGGCCGAGCCGGGACAAGCGCGTGACGACCCACGTTGCACTGACGGCCCGCGCGCTCGGGGCGGACGCGATCCTCGTGTCAACCAAAGACGCGGTCCTGGAGAGGACGGTCCGCGACGTGGTCCGACGGTTCGGAGGCTCGTTTCGGATCGACACGGGCGTCGCATGGCGTCGCGCCTTGCGGGATTGGCCGGGCCCGAAGGTGCACCTCACGATGTACGGCCTTCCCCTCGATGCGAACGTGCCGAAGATCGGGACGGACGGACTCCTCGTTGTCGTCGGGGCGGAGAAGGTTCCGCGCGACGTGTACGACCTCGTGGACCTGAACGTGGCGGTTGGGAACCAGCCCCACTCCGAAGTGGCGGCGCTGGCGGTATTCCTCGACCGCGTTCTCGCCGGAGAGGCACTGCGTCGCAATTTCGGCGGCCGGGTCCGGATTCGCCCGGGCTCGAAGGGACGGACCCGAAGCCCAAGAGACCGCTGAACCAACAACCTTAATCGAGCGCCGCCGAATGGTCACGCGTGCGTTCGGCTGCCCTCATCGCGGTCCTCCTGGTCGCCCTCGCCGCGAGCCCCGTCGTCCCGCGGACCGCAAGCGTGTCCGCGCCGAGTCTCACCCCGGGCGACACGTGGACGTACCGCACGAACACGAGCCTCGGGGCCGGCTTCTACCTCGATGGACACGTGACGCTCACGGTCGTCGAGCACGGCAATATCTCGGTCGAAGGCGCCGCGTACAATGCGTACCGAATGTCCGTTAGCGGCACGGGGACCGCAGCCGGAAACTTCTCGACCGACTTCGGAACGACGCCGGCTTCGGGGAGTTGGGTCCTGACCGGCCAGGAGGTGTTCGAGTCCGCGGGGCTCAAGACGATCATGACCGTCCTCGATCTCGAGGCCAACGGGACGCTCCACACGTCCCCGGTCCAGCTGCCGTTCCGGCTTAGCGTCCAGAACACGACGACGTATCGCATCGTCGAGGATGGATGGAGGTTCCCGCACGCGGTCGGCGATTCGGCGGTCGTGCGACTCGCCTTGAATTTCACCGAGGATTTCCGACTGTTTTATGGGCTTCCGACAACCCCGGTGCACACCGCCGGGATCGTGTGGTCGAACGTCACGTACACGCTCGAGACCGAGACTACGGTCGATACGCCTGCGGGCACGTTCGATTCGTTCCGGATCTCGTCCTCGTATCCGGACGGGACGCGCGATCGGGCCTACTACGCCCCGGCGGCCGGGAGCGACGTCCGTCGCGAGTCGTACACCGGGAATGACACGAGTCCGGTTTCGACGACTGAGCTCGTGACGTACCGCTACCAGGCGCTCGAGCCCGCCCGGTTCTTCGGCCTGACCACGTCCGACTGGATCATCGTGGTTGCCCTCATCGCCGTCGCCAGTGTGCCGGTCATCGTCTTGTTTCGGTGGCAGACTCGCTCGAAACCGCCACCAGGCCCACCGCCGCCTCCGAACCGCTAGTCACCGGAGATCCTGCAAGTTCGTCGGGCGGTCTTTGAGTTCGATTGGGGTGCGATGGCGCGTCGTCTTCGGCGGGAATCGATCGCCCGTCACACCGCGCCGAATCACCTCCTCCTTCGTCACGGATGAGACGACCGCATCGGGCCAGGTCGTCAAGTCGACGAGGCGGGAGAAGTAATCCACGACGTAGGCGGGGATGCGGCGACAACCGAGCACCCGGAGCACCTCGAGTCGATGATGCCCGTCAAGCACGACGAACTCTCCGTCCGCCACGAGGATTGGTCGACGGATGTACCCGTCCCGTTGGATCACGGCCGTGAGCTCCTCGAGGAGCGCGGGTCGAATCTGCTCGTGCCCATGGAGCCGATCAATCTCGAGGACTTCGAATCGGATGGCAGGAGTAGTCCGGGTCGACGACCTTGCGCGGGACGTGGGGCGGGCAAGGAAGCCCGCCGAATAAGCGTATCGCACTGCGGCGCGGAATTCTATTTCGCGACGGCGGGGATCGCCGGCGTCGCGCCCTTCCGCAGGGACACCCGCTTCGGGAAATACCGCAGCACGACGATGTCCCCGACGCTCTGGACCCAGCGGTACGGCACGCTCACCGCACGACTCCCCTCGACGAGCAACGGGTTCGTCTCACCGACGAAGATTCCGTCGACCGAGCCGTTGTCCACGTCGACGACGAGGTTGTTCACGTTGCCCAGGAACACGCCGTTTTGGGTGTAGACCTGAAGCCCGATGATTTCGGAAATCTCTTCGAGCAAGAGCACCATCCCTTCTGCTCCGCGTATCCGGAGAGCCTCACTTAAAATCTTCGGTCCAATCGTAGAAGCCATCCTCGACTGACGGATTTCGCATCGGGGAAGGCCTGCGGCTCGGGGATTTCGGAGGCGATCTCTCCTAGAGGATGTGCGCCACGATGTCCTCGAGCTCGCGGTCGCAATACTTGCACACGACCCGCAGCGGGCTCTTCGACCGGACCAGGAACTCGGACTCGATCGGCTCCTTCACGTTGGAAATGCAATTCGGGTTCGCGCAGCGCAGAATCCCGACGGCCCGATCCGGGAGCGTCACCCGCCGCTTCTCCGCGACGTTGTAGTTCCGAATCACGTTGACCGTGGCGGACGGCGCGATCAGCGCGATCTTGTCGATCTCTCGGGAGCCGAGTTCGCGATCCTCCACCTTCACGATGTCCTTCCAGCCCATCGCCTGGCTCGGGACATGCATCGCGACGGTCACGGTCGACGCGACGGCGTCCCCGATCCCGAGGATCTTCAGGACCTTGAGCGCCAACCCCGCGGGAATGTGATCGATGACCGTGCCGTTCTTGATCGGCGTAACGCGGAGCTCCCTCACGCGCCGCCTCCGAGGATCAGGTCCAGGAGGGCCATCCGGACCGGCACGCCGTTGAAGGCCTGTTTGAAGTACACCGCGTGCTTCGTCCGATCGACCTCGGGGGCGATCTCGGTCGTCCGAGGGAGCGGGTGCATGATGATCAGATCGCGCTTCGCGTCCCGCAGCATGTCGACCTCGATCCGGTAGGATCCGGCGACTTTCTCGTACTCCTGCGGATCCGGGAACCGCTCCTTCTGGATGCGGGTCGCGTACACGACGTCCGCGTCGCGGATCACGTCTTCGAGACGGTGGGCGACGCGGAACGAGAGGCCGCGCTCCTTCACGTGCTCCAGGATTTCCCGCGGCATCTCGAGGGTCTCCGGACTCACGAAGATGAGGTGGGACCCGAGCTCCGCGAGCGCGTAGGTCAGCGAGTGGACCGTGCGGCCGTACTTGAGATCCCCGACGAGGGCGACGTTCTGGCCCTCGAACGTGCCCTTCTCGTCCCAGATCGTGTACAGGTCGAGGAGGGTTTGCGTCGGATGCTGCCCGGCCCCGTCGCCCGCGTTGATGACGGGCTTGTCCGTGAATTCGGCGGCGAGGCGTGCGGCCCCCTCGTGCGGATGGCGCAGGACGATGGCGTCGCTGTAGGCCTCGACCATGCGGACCGTGTCCGCGAGGCTCTCGCCCTTCTGGACCGACGTGCCCTCGGAGCCGCTGAAGCCCAGCGCGCGGCCGCCGAGGCGGGCCATCGCGCTCTCGAACGAGAGGCGCGTGCGGGTCGAGGGCTCATAGAACAAGGTCGAGAGGATCTTCCCCTCGAGGGAACGGGACCGTTTCTCCCCGACGGCAATGGGGACCATCTTCTTCGCGGTCCGCAAAACGAGGTCGATGTCCGCCCGCGACAGGTCCCGGATCGAGAGGACGTCCCTCCCGCGGAAGCCCGACATCAGGCCCCATATTCGGAGGTCCGACTTAAAGGATACCCGGCGAAGCGCTCCGCCGCGGACGACACCTCGCGGCCCGGATCTTTGCCCGGCTCACGGCTTCGGTTCCTTCCGCCCCAACTGAGTGACGTTCGAAGGCAGGATGACGATCCCGCCCTCCGCTTCCATGTACCGCTTCCACTCTTGCGTGTTCTTCTGGGCCTGCTTCGCGCGCTCGACGGAGATCGTCGCGACGACCTTCCTGACGACGTCGTCGACGTCGACGCCGAGGATCTCCTTGAACAGGTATTTCATGCGCTCCCGATCCATGGTGAAATGGCCGATTTCGGCGGGTCGTATATGAGAAAATTGTCAACCGTCTCAATCGTGAAACCGAAGGTTCCGCGTCGGACGCATGGGCCATGGGAGGCCTTTGTCAATGGGTTGGAAGAAGGTCCGGACGTCCATCGAACGCTGCCGCTTCCTGTGGTGACAATAAAAGAGGCAGGACGAGGGGTTCTCGGTCCTGCCTGTGGGTTGTGGAGGAGGGGTTATAGGGTTGGGGTTGGGAGAATAGGCTCGACGACGTCGACCGCTTTCCAGTCGCCGCCGAAGTCCCTCGTGATGCCGGTCGCAAGCTGGAATCGCACCCGCAGGCGGCCGTTCTCGAAGAAGATGTACGCGTTCTTGAGTTGGGACATGTAGAGGGAGATGCGCTTGCCCTTTTGCGTCAGCGCGCGCTCCGTACAGCGGATCAGGCCCGCGCGTTCGAGCGCGTGGATGCGACGGTAGCACGCGGCAATCGGGATGCCGTACTCGCGGCTCAGGTCGATGGCCGACTTGGCCTTCTTGAACGTCGCAACAAGGATCTTGGCCGAGTACTCATCGGTCACAAGCCTCGACGCTTCAAGGGGGTCCATATCGCTTCCTCCTCTTCTAGTGGAATCGACTGGGACTCGATGGTATATAACCGGGGCGGGACGATTATCCGCACTGATTCTCAAATGTCGGAACGCGTCGCGAGGACCGCTCAGCCGCCGCAGCAGCCACTTTCGGAGCCGCCATCCGCGCAGCCGCAGCTCTCGCCGCAGGAGCCTTCGTGTTCCTTGTGCAGGACCGGCAGAATCACGGTCGTCTCAGGGGCCGCGAGCGGGGCCTTCTTCTTGCTCGCCAGCATCTCGATCAGGCTGCCCATGGTCTCGTTCCTCGAAGGATGCCCAGGATATATTTATGTGTCGTCACACGAGGTGCTTTTTGACACGTTCCTCGAACGGCCCGCGAGGCATCGCGCCGACGACCTGGTCCACGAGCTTCCCGCCCTTGAAGAACAACAGGGTCGGAATGCCCATGACCATGTATTTCTGCGGAGTGCTCGGATTCTCATCCGTGTTCACCTTGACGAACGTCACCTTGTCCGCATACTTCTTCGCGAGCTCTTCGACGATCGGCTCGATGGCGCGACACGGCGCGCACCATTCGGCCCAGAAATCGACGACCACGTAGGGGTGGTCCCGGATCGCCTGGTCGAAATCGGCATCCGTGACGTGAATCGGATGGTCCACCATGAGGCTGGCTCCCATGCTGTGCGTACTGATTCGTCGGATTTAAACCTCGGCGCACAAGTGTTTCAAGCAGGGACGGAGAGAGATCGGCTCCGGGCAAGAGGGGCGGGCCGGGATTCGAAATTCGTCGAGGGGCCCATGGGCTGCCTTCAAGGCCCTCTCTCTCGTGTACCGTCCCGCTGCGCGAGGACAACGCTCATATAGAAGCCCTCGCATAGACCGATGGGAATTCTCATGATGGGCGGTCAGCCAATCATTATCCTGAAGGAAGGGACGGAGCGCGAGAAGGGCAAGGGCGCGGTGACGAACAACATCGCTGCGGCCCGCGCCGTGGCCGATGCGGTCAAGTCGACGCTCGGCCCGAAGGGCATGGACAAGATGCTCGTCGACTCCCTCGGCGACGTGACGATCACGAACGACGGGGTCACGATCCTGAAAGAGATCGAGATCGAACACCCGACGGCCAAGATGCTTGTCGAGGTCGCGAAGACCCAGGACGACGAGGTCGGCGATGGCACAACGAGCGCGGTGATCCTCGCAGGGGAACTATTGAAGGAGGCCGAGGACCTCATCGAGCAGGAAGTCCACCCGACGATCATCGTCAACGGGTACCGAATGGCGGCCACGGAAGCGGTGCGGCGGCTCAATGCACTCGCCTTCGCGGTGAAGCGGGACGACAAGACGACCTTGCGCTCCATCGCCCGCACCGCGATGTCGGGCCGAAGCGTGGGGGCGGTAAACGCCGACTTCCTCGCGGACATCGCCGTGGATGCGGTCCAGTCGATCATCGAGGAGGTCGCCGGGGAGGTCCGCGCAGACGTCGACAACATTCTCGTCCAGAAGAAACATGGCGGATCCCTGACGGACACCACTCTGATCGATGGCGTCGTACTCGACAAGGAGCGCGTGCACCCGCGCATGCCGAAGTTCATCCGGGACGCCAAGATCGCTCTCATCAACCGGGCGCTCGAGGTCAAGAAGACCGAGGTGAACGAGGAGATTCGAATCCGGGATCCGGCGAAGCTCCAGATGTTCTTGAACGAAGAGGAGAAGAGCCTCAAGACGATGGTCGACAAGATCAAGGCCTCCGGGGCGAACGTGGTCCTGTGCCAGAAGGGCATCGACGACGTCGCGCAGCATTACCTCGCGAAGGAAGGCATCTACGCGGTTCGGCGGGTCAAGGAGAGCGACATGAAGAAACTGGCGAAGGCGACGGGCGCACGCGCGGTCACGAACCTGGACGACCTCACGGCGAAGGAGCTGGGCAAGGCGGACCTCGTCGAAGAGCGAAAGGTCGGGACCGATGACATGACCTTCGTCACGGGAAACAAGAAGGCCCGGGCCGTGTCCATCCTGATCCGAGGCGGGACCGAGCACGTCGTCGATGAGGTCGAGCGGATCCTGCACGATGCGCTCCGCGTCGTCGCGGCGGCGATCGAAGACGGGAAGGCGATCACCGGCGGCGGCTCCGCCGAGATCGAGCTATCCCTCGCCCTGAAGGACTACGCGGCCACCGTCGGTGGACGGGAACAGCTCGCGATCGAGAAGTTTGCGCACGCGCTCGAGGTCATTCCACGGACGCTCGGGGAAAACGCGGGGCTCGATCCAATCGATGTGCTCATCAAACTCCGCGCCGAGCATGGAAAGAAGGGCGGGAAGTCGATGGGCGTGAACGTCATGTCGGGCGAGCCCCTCGACATGCTGAAGGCCAACGTGGTGGAGCCGCTCCGAGTGAAGACGCAGGAAATCGAGTCCGCCGCGGAAGTCGCGAGCATGATCCTCCGGATCGACGACATCATCGCGTCGAAGAAGTCGCCTCCGCCACCGCCGGGAGGCGGCGAGCACGGCCACGGCGGCGGCATGGGTGGAATGGGCGGCATGCCCGGAATGGGGATGTGACGTCCCCTACTCCGTAGCGGTCCGCGCAGCGAGCCGCTCGGCGATCCGCGCGCGCAGGCGGGCGGCGTCCTCGTCCAACAACCCGACACTCTGGACGATCTCCGTCCACCCGTCGTCGTTCGGCATCCCCGGACCGATGCGGGACCGCTCGATCCGGAACCGCGTCTTGATTCCCTCCGCGGTGACGACGCGGGGCGGATGATCCGACCGCGAGCGAACCACGTCCACTCGGGACCGCTTTCCTTCCGCTTCGATCGCCTCCACGACGGCCCTTTCCGCGTCCGCAAGGGATCGACTCGAAATCAGACTGAAGCTGACGGACCCCCGCTTGGCGAGGCGCGGGACGAAGACGAGGATCGTGAACACGAGGATGAACGAGGCGATCGCGAGGAGCGAGACGCCGGCAATCCCGGCGTTCTCACCGAACGAGGAGACGGCGAGGACTCCGATCCCCAGGAAAACGATCGCCAGGCCGAGGAACACCGCGGCGATCCGCCAGTTGTTCGCGTAGGCCCACCCCTCGGGCTGCGCATCCATTTCAATGTCCCTCCACGACGAGGGCGCCGAATTTCCCGCGCGACACGTCGAGGCCGAAGTTCGTCCGCTTCACGTAGCAATCGAGGGCCCGGACCGTCGCGCCGACCGCGACCTTGCCGCGCTCGACGAGGCCCACGTCCTCGTCCCACAGGGCGAAGCGGCAATAGCCGCTCTCGTCCCGCAAGTCCAGGTTCACGACGCGGCCCGGGGTGCCGTCCTGTCGGTTGAACGTCCGGATCGGCGAGATCGCGACGACGCTCGCCCGGAGGTTCGCCTCCATCCCTTCCTGCAAGTCCGCGATCCGGGTGAAGGACGCGACGCTGCGGCCCATCCGCTCCACGAGGACCATCGCGGCGGAGTCGCGGTCGAGGAGACCCCCCCATTCCGCGACCACCCGGTCCGTCTCGGCGTCGAACGCCTCGGGCGTCAAGAGGTCCTGCACCTTTTCGTAGTGCGGGCGGCGCACGGCCGCTCATCGCAGAGGGCCGGAAAAGGTTTGCTCAGCCCTTCCCGAGGGAAGGCTTGCAACGATCGCCTGGCGCAAGGCGTCCATCGATTTTCGGTCGGAGGAACGAGGCAAGAGCAGAATCGTCGTCTCCGAATCGGCACCGGATCGAAGGAGCCCAACCAAGGCCGACGGATCGTCGATGCGGAGCAGGATCTCGCAGCGCCGGAACAGGCCTTCGGGGCCATCCGCGGGCGAGAGTGGCGTCGGCGTCCGATCAACGAGCGCCTCGCGCAAGGACTCCGCGACCACCGCCGGATCACCGCGGACCGGGAGCGCCCAGAGCGGGCGACGTCGCAAGCGAATGCCCAGCCACACCGGAGGGCCGAAGGCGCTCGTTGCGAGCAAGGAGACGGAGACAAGACCGAAGCCGAGTTGCCAGGCCACGAGGCACGCCGTCCAGAGGGCGCCGATCAGGAACAGGAAGGTGAGGACGGTGCTCCCTCGCACCCAGCGTCTCCATACGAGGGCGGACGCCGCCGGACCCGACACGGAAGCGCCTCACTTCAGACGGATCGTCTCGAGGTTCATCGGGGCGCGCGTCTCGAGGCCGAACTTCTTGTACAGCCCCGAGGCCAGATCGGAGCACTTGAACTCCTCGCCGTGGTTCACGATGACGCGCTCGGGGCGCGGCTCCATCGTCCCGACGTAGTTCAGCAACTGCAAGCGATCCGAGTGACCGGAGAACCCGTCGATCGTCTCGAGGTCCAGCTTGATCGGGAGCGTGAGCGGCTGGCCGCGGTCCGTGAGCGTGACTTCGCGAGCCTCGCGCTGGATGCGTCGGCCGAGGGATCCTTCGGACTGGAATCCGACGAACAGCAGGGCGTGAAGCGGGTTGTCGGCCCACGACTTGAAGTACTCCAGGACTGGCCCGCCGGACATCATGCCGGACGTCGCAAGGACGATGCACGGCTCGACGTCGTCGCAGATGTTCGACCGCATGTCCGATGTCTCGACGCGCTTGAACATCGGCGACAGGAACGGGTTCTCCCCGGTCTGGAAGATTTGCGTCCGGAGTTGGCTGTTCAGATATTCCGGATACGCGGTGTGGATCGCCGTCGCCTCCCAGATCATGCCGTCGAGGTAGATCGGGACCTCGGGGATCTGGTGGTTCCGCATCGCGTCCTCGAGGACGAGCATGACCTCCTGGGACCGTCCGACCGCGAACACGGGGATCAGGATCTTGCCGCCCCGACTGAGGACCCGTTTCGCGACCTCCTTGAGCTGCTGCGCGGCCTCGTGGCGAGAGGGCTGGATGTCGTGATAGCCGCCGTACGTCGACTCGAGCACGAGCGTCTCGATCCTCGGGAACTTGTTCACGGCCGGGTTGAAGAGCCACGTCTTCTCGAACTTGATGTCCCCCGACATCGCGACGTTGTACAGCCCGTCCCCGATGTGGAAGTGCGCCACCGCCGAGCCGAGGATGTGCCCCGCATTCTGGAAGGTCAGGCGGACGTCGGGCGCGATGTCCGTCGTCTCGCCGTACTTCAGCGGAATCGTGTTCGCGACCGCCTTGCGGATGTTGCTCGAGTCATACGGCGACTTGCGCGCCTCGCCCATCGCGACCTTGATGAAGTCGAGCTGGAGGAGGGACATCAGGTCGCGCGTCGGCGGGGTCGTGTAGATCGGTCCGTCGTACCCGTACTTGTACAGGACCGGGACGAGCCCCGAGTGGTCCAGGTGGGCGTGCGTGATGACGACCGCGTCGATCGCGCCGAGCGGGGTGACTTCGGGCGCGTTCAGGTACGGTGAGCCGTTGTCTTCCGAGATGAGGACGCCGCAGTCGATGAGCACCCTCGACTCCCGCGTCGAGATCAGGGCGGCGGACCGGCCGACTTGGCGGAAGCCTCCAAGGGCCGTGATCCGAACATAGTTCTCGCCCAGGGGGACCTCCCGCGCGAGCTTTCGGCCGACTTGCTTCAGGAACGCCTGCCGCTCGTCGTTGATCGTCCGGAGGTACTGGCGGATCTCCTCGACCGTCTTCGAGGGGATCGGCGGCGTGCGGACGACCTTCGGCGCCCAGCCGATCCGTTTCTTGATCTCGTTCAGCACGGATCCATGCCGGCCGATCACCATACCCGGGGACAGGGCTTCGATCGTGACCTCGCCCGTCTCCGTCTCGAAGTAGATCCCGGTGATCTGCGCCTCCGCGGGGATCACCTCGCGGATGATCTTCTCCGCGTCCTCCTGGGATGCGAGGAGCGAGGGATCGGGCCGGACGACGATCCGGCGCCGCAGCTGCTGGGCAATCTGCCGCACCAGCTCGTTCGACTCCGCGAAGACCTCCATATTCTTCGTGTAGATCACGATGGTTGGTCCTTCGAAGTCGACCTGGGTGATTTCCACGTGGTCAGGGACCACTTTCTTCACGACGCTACGCGCGTCGCTCAGAATGTCCTCAATGGTCATCGGACATCACTTTGGCCGGACGTCGCTTGCGGACTCAGGCCAGTTTCATGCTTGTCTTGCGCTTCTCGACTTCCTTGTCGTCGAGCATCTTGAATCCGTCTTTCGTGATGATGGCGACGTCGATCCCTTCGCCGGAGACCGCATCGCGTTTCATCGCGGCGGTCACCGCGCGGACCGCGAGGTTCGCGCCTTCCTCGGTCGTCATGCCATCCGTGTAGTGGTCCTCGAGGACGCCGTAGACGTACGGGCTCCCGGAGCCGCTGGACACGAACTTGTCGGGGAGCGAGCCGCCAGCCGCATCGAGCGAGTAGACGTGTCCGCCCGAGCGGTCGACGCCGCCGATCACGAGCTGCACCCAGTACGGGAAGTACCGGCTGCCGCTCAGGATGTTCGCGGTCAGGGTCGCACAGGCCTCGACGGGCATCGTGATGCCCCGCTTCAGTTTGTACAGCTCGACCTCCGCCGTGATATAGCGGGCGAGGACCTGCAGGTCGCCGACGAGTCCGGCGGTCGTCAGGCCCAGGTTGTCGTCGAGCTTGTACACTTTCTTCGTTCGCTTGTGGGCGATCAAAGTCCCGGCGGTCGCGCGTCGGTCCGCCGCGAGGACGACTCCGTCCTTGCAGACGAGCCCCAGCGTCGTGGTGCCGGTCTCGACCTCTCTCGTAATCGCTGACATCAGAACACTCCCGTTCAAAAGGGTGTCAAAAGACGCCCGAAGAATACGGGCGGCACTATTTAAGAATTACCCTTTCTATCTCGAATCCGAGATAAAACGGGACCGTGCCCTTTCGAGTTCTTCAGCCCCCGGGGGTCGCGTAGCGAGGCCGCGGAAGGTCACATGTGGAAGTAGGTCCACCAGACCCCGAAGGCGACGATGACGATGATGACGACGGCGATTCCGACGTACATGTACATTTTCCGCCTGCCTTTCTTCTTCTCGCCGCTGAGCCCCAGACCCGCGACATCGTAGGACATGTCGGACCTCGACGGGCCAAGTTGCGGGAGCGACTTAAGGGTTTCGACCTCGAGCGGGTTTGGACACGAGGTCCACGAGGAGCGATGCCGCTCGCGACGCCGGTTTGAATTGCACCGCGTAGGCGATCTTTTCTTTCGGCAACGCCACGTTTGCGGCGCTCACGAAGACGGTGATTCCGCCGCCCTCCTCCGCGGTCCGGAGGATTTCGTCTTGAGGAATCGAGATGAGTTCGCGGCCTTCTTGGTCCTCGAAGAAGAACTTCACTGCGCTCGGCATCGCGCGCAGCTTCACGAGAAAATATCCAGGGTCTTCTGGGTCGCGCGTCGTCGGCGCGGCGAAGAAGATCACGCCTTTCTCATGACGGTACGCATGGCCGTCCACCGGTCGGAGGAGGGGCACGCGTTGGCCGTCGTGATCCATCGAAACTTCGGCGGTCGCGTCCGCTTCTCCGAGGATCCGATACGATGCGGCACCGCCGCCTGCGATCTGGGAGAATGCGATACGCGAGGGCTCGCCCTTTTCCCCCGCTTCGATGCGGACACGCAACCGGAGGGTCGCAAAGTTGAGGTCGTAGATTCGGTCGTCGGAATCGACGTAGCCGAGGATCATCCGCGCGCCTCAGACGCCGAAGCCCTTCCGGAACTGTTCGGCGATCTCTCCGAGTTCGACCTGGGAAAAACTCTCGAAGTCGGACACGGCGCCATACTCCGCAAGGTCCTCTTCCCGATAGATGTTCGGAATTGCGGACGCAACGGTCTCCTCGGAGAGGATGAACTTCAGCGCGGCCTGGGAGAGGGTCATCCCCTTCCCGTCGTAGATCCATCGCAGATTCGCGGCCTGCTTACGGGCGCGGTCGATCCAGGCCGCGTCCTTTACCCCAAGGTCCCCGTCCGCAGGGAACTTGGCCGCTTCGGGATTCGATTCGAGTACACCCCCTGCGTGCGGGGCGCGAATCACCATCCCTTGCGCGATCTCGAGCGCCACAGGGAAGAACTTGCGGCCGGGCTCCTCTTCGAGGAGATTGTAATAGGTCTGGATGCAACCGAGGTCGTACTTCCGCATCGCGGCGCGGCCTTCCTCAAGGCCACCCGGGCCTGGGCCGAGGGCGATCCCGTAGTATCGGATCTTGCCTTCCGTCTTCAGATCCTCGAGAGTTTGCCACACGCCGGTGTTCGCGACGGTGGCGGCATCCGGGTAGTGGAGCTGCAGGACGTCCACGTAGGACGAGGCGAGTCGCTCGAGGGACGCATCGAGGGACTTGCGGATCCCTTGCGGAGAGAAGTCGACGGCGCCTCCGGTGCGGCCGGCCTTCGTCGAGATGATGACGAGCTCGCGCTTGTCCTGGAAGGCTTTCCCGAGGAGGCGTTCCCCCCGGCCCGCTCCGTCCGTCGGTCCGACGTCGAAGTAGTTGATCCCGGCGTCGTATGACTTTCGAAGCAAATCGATCGCTTGATCGTCCGTGAACGAACCCCACCGGTCCGAGGCGAGCGTCCACAGTCCGAAGCCGATTTCGGAGACCTCGAGCTCCGTCTTCCCCATAGGACGATAGTTCAGCACGGGTCCCTCCCGACCGCAAAGGAGGCGGCCGTATTTGACCGCACCGCTTGCCGCCGGATGTCAGCGCCACGACACGATGAAGAGGGTCGCGAACCCGACCAACTCGGCGGCGTTCAGCGCGAGCATCGGCAGCGCGACGCCCGCCCCGTAGCTCTCGCTCAGGACGACGTAGAAGTACACCGCCGCGAGGTTCTCGAGGACGAACAGGCCGGCGAACACGATGAGGCCGAGCGAGAAGGCGGAGCGGAGATGGCGGAAATTCCCGACGTATACGTAGAGCAGGCCTGAAAGGACGGCGACGCTCGCGAGGGCGAGCCCGACATCGACCATCCAGAATGTACCGAGGGCCACGTTACCACCGACCCAGTCCGGTGCTCGGCATATCTACTTTTCCCCAAGGCGCGGCCCGATCCGTTGCCAGATTTCGAGGAAGTCCTCGAAGTGCGTTTGCAGGCGCGGCGATAGCGAATACAGCGTGCCGTAGCCCTCGTTCCCCAGCGTCATGACGCAGTCGTTCTCTCGGAGCACGTCGAGGTGATGGCGAACCGTTTTGTAGTCGAGACGCAGATGGCTCGCGAGGTCGTTCGCGTTGTACGGCCGATCGTGGAGCGTCCTCAGAATCCGCGCGCGGTTGATGCCGCCGCGGGTCGCCGCGATGAGGTACCAAAGGCGCTTGTCCATGAAGCCACGTGCCCATCCGTTCTTCGATAATGGAGCTTCCGGCACGGGCATCGAACACCCCATCCGCAAACGTTCTAATATTACTATCCCAATAGTCAAAATGGTGGCGTCCGTCCCGGGGGAGGGCGGCCTTCGGAGGAAGGCGATCGGGTGGTTCCTGGAGTTCCGGCTGATCCCCGTCCTCCTGTGGTCGTACACCGCCGTCGTCCTCGGGACCGCCGTCGCGTTCGCCTCGGCCGGCGTCTTCGACCCCGGGTGGTTCGTCGTCGCCCTCGCGCTCGGTGGCCTGATCCAGGGCTGGGAGACGCACGCGATCAATGAGATCTACGACTGGCGTAGCGGCACGGATCGCATCGGCGCGGCCCGCGCGCTGTCCGGCGGAAGCAAGGTGCGCAACCTCGATCTTCTCGACGAACGTGATCTGTGGCGGATCTTCGTGTTCGCAACCATTGCGGTGGCGGCCCTCACCCTGTGGGTCTTCGTGGCGCGCGCGGCGTGGCTCGCGATCCTCATCGTGTCGGGATACATCCTGGGGCTCCTGTACACGCTCCCTCCCGTTGCGACGGCCTACCGCCCGTTCCTGGGCGAGTGGCTCGGCGGTTTCCCTGGCGTGCTGCTTTCGGGCCTCGGCGCATTTGCGATCCAGACGCTCACACTGTCTCCGGTGGCGGCGATCGCAGTCGCCGCGCACGCCCTCGTGTGCACGAGCATGCTCGTCGTACACCACTACCTCGACGCACCGATGGACGCGGAAGCGCGGCCTACAAAGCGAACCGCGGTGCTCGCCCTCGGCTTCCGATGGGCTCGGCGGTATGCGGCCGGGATGGCGATCGTCGCCGTGGGTCTGGACCTCGGTCTCGCGATCTGGTTCCATCCGGCGTTCTTGCTCGGGGTGATCTTCACGGTCCCCGCGGTCTGGTACCATCTCCGCCTGAATCCACAAGACCTCGAGTCGACGACGCGGAACGAGTTGCGGATCATCCAGCTCGGAATCGCCGCAGGCCTTTCGACCGCGGTCGTCCTCGCGCCTCCGCTCTGGCCCGTTCTCCCGATCGCCGTACTTGGGTATCTGGCGCACCTCGTGGTCGTCTCGCCTCCCGCAGCGCTCGCACGCGCTTGGAGGCGGGCGCCTTCTCTCGAGTCGGATACGCACAACGGATGAGGCGCCGCGGAAGCGGGAAATAGCACCGGACGCGTCTCCGCTCCGTGCGGCGGCTTGGTTTCGTCGTGAATCCTGTGGCGGGCTTGGGTGGGCGCGTCGGCCTGAAAGGGACCGACGGCGTCGCGGACCAAGCGCGAGCCGCGGGCGCCCAACCGGTTTCCGAGCCCCGCGCGCGACAGTTCGCGGAGGCGTTCGTCGCCTCGTCCCGAAATGATCCGGCCCTCGAGGTGCGCTGGCTGACCGCAGAGGGCGCAATGGGTTCCGACGTGCTGACCGCTAACGGGATCCGGAGAGATGCGCTCGAGATCATCGACCGTCCGCCGCCACAGACGACCGCCGAGGACACGCGTCGCGCCGTCGCGGCCTGCGTCGCGAGGGGCGCGGAGCTCCTTCTGTTCTGCGGCGGCGACGGGACCGCAAGAGACGTGGCCAAGGCGAGCGCCGACCGCATCCCGATCGTTGGGATCCCCGCCGGGGTGAAGATGCATTCCGGGATCTTTGCGGTCTCGCCCCGGGCCGCGGCGGACATCGCGATCGCATTCCTTCGGGGCGAATTGCGCATCGGCACCGCGGAAATCTTGGATTTGGACGAAGAGGCGTACCGCAAGGGCGAGTGGCGGGTCGCCCTCGTCGGGACGGCGAAGAGCCTCGTCGAGCCCAATCTTGTCCAGGCGGGCAAGCTGCAAGTCGCCGAGGTGAGCGAAGAATCGACCCGAACGGAACTCGCCGAACATTTCCGCGAGTTGTTCGCCGACCACCCCGATACGTTGTTCCTGCTGGGTCCCGGCTCGACCGTGGCGGCGATCGCCGCGGACCTCAGCCTCGAGAAGACGCTGCTCGGCATCGATGCGGTCGCGGGGAACCGCACGATCGCGAAGGATCTGAACGAGCGGGACCTCCTCGCCCTCCTGGATCGTCATCCCGATGCCCGGCTGATCGTGAGCCCGATCGGAGCGCAGGGGTTCATCCTGGGCCGCGGGAATCTCGAGGTGAGCCCCGCCGTCCTGCGGCGCATCGGGACGAAGAACGTCCTCATCGTCGCAACGCCGGGCAAGCTCGCGATGACCCCGGTCCTGCGCGTGGACACCGGCGATGCAGCGCTCGATGAGGATTTCTTCCGGCGGGAATACGCCTTCGTGATCGTCGGATACCGCACGTCGAAACTGCATCCGATCCAGCGGGCACCGTGACGCCTCGAGTAACAAGTTGAAATACCCCCATCCCATGCGCACGTCCAGTCAGGGGGAAACGCGGGCATGTCATCGACGATGCAAGCCGCGGTGAAACTCAAGCCCTCGCCAAGGAGCACGGAAGTCCGCAAGGTCCCGATTCCGGAACCCGGACCGTCGGAAGTCCTCATCCGAGTGAAGGTCGCCTCGATTTGTGGGACCGACGTCCACATTTACGATTGGGATGCCTGGGCCCAGGCCCGGATCAAGGTGCCGCTGATCCAAGGGCACGAGTTTTCCGGGACGATCGAGAAACTGGGGTCCGGTGTCACGGGCCTCGAGCGGGGCGCGTACGTCAGCGCCGAGGGCCACATCGCCTGCGGCCGCTGTTACATGTGCCGCACCGGGAACGCACACGTGTGCAAGACCGTCTCCATCCTCGGAATCGATCGGGCCGGATCCTTCGCGGAGTACCTGACCGTCCCCGCGACGAATGTGATTGTCAACGATCCCGATCTGCCTCCGGAACTCGCGACGATGCAGGACCCGCTCGGCAATGCCGTGTACACGGTCACGGATGCGAACGTGCCGGGAAAGACCGTGGCGATCTTCGGCCTCGGACCCATCGGGCTGATGGCGGTCGCCTTGTGCCGCGCCATGGCCGCGTCGCGGGTCATCGCGATCGGCCACACGAACCAGTATCGGATGGACCTCGCGAAGAAGGTCGGGGCCCACCACGTCCTCGCGTCGAAAGACTCCCTCCCCGATGACATCGACGATCTCACCGCGGGCGAAGGGGTCGACGAAGTCCTCGAAATGTCGGGGAGCGAGCAAGCGCTGCGCCAGGCAATCCGGATCGTCCGGCCGGCGGGCGGCATCCATATCCTCGGATTCTACACGAAGGACGTCACGATCCCGATGTCCGACCTCGTGACGAAGGGCGCGACGATCCACGGCATCCACGGGCGGCTCATGTATACGACCTGGATGCAGATGGGCGGGCTGCTGAAGAGTGGCAACGTCAATTTGCGGCCGCTCCTCACGCACCGATTCCCGCTCGAAAAGTACGATGAGGCGATGAATGTGATGCGAAGCGGGAACTGCGGCAAGGTGGCATTCCCCATGGAGGGCGGACGATGACGAAGCGCGATCCGACCGGGTGGATGCGCACGGAGTACGAAGCGCTCGTGGCCCAGAGCCTCGACTGGAAACTCCGGGTGCTGCAAGGCCCGTCCGCTCCGCGGAGCGTCGTCGACGGCAAGAGCGTCATCATGCTCTGTTCGAACAACTACCTGAACCTCTCGAATCATCCGAAGGTGAAGCGCGCCGCACGCGAGGCCGTGAAGACGCACGGGGCCGGGAGCGGGAGCGTTCGGCCGATCGCGGGCAACTTGGACCTCCATGAAGAGCTCGAGCGGCGCATCGCGCGGTTCAAGCGACGGGAAGCGGCGCTGTTCTACATGAGCGGGTTCGCGGGCAACGCCGGTCTGATTCCGCAGCTCGTCGGGGAGGGCGACGCCCTGATCACGGACGAGTTGAACCACGGGAGCATCATCGACGGCGTCCGGCTCACGAAGGCGCAGCGGATCATTTACCGCCACTGCGACGTCGGCGATCTGGAGCGCGCGCTGAAGGAGGCCGACGCATTCGCGCGGCGCATCCTCGTCGTCAGCGACGGCGTGTTCTCGATGGACGGGGACATCGCGCCGGTCGGGGATATCGCGCGGCTCAGCGAAGAGTTCGGCGCGATGGTGTACATCGACGACGCGCACGGCGAGGGCGTACTCGGGGACGGTGGCCGCGGGGTCGCCTCGCACTTCCACGTTGAAGAGAAGATCCAGATCGAACTCGGCACGTTCTCGAAAGCGCTCGGCGTCGTCGGCGGATACATCGCCGGGTCGAACGAGCTCCGCAACTATGCGCTGAACAAGTCGAGGACTTGGCTCTTGAGCGGCTCCCATCCGCCCGCCGTCGCGGCGGCATGCATCGCGGCGATTGACGTGCTCGAGACGGAACCGCGGCACGTCAAGAAACTGTGGTCGAACACGAAGTACTTCAAGAAACGCCTCAAGTCGATGGGGTTCGACATCGGGCGCAGCGAGACCCCGATCACGCCGGTGATGCTGGGGGAATCGGCGACGGCGAAGCGGTTCAGCGACCGACTTTTCGAGGAGGGCGTGTTCGCGCTGCCGATCGTGTATCCGATGGTCGCGAAGGACCAGGCCCGGATCCGCAACATCGTGAATGCGGGCCTGAAACGACAGGACCTCGACGACGCCTTGGCCGCCTACGAGAAGATCGGCAAAGAGCTGAAGGTAATCGCTTAGACGTTACCACGCGCCTTGCGGCGGGCGTAGATCATCGGCAGGATCTCGTATCCAAGAGTCTCGAACACCGCTTTTGAGGAATCGTTGTCGGTCTCGATGAGGGCCGCGAACATCTCGATGCCTTCCCGTCTGAGCGCCTGCTCGCATGCCCGCACCAACCGGGAGGCGAGCCCCCGCCGCCGGCATGCTGGATGCACCGCGAGGCGGTTGATCCATCCCTTCCGCGTGTCGTGTGTCCCGAGGACCGTGCCGACGAGGCGGGTCCCCTCGAACGCGCCGAGGTACTTCGCGCGGTTCGAACGGAGCTGCCGCGCGATCGCCGCCTTCGCGTCTCGCCCTCGCGTCCTCGGATCGAGGCCGCAGATTCGGAAGAGCTCAATCATCGCATCGTAGTCGGAAAGCCGCAACGGATGGATGCGAATCGCCATCATTCACTCCCGCGAGATCAGGTGGCGGGTGGGCTGCGCGAACCGCTCGCGGACGTCGAGGGGAAGGCGATCCCGAAGGAACGAAGGCATCAATGCGAAGCGGGCAAGCGCCGCAACGGGGAGCAGCCGCATCCGGATATGGGACTCTCGGCTCGGGATGTAGCCCTCGGAATCCGGCGCTGGGAACGCGGAATTCAGATCGACGAGGAAGTAGAATCCGATCTCGTGGGTGACGATTTTCTTCAGAGTGTAGAAGTTTTCGTGCACGTAAACGAGTTTCTCGGCCTCGACGTTCAGGCCGGTCTCCTCGTAGAACTCGCGGGACATACACATCGCGAGGGTCTCCCCGAACTCGAGGTGTCCCCCGGGCAGCGCGTAACTCCTCGAGCCTCGCCCGTCGTCGCCCTCCTGCGCGAGCACCGCATCGTCGTGGATCAGGATGCCGCACGACCGAGCGAGGAACTCGTGCCCCGCGTCACGCGATCCGAGCACCCAGCTCTCCCTCCGCGTCCGGGCGGAGCAGAATCACCCGGCCGTCCGCTTGAACGGCGCCGAGGCAGAGGACCCCGGACAGGAACGGTCCGATCTGGCGCGGCGGGAAATTCGTCACAGCAACGACCGCGCGGCCCTCGAGGTCCTCCTTCGTGTACCACCGCTGGATCGCCGCGGAACTCCGCTTGACGCCGAACCGTCCGAAGTCAATCCGCAGTTTGTACGACGGGTTCCGGGCCTCGGGAAAGTCTTGGACGTCGACGATCTTCCCGACCCGCATCTCGACCCGCTGAAAGTCCTCGATTGTGACGAGAGACATGCTCCCGGGCGCGCGGAACGGGCTCCGTCGATTTGAGGCCTTTGCCTCACACCGCCCGTGATTCGGGGCTTCGCACCCCGAGATGCTTGCACAGACGCTCGTGCTCCTCGCGGCTCGTCCATTCGACCCGGAGGTAGTCGGCGATCTCCCGATCCCGCATGCCGAGCCGGCGCGCCTCATCGACTGCGACCTGATAAGCCTCGATCTCGGTTGGCCGGTCGACGTAGTCATATCGGCGGTCCCAAAGCTCCTTCCCCGCATGCCACTGGCGGATGTGCGTCAGCTCGTGGAGCACGTCGAGGTAGAGGATTTTCTCCTCGCCTTCTAGGAGGTAGCTGAGGCCCGCAACGACGTTCCCCGCCTTGTCGTCGATGTACATGTACATGTCCTCGGGCACGGCATGGAGCTTGCAATCGCGCAAGACCTCCTCGCGAAGGCCGTCTGGAAAAATCGCGCGGAACGCGGCGCTCCCGTCAAGCCCGGGGAATACGTCGAGGATCGCGTGCTTGCCGGCTTTGACTTTCCGGTTCACGCGAACGGGCAGTGTCACCGTGCGAGAAACCGGCCGGCCCATGAAAAACCTTCGCTCCCGGAGTCGTTTAGGAGTGCGCCTTGCGCCGCTTCGTCATCGCATCGATGCGCGACTCGAGGGTCGCGAGCTTTCCGCGGAGCTCCTTGTTGTCATCTTTGAGCTTGTCAAGATCCTCTTGTTGTTCGACCTTCTTCGCGGACTCGGCGAGTTTCTCGCGCAGGTCCCGCAGGGCTTTACGCGCGGTCGAGCGGAGGTTCGACATCGGCTCCGCTTCCGCCATTTTCTCGAGTTCGTCCGCCGCCTTCCGATAGGCGAGCTCTTGCAGGCCGAAGGTCGCCCCGATCCGCGTGCGGTAGTTCCGGTCGCGCAACAGAGCAGACAGGTCCCCGAGGATATCGTCGCGACGCTTCTCGTGGTACGATCCGAGCTTTCCGAGCGCCCATGCGGCGCCATACCGCACCATCTCCGGACGGTCGTCCCCGGTCCGTTTCTCCAGCTCCTCGATGCCGCGCTCGTCCCGGAGATTCGCGAGGGCCATCGACGCGCCGCGCGACAGGATCTCCCCCTGGGAGGGGCGATCCATCCCCTTCACGATCGTCTCGAAGGCCCGCGTATGGCGCGTCTCCGCCAGGGCGAGGGCCGCGGCCTGCATCGGGTAATACCATCCGTCGTCGGCGTACGCCTTCGCGAGCGCCTTGAACGCAACCTCGTCCTTGCGGAACTTTCCGAGCGCGCGGTAGACGCCGCGACGTACACGGCTGTCCTTGTCCTTCGCGCCCGCGAGGAGCGCGTCGCGCGCAACGGTCGTGCCGATTTCCCCGAGGGTCGCCGCGGCCTCGCGCCGCACGGCCCAATAGGGATCCTTCGTCAGCGCCTTCGCGACCCCCTCGACCAGGGAGTCGTCGCCGATGAACTTCGCCAGATCCCGCGTGGCCTTGAGACGGGCTCGCGTGCCCTTCGCGTTCGCAAGCTGCCACTGGAGCTCATCCTTCGGCTTCTTGAACGTCAGCGTCTTCAGGAGCGCATCGTCGGGATCGAAGAGGACCGTCCGCGGCCGGCGCGCGGCGTCGAATCGGAAGACCTCCTCGGCCTTCTCGACGCGGATCGACTCCCGCTGGGTGCGGTCGGGCCACAGGAGCTCGAGGTCCGTGCGGACCTTGAACAACGGGACGAGATCCTTCACCTCGTGCGTCTGCTTGACGCGCACCTCGACCTGCTCCGCGGCATCGTCCCAGGTCCACGAGACCTCGAAGTCCGGATGGCCGGCGTGGTAGAGCCACTGGTCGAAGAACACGTCGAGGTTCCTGCCGGTGGCCTCGGCGATTGCCTCCTTGAAATCGTTCGTCTCGACGTTCGCCCCCGCGAACGTCTTGACGTAGTGGCGGATCGCCTTCCACCACAGGTCGTCCCCGAGCTCCGTGCGCATCATGTGGAGCACGCAGGCCCCCTTCTCGTATGTGTGCCGGTCGAACATGTCCGAGGGCTCGAGGAACTTCATCGTGACGATCGGCCGCTTGTACGATTTTCCCGCTTCCTCGAGGTACGCGTCGCGGTCCGCCTCGAGTCGCATGAAGAAATCGTCTCGGCCGAACGAGTGCTCCCACCAGAGCGCGTCGAAGTACGTCGCGAACGTCTCGTTGAGCCAGATGTGCCCCCACGATTTGCACGTCAGGAGATCGCCGAACCACTGGTGCGCGAGTTCGTGGGCGAGGAGCGGCTCGGGACGGTAGTCGTCGTACGCCTTCTCGTCCGTCAGGCAGTACTCGAACAGGATCGTCATCGAGGTGTTCTCCATGCCGCCGACGATGAACTCGGGCACGCACACCTGCGCGTACCGCGGCCAGGCGTACCTCTGGCCCGTGGCCTCGCCGAAGAAGCGGACCATGTCCGGCACCATCGAGAAGCAGCGGTCGAGGTAGCCGCCCATCCCCTTCGGGACGTGCGCGAGGACCGGGATGCCGTCCGCGTCCCATTCCTTCGAGTCGAACTCGCCGACCGCGAGGGCGATGAGGTAGTTCGAGTGCGGCTGCTCGAGGGACCAGTGGAACGTCTTCGTCTTCCGTTTCTTGTCCTGCGTCACGCCGATGAGCCGGCCGTTGCTCAGGGCTTCGTAGCGCTCGTCGACCGTCGCGAGGACCTCCGACGTGAAGCGCTGGTTCGGGAAATCGTACGAGGGGAACCAGCTACGGTTGTCCATGTCCTCCCCTTGCGTCCACGCGATCCGCGGGCGCTTGGGGTTCGCCTTGTCCGGCTCGGTGAAGAACAACCCCTTCCGCGGCTTTGCGTCGTAGTGGACGGAGATCTCGAACGATTCCCCGGCCTTCCGGGCTCGTGGGAGTTGGATCGAGAGGGATTCTCCGTTGAGTTCCCATTCGAGCTCGTGCCCCGCGTCGTCCGCGACCTCGTGGATGTTCAGGTCCGCGGCGTCGAGGACGATCTCCTTCAGGCCGTCGTTGATCGGCGCGAGTCGGAGGACCGAGGTCCCCGAAATCGTCTTCGCGCGGTCGTCGAGAGACACCTCGAGTCGGAGGTGGAGGAGTCGGAACGTCCGGTCCCGCGGCGGCTGGTCCGGCGCATCGGGAGGCGCGAAGACCTTCTCGCCGTTTCCGAGGCTGTGGCCGCGGCAGGTCTCCGAGAAATCGGTCACGGAAGGGCCCCGTCCATCCGGCCGCGCGGAACGGGCGGCGGCTCTTTAGGTTTGCCCCGGCGCCGCGAGGCTTATGGCCCGGGACCCGCTCCCCGCCTCGAATGACGACGGACTCCGGAGTTCCGATCCGCGAGACGTTCGATCGCGTCCGCCGTCCGCTGCAGTGGCCGATGGAGAATTTCCGGAGGAGGAAGGTCTCGAACCGCGGATTCTCCGGATACATATTCTCGCGCGTGCGGCGGTCCGGCGTGGCGGGCTTCGCGTTCGGGTTCGCGCTCCGGGACGACGTGCTGCCCGACGTGGTGGACCCACCGGAGATCGTCGCCTACGCATTCGTCCGGCCGCCCGCCGGCGCGCTCCACGAGGCCCTCGTCCACCGGTCGAACAGCCCGGTGCGCCGGCTCGTCGCATCGAGCCGAAAGATGGGGTTCCCGTTCGAGTTCCGGCCCGACGGTGAGACCGTCGCCGTCCGCCACCGGTCGATGCGGACCGTGCCCCGCGAGATCTTCGTGCTCGTCGCGTCGGACTTCCTGATGTTGAGCTACCAGCCGCTCCGCTCCTCGGGATTCCTGGAGCGTCTACGGAAGGCGACGACGCGGCCGGGCCCGTAGGGGTCAGGCCCCGAGCTCGAGGGCGAGGGCCGCGGGCACATGCGGACGATCGAGGACCTCGTAGATCTTCGTCCAATTGTCCGCGAGGTCGCGGGAGCATCGCAGGATGCCCATGTCCACGAGGGACGCAAGCCGCCTCCGGGTGCGTGAGCCGGGCCAGCGGAACCGGATCGCCATGAACTCCACGACGGCCCGCTCCCGCGTCACCCGGTTCGCGAAATGCACCTGGATCGCGGTCGCGATGAGCGCGAGATCTTCTCGGAGTGCCGCATCGTCGACGTCGAGGAGGACCGACCACAACCCTCTGCGCTGCGCCATGCGCGACGCACCGGACGGCGAGTCCCTCTGCCTTCCGGATGCAGGTAACGTACGTCTCGAGAGGCGCGCAACAAGACTTTAATCGGCCTCGGTCGATACATCGACGATGGCGGTGGACACGGAGCTCGTCCCGATCGACAACCCGGACGGCCTCAACGTGATCCTGGGCCAGACGCACTTCATCAAGACGGCGGAGGACGTACACGAGGCGCTCGTCGGGTCCGTGCCGGGCATCCTCTTTGGCGTCGCATTCTGCGAGGCATCGGGCCCCTGCCTGGTCCGCGTCGAAGGGAACGATCCGGGCCTGCGGGACCTGGCGGCGAAGAACGCGATGGCGGTCGGCGCGGGCCACTTCTTCGTGATCTTTCTCAAAGAGGCCTTCCCGATCAACGTGCTCCGCGCGCTGCGGGAGGTCCCGGAGATCCTCACGATCTTCGCCGCCACCGCGAACCCGGTCGACGTGATCGTCGCGAAGTCGTCGCGTGGCCGCGGGGTCCTCGGGGTCGTGGACGGCGAGCGGACGAAAGGCGTGGAGACGGAGAAGGACCGGGCGGAGCGGATCGCGTTCCTCCGCAAGATCGGCTACAAGCTGGGCTGACGATGTGCCGGATGCTCGCGATCGTGAGCCGGAAACCCGCGCCGGCGGACACCCTCCTCGCGTTCGGACAGCTCGCGGAGACGGGCCGCAACTTCCGGGACTTCGGGTGCCCGCAGCTCAATCCGAAGACGGGCCACCCGGATGGCTGGGGGATCGCGTGCCTCGCCCAGGAGGGCGAATTCTACGTTCGCGGGGCCGCGAAGGCCAGCTCGGATCCGAAGTACGAGGACGCGGTGCGGCGGCTCGTCCGGGTGTGCAGCCCGCCGCTCGTGCTCGTCGCCCACGTCCGGTTCGCGTCGAAGAAAGACACGATCCAGGAGAAGTACAGTCATCCATTCCGACGCGAGGTCGACGGTCGGACCGTGTTCTTCGCCCACAACGGCGAGATCACGGATTTCGGCGTACGGGACGGCAAGATCGACACGCAGTTCATCTTCGACCGGTTCGTCGAGTCGATGGGCACGGAACTCCACCCGCTCCCGGACCTCAAGCAGGCGATTGCGAAGGCGAAGGCCTCGATCGACGGGGAGTTCCCGCGAAAGGTCGAGTCGTACACCTTCCTGATGCTCGACGGGGATCGGCTCATTGCGCACCGAGACGCGCGGACCTGTGTGCCCTACTACACCCTGCACGAGACGGGGACGGAGGACATGCGCGTGGTCTGCTCGGAAGTCCTGCCGACCCTGCCGGGTCGGTGGCGGATGCTCCGAAACGGCGAGTTCGTCGAGCTCATGCCGTGAACTGTCGATGCACCGCCCCGCGAGACGATGGCTACCCGCCGCGAAGGCGTCGGATTCCCCGCATGAAAATGTCAAACGGACGTGCGGTTCGGAAGGAAGGGTTATATAAATCCTGTCGCGTAGAGGACTTAGTATTTCTTCCTGGGGGAGGACTTGATAGAGTGAGAGAAGTCGAGATCACGACCACGTGTCCGGAGTGCCACGGGGAACACCTCGTTCGGGACTACGAGCGGGCGGAGATCGTCTGCGAGGATTGCGGCTTGGTCCTCGACGACATGATCATCGACGAAGGCCCCGAATGGCGGGCGTTCGACTCGGAGCAACGCGAGTCGCGGGAGCGCGCCGGGCCCCCGAGCACGATCATGGCCCACGACAAGGGCCTCTCCACGTCGATCGGCTGGCGGAACAAGGACGCGTACGGGCGGCAGATCCCCCACAAGTCGCGCGCCCAGATCTACCGCCTCCGGAAGTGGCAGCACCGCATCCGCACGTCGAAGAGCGGCGAGCGGTCCCTGGCTCAGGGCTTGACGGAAATCAATACGATGGCCTCCAAGATGGGATTGCCGCGGCACGTACGCGAGAGCGCGGCCGTCCTGTATCGGCGGGCCTCGACGAAGAATCTCGTCCGCGGGCGGTCGATCGACGAGGTCGTCGCCGCCACGCTATACGCGTCCTGCAGGCAATGCAGCGTCCCCAGGACCCTCGACGAGATCGCGTCGAAGTCGAGCGTGGACCGCAAGTCGATCGGACGGACGTACCGGACCCTCGTTCGCGAACTCGGCCTGAAGCTCCTGCCGCAGAGCCCTCGGGATTACATCGCCCGGTTCTGCAACCGGCTCGAGCTCGACATGGACGTCCAGCGGAAGGCGAAGGAGATCCTCGACAAGGTCGAGAAGGACGAACTCGCGTCCGGCGTCGCGCCGAGCGGCGTGGCGGCCGCGACGATCTACATCGCCGCGATCCTGTCGAACAAGCCGTGCACCCAGAAAGAGGTCGCCGAGGTCGCCGGAGTCACGGAAGTCACGATCCGGAATCGGTACAAGCGCATCTCCGTCGCCATCGGAATGAACAAGTGAGACGCCTCCGGTGCGACCCTCCCGTAAGGTTTAAGGGAGTGCGACCCTTCCGAACGTCCTCGCGGTGAGCCGTTGGTCTCGGATTCCGTCCAGAAAGGCGACATCGTCTGGCTCGAGTACGACGCCTGGACGGTGAACCCGAACGGCACCCGGACCCTCTTCGACACGACCCACGACGAGGTCGCGAAGAAGGAGGCCAAGTTCGACGAGAAGAAGGTGTACATCGAGGTCCCCGTCGTCGTCGGCCGCGGTCGACTGTTCGAGGGACTCGAGGCCGCGCTCGTGGAGTCGAAGCTCGGCGAGCAAAAAGAGGTGCTGATCCCTCCTGAGAAAGGCGCGGGGGCCCGGGATCCACGTCTCGTCGAACTCCGGACCGAACGAGAGTTCCTGAAGCAGGAGATCAACCCCGACGTCGGGATGGAAGTCTCGATCAGCGGGAAACACGGTGTCGTCACGGCCGTGAGCGCGGGCCGCGTCCGCGTGGACTTCAACAACCCGCTCGCCGGCAAGACACTGAAGTATGTTTTCCAAGTGACACGAAAGGCGAAGACCCCGGAGGAGCGGGTCCGTGCGATCATCGACATGGACTACGGCCTCGGAGAGCAGTTCAAGATCCACCTGAAGGAGGGCGTCGCGGAGGTGCAGCTCCCGGACGTCTGCAAGACGGACGAGAAGTGGTTCGTCTCGAAGTTCCGCGTGGTCGCGGATCTGCGCGAGCTCTCCGAGCTGAAGACGATCCGGTTCCTCGAAGAGTACGAGAAGAAGGAACCCAAGGCGGAGCCGACGACCGAGGCGAAGGCCGCCGAACCGAAACCGGAACCCGCGGCGGAAACGCCTCCCGAGAAAAAGCCGAGGCGGAAGGCCACGGCGACGAAAGCCAAGGCGAAGGCCGAGCCGACGAAGGAGACGCGGGCCCGAGAGAAGGAGCCCGAAGAGCTGTAGACTCGACAAGGGCTCTGGCATCGAAGCAAATTCGTATCCGTTTTTCCGCAAGCGCCGAAGGCTTAATGGTCGGTCAAGCCGTCGTCGCCGCGCTCGGGTGGCCCAGCATGGACAAGGCAGCGACCTCCTAAGTCGCGGATCGTGGGTTCAAATCCCACCCCGAGCGATCTCTTGTGACCCCATTGCGGCCATTGCAATCAACAAGTATCGTGGCCGCAATCCGGTCGTGAGACCGGGAGCAGGATCGCATGGCGGAAACGAAGACGATTCTCGTGGCAGGCGTGACGGGACAGCAGGGCGGCTCGGTCGCCAAGAGCCTGCTCAAGCGGGGCCACCGGGTCGTGGGGCTCACGCGAAATCCTTCGAATTTCCCGGACCTCGAGGCGAAGGGCATCCGGGCCGTCCAGGGCGACCTGACCGATGCGGCGTCCCTGGCGGCAGCCCTCCGAGGAGTCGACGGTTTCTTCTTGATGACAACTCCGTTCGGGCCGTACTTCTCCGTCGACACCGAAATGGAGATCCGCCAAGGGACGACGGGGATCGATGCGGCGCGGGCCGCGCGCACTCCCCATCTCATCCTCGCTTCCGTTGGTTCCGCGGACGAAGGGACCGGCATCCCGCATTTCGAATCAAAGGCGAAGGTCGAGCAATATCTGAAGGGGACTGACTTGCGGTACACGATCACGCGCCCCGTGGCGTTCATGGACTCGCTCATGAGCCCCTGGATGGCGGACGCGATTCGTTCGGGGATCCTGGCGAGGCCGATGCCGCCAACGACGCGCCAGCAGCTCGTGGCCGTGAAGGACATCGGGGAGATCGTCGCCCGGGCGTTCGATCGACCAGACAAGGCGTCGGGGAAGACCGTCGATCTGGCCGGCGACGAAGTCACGGTGGAAGAACAGGCCCGCAAACTCGGCGAACGGCTTGGACACCCGATCCGCTACGTCGAAATTCCGGATGGGCAAGCGATGCAGCAGATGGGCGAAGATCCGATCCGGATGTTCCGTTGGTTCCGGACGGTCGGATACCACGTGGACATCCCGGCCCTTGAGACGGAGTGGGGATACCGCATGACGCGATTCGACGAATATCTCTCCGCCGCCACCTGGGAAGGCTGAGGTCGCGAGTCAGCGGCTCGCACCTGATCGATCCGCGTTGCGCTTCAGAAGACGTAGCGCCGCGGTGTGCGGATCCACACGGCGGTCCGCGACCTCGTCCGCGAGTCGATCGAAGGTGGCTCCCGCGCCCGAGCCCTCGACCTCGCGAGCCAGAAGCCGTTGCGCGTTTTCAAGGATCTCGAGCCGGGCCCGCGCGACCTCCCGCTTCCGCCGAAGGCCCGACCGATCGAGGAACTCCGCGTGGCGTTGGAGCGCATCCGCGAGCTCATCGATTCCCCGACCCTCGATCGCGGCCGTCCGGATGATCGGCGGGGTCCATCCGTCCCGTGCTTGCAGCTGGAACTTCAGGTTCGCGACGAGGACGTCATCGTTTCCGAGGTCGACCTTGTTCACCACGTACACGTCGCCGATCTCCAAGATTCCAGCCTTCATTGTCTGCACCGCGTCCCCGGTCAGCGGCATCTCGACGACGACGGTCGTGTGCGCGCGGGTTGCAATCTCGACCTCGCTCTGGCCGGCCCCGACTGTCTCGACGAGGACGTAGTCCATCCCGAGCGCGTCGAGGACCCGCACCGCGTCGAAGGTCGCGAGGGCGAGGCCGCCGGCGTGGCCGCGCGTCGCCATCGAGCGGATGAACACGCCCGGATCGATCCCGGTGTCCGCCATCCGGATGCGATCGCCCAGGACCGCGCCTCCCGTGTACGGCGAGGTCGGATCGACCGCGACGACGCCGACCGTCTTCCCCCGGCTCCGGAACGTCCGCACGAGGCGGTTGATGAGGGAGCTTTTCCCGACCCCGGGAGGACCCGTGAATCCGACGATGTGCCCCCGACCCGTGTGCGGATGGATCCGTGCGAGGGCCTCCGTCGCCTCCGGCTCGTCGTCCTCGATCAGCGAGATGAGTTTCCCGGCGGCTCGTTTGTCCCCTTCGAGGAGCGAGTCCACGAGCCCGCGGACCGAACCACGCGGCTTCGCGGCCGACGCTTTCCGCGCCGCCACGGCCTCACGCACCCTTGCCCGCCTTCTCGAAGAACGCGACGATGTCGCGGAGCGGCGTCCCGGGCCCGAAGATCATCCGGATGCCCGCCTTCTTGAGTTTCGGCACGTCGTCCTCGGGGATGATGCCGCCGCCCGCGACGACGATGTCCCCCGACTTCCGCTTCCGGAGGAGGCGGACAACCTCGGGGAAGAGCGTCATGTGCGCGCCGCTGAGGCACGAGAGCCCGATTGCGTCGACGTCCTCCTGGATCGCGGCCTCGACGATGTCCTCTGGCGTCTGCCGCAACCCGGTGTAGATGACCTCCATCCCCGCGTCGCGCAACGCGCGGGCGACGACCTTCGCGCCGCGGTCGTGGCCGTCGAGGCCCGGCTTCGCGATGAGGACGCGGATCTTCTTCGGCATGGGCCCTCAGTAGAGCAACGGCTCCTCCCAGACCCCGAAGACCTCGCGCATCACATCGCACACCTCGCCGAGCGTCGCCTTCGCTCGCACCGCGTCGAGGATGAACGGCATCGTGTTCTCGTCTCCCTCGCAAGCCTTGCGCAATCGATTGAGGGCGCGGGTGTGCTTCTTCGCATCCCGAGTCCGTCGGATCCGGCGGAGCCGCTCGAGCTGACCGCGGAGGGCCGCCTCGGTGACGCGGAGGGGCTCGACATCCGGCTGCTCGTCGACGACGAAGTCATTCACCCCGACGATCGTCCGCTCGCGGTCCTCGATCTCCCGCTGGTACCGGTACGCGGAGTTCGCGATCTCCTGCTGGAAGAACCCTTTCCGGATCGCGGGGATCACGCCGCCGAGGTCCGTGATTCGATCGAAGTAGCGGTATGCATCCTCCTCGAGCTCGTCCGTCAAGGACTCGAGGAAGTACGAGCCGCCGAGCGGGTCGACCGTGTTCGCGACGCCGCTCTCGTGGGCGAGGATCTGCTGGGTCCGCAACGCGATCCGCGCGGCCTTCTCGTTCGGCACCTGGTACGCCTCGTCGTAGGCGTTCGTGTGCAGGGATTGCGTCCCGCCAAGGACCGCGGCGAGGCCCTGGATCGTCGTGCGCACGATGTTGATCTCCGGCTGCTGCGCGGTCAGGCTGACGCCGGCCGTCTGCGAGTGGAATCGGAGGAGCCACGACCGCGGGTTCTTCGCCCCGAACGTGTCGCGCATCTCGCGCGCCCAGATCCGCCGCGCCGCGCGATACTTCGCGATCTCCTCGAACAGGTCGTTGTGCGCATTGAAGAAGAACGAGAGGCGCGGGGCGAACTCGTCGACGGGGAGGCCGCGGTCGATCCCCCACCGGACGTACTCCATGCCGTTCGCGAGGGTGAAGGCGAGTTCCTGCGCGGCGGTCGCGCCGGCTTCGCGGATGTGATAGCCGCTGATCGAGATCGTGTTCCATTGCGGCACGTGCGTCGAGCCGAACTCGAACGTGTCGACGACGAGCCGCATCGACGGCTCCGGCGGATAGATCCACTCCTTCTGCGCCTGGTACTCCTTGAGGATGTCGTTCTGGATCGTCCCTCGGAGCTTCGTCCACGGCACGCCGCGTTCCTCCGCCATCCCGAGGTACATCGCCCAGATGGCGGACGCGGGCGAGTTGATCGTCATCGACGTGCTCACGCCGCCGACGTCGATCCCGTCGAACAGGGTCTTCATGTCCTCGAGGGACGAGACCGCGACGCCGCATGTCCCGAACTCGCCTTTCGCCTCTGCGTCGTCCGTGTCATATCCGTAGAGGGTCGGCATGTCGAGCGCGACGCTGAGGCCCGTCTCGCCGTGCGCGATGAGGTACTTGAAGCGCTCGTTCGTGTCCGCCGCGCTGCCGTAGCCGGCGAACATCCGCATCGTCCAGAGGCGCCCGCGGTACATCGTCGGGTGGATGCCGCGCGTGAAGGGGAAATCGCCCGGACTGCCGAGCCGCTCCGCGGGCGTCTTGTCCGCGAGGTCGAGCGGCGTGTAGAGACGCTTCACCGGGCGGCTCGACGTCGTCACGAATTCCTTGCGGCGTTCCGGGAGGGCCTTCAGGGCGTCCTTAAGGGTCGTGTCTTCCCAGCGCTTGCGGTCCTTCGCGAGCGAGCGGTCGTCCGCGTTGGCCATGAAACCCTCGGGTGGTTTCAAACGGCGGTGCCTATATGATGGTTCCGTCCGTCTACTCGGTGACGGTCGACTCGACGATCGTCTTCGCGAGGCCTTGGAACGCGCCCTCGACGTTCTCGCCCGACTTCGCGGACGTGTAGAGGATCGGACATTCGTACGACCTCAGGATGGAGGACGCCTCCTCGGGCGTGGCCTCCCGCCGGTGCGTGAGGTCGGTCTTGTTGCCGAGCGCGTAGACCGGAATGGGCCCGACGGAGTCCCGGACGCCGTCGATCCACTTCGTGACGTCGCGGAGGGACGCGACCCGCGTGACGTCGAATACCGCGAGGACGCCCTTCGCCCCGTGGAAGTACGCATCCTTGAAAAGTTGCAGGAACGTGCGCTTGCCCATGATGTCCAGGATCATCATGTCGACCTGGACGGGCCGGCCGCCCATCGATCCAAGTGCGACCGTCTTCTTCGAGACGACCGCACCGAGGGTGCGGATGTAGGACTCGTCGAAGGCCCCGGACACGAAGCGGTGGATGAGGCTCGTCTTGCCGACGCCCTCTTCCCCGACGAGGCAGATCTTGAACTTGTAGGTCTTCGACTCCGGGTCCACCGAAGGCCTTCGCAGCATCGTGGGCGGAATAGCCGGGAGGGGGGTTATCAAGCCGTCGGGCTGGTTTTCATTTTATGAACGGACGGGCTCGAAGCCCTCGACGTCCGCGATCGTCCCGGCGCGGGATTCACGCGGTCCGAGTCGCGGCCGGACCCGCATGCCCGGGCGCACCGCATCAGGCGGAACGAGGAGCCGGTGCACGAAACCCCCGCGGATTCCCGGAAACGTCACGAGGGCCCAGACTTGTGGCCGGTCCAGCCTCGAGCCGCCTCGGTCGACGTGGCTGATCGTCGACGCGGCAACCCGGCCTTCCTTCGGTGCGTCGACGTATTCGGTGATCTCCGAGAAGCAGTCCTCACAAAACATGCGGGGTGGGAGGCAAGTCAACCCGCACGCCGAACACCGCGACGCGAGAATCCGGCCCTCGTCGCGCAGCGCGACGAAGAACCGCTCCCCGGCGATGCCGGAGGTGTAGATGTAGTCCGCCTCCATCGTGCCCTCCCACGCGCGGTACCGCCGAGGGTCCGTCGTGCGCTCGATCGTCATCGCTCCTCCTCCCGGAGCGGGCGGAAGTAGCGGATGTCGAGGACGCTCCCCTTGCGTTCCTCCGGAGGCTTCCATGCCGCGCGGACACGCATTCCGATGCGGATCTCGTCCTTCGTCATCTCGCCGAAGTAGTGCATCATCCCCATCTTCGGCGACGCGCCGTCGAGGCTGACGACGCCGACGAGGATCGGGTCTGCGATCCGCTTCGCGTCCGTGTCGAGGTACGAGATCGAGAAGGTCTCGATCGTCCCCGTGTCCCGGATGTACGTCCACTCGTCGGTCGGGCGGAAGCAGTCCTCGCAGAACATCCGCGGCGGGAACAGGATCCGATTGCATCCGTGGCACGTACGGGCGATGAGGCGGCCCGCCCGCAGCTCATCGAGGAATCGCGACATCGCCTCGCCCGCGGACCACGCGTACTTCGCTTCGGGGCGGTAGCGGGTCTGCGTGACCTTGCCCTCGTACAGGTCGGCGGCACTCAGCTCGACCCCGGGCCACTTCACGATGCGCGCTGTCATGCCTTCATCACCACCACGCAGCCGTATTGCATGAGGTCGCCCCAGGCCTGCGACACCCCGGTGTGGACCTCGTGCGGGATCTGCCGCTTCCCCGCCTGGCCGGTGAGCTGCCAGAAGAGCTCGCCGATCTTCATCCCCATCGTCGCGGCGATCGGATTGCCGACGCCCATCAAGCCGCCGGAGGGGCACACGGGCAGGGAGCCGTCGCGTTGCGTCACACCCTCGCGGGTGAGGATCGGCGCCTCGCCTTTCTTCGCGAGCAGCAGGCCCTCCAGGTGATGGAGCTCCTTGTAATCGAACGGATCGTACGGCTCCGCGAAGTCGATCTGGCGGCGCGGCGCGTCGATCTTCGCCATCTTGTACGCCATCTTCGCGGCGCGCGCGACGTACTCCGGGAAGACGAGGTCGCGGTCCGTCCACATCGTCGAGTCGATGCACCAGCCGACGCCGGAGATCCACGCGCGGTCCTTGATCCGCCGCCTGCGAATCGCGTCTTCCGACGCGAGGACGACCGCGCTCGCCCCGTCGCTCGGCGGACTGATGTCGAGGCGCTGCACGGGCCACGCCATGACCTCGCTCGCGAGGACGTCGTCCACCGTGATGTTCGCGTCCGCGAGCTGCGCGCACGGATGCCCGACGGCGTTGCGCTTGTTCTTCACCGCGACGCGCGCGATGTCCTCCTTCTTGACGTGATAGACCGTCATGTAGCGGTTCATCTCCATCGCGAAGATCCAGACGAGGTTCGGCCGCAACGGCCGGTCGAGGATCGGATCCCAGATGTGGCCGAAGACGGACTGGGGATGCGGCTGGCACGAGGACATCTTTTCTTCGTTCACGACCAGCACGACGTCCGCGAGGCCCGACGCCACATGCCACCATCCCGCGATCGTGCTGAACACGCCCGTGCCGCCGCCGGTGAAGACGCGGGTGAAGGGCTTGCGATACCCGCCACATCCGTCGAGCAGATACTCGCCCTTCATGTGCACGCCATCGAAGGCGTCCGGGGCGGTCCCGTTCACGACCATGTCGACGTCGGCGAGGGTGAGGCCCGCGGAATCGAGGGCCATCTTCGTGGCTTCGTAGCACATCTCCTTGCCCGTCTCCTGGAGCCGGCGGCGGAAGATCGTCATCCCCGCGCCGATGACGCCGACCTTCCTCATGCGCCGACCCCCAGGACCGCGACCGCGCCGGTCGCACTCGGGATGAAGCGCCACGCTTGCGCGACGCCGACCCTCGCTCCGTCCACTTGGCGGGGCCCGGCATCGCCGCGCAGTTGCAAGGCCGTCTCGGCGGCGCGGTGGAGTCCGGTCGCTTCGAACACGTTGCCGCATCCGAGCGATCCGCCGGAGACGTTCACGGGGATTTTTCCGTCGGCGGCGTAATCGCCGCGCAGCGTCTTTCGTCCCGCCTCGCCGGACTTCGCGAGCCCGAGCGCCTCGAGGTGTTGGAGCTCCTTGTACGAAAACCGGTCGTCCACCTCCGCGAGGTCGACCTCGGTCGCGGGCCGCCGCACCTTCGCGAGGCGGTATGCCATCTGGCCCGCGAGCCGCGCGTACGTCGCCTCGGCCCAATCCCGCGTCTCCAGCGATGGGGAGTCGCTCGCCCACCCGACGCCTCGCACCCAGACGGGATTCGCGTGGAGTCGCCGCGCCGCGCGATCCGATGCGAGGACGAGGACGACCGAGCCGTCCGCGAAGGGGCTCAGGTCTAGGAATCGGAGCGGATCGAACTGCATCTCCGAGGCACTCACGGCGTCGGGTTCGATGTCGGCTCCGTACGCCGCGATCGGATTCTTGAGTGCGTTCCCGCGGTTCTTCGCGACGACCGCGGAAAGCGCCTTTCGCGTGGTGCGAGTCGCGCGCAGGTACGCGTCCGCCTCCAGGCCCGCAACGACGTAGGGATGCAAACCAAGCGGCTTGTTCCAAATCGGATCGAGGCCATGCTCGACGATGCCCATCGGTGTGAGGACGTCGGAAATCTTGCTGTGCGCCTCGACGACCGCGACGTCGATCAGCCCCGTGCGAATCTGCATGAACGCGTTCGCCAGTCCTTGGAGCCCATCGCCGCTGACCGTGCACGTCGGCCGGAGGGCCGCGCCGAGCTGGTCCGGGACGAACTCGTCGAAGATGCCGAATCCTTCGTAGTAGTCCTCGGCGCACGTCACGAACGAGCCGACGTCGGTGCGAGGATCGATGCCCGCGTCCGCGTAGGCCCGGGTCGCCGCCTCGAACATGAGCTCCTTCCAGTTGTACTCCGGCGTCGAAGGCCGGAACGCCGTCATGCCGACGCCGATGATCCCCACCCGCAAGGCTCCCGCCGTCCGCCGCGGCAATGGGGCGTCCGGAGAAAAGACTGTCGGGCCGCGCCCCTCCGGGCAAGGCTTAAGGCCCGCCGCGAGCCTTCGCAGGACGAAGGGTTCCTTCTGCCCCTGTACTACTTCGACATGGAGACCACGGGCGACGATCCGGGCCAAGACCGGATCGTGACGGTCCAGTACCAAGCCCTCGCGGACGATCTCACGCCCGCCGGCGCGTTCCAGGTGATGGCGGAATGGGAGTGGGGCGAGAAGCAGGTCCTCGCGATGGTCCTCGAGAAGGGGATCCTCGAGCCGACGTGGGACTTCGTGCCCGTCGGGAACCGTCTGCGGTTCGACATCACCTTCCTCATCGAGCGGGCGACCAAGTGGAAACTCATCGAATGGGACCTGGCGAAGCTCAAGTATTACTGGTTCACGAAGCCGTACATCGACCTCGCGCCGATCCTGGTCTTCCTGAACCGCGGCGCCCTCGCGGGCTCGAGCCTCCACAACTTTGCGGACAAGGAGAGCGGCGCGCGCATCCCGAAGATGCACCGCCAAGGCAAGTACGCCGAGATCATCGACTACGTGACGCGGGAGCGGGATGCGGCGGTCGACCTGCTGCGCGAGAGCCGAGAGATCCTCGGTGCGCTCGGGGACGGCCGCCGGCGCGTCCCGAAAGAAAGCGAGGCGAAGCCCTAAGACCGGGGCCGCGTTTCCGAAGGCGGGCACATGGACTTCGAGATGAAGCCGGAACACGAGCTGATCCGGCAGACCGTCCGGGACTTCGCCGAGAAGGAGGTCCGCCCCGTCGCGGCGCACGTCGACAAGACCGGCGAATTTCCGAAGGCGACCGTCGCGAAGATGGCGGGCCTCGGACTCCTCGGCGTCGCGATCCCGGCGGAATACGAGGGCGCGGGCCTCGATGCGCTCGCCCTCGTCATCGGCATCGAGGAGATTGCTCGGGTGTGCGGCTCGCATGCGTTGATCATGGCGGCCCACAACTCCCTGTGCACCGGGACGATCTGGCTCGCCGGGACCGAAGAGCAGAAGCGCAAGTATGTCCCCGACCTCGCGAGCGGACGGAAGATCGGCGCGTGGGCCCTGACGGAACCGACGAGCGGATCCGATGCCGCAGCCATGCGAACCGCGGCGAAGCGTACGAAAGATGGATGGGTGCTCAACGGAACGAAGACGTTCTGCACGAACGCGCCCGTCGCAGGGACGTTCGTCATTCACGTGGTCACCGACGCGGCAAAGGGAAGCCGCGGGATCAGCGCGTTCATCGTCGAGCGAGGGAACCGCGGGCTCTCCATCGGGAAGGTCGAGGACAAACTCGGCGTCCGCGGAAGCGCGACCTCGCAAGTCATCTTGACGGACTGCCGCGTGCCGAAGGATGCGCTTCTGGGAGAGGAGAACAAGGGATTCGTGAATGCCCTGAGGATCCTCGACAGCGGACGGATCGGAATCGGATCGATGGCGGTCGGCATCTCACAGGGAGCGTTCGAGGAGTCCGTGAAGTACGCGAAGGACCGCGTGCAGTTCAGCAGGCCAATCGCGGAACATCAAGCGGTCCAGTTCATGCTCGCGGACATGGCGATGCGGATCGATGCCGCGCGGATTCTGGTGCGGCGGGCTGCGTGGCTTAAGGACCGAGGGCTTCCGTTCAAGAAAGAGGCCGCTATGGCGAAACTGTACGCGAGCGAGATGTCCTCGTTCGTGACGAACAAAGCGGTCCAGATCCATGGCGGCTACGGATACATTTCCGACTATCCCGTGGAGCGGATGCTGCGAGACGCGAAGCTCACTGAAATCGGCGAGGGAACGAGCGAAATCCAGCGGATCGTCATCGCCCGGGAGCTCCTCGGCAGCTGACAGCCACTTTCGCAGGATCCTACAAAAAGAGTGACTGGCGCATTTCGCCCTTTTGCAATATACTTCAAAAACGCCTCCACACGAGGCCATGCCCTCATGGTCTCGATTGCCCGCCGGGTGGGTAGGCTTTTCGAAGAACCTTCAAAACCACCGGCGGGAGCACACCACATTTCGAAGAATCCTACAAAACCGGTACTTTCGCTCATCTCCCCCTGGAGCGTTCATAGGTCCGAAAGTCCTACTTCTTTCAATGCGCGGAATGCGGTCCCATCTGGTGCGCGATCGCCTCCAGTCTTTCGCGCGCGCTCAACGAAGTCGATCGCTAGAGATCGTTTCGTACGACATTCCGGGACACGACAAAGCGCTGTCGGTGCAGATTGCACGTTTCGTCTTCGGCTCTCGAACGAAAGCGCGAGTTCGCGGTGGACTCAAGGAGTACCACTATCCAGGGTTCATCGAGAAAGAGGGAGTGGTTTGGCTAGGGCAATCCGTTTTTCTGTTGACGCCGCATCGATCCCGAGAGCTGCGCGACTTTCTCGGCGCCGGCAGCGTCGCATACGGCCATCTCAACGTCCGAGTCGACAAGGGGCTTTTGAAGAATCCTACAAGAGACTCAGGCGCGGTCCGCGACTCCAGTGATGGGTCTGGATTTATTCGAAGGCTGATACATCTTTATATCGCGCGCGTTCATCCAGCCGCGAATGCCTGAGAGCGAATACGAAGTCGAGCTTTTCCGGAAGCAAGGATTCTCTCGGCAAACGTGTTCGAAGTGCGGGAAAGCGTTCTGGTCCCTCGGGCAGCACGACACGTGTGGCGAGGCACCGTGCCAGGAGTACGACTTCATCGGCAACTCGCCATTCAAGAAGAAACTCACGTACCGCGCGATGCGCGAGGACTTCCTGTCGTACCTCGAGCAGAACGGCCACACGCGAATCAAACGCTATCCGATCGTGGCGCGCTGGCGCGAGGACGTCTTCTTCGTGCAGGCCAGCGTCTATCCGTTCCAGCCGTGGGTCATCAGCGGCGAGGCGAGCCCGCCGGCGAACCCGCTCGCGATCAGCCAGCCCTGCGTGCGCTTCCTCGACGTCGACAACGTCGGCAAAACGGGCCAGCACTTCACGATGTTCGAGATGATGGCCCACCACGCATTCAACTTCCCCGGCAAGTTCGTGTACTTCAAGGATCACACGGTCGAACTGTGCCATGGTTTCCTGACGGAGCGGCTGGGCCTCGCGCCGGAGACCGCGCGGTACAAGGAGTCATGGTGGGAGGGGGGCGGGAACAGCGGGCCCTGCTTCGAGGTCGTCTTTGGCGGCGCCGAGCCCGCGACACTCGTGTTCATGATGAACCGAGAGGTCAACGGACACCGCGTGCCGATGGACACCACGGTCGTCGACACGGGCTACGGACTCGAGCGCCTGACGTGGCTCTCCCAAGCGACGACGTCCGCCTACGAGGCCGTGTTCGGGGAGGCGCTCGCCTACCTGAAGCGCGCGACCGGCGCGAAGCGCGTGGATGAGCGCGTCCTGAGAGAGTACTCGAAGGTCGCGGGGATGCTGAAGGTCGAGGACCTTGGGGACATCCGGGAGATCCGGCGGCAGACCGCGGAGCGCGTCGGGATCTCCGTCGACGAGCTCGTCGCGCAGGTCTCGCCGCTCGAATCGCTGTACACGGTGTGCGACCACTCGCGCGCCTTGATCTTCCTCCTTGGAGATGGCGTCGTCCCGTCGAACAGCCGCGAGGGCTACTTCGCGCGCCTCCTGATCCGACGCGGGCTGCTCGCGCTGAAAGATCTGAACATCACGTACAGCCTCGCCGACACGGTCAGCTTCATGATCGACCAGATCCGCGAGGACTATCCGGAGTTCTTCTTCAACAAGGGGGACATCCTCAAACTCCTGAAGGTCGAGGAGGCGCGGTTCAAGGAGACGCTGGAAAAGGGCCGCGCGACCGTTGGGAAGATCGCGGACGAACTGAAGGCGGCCAACAAGCCGTTCGACGTCGACACCCTGATCCAGCTGTATGATAGCCACGGGCTGAACCCCGACGTCGTGCAGGAGTTCACGGACTTGCCCGTCGAAGTGCCGGACGACTTCTATGCGCGCGTGGCGGCGCGCCACGATCGTCCGACCGCGGCCGAGCCCGCGAAGAAGGTGGCGGTCACCCGCGACCTGCCTCCGACGAAGCTCCGCGTCTACGAGGACCGCCGCAAGCGGACGTTCCGGGCGAAGGTCACCGCGGTCGAGGGAGACGTCGTCGTGCTGGACCAGACGTACTTCTATCCGGAAGGCGGCGGTCAAGAGGCGGACCACGGAACCATCGCGGACCACGAGGTCTACGACGTGCAACGCGTGGGTCCGTCCGTCCTTCACTTCGTCCGGGGCGACGCGAAGCCCCTCCTCGGGAAACGGGTGGCGTGCGCGATCGACGGCGAGCGTCGCGAGGCGCTGATGCGGAATCACACGGCCACGCACATCGTCCTCGGCGCCGCGCGCAAGGCCCTCGGGAACCACGTCTGGCAGGCGGGGGCTCACAAGGCCGCGGACATGGCGCGCCTCGACATCACGCACTTTGACGCCCTCACCGATGCCGAGTTGGCGAAGATCGAGCAGCTCGCGAACGACGAGGTCCTCGACGGACGCCAGGTGCGAGCGAAGTTCATGGCCCGCGATCTCGCGGAGCGGAAGTTCGGGTTCCGACTGTACCAGGGGGGTTCCGTACCGGGTGGGGAGCTGCGCGTCGTCGAGATCCCAAAGTGGGATGTGGAGGCGTGCGGCGGGACGCACGTCGCGCGGACGAGCGATGTCTCGCTGATCAAGATCCTCCGTTCCACGCGGATCCAGGATGGCGTCGTGCGCCTCGAGTACGTCGCGGGCAAGGGCGCTTACCAGGCCGCGCGAAAGCAGGCCGAGGAACTCGGCCGCGTCGCGGACATCCTCTCCGTGCCGCGGGACCAGATCGTCCCCGCGACGGAGCGCCTCGTGGCGGAGTGGAAGGAATACCGCAAGGTCGCGCATCAGGCGACGGACGAGCGCGCGACGGCGAAGGCCCGCGCGGAGATCGACACCGCGAAAGGGACGTGGCCGATCCTCCGGGACGAGGTCTCGCAAGGCGTCGGCTTCATGCTCTCCATGTCGAAGGCGACCGCCTCCGAGCCGCGGGCGACGGGCATCTACTGGGCCGCGACCCCGAGCGACGTGAAGCTTGTCGTGACGCGAGGCGCGCAGGTGCCGGTCGATGTGTCGGAGCTCGTGCGGACCGTCGCGCCGGAGTTCCGCGGGAAGGGCGGCGGCAAGCCGGACTTCGCGCAGGCGAGCTTCCCGAACGTCGAGCAGGCGCGGGCCGCGGCGACGAAGCTCGAGGACCTCATCCGGAAGCAGCTCGGGATCGAGAGCGGATGACATGGACATCCGCGCCTGGCGCCGACGGATCCGGGAGTACGGCGAGGTCACCAACGTCGGGCCGATTGTCCGGCGTTATTTCGTGATCGGCGCGTTCGACGGCGCGCTGACGATCCTGGGGATCATCCTCGGCTCCGTCGCGGTCGGGGCGGACGAGAGCCACAAGGCGATCATCTTCTCCGCATCGCTCGGCGCCGCTTTCGCCCTCGCCGTGAGCAGCGCGGTCGGCGCGTATGAAGCCGAACGCGTGGAGAAGAAACTCGACGTGCGCACGATCGAGCGCGCCTTGCTTGCGCGGCTGAGCGAGGAGCACAAGGAGGCGTTCCGGTTCGCCGCGATCGTGAGCGCCCTCGTCCACGGGGTCGCGCCGCTCATCGCCGCGATCCTCCCCGTGATCCCGTTCCTCTTCCTCGATGTGCGGACGGCGACGATCGCCGCCATCCTCGTGACGCTCGCCATCCTCTTCGTCATCGGCGCGTACCTCGGGAATCTCGTGAAGGAACGCGTGTTCGTCACGGGCCTGCGATTCGTCGCCGCGGGCATCGCGACCGCGGTCGCGCTCTGGTTATTCGGCGCGCGTCCCCTGTGAGTCCCGCACCTTTTAATACATGGGAAGGATGGCTCGGCCAATGATTTCTCCGGAGGCGGAGATCGAGTCGATCAAAGAGTCCGTCGCCCGGCATTTTACGGTGTATGGCGTCGTCGTAACGCCGCTCGCCCTCACGTTTCAGGTGACCCCGCCGCCGGGTGGGATCGATGCGCCGTTCGACGGTCTCCGGCGCGAACTCGTGCCGAAGGACTACATCCCGACGATTACCCGAGAACGCGGCGAGACCCTCGTCCACGTCCAGCGGAGACCGCGCGCGCGATTCCGGAAACGCGAGGTGAACCTGCTCCTTCTCCTCATTACCATTCCCTCGATCGTCTTCGGAGGCGGCGCATGGAACTGGTCCTCCTACTCGGGTGAGCCGCTCTTCTCGGCCGCGTCGATCGGATACGGGGCGATCTTCTTCTCGATCCCGTTGCTCACCATCCTCGGATCGCACGAGATGGGGCACTATCTGGTCGCGAAGCATTACAAGGTGCAGGCATCGCTCCCGTTCTTCCTGCCGTCCGTTCCTCCGCTGGGAACGCTCGGCGCGTTCATCAGCATGCGCGACCCGATCCCGAACCGGCGCGCGCTCCTGGACATCGGCGTCTCCGGCCCTCTCGTCGGATTCGCGATCGCAATCCCCGTGACCCTCGCGGGCCTCGCGCTTTCGACAGGTGCGCCCCCGATTCCCCCTGCGGCCGTCGGGGAGGCAATCCATCCGTCGCTGCTGTTCAACTTCCTCTCCCTGTTCTTCCCGCTCCCCGACAGCTTCGTCATGCACCCGCTCGCCTTTGCGGGCTGGGTCGGGCTCTTCGTGACCGCGATCAACCTCCTCCCCGCCGGACAGCTCGACGGTGGCCACGTCGCCCGTGCGCTCTTCGGGCGGAACCAGTTCTATCTCTCCTGGACCGCCATCGTCGCGCTGTTCGCGATGAGCTTCTTCTACGTGGGCTGGATCTTCTTCGCGTTCCTCATCCTGATGCTCGGTGCGCGGCATCCGCCGCCGCTGAATGACATCACGCGCCTCGACTTTCCACGCAAGCTCGTCGGCATCGCCGCCGTCGCGATCCTCTTCATCACATTCGTCCCCGTGCCCTTCACGACAATCGGCGGGCAGCAGACGATCACGTTCGAGACCGTCACCGGCAGCCCGCTCGTCGAGATCAACCGCACCATCGCCCTCGGTGCGACCGTCGTGCTGACGTTCGCCGTCAACCACTCTGGCCCTTCGCCGGACATCTTCGTCGTCACGGCCCAGGACCCGAACCTCGCGAGTTTCGGATTCTCATTCCTCTTCCTGGACTATCGCGTCGGGACGAACACGACGGTCGCGAACAACGACACGGTGAGCGTCCGCCTCAATGCGTCCGAACGCGTGGTCCTCGACCTCCAGGTCGCCGCGCCGTCATCATGGCCCGTGCCGCTCCCCAGGCTCGTGAGCTTTGCCGTTCACGTCACGACGCTCCGCGGCTCGGCCTCGAAGGATCTGACCGTCATCCTGAACGTCACGCCGTGACGAAGACGCAGAAGTGCCGCACCAGGGAGCGGTGTACCCGCATCTCGTGCCGCTCGATGAGTTCCATCCGCTTCGAGCCGATTGCGATCGCCTTCTCGGTCGGGAGGACGACCGCGGCGTGGGCTCCGCTCGGGAGGACGTTGACGAACGCGTCGAACGCCCGTGCGTACAACCGCTCAACCGGCTCCCCCCGGGTCGATGCGGCGCGGCCGTACGGCGGATCCGTCGCGACCGCCTGGATCGACCTGGCTCGGATCGGGAGTCGTCCGGCATCTCCGACGACGAGGGATGCGGATAGCCCCAGCTGCCGCAACGAACTTCGTGTCCCATGCACCATCCGACGCACGCGGTCGGTCCCCACCGCGCCGATCCCGATGTCCGCCGCTTCGAGGAGGATTCCTCCCGTCCCGCAGAACGGATCGAGGAGCCTCGCCGTGCGCGGAACGCGGGACAGGTTCACGAGCGCTCGGGCGAACTTCGGATGCAGGGAGATCGGGAGAGAGAACGACCGGTGGGCGACCTTGCGGGACTCGAGCCGGGATCGATTCACTCGATGGATCACCTTGCCGAGGACGACCTCCTCTCCGACAAGGAGGCGATAGTCGAGTTCCGGGTCGTCGAGATCGACGCGACCCGTCTTCCCAAAGTCCGCGCCGATCGCTCCCTCGACGGCCGTGGGGTCCACATCGACGCCGAATCCCTGGGCCCGCACGCGAAACGTTCGCCCGGCGAGATCGGATTCGCGCGCGAACGAACGGACGGCATCGAATTCTCCGGCGACGAGTTCCTCGGAGACCGTATGCGCGAGCCCGAGGCGCGTCACGGCCCTCGCTGCGGGTCCGGACACATCGAGTCGCAGGAGCGAGGACCCAAAGGTCGCCACCCGGATTTCGACGCCCTCGGCCGCCATGGCGGCGTAGACCTCGGCGCGCGGGAGCGTCGGATGTTCCCCGGACAACTCGACCGCGAGGCGCACGGCCTTCGAACGACCCGGAGGGAGATGAGCCTGCCGCCGACCGTCATTTTGAAAAGGCGCGGGCCCTTCGCTCGGGCCGCGTGCGCGTCCGGCCGTTCGTCCCGAACGACATCCCCGCGGTCGCCTCGATCGTCCGCGAGGCGTTGCGCGAGAACTATCCGACGTCGCTCTACCTAGACATCCACCGATGGTGGCGGGACGGGTTCCTCGTCGCCGACCTCGACGGCCACCCGGTCGGCTTCCTCGCGGCCGTCATCTCGGCGGACGGGCAAGCGCGCATCCTGATGTTCGCGGTGTCCGCGGGCTTCCGCAATCGCGGCATCGGGGGTCAGATGATGAACGCGTTCATCCAGGCGTGCGCGATGCGCGGGCTTCGACGGATCGACCTGGAGGTCCGCGTGTCCAACGCAGAGGCAATCGGCTTCTACAAACGATATGCGTTCGACATTGCCGGAACCTTGCCGCACTTTTACACAGACGGCGAAGACGGCTACAAAATGGTCAAGCACATGTGAGCCGCGCGGCTCACTGGTAGCCTTGGACGTCGTCCGCCTTGTGCTCGTTCCAGTAATGGTATGGCGACGATTCCCGCTGCGCGGAGGACAGGTCGGTCCCGACCCCGGCCGAGTAGGATCCGTACCTCTCTCGGATCTGATCCTCGATCGAGCGGGCGACCTTCACCCCGCGGCGCACGTGATCCGCCTCGATGAGCTTCGATTCTTCCGTCACCGCGATGTCTCCCGCGGAACGGATGAGACCGCCTAACTCCCGGAGTCGCAGGCTCAATGCTTTCTCCTTCGTGTCGAAGGCCTTCGCCCGGCGACGGGCCTCCTCGACGACGACCTGGACCGCGTCCCTCGATGCGGGAGGGATGCGCTTATCCACGGCGATCTCCTGCGCGACGAACTGCGCGAGCTTCGCGCGATTCGTCTCCGTGTCGGGCATCGTCGTCTCGACGAGGACCTCGTACCCGGCGCCGGTGATGCGGGATCGGAGCGGCGACAGGATGTGCGGCAGGTCCTGGATGTTGCACGCGCCGACGAAGATGAAATCGCACGGCACGTTGTCGACCTTCACGCTGGCGCCCGCGCTCTGCGGGTTCCGGCCGGAGATCGGGAAGCGCTTCTCCTGCATCGCCGTAAGGATGAACCGCTGCAGATGGCCGAGCTGCGGGAGCTCGTCGATGAACAGGACGCCCTGGTGGGCCTCGTGGATCGCGCCCGCGACGACGCGGTCGTATGGCTGCGTCCCGAGCTGCGGGTGGCCGCCGTAGGGATCATGGCGCACATCGCCGAGGAGCTCCGTCTCGCTCGCACCCGTCGAGAGGACGAACGGCTGGCGGGCGATGGAGACGAGGACCTTCCGAGGGCTCTCCTTCTCGACTTCCCGCCGCTTCTCGAGGGCCTTCTGGTCCAAGACGCGGATCATGTCGCCCGCGCGCTCGTACACCACGACCTCTTCCTTGCCGAACTGCTGGCGCGTGGTCGTCACGCGGTCGCGGCCGCCGAGCTGCGCAAATGTGACCTCAAAGATGCCGCCAAGGAGATCGCCGAACGGATTCCCGGCGTTCCCCTGGGCCGCCGCCTTCGGGCGTCCGCACTTCGGGCAGACGCGGTCCGTCGGGGACGAGTACGTGCCGCAGTGGACGCACTTGTAGCCGAGGCGTTCCGCGACGTTGATCGGGGCCTCCTTTGGGTCGATCAGGTCGCCCTCGGCGCCGGCGAGGCGCGTCCGCTCCGAGAGGACCTCGTCCCGCTGCTTCACTTCGACGAGCGGCCGCTCCGGATTCTCCGGATTGTGGACGATGCGAATCTCCTCGGTCACCGAGGGAAGATGCAGCGACAGGGCCTGGGCGATCATCGACTTGCCCGTGCCCGGTGGCCCGACGAGGAGGAAGTGACGTCGCTGCTTCGCGGCGATCCGGGCGAGGGCGACCGCCTCGTCCTGGCCGACGACCCGCTTGAGCGGATCGTCCGGGATCAGGATCTCCGAGGTGTCGTTGAAGTCCCCGAGGTCGAATCCCTCGTCTGCTGCGAGCAGTTTCGTCCGCGCGATACGCCCCACCCCGATTACGGCGCGAGGTCGCTCCGCGTCCAGATCTCGACGCCGGCCGGCTGCTTCGTGATCGTGCCCATCTTCGTGCCGATCACCGAGTGCATGTTCATCTCGGACGCGATGTCCAGGATCCGCTGAGTGATGATTCCGTCGAACACGACGGCGCGCGTCTGCTTCTTCGTCTTCAAGGTGTCGACGAGCTCCCGCACGGGGACCTCGCTCAGCACGTTGTCGCCGTCATCGAGGAGCCGTGCGGTCGAGGAACCGCCGAGCTGGACGAGCATGTCCCGGTACCGCTCGAGCTTCGGGTTCATCGCCTTCGTCGTCGGGGTCATTGGCGCCGGAGCGCTCTCCTCGCGCGTCTCCCGTGCCTCCACCGCTCTTGGTGCCGCGGATCGCGGCTCGGGTCGCGGCTCCGGTCGAGCCGCAGGCGCCGCCGCCGCGCGGGGCTCCGGGAACTCGGACTCCGCCTTGTAGACCTGGCCCGACAGACCGTACATCTCGACGTACTGGTCCGCGGGGATCTTGTTCCGGAGGCACTTCATGATCTGCTTCTGCGTGAGCTCCTCGACCTCCTTGCCGCGCGGCGCGCGAGCGATGAAGTCGACTTCCGCCACCTGGAGCAATTCCTTCAGGATCAGATCGCCGCCGCGGTCTCCGTCGACGAAGGCCGTCAGGGCCCGTTCCTTCGAGAGCTCCTGGATCGTCTTCGGGACGTTCGTCCCCTCGACCGCGATCGCGTTCTTGATGCCGGAGCGCAGGAGGTTCAGGACGTCTTGGCGACCTTCGACGATAATGATCGCGTCGCTGTCCGCGACGTTCGGGCCTGCCGGCAACCGCTCGGCGCCGAAGGAGACGATCTCCGACACCTGGACGCTCATCTTGACTTCGTCGAGCAGGTCCGTGCCCGAGGTCTTCGACTCCTCGACCATCTGGCTCAGCAACGCGCGCGCGCGTTCGATGATGCGGTTGCGCTTCGTCACCCGGACGTCCTCGACCTTGTCGACCTTGATCGTGGCCTTGCACGGCCCGACGCGGTCGATCGTCTCGAGGGCCGCCGCCAGGATCGATGTCTCGACCTGGTCGAGCGAGGACGGAATCAGGATCGTCCCCTCGCTCCGTCCTTTCTTGCTCTGCACGTCGACCTCGATGCGGCCGATGCGCCCGCTCTTTTGCAAATCGCGCAGGTCCAATTCCTCTCCCAAGAGCCCTTCCGTCTGGCCGAAAACGGCACCCACGACGTCGGGCTTCTCCACGATCCCTTCGGCCTCCATTCGGGCCTGGATCAGGTATTTCGTTGTACTCGGATCGATGTTCATGTTCGCACGTGTCCGGATTCGACCAGGGTCGCGGATTTCGTCCCGCTATCCGGACAACTCTCGGCCCCGCAGGGCGCTGCAGCCTCGGTGTCTCGCGAGGCAGGAAAGGATGATTCGGATGAGTGGGATCGGTGAATCACGGCACTGGCCGCTATCCCGGTTCCAAACGGGGGGCCGGTCTATTTAAGGGTTCGGGCGAACATTCTCACTTTTGGGACCGACGGCGGGTGTCGCGTCGCTGGACGCGGTCCGCGTACCATCGCTTCGAGGGCCGCTGCCGGTACCGCGACGACGCGTGTTCCGCGACGCGCTCGACGAAGACATGGAGCGATTCGACGTCCGTGATGTCCTTGCGACACAGCCGTGTGAGCCGCGCGCGGAGGTCCTCGTCGAACTTAACGCCATTCGCAGAAAGTCCGTCCCGCAGCTGACGCGCGAGCCGGCCGCCGCGGATGTCCCAGTCCGTCAGGATGATCGCTTCTCGATGGCGGCGCGCAATTGATTCGCAGAGTCCGAAGACCGTCGAGCCTTCATTGATGAGACGGATCTCGCCCTCGATCCCCAGGCCCCGCAAAGACCGTCGATCGTACTCCCCCTCGACGATGATCGGCGCGGCCTGGTTCTTCTCGATCAGGTCAGCGAGGACCTGCTTGAGGTCTTCGTGAAGTTGCTCGTAGTCCATGCGCCGCCCGTCCCTCCCGGCTTACGCATCCGCCGCAAACCGGTCGTCTCGCGACAACTCTTATCCAGGCGACTCGGATATCCTTTCCGCCGAATGGTCGGCGGTGTTGGATGAATGAGCGTGCGTGGGGAGGCGGCGCGCTTCGGCATCGGGCTCGTGTGCGCGGGCATCGCGTTCGTAGGGACGTTCGCGGGACTCGCGCTCATGTCGCTCGCCGGCCTGAACTCCGGAGCCGCGTTCCCGCTGTGGCTCCCATTCGCCGCCGGCGTGCCCACCGTGCTTGTCGTCGCGTTCCTTTCTCTCCTCGGCCGGAGGCTGAAGCGACGGTTCCATCCGCTCCTGACGGGACTCGGCATCGTGGTAGGTGTCATCGTCGAGCTCGCGTTCATCAACATCTTCTTCCTTTACGGCCTCCTCTTCTTCCCCGCGCTCTTCGGGCTCACCGCATTCCTTGTGTCGGGATATCTGCTTGATCGAACTTCCTTGTCGTCGAGCGAACTCGAGTTGAGTGCCGCCGCCACCACGGCGATCTATGGCTACTTCGCGAGCGGTCCTATCCTGATCGCGCTCGGCCGCTTCGGTACTCAGGGCTGCAGCGACGGATGCGGTCCAACGGAGAACCTAATCACGGCAATCGTGGTCTTCATCCTCGCGTTGTTCGTCTTCGGGGCGGCGGTTCGGTCGAGGGTCTCGCGCCGCGAGCCGTTGCCCTCCCAGGTCCAGGCCGGTCTCTGACGGCCCGCCTTCGTCGACGACGGCATCATATATCGTCCGCCGGATATGCGACGCGTGCCGGGCGACGAGGACGTCAATTTTGAGCGCGTCACGAAGGTCTACCGCGAGGAGAGCGGCAAGAAGACCCTCGTGAGCCTCGAAGCCGACTTCTACGACAAGCTCGCCGCGTACGTCGCGCGCCTCGACGAGTCCGCGAACAAGGAGGCGCAGAAGGACCCGAACTCGCCGAAGGCGCTCCTCCTGCAAGACGAGCTCCGCAAGGTGCGGAAGCGGCGGGACCAGATCTTCACGTACCGCGAGCGGAAGCTCGCCCTCCTGGCCTCGAGTCGCGCGAGCGGCGCCGAGGTCGAGATCCCGAGCCTGCCCGCCCAGGAACGCTCGCTGTTCGAGAACATGGTGGCGCTCCTGAAGAAGTCCCGCGGCGACGCGTTCGGCGGCGGATCGCCTTTCGGATCGGAACCCGCGCCCGCCACCGAAGCAAAACCCGCGGAGCCGCCGGTGCCTGCGAAGGAAACGTCGTCGCGCATGAAGGTCGTGAAGGCGGACGAGACGCGACGGACCGTGACCCCTGCGAGCCTGAAGGACCATGTCCTGGTGCACGTGCTCGAGGACCTCCCGCCGTTCGCGGGGATCGACACGACATACCGACTCAAGAAAGAGGACGTGGTCACGCTGCCGAAGACGATCGCGCAAATCCTCGTCGATCGCGGCAAAGCGCGCATCGTCAACGCTCCCGGACTCGGCGCGTGAGGCGCCTAGGGTGCCGCGCGACTCGGCAGGCCGTTCAGGAATCGACGGAAATCGTTGAGCACCACAAGACTCGGGATCGTGATGAGCCAGAGGACCGCGAGCCACGAGAGGCCGCTGCTCACCGAGCATACGGTGCTCCCCGTGAACGTTGGGATCAGATGACTCACGCAAGTCGCCTCGACGGATCCCCAGACCGGGAGCGACGCGAAGCCGACGACGACGCCGACGTACCGGAAGTCGCGGTCCTCCCGCCAGAGTTTCCGTCCGATAAGCCAGGCCATCACCTCGACCGCGACCATGCCGCAATCGACTACGAGGAGCCCGATGAGATACCGGTTGACGCCAGGAGTCAGGGCCGCGCCGTTCAACACGATCGCGGCGGACGTCGAGCCGACGAACGTGAAGGCGATGAGGACGGGCAGCCACCGCAACCGCGGGTGCCGCAGGTCGAACTCGTAGCGTCGCGTGTCGACCTGCCACCGGTATTCCTTCCAGCGGTCGACGAGTGAATGCTTCGGCACGGGGCGCCCCGGGGCCGCGCCGCACAGGATCGGCGGCGGCCTCGAAGGAAGGATTAAATATCGCAACCGCATAAAGAATCCGGCCTCCGAGGACATTGGGCTCTGCACCAACGTGGCATCCCGTTTTGCGCTTGGAGACGCAATGTGCACCCTCGACGTGCGCGGGCGTCGAAGGGGAAGGGGTAGAGGCCGCTGGAGGCGCACGCGCGCCGACTGCACAGCGGCCACTGATACCGATCATATGCATCCTGGACGTGTGCTAAGCCGACAGGTCCGTGGCTAACATGCTGTCTGGGGAATGGCTCGGCTCGGGCGCCGATGAAGGACGTGCCAAGCTGCGAAATGCGTCGGGTAGGCGCAAGGAACCTGTGATCCGACGATCTCCGAATGGGACCTCCTAACCGCGAGGTTGTTCCGCAAGGAACGGGAACCCCCGGAATCGAAGCATCCTAGTACGGGGAGGAAAAGAAACCAATTGGGATGCCCTCAGTAAAGGCGATCGAAGAGGGTACAGAGCAAACCGAAGCCGCCGCAGAAATGCGGTGGCGGTGTGGTGTTC
>DASPYU010000024.1:0-76985 GCA_035636595.1 Thermoplasmata archaeon
CCGGGTCCGCGGTCGCGGCATGCGTGTCGGAGTATGGTATGTCGAGCACCTTCGCGAACGACTCGATCCAGGCATTCAAGGTGAAGATCGCCGCGCTGGCACGCGGCGTGGCGCGGTTGTACGGGAGCACGCTGGCGGCAATCGGCACGATCCCGGCGTCGAGGGCGTCTGCGTACATCGCGGCGAGTTCGCGTTCGACGGATTCCGCCGGGGCCCCGGAGAAGATGTCGTTCACGCCCGCGAGGACGATCGCGTATGCGGGCTTCTCGCGGATCACGTCGCGCGCGAATCGGGCGCGAACTTCCGCGGCGGTCTCGCCATTAATCCCGCGGTTCAGGACGTGCCACTCCGGATGGGCCTGCATGATCCAGAAGGCGTACTGGCTCTCAGGATTTCCGTCTCCGTCCGGCGGCGCTTCGAGCGGCGACCGGTACCCCGGGGTGCCGGCTGTCGTCGAATCCCCGAGGCCGACAATCGTGAGGGACTCACCCACCATCGAGACCCGATGCGCGTCGAGGTTAACAGGTTAACCCAGTCGGCGGCTCGGGTACAATCCATCCCTCCTCGCAACAGGTGATGCGGCACAGGCACTCTTTATGCCGCGTCGGAGCATTCTCTGCGAGGGGACCATGTCCGAGCCGACGGACTTCAGCGCGGAGGAAGTCCTTCCGATCTTCACGACGGCGACGCCCACGGACCTCGCGACGCTGGACTGGGCCCCGATTGCGGGCATCTTCCGCGGCACGCTCCGCCTCCGGCTTCACATCACGGAGACGAACCTGAGCCCGGAACTGCTCGATGCAATCCGGCACACGCGATATCCGGACGCGGACGTCCCGGAAGTGGTGGGATTGCGACGAGCTCTCGAAGCGGCGTGCAGTCGAGCCGGAGTGCCCGTCCGACTCGATCCGGGACCCCGCGAACTCCAGAGCGGCATGGTGGGCTTCTTCCAGCCGTTCCTCGTGCGTTGGCCGTTCACGAAGGCGCAGCTGACGATGACGATGGCGCCCGGAGAGTTTCAGTGGAACCTGATGGGCGCCCGCAAGGAGAAAGGCCCGGAGGCCCGGCGCCTCGAGGCGTTCAAACGCGAACTCCTCGGGCAGACCCGTGGATGGCTCATGAACGGGAACCGGTGACGGGATGGTCCGCGCGGTGAAGCCGAGCCGCAAGCGCGACGGTCGACTCGGCCCACCGGAAGGCTATCCGAAGGATCCGGAGAAGTACGGAGACCCGGCGAACTGGAAGTACCCCGTGCACACGCCGTTCCACGCCCGCGCCGCACGACGATACTTCAACGAGCCGCGCAACCGCGCGAAGTACACGCCGGAGGAGCAGGCGTACATCGACAAGAAGATCAACGAGGCGCTCGAGCGGTTCGGCGTCGCGGTAAAGATCAAGGGTGGCGAAATCGAGGACGAGGCCGCCACAATCCAGGCGGACGTGCCGATCAACAAGGACATCGACAAGATGAGCGTCGACGAGCTCCTCACGATCATGCTGGGAAAGAACCGCCTCGCCTCCGCGCGCGAGATCGATCCGGCTGTCATCTCCGTCGACAAGGAAACGGAGACGCTCCTCAGCGGCACGGTCAAGGAATACACGGTCCTGATCGACCGGGCCGAACGGCGGGTCGAACATGATTGCGTCGACTTCAAGACAAACCGAGCGGTCGCCCGTCTGTTCTGCAAGCACATCGGGGCCTTCTTGATGCGTGTCGATCGAGCGCACGCCGTGCAGCTCCTCCGCCACCTCATGCGGGAACGCGACCACTGGGCCTTTTCGTGAGAGGTCCTTCGCGCCAAGGTTTATGGGTCGACAAGACATCCTTTTGGCGGGAGAAGGGCTACGCCGATTCTTCGGAAGCGCGTTCGCTCGTTCCTGGTGAGGGCGGGGCCAGTGCTCGTACTCCTCGCGCTTGTGGTGGCGACCTCGCCCGGCGACGCGATCACTTGGGGCACGCCGGATTCCGGTCACCCGTTCGCGGGCGCGTTCCTCATCCGCTACCAAGGGACGTGGATCGAATTCTGCTCGGGAAGTCTCGCCTCGCCCCGCATCTTCCTGACCGCCGGCCATTGCACCGACTGGCTCGTGCAGCACGCGTGGCCCGTCGACCAGCTCGTCGTCAGCTTCTCGCCGATGCTCTTTGCACCGGACGCCAAATGGCTCAACGTGACCGGGTACCAGAGCCATCCCGACTACCGCTGGGGCCCAACCTCGGACCCGCACGACGTCGGCGTCCTCATCCTCAAGGACGCGGTCAGCGGCATCACGCCGGTCAACCTCCCGACGGAGAATTACCTCGACGACCTGGACGCGCAAGGCCTCCTGCAAGGCGCGCGGTTCATCAACGTCGGGTACGGGACGGACCAGAACGTCCAGGACACGAACATGCGCGAGATGTCGACGTCGTCCTTCCGGAACCTGCACGACGCGTGGCTGTACATGTCGCAGAACATCCACCACGACGACGGTGGGACCTGCTACGGCGATTCCGGCGGGCCGACGCTGTATCGGGACGCGAACGGCGTCGAGAGGCAGGTCGCGGTGACATCATGGGGCGACAGCGCGTGCAAGTCGACGAACAACAACTACCGAGTGGATATCGGGAGCTCGCTCGAGTTCATCCACGCGATGATCGACGCGAATCCATAGGCGCTACAGCCGACTGAAGTCTGCTTCGCGGTCCTTCTTCCGCGCTTCGCGGTCGACCTTGACGAGGGGTGCATTGCAACCCGGACACGCGCTCCCTGTCTCGACGCACGCCTTGCATAGCCAGGCACCGCACGTGTGGCGCTCGACGCCGGGCGCATGGTGGGCCTCGCACTTCACCGCGGCGGGATCTGGGCTCGCTTTGGCGGCCGGCTTGAGGGAAGGTCCCTCGGGCACGGCATGGTCCTCGGTCTCCGGCGTCTCCACCTTCGCGTGGGCGACGTGGGTCTCCGCCTTCACCTTCTTCGGCTTTGACTCCGGTGGCGCACGCGTCGAGATGCGGTACCCGCCGCCTTCGAAGATTTTCAGGGAGACCTCGAGCTTCTTCGCCTCGAACGGGCCCAAGTGTAGCTCCTTCGCGAGGTCCACGAGGTTCCACTCCTCCTTGGGCAAGTCGAGCGCTTGTCGGATCAGATCGTCGTTGTGCCACTCCGCGGTCGGCTCGAGGGGTGCGTCGCGCACCCAGTCGATGTAGCCCCAGATCGTCCTCGCCTCGTCCAAGTCGACGTGCGGCAGGACCGTCGAGACATCCGTCAGGCGGATGCTGTCGAGGTTTGCGGCGTTCCCGACGTGTTGCAGGACGGCGGCGCCGACCGCCTCGTACTTCCGCAGCTCGTCCGGCTCGACGCGGTCCGGAGCCAAGGTCGCGGGCTCGTTCACGTAGCGGATGACCTCGTCGAGGGTCTCGAGCGGCACGGAACAATACTTGAAAATCTCGTCTCGGGTCGCGGGCCGCGCCAGATGCTTCTCGAAGCGCACCACCGCTTCCGCGAATCCTTCAATCTGCACGGCGTGCACGCGTTCTTCGGCGCGGCGTTTGCCGTCCGCCGCAGGCTCATATCCCGGATCGAGGGCGAGGGCCGCATCGAAGCATTTGAGCGCGTCCTCGAACCGCCGCAGATGCAAGAGCGCGAGTCCCTTGCTCGACCAAGTCCCCTTGTCGCGGGCGTCGAGCCGGAGCGCCTCGTCGTAGGACGTGACCGCGAGGTCGTATTGCCCGGCTCGCTCCTCTGCGAAGCCGCGCATCGTCCAGAGCGCCTTGTCGTCCTTGCGCGCTTCGGTCGCGCGCGCCAGTGCCTCCGCGGCTTGGGGGAACTTCTCAAGCTTCACGTGGACGAGACCTTTCCCCCGCCAGGCATCGCCGCGCGCGGGGTCCGCTTCGATCGCCTCCTCGAATGCCGCGAGCGCCTCGGTCGGCTTTTCGAGCGCTTGGTACGCCTCGCCTTTCCACGTGAGTACCGCCGCGTCCTTCGGAGTTGCCTTCAACGCAAAGTCAAAACAGGGGATCGCCTCGGAGGCCCGCTGGGTCCGCAAGAGGCACAGCCCCTTCGTCCGGTAGGCATCGTAGTTGTTCGGGTCCTTCGAGAAAACGACGGTCACGAGCGAGAGCGCATCGTCGAAGTGCGCCGCGTGCGCGAGGCAAACCGCCTTCCCGTTCAGGAACTCCAGGTTGTCGTGTTCGAGGATCAGCCCGTCGTCGAAGACCTTGAGCGCGTCCGATACCCGGCCGAGGGAAACGAGGATTCGTCCTTTAGCCGCGAGCGCTGTCCGGTCGCCCGGATTCAGAGAGAGCGTGCGATCGTAGGCCTCGAGGGCCTCCGGGGTGCGCGCGAGACGGACGAGAGTCGCCCCCTTCGCGTTCCAGGTACGGCGGTCGTTCGGGTCCACGCGCCCCGCTCGGTCGAGCTCCTCGATTGCGGCGTCTACTTTCCCGATCTTCTCCAGGGCGAGCGCGCGTTCGCGCATCGCGTCCGTGTCCTTCGAATCGATCTCGAGCAGTCGCTCGCCGACCTCGGCCGCGGCCTTGAAGGAGCCTTGGACCACCAGGAGCTCGCGTCGGGAACGAAGGAAGTCGGCCCGGTCCGGGGCCAGTCCGACCGCTTTCGTGATGGCGGCGAGGGCCTCCTTCCCCTGACCCACCGCGGTCGCGTAACGCGCGCGTCGCGCCCAGGCCTCCGCATCTTTTGAATCCGCGATCGTGAGTCGGCCACTCACCTCGAATGCTTCCTTCGTGCGGCCAAGGCCTTCGAGGGTGTCGCAAAGTCCCGTGAGACCGGTCTTCTCCTTCGCATCCGCCGCCACGACCGTCTCGTAGATCGGCACCGCCTCCTCGTACCGGTGCAGCTTCAGCAGGCACGCGCCTTGTTTCAGAAGCGCCGACGTCAGCGTGGGATCGCGCAGGGCCGCCTGGCCGTACGCATTCGCGGCCTCTTCGTATCGCTTCAACGCGTCGAGGGAGGTCCCTTTGCCGAGCCAGGCCTTCGCGCTGTTCGCGTCGAGGGCGAGGACTCGCTCGAACGCAGCGACCGCCTGCTCGTGCCGATTCGCCCCTTCGAGCGAGGCGCCGAGTACGTACCATCCCTTCGGGTCGCCGGGGGCGTAGCGCGTCGCGCGGTCGAGGGAATCCGCCGCGTCGGCGTAGGCCTTGAGCCGAACCTGCACGCGACCCTTCTCCAGCCAGAGGTTCGCGGACGCGGGATCCGCTTCGATCGCGACATCGTACGCCCGGACGGCATCCTCGTTGCGGCCCAGGGAGGCCAGGAGCCCGGCCTTCCGCGAAGACGCCTCGGCGGATCGAGCGTCGAGTCGCAGCGCGGTCTCGTAGGCCCCGAGCGCCGCCTCGGACTCGTGCAACGCCTCGTGCGCCTCGCCCTTCGCGACCCAAGTGCCGCGATCCGTGGCGTCCTTCTGGAGGATCTGGTCGCATGCGTGCAGGAGGACCTTCGGATTCTTCGAGAACCGGAGGGCGTCCCGCTGGCCTCGAAGGGCGTCCAGGTCGTCCGGAGCGAGGACGCGAATCCGGTCAAACGTTGCATACGCGTTCTCCGCTTGGCCGAGGGCGAGGAGCGCTCGGCCCCGGTCCTTCAGCGCCCGTAGGTGGTGGGGCTGCAACGACAGGATCGCATCGCACGTCGCGACGAGGTCGGCCCAACGCTCCGATGCGACGAGGAGCTGCCGCTTCGCTTCGAGGCCGTCGTACGATCGTGGTTCGACCGCGAGGAACGCGTCGAACGCGGCGAGGGCCTCTTCCCGGCGGTTGAGCTGAAGGAACGCATGTGCCTTGGCGTACAGGGCCCCGCCGTTCCGGGGCTCGAGGGAAACGATCTTCGTGGCCTCGCGGACGATCTCGTCCCAGCGCGCGAGCGAGCGCAGCGCCTCGAGGCGGCCTGCGTGATAGGCGAGCGTCTTCGGGGATAGGGCGATCGCCTTGTCGTAGGACGCGAGCGCGTCGACGCTTCGGCCCATCCGCTGCAGGAGCCCCGCGCGGGATTGCCAGGCGACTGCATCGCCGTCTCGAAGGCGCACGGCCTCGTCGTACGAGCGCAATGCCTCCTCGTTCTGCTTGGACGCGCCCAGGACATCTCCGCGCAACCGCCAGGCGTCCGGATCGTACCCGTCGATCTGGATGACGCGATCGAGACACCGCAGCGCCCGCGGGGCGTCTTGTGAAGCGAGGTAGGTGAGCGCCTTTCCTTCGAGGGCGTCCTTTCGGCCCGAATCGATGCGCAACGCGCGATCGTAGGCGAGTTGCGCCTCTTCCACCTCGCTCCGCCGTCGGTGGGCGTCGCCCTTCCGGACCCAGAGGTCGGTGTCCTCCGGGACGAGGCCCAATACGCGCGCGAACGCCTCGACGTCGTCAGGGTCGAGGTTCACGACTTGCATGTACGCGCGGATCGCCTCCGACGACTCCTCGAGGGCCGCATGGGCGTCTCCTTTTCGTGCCCACACGCCCTTCGACCGCGGCTCGGCCCGAAGGGCCGCGTCGTAATACGCGAGGGCATCGGAGGCCCGTTCTTGCGCCACGAGAATGTCTCCTTGCACCGCGAGCGCACGGACGCTCCCGCTATCGGAGCGCAACGCCTCGGTCGTCGCGGCCTGGGCGGACTCGAGGTGGCCGACGCGGAGGAGACCGGCTCCGACGCGCGCGCACGCGATCGCCCATGGCTCGGGGCGCTCGATCGGATCGGAACGCGCCTCGATCAGACTGAGCGCTTTCATGAGCGCGGTCGCGGTGCGGGCCTCCGCACCGGCGTTCAGCGAGGCATTCGCCGAGTCGAGGAGGCGGTTCACTTTCTCGAGGGTGCGACCCTCGCGATCGAGGAAGCCTTGGAAGAGGGCCATCCCTATCATCCCATCCCGATACACGCGGCCCGAAAGGGACCGCGTCGGACAACTGGCCGACATGCCGGACGGATGTCTTATAGATATCGCCAACGCAAACCGCACGTGGACAATTCGCATGGAGCGCGGAAATGCCGCATTGACGATGGCGCTAAATACAGCGGCGTCAATCTGCGACGGACACTCGTCGGACGGATGGAGTGAAGATGCCAAAGAACCCGCTTCAAAATGTTAGTGCGGCCCAGCTACGGAAGGAAACCGAGGAGTGGCTTGCCTCACACACGATCCCGACCATGCGCTCAATTGCGAAAGACCTCGAGAACGCCGGCGAGGATGTTCACGAGCTCTTCGCGGCGATCGACGATCTCGAATCGCTCGTACGCGGGAAGCCAACAAAATTACTGAGTCGGCCGGCGGCGAAGGCGAAAGCCTGAGCTCGGGTTTCGCGAAGCTCCTACGTGAGGTCAAAGATTCACCAGAGAAGGCTCAAGTACTCTCGGTTGAGTCACCGTTTGGCGCGTGGGTAGTCTAGCGGTAGGACGCCGGCCTTCCAAGCCTGCGACGCGGGTTCGACTCCCGCCCCACGCATGATTTTGGGTTCTTCGGGGCAAGATTTGCTGCCGTCATGTGGCGCGGGGCGCTGTCGACGGAAACCAGAAGATGGGCCACAAAAATAGGGGGACCGGCGGAGTCGTGGAGGCGACCTTCTCCGCCGATCTGGGATGGATGGGTGATCGTCAACCGTCGTCGTCGGACGACTCGAACTCGAGCGAACATCCGTACGACGCGTACACGTCCTGCCAGCTGTGGTCTTCTCCTGCGTACATCGAGTTCACCGGGGCCATGATTGCCGCGCTGTCCACGAGGGTCCAGAGAGCCCGCGGGTATAAAGCGCGGAACCCGGGAGAGGTCAGCGAAAGTACTCGCCTGGAGGTGTGAAACTACTCCCGGGAGCTTTCGTGGCGACACCATCGCGGGCCGCAATCCTCATTCGTGAACCGGCGATTGTCGTAGCGGTGGCGGAGTTGCTCGGCTCACAGTCGAATCGTGCCAGAGACCAGCTCATCCTGGTCTTGGGGCTGGTTTCGCTCGCGGTCGTCTTGCCTACGTACGCGCTCGAGTTCGCGATTCAGGAGTTCAATATCCAGATTCCGTCGCCTGCCTTTCTCCTAATCTTGGCTCTACCGACGGTCGTGAACTCCGCATTCACCGCACTGATCATCCTGATCGGCTGGGCCATCCAAAGGAGGCGAATGGGCGCTCCGATCCTGTTCTTGGTGTTCGTCGTCGCGGAACTGACGGTATGGGCCATAGGCACCGGGGCGCGCGTCCTGTGGTATTACCGGTTTTCTTATGGTCCAATTGGCAACTTGAGTCTCGTGACCCAACTTTTCAATGTCGCCGGCGTCGCCGGATACATCGCATTGTTCCTGCTACTCATCCTCGCCCTGCCCGAGGGAATCCTCCAAACGGCTCCGCAGCCGTATCCCCCACAGCCGTATCCCCCGCAGCCCGGAATGCCGCCCTAATTCGATTCAACGAGTCGTCATCCATTCGAAGGCGTGGTTCGCGATCAGCGCACCGCCAACCGCCACGGCGAGCAGCGCGAGCCCGACTTCTCCCGAGGCGGCGAGTGCGACGGACACCACGAGGACGCCCACAAACGCGGCGGCGAGCTTTCGATTCGAGATGGTCTCGACGAAGATGACGAGGAGTCCGAGGACCAGGAGGAACACGACGACCGCATAGAGAGCGGCGGAGGTGAGGTCCGGAAGGAGCGCCATCCGCAGTCGCGGAACGCGCGAGCGTCTCGTTAACGTTGCGGCAGCTCGACCGCATGGCGGACGTGGACCGCCTCGCCGCGCTTCAGGTCCACCATCTCCCTCGACGCGAGCTTCGCCGTGCCGACGGCGCGTACGTCGCCAGCGTGGCGCACGGCGACCTCGTCCCCGGGCCGGATCTCCTTCGAGGCATCTCGAACTCCGACCGCGAAGACGTTGCCCTTCGGGAGGAAGTCTTCAATCTCGACGCAGTACGCGTCCTGCTTCGAGAGGATCCGAGCGCCGTCGAGCGTGAGCGAGAGAAGCCCGCGGCCCGTGTACATCGCGACCTGCCGCCCCCCATGGAGGACGCGGACATCCGGGAAGCGACCGCGAAAGGACGCGCCTTCGATCAGCCTGAGGCCCGCGTCCCCGAATTGGAACCGAGCGATGTTGGTCATCTCTTCCTCGAAGCGACGTCCTCGCGGCACGCCCTTGAACGAACTCGTCGTGTCGTCGAGGGCCCGCGTCAACGAGGCGAGCGACTCGTCGGAGGTCGGCCGGTCGTGCGCCGTGAAGATCGCATCGGGGATGATCTCCTTCACGATCGGGGCCTCGGCTCCGAGGTGGGCCACGATGGCATCGTAGCGGCCCGCATCGGCGTATGCGGCAAGATCCTCGGACACGATCGCCGCCTCATCGCGGCTCCAGTCCCCCGTCACCGGGATGTCGTACGCGCGCGCCGGATAGAATCGCTCCAGTTCCCGCGGGATGAGGCCCAAGGGAGAGGTGACGATGACTTCGTGGACGATCGAGGGGTTCTTCGAGGCGAGGATCGCGTCGCGGAACCGACGGTGGCTGCGGCTGGCCGAGTACGGTTTCCGCGCGGAGCACGGGAGCAGGAGGAGCACTCGGGCGGACGGCGGCCTCGCGTATCGCTCGCGGACGCGGCGGCGGAATCGCACGACCTCCGGTCGCGTCAGCGACTCGCGGGAGTACGCGAGCATCTCGCCGCCCGAGATGGGGGCGTAGGATTCGACGAGGTCGTACTCGCGAAGGTCCAGGTGACGCACGACGGCCGTGTTCCACGGCGCGTTGGCGAGCCTCCGTTCGACGAGCTCCCGCAACCGGTCGTGCGCCAGGTGGTTGCGGACCAGAAGCAGTTCACGAAACAGGGACCGTTCGTTGTGGGCCGCCAGGTCTTCTCCCGCTGCGCACGCAGGGCAGCCGCAGGCCGCACGATCCGCCTCCGCCTCACGAGTGACCCCGTCCGACGTATGGAAGAGGCCTCGAGCGCTGTCGAGGATCATCCGACTCGAATCGACGACGTCAATCCCCGCGTAGACGAGGGCGGCGAGATTCGACGGCGACGCGAGACCGGTGACGGCGAGCACCTTGGCCGGCCCGAGCTCCTCCCGAATTCGGCGAATCGAGGCCACGAACTCTCGCGGCGATCGTTCGAACTCCGGACCGTTCGCGAGGAACACCGCATCGGCGGTCTTCGCGGCCGACACATCCGCCTCTCCGGCGAGGATCGCGAGATCCGCCGTGACGCCGTCCTGCGGGACCTCTAGGTCGGCCATCGACATCGGGACGCCTTTCGTTGGCGGCAAATCGTCGGGATCCGCGGGACCGCGCGGAGCGAAGAACGTGCCGCTCGTCCGAATCTGGAGGCGGGCGTCCTCGGTCCGTTCGGTGACCAGGAGACCTTCCGCATATGCAGGGGCGGGATGAGTCCGGGTCCGAGCGAAGAGCAGAAGCGGCGTCGGAACCGCTCGACCGCCCCGCGTCCACAGCCCACGGCGCCCGAGGCCGCCATGCGCCTCGATCTCAAACATGGAGGGGCGAACGCATGCCCGCCGCGGCTATAAAGGCCACACTAGTCGAGGGACGAGGTGTTCCGCTCGATCAACGCGAGTTCCTTCGCCTCGAATGCGCGGTCGTCGACGCTCAGGATCAGCGTGGCGCGACGCAGCGCGATCTGTTCGTTCACGTATTCAAGGAAGTGGAGGATCCGCGCGAAGTCGTTGTTGATCATCAGGTACTCGATCCCGTCGAGCAGGATGACGGCCCGCGGCCCATCGTTGACGAAATTCGCAATCAGGTTGCTGAGGCTGTTCAGGTTGTGCGGGTCGATGTAGTCTTTCCCGAGCGTAGTCGACAACCAGACGATGCGGATCTCGTTGTCGCCGCGTCGCCGGGCGACGTGGTTCGGGTGCTGCCGGGTGATGTAAATAGGCCGCCAGCCCGCGTCGATCGCCTGATGGAAGCGGGCGAGTGCCCTCTCTGGCTTCCGCTCTTTGACGAGGTAGGCCCGGCCCTCTTCGAGGTCCTTCTTCTTTCCGAAGAGCAGGTCCCTGAGAAGTTCGTCCTCCTCGTACGCGAACAAGAGCGGCCACGGAAGCAGCCGCATCGGAACCGGCTTGCCATCCGGAGGTCCCGTTTTATACGTATTGTGTTACGTATCGAGGCTGAGACTTATCGGGTACGGATGGGCCGCATAGGCGTTCCGTGGCTCCCGTCTGTGTTAGTGCCAGTAGGTCGCCGGGTTCGGGGGCGGGAGCGGTTGACCACAATTCATGCAGAATTGGTGGTCCAGGGGGTTCGCGGCGCCGCAATACGGACACATCAGGGATCCCGGAGTCCGCACGGATGGCGTCGTCGACGACTGCCGCACGAGCACCGCCGCGATCGCCACCAAGATGATGATGACGGGGACCAGGAGGAAGAGGACCGTTAGGAAAGTCCCTGAAAAGCCGATCGACAATCCCGGCGACGACGAAGCGGGCTCGCTGTACGCCAACGTGATGCGATCGAGAAGTGGCGTCCTGGAGACGTTCAGCGTCACGAGGGCCGCGATCACCTGCGCGTACCGCGCCGGCGGGAGATGGAGCGCCGTCGTACCCGGGAACAGGGCGGGCGGTGAGGGAGGCGACCAGGAGACGTCCGGTCGCGACGTGTTCCCGACCCACACCGTCACCCCGATTCCCGTCTGCCCGATCACGATGCCGGACCAATCGATCGTGTCCCAGGAGGTCGTCAGGGATCCGGAATCAACGACCGGCGAGACAAAGAACCCGGGGCTCACGTAGGTGACGGGTCCGCCTCCCGCCGTGTACGTCGCCATCCCGATTCTCCAATTCGACGACCCGCTCGAGCCCCCATAGTACATCCGGGTCTCGCTCCCGACCGTGACGATTTTCGCGACGCCCACGGCGGTGCCCTCCCAGGTCCCGGACGCGCCGACGGGGAGGACCGGATTCGCCGCGTCTTTCGTCCAGTTCCGACCGTCGACGGAGGTCGCGTGCCCGACCTGCGGGACGTTGAAGCCAGCCGCATAGTAGAGGTCGTACCCGGAGGAACCGACGACAATCCCGGTCGGATGCACCCTCGTTTCCTCCCAGGGAAGGGTAGGCGACATTAGCGGGCTCGCGGGATCTTCGGTCCAGTTAATCCCGTCCGCCGAGGTGGCGCGTCCCATCCGGTACGTGAAGTCCCCGGAGTGGCCCGAGAAGTACATCGTGTAGTTCGAGCCTTCTTTGATCACGACGGGCGTGCTCGTGGCCGCGGCGTCCCACGCCGTAGCGCCTTGGAGCACGGGCGCGCTCCCATAACGGGTCCAATTGATCCCGTCGGGCGAGGTCGCATACCCGATTTGGATCGCGAGCGGGCCGTTCCCGGCGTACCACATCTTGTATTGGGCCCCGTCGTGCAGGACCACCGGGTTGCCGAGGGTCTGGTCCCACCCCGATGGGTTCGCGGCGTAGACCGGATTCCCCCCGAACCGCGTCCAGGCGACGCCGTCCGAGCTTGTCGCGTACCCGATCTCGCACTGCAGCCCGACGCACCCCTGATACCACATCCTGTAGACGCCGCCTTCGTAGAGGACGCTCGGAGAATCGACCCAGTCCGCCTCCCACCCGACCCCGGGGCCGAGCACGGGATTCGCGGGCGAACGGATCCAGTTCGTCTGGGTCGGGGCCAGGAGCAGGTCGCCGGGCGATGTCAACGCATCCAGCTCCGACAACTGGCCGGATTGGAAGTCCGCTTGGCTCGTCCAGGTGAAGGAGCCGGCCGCAGACGTCACGAGGGCGGTCGCGAAGAGGAGCACCAAAGCGAATACGAGCGCGATTGCGGGGACCGAACCCCGCGGCGGTCGATGACCCAAGGCGTCCCTCCCCGCCACAAAAGGCGGACGGCACAAAGAAACTTGCGCCGGACACGCGCCCGGAAGACCGTACTTAGGCGTGCGCCGGGTTCCAGCCGACAGCCCGGAAGGTTTATCGGCCGGGGACTTGTCGTCCGCCTCCGTGGCGCCGCCGCTCGTTGCGATCATCGGAGGCTCCGCGCTCGGAGACGCATTCGCCCTCGAAGACGAGCAGGCCCGGTTCCTGGTGACGCCGCACGGGGCTCCGAGCGATCCGCCGCGCATCGGCAAGCACGGGGTGGCGACCGTCGTGTTCTTGCCCCGCCACGGCAAGGACCACCGCATCCCGCCGCACCGCCTGAACCACCGCGCGAACCTGTTGGCGCTGAAGGAACTCGGGGTGACGCACATCCTAGGCACGTCCTCAACGGGCTCCCTCAAGAAAGCGATCCGGCCGGGGACGTTCGTCGTCCCGCACGACTTCGTCGCGTTTTGGAACATCCCGACGTACTTCGACGAGAAGGTCATGCACGTGACGCCTTCCCTCGACGAAGGCTTGCGGGAGGCGCTAATCGGCGGCGCGAAGGACGCGAAGGCCTCGGTCCGAAGCGAAGGCGTCTACGTCCAGACGACGGGCCCGCGCCTCGAGTCGCGCGCGGAGATCGCGTTCTTCAAGACGATTGGCGACGTCGTCGGGATGACGATGGCCTCCGAGGCGACCCTCGCGAGCGAGATCGGGATCCCGTATGCGGCCCTTTGCACCGTCGACAACTTCTGCAACGGGGTCGTCGACGAACCCCTGACGTTCGAACGGATCCGGGAGACGCAGCGGGCGAACGCGGACCTGACGAAGGCGATCGTGACCCGCGCCCTGGAGCGAATCGGATGAGCATCCTGATCAAGGACGTCCAGCTCGAAGGCGACGTCACCCAGATCTACATCGACGGGAACCGGATCGCCGAGATCGGGAAGCGACGCGAAGCCGACACGGTCATCGACGGCAAAGGCCGCGTCGCACTCCCGGGACTCGTGAACCTGCACACCCACGCCGCGATGACGCTCTTCCGCGGGTACGGGGACGACCTCGACCTCAACACGTGGCTCGAGACGAAGATCTGGCCCGCGGAGGCGAGGCTCACGTCGAACGACGTCTACTGGGGAACGAAGCTCGCGTGCCTCGAGATGATCAAGACGGGGACGACGACCTTCAACGACATGTACTTCCACATGGACGAGGCCGCGAAGGCAGTGAAGGAGATGGGCCTGAGGGCGTTCCTCGCGGAGGGCATCGTGGACTTGAATGATCCCGATCGAGCGGCCAAGCAGCTCCGAGCCGCGGAGGCAACGAACCGCGCGATCGAGGCCCTGCGGACCGACCGCATCACCCCGGTCCTCGGGCCCCACGCGATCTACACGGTCTCCAAGGACTCCCTCCTCCGGATTCGCGAGCTCGCGGACAAGAACGGCTCCTTGATCCACATCCACCTGTCGGAGACGAAGCGCGAGGTCGACGACTGCCTCGCGGAGCGCGGCGTGCGGCCGGCGAAGTTCCTCGACTCCGTCGGGTTCCTCTCGAAGGACGTGATCGCGGCCCACGGGTGCTGGCTCGACCCTTCCGAGATCGAGCTGCTCGCACACACCGGGACGAAGGTCGCCCACTGCCCCGTGTCGAACATGAAGCTCGCGACGGGCCAGACGATGCCGTACGCGGCGATGACGGAGGCCGGCGTCGTCATGGGCCTCGGGACGGACGGCGCGTCGAGCAACAACAACCTCGACATGTTCGAGACGATGAAGGTCGCGGCGCTCGTGCAGAAGTTCGCCCACGGCGACCCGCGCGTGCTCCCGGCCGGCGAGGCGTTCCAGCTCGCGACCCTGGGCGGCGCCCGGGCGCTCGGGATCGATGCGGGGATCCTCGGGGTCGATCGCCTCGCGGACCTGATCCTGGTCGATCCGCGCCGCGCGGAACTCACGCCCCGCCACAATGACGTCAGCAACTGGGTCTACTCCGCGCACGGCAACATCGTCGACACGATGATCTGCGACGGGCAAGTGCTCATGCGCGCGCGCCGGGTCAAAGGCGAGGCGGAGATCCTCGAGAAAGCCGCCGCGGTCGCGCGGGACCTCGTGACGAGGTCGTGAGGATGCCCCTGGAGCGGTTGCGGGCGAGCCTCGCCGAGAGCCCGGTCGTCAAGTTCGGAGAATACGAGTACTTCGTGCATCCGATCACGGACGGCATTCCGCTCGGCCGGCCGGAGGTCCTCGACGAGGTCCTGACCGAGCTCGCGAAGATCGGGGACTGGTCGCGCTGCGACAAGATCGTGACCGCGGAGTCCATGGGCTTCCCTCTCGCGGCGGGCCTCTCGCTCCGGGTCGGCAAGCCGTACGTGTTCGTCCGAAAGAGGAAGTACGGCCTCCTGGGCGAAGTCTCCGTGAAGCAGACAACCGGTTACTCGAAGACGGACATGTTCATCAACAACGTGCGCCGCGGCGACCGCGTCGTCTTCGTGGACGACGTGATCTCGACCGGCGGCACGCTCCTCGCGATCGTGAAGGCGCTCCGGGTGATCGGGGCCGACGTCACCGATGTCCTGATCGTGTTCGAGAAGACCCGCGAGAAAGCGCGGATGGAGAAGGAGCTCGGCCTCCGGATCAAGACCCTCCTGAAGGTCGACGTGGTCCGGGGGAAACTCGTCGAGCGGGCCTAGCGGGGATCCGTCGCCGCCGCGACCTCCGCTTGCATGCGCCGGCGCTCGTCGTCGACGATGGCGAGTGACCGCTTGAAGAGCGGCGCCGGGAGAACAGACACGAGGACCAGGACCACGACGAGTACGGAGAACAGGGGCTCACTAATGACGCCGGCGGTAAGCGCGGAGAGGGCGACGATCAGCCCAACCTCGCCACGGGGCGTCATCCCCCAACCCACCGCCAAGGCCTCGGGGCGCGTCATCTTCGAGAGTCGGGCCGGGATCGCGCATCCGACGACTTTCGTCAGGATTGCCACGACCGTGAGGACCGCGCCGAAGACCAGGAGGCCGGTGCTTCCGGCCGCCAGCACGAGATCCACCTGGAGCCCGATCGAGATGAAGAAGATCGGCGTGAAGACGGCCCCCAGGTAGCCGGCTCCCTCCGTGAAGTCCTCGCGAAGGGGCGTGCTCGCGAACAGGGTGCCGGCGAGGAAGGCGCCGACGATGGCGGAGAGCCCGATGATTTCGGCGACGAATGCGTAGAGGAAGGTCACCGCCATCGCGATGATGAAGCCGCCGTGCTTCAGGCCGAGTTTCATCCCCTCGACCTGGACTCGCACGACGACTCGCCGGAAGAAATAGATGCCCACGGCCGTGCCGATGGCCAGGAAGGCGACCGCGAGGACGACCAGTACACCGATCGATAACGGGTCGACTCGGCCGCTGCTCGCGCCGACGACGAGCGAGAGGATGACGAGGCTCAGGACGTCGTCCACAACCGCCGCGCCCATAATCGTCTGCGCGACCGGTTCTCGCATGAGCCCGAGGTCCAGGAGCACGGAGGCGGCGATGGCGGTGCTGGTCGCGGTCAGGGTCGCGCCCATGAAGACGGCCATCGTGAACTGGTTGCCGTTCGCGCCCAAGCCGGCGGGCGGCACGAGGAACAACGCGGTCACGAAACCGAAGGCGAGCGGCAGGACGACGCCTCCGGTCGCGACGAGTACGTTCTTCGTCTTGTAGATCGCGCGGAAGTCACTCTCCAAACCGATGAGAAAGAGGAGGAAAATCGCGCCCAGCGCCGCGAAGCTCGCGACGAGCGTCGGATCGAACGGATAGAGGTTGAAGGTGTGGCCGAGGATTGTCGGGCCGAGCAAGACCCCCAAGGCGATCTCGCCGACGATCGTCGGCTGGTGGAACCGCTTGATCGTGAAGTGGCTCAGGGTCGCGAGGACGAGGAGGATGGAGAGCTGCTGGTACAGGGCTTCCGTCCCGACGGCCATTGTGCATCCAAATGGAGTTGGCGTATAAAACTCCTAAGCGAGGCCGTCGACATCGGAGGGACGACCGGGACTCACGGGCCTCTGAAGACTCGTTCTAAGGGAGAAAATCAGGCAGACCGTTTCGCGCGGTTGCGACGGACTTCGTCCTCCGTCACGATGACGCTGAGATGGAGAATCCCGCCATCCGGGTCCGGATCGTACCGGACGCTCCGGCCCTCGGACAGGATTTTGTGAAACTGAATTTTCACGGTCTCGTCCCGACGAAGGCCGAATGAAAATATGAAACGTGAAGGCGTGGTTCTCGGCTGCGATACGTGATAACGAATCACACGGCGGGCGGACGGAACGTGCCGTCGCACCTCGAGAACAGAAAAAGGAAGGGATGGGATGACAGGGAAGGAGGCTCGGTTCACTGCTTCAGCATGTCGAGTCCGTTCCAGTCGCCGCCGAAGTCCTTGACCTGGCCGGTCGCAAGCTGGAATCGGGCGCGGAGTTTGCCGTTCTCGAAGAAGATGTAGGCGTTGCGGAGGCAGGATGTATAGAGGTTCTTTCTCTTGCCCTTCTGCGTCAAGATGCGCTCGACGCATTGGATCAGCCCGACCTCTTCCAGGATCCGGATCTTGCGGTAGCACGCCGCGATCGGGATTCCGTATCGCTGGCTGATTTCCTGAGCGCTGATCTTCCGCTTGTACGTGGCAAGGAGGATTTTCGCGCTGTATTCGTCCGTCAAAAGTTGAGAGGCCTCGAGAGGCGAGAGCAGCTTCGAGGTGCCTTGAAATTCGCCGCCATTTTCCATCGCGGATGTGTTGTCCTCCACGGTGCCACCCCTCGTCGATTTGTAGGCCGTCGATGATTCCGTGGGATATTTAAGCTATCGCGCTTGATTATCAGACAAAAAAGTCGTTTGACCAAATGATTATCAGCGCGCCGGGAAACACGCGCACGCGCGCGCTCACGTGTCCAGCGCGGCGTTCAGTTCGATCCACTTTCCGCTGATGTCCTTCTCGCCGTCAAACTCGAACTTGACCCGGAAAATACCGCCCTCATAGACGAGCTGGGCGGACTTGAGCAGGGACCGGTACAGCTTCATCGTCTTCCCTTTCGGGGTCGTGACGATCTCGGCGACATTGAGGAACCCGGCCTCCTCGAGCTCGTGAATCTTGCGGTAGCAGGCAGCGATCGGGATGTCGTACTTGTCGCTGATCTCCTGCACGGACCGGGCAACGCTCTGCGTTGCCACGAGAATCCGCTCCGCGTACTCGTCCGTGAGCAATCGCGAGACGTCCTTTTCTCGCATTGCTCTCCATTCACCCATGCGGCTTAATTCAGCTATCTATCCGGTTCTCGAATTTGATACTCGTTGACCGGGAGGAACTGCGCCTCCGGCGATGCGGAATTCTGCGCCCACCGAGTTCACACGATCGGCCGAAATAGCGCCTTCGGCACGCCCGCGGACCAGTCCCACGACAGGTTGAACAGTCCGGTGTACGGTTTCTGTCCGTACACGACGACGGATCCGTTCACGCTGTCCACATGGAGGACCACATGGGCGAGATTCTCGAGTTTCGCGGCGGACGCGCTCTGGGGCGTGACGAACCCGACCAAGATGTCCTTTGCGCGGCGAATCGCCGAGAACACGCCGGACATCTCCTCGAGGACCTTCTCTCCGTATACGGACTCAAGGGTGTCGAACGCCATGAGCGCGAGGAAGGGCCTTTCCGACTTCGGCAGTTGGAACTCGACGTTCGACCATCGCATGTCCGAGTCGACGTTCGTGCCCTCCATGTGGAGGACGTTCTTCGAAACGTCCGCGGAGCCGAGGGTCGCGGCTTCGAACACGCGCACGTGCGTGTCGAAGTCGCCGGCCCGCAGGTGGGGGCTGACGAACTCCCGCAGGTACTCGGCGCTCCCTTTCCGAGGCGGGACGTGCGCGACGCCCCGGCCTTGCGTGACGAAGTTCGAGATCAGCGCAATCCGCAGCCAGTCGACGTAGTCGGCCGGCACCGCATTCGAGATCTCGAAGGCCGTCGCGCGCCCGCGGGCGAGGCCTCCGGTGAGTCGATCCAACGCCTCGATTCCCGTGCTGACTGCATCCTTGGAGAGGTCTTTGATGGGCTTCCAGGGCTGAGGCCGGATCGGTTTGGCTTCCTCCCGGATGTCGAAGGAGGTCAGGCGGCCGCCGTCGAGCGTGTACAGGTAGCGATACTGCCCCACCTGCTGTCCGCGCAGTTTCTCGATGGTGAGGACGCGGAGCCGGCGCCCCTGGTACTCGGAGGACGCGAGGCTCACGACGCCGTCGCCGAGGTAGTCGAGGCGGGTCTCGCCGCTGCTCTCGAGGACGTAGAGCACGTTTTGCTTGCTTCCCTCGACGAGATCCCGCTGGAGGACCGTGATCAGGCGCGCCGCCGGGATGCCGTAGTGCTCCGCGAGGGCGTCGATCGAATCGATGAGCACGAGGGATCGCTTCGGGATGCGGGCGTCGACGAAGTCGTACGCGGCCTCGAGTTCCGGCAGGTCGAATCCCAAGGTCACCTCGAGGAAGTTCCCCTTGACCTCGCCCGCGCCGACGGCTTCCGGCTCGCCGTCCTCGCCTTCCTTGCCCTCCTCGAGCTTCCCCTCGAGCTGATTCAGTGCGTCCCGCGTCACCTTCGTCGTGCCCCCGGACTTCGGGGCCGTCTGAAGGCCGGCGGGCTTGAGGCGCTCGTGCAGCCAGGTGAACTGGTTGTAGAGGGACTCGTCGGAGACGCGGGAGCTCAGGTAGTGGGATGCGGCGACCTCGCCGGTCTCCTCCGTGAGCTGCAAGGCGAACGTCGTCTTTCCCGTCCCGGCGGGCCCCTTCACGATGAGCGAGTGGCCGCCGGCGGCTTCGAAGAACGACACGATCTCGCGCGGGATCCGACCGGCGGGGGGCATGGGAGGGCTTGGCGGAAACAGAAGCGAGGGCTATACATATGTTTCCGTCCCGCTGTCATTCGCGGAACGCGATTGCGGTTGCGCGGCATGCTCAACCTTTGCGAGCGTGATCATCGCAGTTCAGAGACTTGCATCGGAGATTCGACTGAGATTCGCACGAAGAGGTCGCTAATCCTCGGCCTCGCCAAGGAGATCGATATCTTCCTGCAGCTTCTGCCATCGGCTCTCGAGCCTTTTCCGTTCTCGCTCGAGTCGTCGCGCGGACCGGAGGACCGGAATGGGCCGAAGGGACTTCAGGCGGTCGAGCTTCTTCTTGACCTCCAGTTGTTCGTCGACTTTCACATCGGCGAAGGTAACCTGCGGCTGCGTGGGATCGGCGCGCCATCCCGGTCCCATGCCCGCTATGCGGGGGCCGGAGGAAGGCTGAGGAATCGGACTCACCCGCCTCATCAGTCCAGGCGCACCGCGGCTTTAGAGTTTCGATGCATGCATCATGCAAGCGCTGCCATGGCTCCGGCTCATGGACCTGAGGGAGGCACCGGTACGTCCCCCGTTGACCCGGACTCAAAGCGGACGGCATCCGCACCCATCGTTTGGTTGTTGAACATCGCGTACACGTCATCGTATTCCCGGCAGATGACACGGAGTCGGGCGAAATCTTCATCGGTGTATCGGTACCGATACATGACCGGGCCGGGCGGGCTTCCATGGAGGCGGAAGTACGCGAGTCCGTACGTGGCGGGTTCTCGCTCGAACGGATCAACGGCATGGACTAGGCCGAGGTCCTCGCAGATCCGCTCGACCACATGAACGGCCCATGGACCCCGGAGTTCGATTGCCTTCACCGAGGAAGTCCGAATGGATTCGAAGAAGCGGTAGAGCGCGGCCCGATTCGCATCGGACGGCCCGAAGGAGGACGGCGCCTGGAACACAATCGCGGACGCCTCCAGCGCCTCCGCGACCGCTTGCGTCGCTTCCCATCCCTCCCGGACGCGCGGCGTATCGCGAAACCCCCCGTAGGCCCCGCGGTCTGCCGCAGGAATCGTCCGGCTGGAACGGCGATACGTTGGGGAGCTCGCCTCATGCGTAATGAATTGCGAGGCTTTGACGCAGAAACGAAATTCGCGCGGGGCCAAGCGACGCCACTTCTTCGCGCGCTCGACGCGAACGGGTTTGTAGAACGTCTCCTGGATCTCAACCGCATCGAGGCGTTGCATCACATCCGCCATCCTGCGGCCGAACCCGCAGGTCCCGGTCCAGATCACGCCTCCCAGGGAGGGCGTGAGAAACCATAAAGACGGCCGCGGGACATCGCGCCCGGCCGTGAAGAACGACGAGATCGTCGCGCTCTTCAACGAGATCGGCGCGATGCTCGATATCCTCGGAGAGGACACCTTCCGCATCCTCTCGTACCAGCGGGCCGCACGACAGCTGGAGTCTCTCCCCGACAACATCGAGGACCTCGTCCGGCAGGGCCGGGTCGACCAGATCCCTGGGATTGGACCCGCGCTCGGCGAGAAGATCACGGAGTACGTGACGACGGGCAAGCTCGCATACTACGAGGAGCTCCGCGCGAAGTTCCCTCCCGGCGTCCTGGACCTCCTGAAGGTCCGCGGCCTCGGTCCCAAGAAGGTGAAGGTCCTGTGGCAGGAACTCGGCATCACGGACCTCGAGACCCTCCGCACGGCGGCACAAAAGCACATGCTGCGAAAAGTCAAGGGCTTCGGCGAAAAGACCGAGGAGAACCTCCTCCGGGCGATTGACTTCGTCAAGGAGGGACAGACGCGCACGCTCCTCGCGGACGCGGCCCAGGTCGTCGACCACGTGCTCGAGCGGATGCGCGCGAGCAAGACGGTCGAACGGGTCGAGGCGGCCGGATCATTCCGGCGGATGCGCGAGACCGTCGGGGATATCGACATCCTCGCCGTCGCGACGGATCGAGCTGCGGCGAGCGAGGCGTTCCGGCACCTCCCGGGCGTCATCGAGGTCATCGCCGCCGGGGAGACGAAGGTCGTCGTGATGATCGAATTCCGCGACTACGAGGGCTCCCGCCGGACGATCCAAGCCGACCTGCGCGTCCTCGATCCGGACTCCTGGGGCGCGGGCCTGCAGTACTTCACCGGTTCGAAGGATCACAACATCCGCGTACGGACGATGGCCGAGCGCCGAGGCCTCAAGATGAACGAGTACGGCATGTTCCGCGACGAGGTGCGGGTCGCCGGCGACACGGAGGAGAGCATGTACACCAGCCTCGACCTCCCGTGGATCCCGCCGGAGATGCGAGAGGACCAGGGAGAGGTCGACGCCGCCAAGTCAGGCACGTTACCGGCCGTGGTCGACCTGAAGGACATTCGAGGGGATTTCCACGTGCACACGAACGAGACGGACGGCACGGAACCGCTCGAAGCCATGGTCGAGGCGGCGCGTCGACGCGGCTATGCCTTCGTCGGGATCTCGGACCACTCCGTATCCGCCACCGTCGCGAGCGGCCTGACGGCGGAGCGAGCGCTCGCGCGCCGCGATCGCGTCCGCGCGTTGAATCGCGAGCTGAAGGGATTCCATGTCTTCCTCGGCACGGAGTGCGACATTCTGGATGGCGGGGCGATGGACTATCCGGACGAGGTTCTCAAGGAACTCGATTACGTCATCGCCTCCGTCCACTCGAGGTTCACGCTCCCGCAGGACGAGCAGACGGCCCGCGTCGTCGCCGCGGTCCGCAACCCCCATGTCGACATCCTCGGGCATCCCACGACCCGTCAGATCGGGTGGCGGGGGCCCATTCAGCTCGCGCTCGAGGAGGTGTTCGGCGCCTGCGCGAAGGCCGGCACCGCGATCGAGATCGATGCGGACCCGCGGCGAATGGACCTGAACTGGACGCAGGCGCGTGCGGCGAAGAACGCGGGCTGCACGATCACCGTGGACACGGACAGCCATGCGAGCTCGAATCTGGCATGGATGCGATTCGGGGTCGGGACGGCCCGGCGCGCGTGGCTCACGCCGGACGACGTGATCAATACGTGGAGCCTGGAGAAGATTCGCGCGTTCTTCGGCTAGCGTGTCGCTCTCGTTCCTCCTTCGCGAGATGCCGTGGTGCGGCGACGAGCCCCTCCCGTTCGGACCATCCGGGTGGCCTTTCGGAGGTCACGCTGAATCGCGGCTTCGAGTTTGCGGTTGTACAACACTGCGGCGGGATGATAGGTCGGGACGACGGGCACATCGCCGAAGGCCAGTCGCTTCGTCCGCGCGCTCTTGAGTTCCATTCCCGGCCCGAGGAGATCGCGCAGGGCGGTCCGGCCGAGCGTGACGATGACGCTCGGCTTCACGGCGGCGATCTGGGCCATGAGATACGGTCGACACGAACCCATTTCGTCCGTGAGGGGCTTGCGGTTCTTCGGCGGCCGGCACTTGACGACGTTCGTTATGAAGACGGAGCCTCGCGGGAGTCGCACGAGCCCCAACGCCTTGTCCAGAATCTTCCCCGCGGAGCCCACGAACGGTCGGCCCGATGCGTCCTCGTCTTTGCCCGGGGCCTCGCCAATGAGGAAGACGTCCGCGATGGAAGAACCCTCTCCGGGGACGGCGTGTGTGCGCCCGGCGTGAAGGCCACACAGGGTGCACACTCGGATCGCGGCAGCAGTCGTCTCCAAGATTTCCGACGCGGATGGCTCGCCCACGGTTCCCAAAACGGCTCGGGCTCACTTAGCCTTCGCGGCGCGTCACGACCTCATCTCGGCCTTGCGGTTCGTGAGGTCGCGGATCTTCGGCTGGAGCTTCTCGATCTTCCCCTCGAGCTTCTTCCGAGTCCTCTCGTAACGCGCCTCGGCCTTGGTGCGGTTGACCGTCTCGAGCTTGAGGGTCTGATGGGCTCGACGGATGTCCGCGCGGTAGCCCGCCTCGATGCGGCGCAGCCGTTTCAGTTTGCGGTCCATCTTGTCCGCGGCGGGCATTGCGCTATCCCCGGGCCGTGTGCCCGGTCGGCCCTCAACCGAACGTGCGCTTCCGGGCGATCACGACGTCCAGGACGCCATTGGTGAACGTGTACTTCAGGGTGTCGCGGTCCGCGTCCGAGGGGAGGTCGACCTTCGTGAAATATTGCCGGTCCCCTTCTCCCTGAAGGACGAGCTTTCCCTCGTCGAGTCGGACGCGGACTTCGTCCCGCGTGACGCCGGGCATCTCCGCGGTCAGGAAAATCGCGGATTCGGTGAGAATGACGTCGACGAGCGGATCCCGCGTCTTGATCTCCTCGCCTTCGAGCGCGGGCCGCGGGGCTTCGAAGCGCGACTCCCGCGTGCGCGTCGTGAAGCCGTAGATGAACGGCTCGCGGAACACGCCGAGCTTCCCTTCGAACGCATCCTTCAGCATGCGGTGAATCGCACGACGTGTGTCCTCGAACTCGTCCTCGATGCTCATGGGGGAATTCCTCGATCCGATTCGGGCCGCCCCTTCCCAGGTGTGCGGTCCCCTCACTCAACCCAACGGAATTAATGGGTTGCTAATTTCATATAGTTTTCGAGAAGGGAAGGTTTCTCCGCTGGAAGCCTCCTTTGCGACGGACTTCGACCGGGAATCCCGCGGTCCGACCGTCATTCCGCGGGAGCGGACGGCGTGGCGGGCTGGGTCGGAGGTGGGGCGGGCTTCGCAGGCGGTGTCGCTGTCTTGGCGGGGGCGGCCGACGGCGGCGGCTGGGCGGTCCTCGGAGAAGGTTGGCCGGCCGCGAGCATGGCGATCCGCTCCACCAGCATGCGGTATCGGGGGATGCCGACGAATTCGATCCGGTCGTTCACCAGGATCGCGGGCCCGAACTTCAGCTTGTACTTCGGAAGGAGGGGTTTCGTCGCGTCCGGCGTGAGCATATTGACCGTCCACTCGGGATGGTCCTTCCGCAGGCGGTTCGCGACCTCCTCGATCCGCGACTCCTGGTAACCCTGGACGGACGCGAGGAACGCGACGGTCACCATGGCTTCCCGCTGTACCGGAGGCGGCCACATAAAGTTTGTGCGCGGCGCACGAACGGGAAACGAGATGGGCGGGAATCCGCATCCCGACGCGGCATGCGCTTCCTCGTGGCGTCCGAGCCGGATGAGGCGAGTCGGAACCAGCGCGACGCGCTCCTACGTGAGGCGTCGTGGACCTCGGAGGCGACCTTCGAAGGCCGGCCCGCATGGCGTCTCCGAGAGACGACCCTGGTGACGATCGCTCAGCTCCACCTCTTCCGCGACCACCTGGACCGCGACCTCGAAACCGCCTTCGGGGAGCGCGTCGACCTCGTCGTCTTTCTGTCGAAGCACAAATCGGAGAGCGAGCGTCCGAGCCTGACGGTCCATCCGATCGGCAACCCGACGACGGCTGAATTCGGTGGACAACCCGAGGCCCTCGTACCCGCGTCCTCGCAATGGATGACCGCCGCGCTGCACGGCCTGAAGCGTGCTGCGACAAACCCGACCTACTCCGTGACGTTCGAGGCGACGCACCATGGTCCCTACCTCTCTGCGCCGACGTTCTACATCGAGCAGGGCAGCACGGAGCGCGAGTGGGCGGACAAGGACGCATCGAGCACGATCGCCCGGGTCCTGATCAACCTGCACCCGGTCGACGCACCGGTCGCCATCGGGATCGGTGGCGGCCACTACGTGCCGCGCCACACGGATCTCGCGCTCAAACGACGCATCGCGTTCGGACACCTGCTGCCCGCGTACGCGATGGAGCGCGCTCCGCCGCAGATCGTCGATCAAGCGGTTGAACGGACCGAGGGAGCTTCGATCGCGTACCTGCATCGCAAGACGCTCGGCCCGGAAATCGTCCGCGCCGCGGAGGAACGACTCGAGTCCCTCGGCATCCGGGTCGTCCGGGACAACGACCTCCCTCCGAACATAGGGGACGAAACTTCATAAGCCAACGGAGAATACCAAACGCCCAGGGAGGGGACGCATGCTGAAGGAATGTCGTTCTCACGGATACTTCCGAGAAGAGTTCTGCCCGCATTGCGGCGACGAGGGCAAGTTCCTCCTCAACGACGAAGAGGTCGAGCTCCTCGGTCGCACGATGGCCGGCGTGTTGCGGCACTTCCCGCAACGCTACGGCCTCGAAATGGACGCACACGGATGGGTGGACCTCCGGGACTTCCTGACAGCGATCCAGATTCGGAACCGGCGATTCCGTTTCGTCCGGCAGCATCATGTGATCGGCTTGATCGAGACGGACCCGAAGGGCCGTTACCAATTCGAGGACGGCAAGATCCGGGCGACGTATGGCCACTCGATGGATGTCGACTTGGATTTGCCGACGGAAGGAATCCCCGACGTGCTCTTCTATCCGACGACCGCGGAGGAGAGCCACTTGCTCCTCGAGGCGGGACTCCGACCCTCGGACCGAAAGATGGTCCACCTGAGCGCGACGTTCGAGGCCGCGATGGAGGCGGGGCGCGTCCGTATCCAGTCGCCGGTCATCCTCGAGATCGACGCGAAGGCGGCCCGGGAAGGGGGCGTCGTGATCTACAAGGCGGGCAAGACCGTGTATACGTCGAAGGAAGTCCCCGGCGAGTTCCTGCGGCGATCGACCCGCGTCGAGGAAGAGCTGCCCCCCGAAACATCCGCGGACTCGACGGGCTGATTTTCAATCGAGCACCCAAATATTAATGGCGTTACGTTTATGAGGGCCGGTAGGATATCGACGCTTCGGATGGGTGAGACATGCCTTCCGCGATCGACTTGATTGGTCACAACCCCGCATTGCAAGAGCATTGGCTCCGCCGGCTCTTCGCCTTCCTGATCGATCTGATCGTCGTGATCGTCATCTTCCTCTTCTTCGCGATTCCCCTCACGCTCTTCGGTTACGTTTGGTGGCTCGTGCCGCTTTTCGCCGGTGTGCTCCTGTTCGTCTACTCGTTCCTCCTCGAGACGCTGATGGGCGCGACGATCGGGAAGCGACTCATGTCCCTGCGCGTCGTGGCGCTCGACGGCAACCTGGACATCATCCACGCGGTCTTCCGGAACCTGTCGAAGCTCTACTGGGCGGTGTTCCTGATCGACCTGTTCGTGGGGGCGGCGACGCACGGCGATCCGCGGCAGCGGCTCTTCGACCGGCTTGCGCGGACGACGGTCACCCGAGTTGACCAGGGTGCCTACATGGAAGAACAGTTCCGCATGATGCAACACGCGCCTCCGTATCCGATCACCCCTTCCGGCACGTATCCGAATCCGCCACCGCCTCGCGCGTCGTCCCCGCCGCCCGCTCCGGGGAGCGCGAATCCGGCGGGTGGCGCGTGGCCCGGACAGGCGCCCACTCCGAGTTCGTGGCCGCAGCACTCCTGGGACGAGCAAGGCCGCCTCGTGAAGGAGATGAAGTTCTGTACCGCATGCGCGGGCCAGCTCGTCGCAAGGGGCGACGGCAAGCTCACGTGCGTGCGATGCGGCGCGGTCTACTGATTATCCGAACCCGCCGCGGAACCACACGAGGTTGAAGGCCACCATCGCGAAGTAGCTCGACGTCAAGACAGCGCCCGACCGCGACGTGATCCTCCATTCCCCTAGCATCAGGGCCACGAGGAGGAACGACGTGAGGACCATCGCCGCGACGACCGGGAGAAGCAGTTCGACGGGAAAAATCGAGGGCCGCACGATGCCGATCAGCCCCAACGTGAGGAGGGTCGTTACGACGCTCGCGCCGATACCCTCTCCGAGGACGAGATCCGTGTAACCGAGCCGCGTCGCGTGATAGGCCGCCGCGATGTCGGGAAGCGAGGTCCCGAGCGCGACCACGGTGATGCCCATGAACCACGGGTTGAGGCCCGCGACCTCCGAGACGCCGATCGCGCCGCGGACGAGGAACTGCGCGCCCATCACGGACCAGAGGATCCCGAGGACGAGCCATCCAAGGCCGGCCCGAATCTCGATTTTCCGGCCAAAGATCCATCCGGTGAACTCCAATCCGATCTTCAGGTCGTCGACGCGTTCCTGAATTTCCTCCGGAGGACTCGTTCGCTGCGAGACCGCCAGATTCAACACGTAGGGCACGAAGAGGGCCATCAGGGCGAGCCCCTCGAATTGCGTCAGGTTTCCGTCCAGGAGCAGCGTCGCCGCCACGAGCGTGACGATTGCGAGGAACACCGCGTCCCGGAGGACAATCTCCCGCGATGCCTTGATCGGCCGAACGAGGGCGCTCGCACCGATCACGAACGCGATCGTGACGACCGTCGAGGCGAGGGCATTCCCCAGGGCGATTTCCGGACTCCCCTCCTCCGCGGCCATGCCGCTCACGAGCAACTCGGGGACCGCCGAGAGCGTGGATACGAGCAGCGCGCCGATGACGAAGCGGCTCCGACCGATTCGGCCGGAGATGCGTGTCGCATTGTCCGTGATGAACTTCGCCCCCTGGTTGAGCGTGATGAAACCGACCACAATCGCGAGGGCCCAGGGGACCAGCTCGAGCATCCGGCGTATTCCCTTCTGACGGTGCCGCCACTCCCCCGGACGACATCAAGGTTCGTTCTGCGGGACGGCATTGACAAAGAGGTCGGGCGGACGGATGGCCTTATTACTCCGCTTGGCGTCGCCCGTCCCATGTTTAGCCGCACGAACATGATCAACGCGAGTCCGGAGCGCGTGTTCGCGGTCTTGACGGATCTCGACCGGGCGAGGGAGTGGATGCCGACGATCCAGAAGATCGACGGGCTGACGCCCGGACCGTTCCAGGTCGGTACGAGTTGGCGCGAAGTGCGGTTGGCGGGAAAGCGCACTCTGGAATCGACCGTGCGTGTGGCGTCGCTCGACCGCCCGTCACGCCTCGGGCTCGAGGTCGACAGCAAGCCGATGGCGGGCCACATGGCTTTCAACCTCTTGCCGAAAGGCGGCGCGACCGAAGTGCACTACGAGGCGGAGATGCAGGGGAAGGGTCTCTTCCGTCTCATGAGCGGCACGATGAACCGAATGATGGCCGAGACCGACAGCGACCTCTTGGATCGATTGAAAACGGAAGTCGAGGGCCATCCGTAGCCGAAGGAATCGACGCCGGACCTCAGGTGACGAGCTCGGCGAGTCGGCCGCTCTCGATCCCGCGCCGGACCTCCCACGCGATCCGGCGACCCGTGCTCATCCGCTTCCGCCACAGGGCGTTGCCGTACGGATGGCCGAGGGACATGTGGATGTTCGTGCCGCCACCAATCCGCGGCGAGACGTCATACACCCAGAAGCGGAGGTCCTTGTCCACCGCGGTCTGGAGCGTGAAGGGTCCGATGATGCCGGGCGCGAAGTGTTGCTGCGTCGCCTTGACATACCGTTCCGCGATTTCGAAAATCTCCTTCAGGCTTGACTCGCGCAACGTGGCGGTGTTGTGCCCGACCACGACGTACTCGGGTATCCGCTGCGCCTCGTTCAGAGTCATCTGTTGGTCCGCTGGCAATCGGACGTGCCCGTCGAGAGAGGTCTCGAACCGCCAGTCAATCCCGAGCAGCTCGAGCTTCTCTGCCTCCTCTTCGATCGGCGAATAGAAGAAGTCGAAGTTGAAGATCGGACCGATGATGTACCGCTCAATCCGGGCCTTGGACAGGTCCTTCTTCGAGATGACGCCTTGTTTCAACAGAGCGTTCGCCTTTTGCGTGTATTCCTTGGTGCTCGCGGCGGTGAAGAAGCCGCGCTCGAGCTTCTTGACCTTGTGCGGCAGCTTCACGATCGCGAGTCCATCGATGTCGCTCGGCCGATCGAACTTCTCCGGCGCGGGCAACTTCGCCTGATCGAGGATCCAGTAGTAGCTGCGTTCGAAGTCGCGTTCCTCCGTTCGAAGGAGATTGCGGCTCCCGAAGATCGGCACGCGGAATCGATCCTCGATCTCACCGAGGTCGCAGTACGACGTGAAGCTCCGATTCGGGATGAAGACAACGTTCGACTTCCTCAGCCGATCTTGGATCTTGTCCGACAGGACCTCGTCGAACTTCGAGAGGACCACGGCCTCGTCGACCATGCCGCGCGTCGCGAGGCCATGCTTGTCTCGCACCGACCGGAAGTAGCGCGCGTAAGGAGTCGCCCGTCCCTTCTCGCACACGACCAGGGTCTGGAACCCTTCCTCGATCGCGCCGTCGCACACATCGAGCGCGGAGTGCGAACCGATCGTCGCGATCCGAACCGAGGAGGGCTCGTATCCCTCGAGGATTTCGACGATGGCCGCTCGCTCGATCACGGACCGGCTCCCCCGATTTGCGGCCCCATGGCCAGCGCGTCTTTAATCCTTTGGGACCGCTCCCACCGGAGAGGGAACGTCTTTATCGGCCAAGGCGGTTTGCTCGCCGATGGAGGCTCGCGCAATCAAGTGGTGGGGCTGGGGGTGGGAGGACAAGCGCGTGTCGCTCGAGAGCCGCGCCACCCTGCTCGAGTATCTGCGGGACCGACTGCGCATCGATCCGTCGACGCGGAGGCCGGTCGTCGCGATCGAGAAAATTCCGGTGCCGCCCTCCGAGCTTTCCGGCGACCTCCTCCAAGAAATCCGGAACCTCGTCGGGGAAGAAAATCTCGCGAGCGACGACGTGGCGCGCATCACCCACGCGGCCGGCAAGGGATACAAGGACCTCGTTCGGCTCCGGACCGGGCGCCTCGGCCAAATCCCGGACGTGGTCGTGTTTCCGGAGGACGAGGACTCCATCCATCGTCTCCTCGAATTCGCGATGCGAAAGCGGTACGCCGTCATTCCCTTCGGAGGCGGCACGAGCGTCGTCGGCGGGTTGGAGGCCCACGCGGACTTCCCCGCGACGATCGTGATGGACCTTCGACGCCTGCGGCGCATTCTCTCGATCGACGAGGAGTCCGGCCTCGTCACGGCCGAGGCGGGCCTGCGCGGGCCGCAACTCGAGGAACGTCTGAACGAGAAGGGCCTCACGCTCGGACATTTCCCGCAGTCCTGGGAGTTCTCCACCCTGGGCGGCTGGATCGCCACGCGCGCGTCGGGCAGCCTCTCGAACCGATACGGAAGCATCGAAGACCTCGTCGTCGGCGTACGGCTCGTGTCGCCGACCCGGACCCTCGAGGTGCGCTCCTTGCCGAAGGACTCGCACGGGCCGAGCGTCAAGGAACTCATCCTCGGATCCGAGGGGGCGCTCGGCGTCATCACGCAGGCAACCCTGCGGGCCCACCCGCGTCCGGCCTTGCGGCAATACGCGTCGCGTCTGTTCTCTTCCTTCCCCGAGGGGATCGCCGCGTTGCGGGCGATGGCGCGAGACCAGAACCTCCCGGACATGGCCTACCTCGCGGACGGCGAGGAGACGAAGTTCGCCGCCGCGGGAGCGGGCGTCTCGCCGACCGCGGACGGCATCGCGGCGCGACGGATCAGCGAGGGATCCCTCCTGCTCATGGGGTTCGAGGGCACGCGGGATCACGTCGTGCATCGCCGCCGGCTGGCGATCCGCTACGCGCGCGCCGGTTCGACGAGCCTCGGTTCCGGACCCGCCGAGCGGTGGGCGCAGGAGCGGTTCGAACTCCCGTACATGCGCGACTCGCTCCTCGACCACGGAATCCTCGTCGACACCGTGGAGACGGCGACGTCCTGGTCGGACCTGATGCGCGTCTACGAGGCCGGGAAGAAAGCGATTCAAGGTGCGCTGTGGAAAGACGGCGCGGAGGGGATCGTCCTGTGCCATGTCTCCCACGCCTATCCGGACGGTGCATCCCTTTACTACACGTTCCTCGCCCCGCAACGGGAAGGCCGCGAGGTCGAGCAGTGGGAGGGGATCAAAGCCGCGGTCACGGAGGCGTTCGTTGACGCCGGCGCGGCGCTGAGCCACCAGCATGGGATCGGCGAGGATCATGCGCCCTACCTGCACCGCGTCATCGGGGAGGGCGGGCTGGTCGTGCTGCGGGCGCTGAAGCGGGAGCTCGACCCGGCGGGCATCATGAACCCGGGGACGCTCGTGACGGGATCGGCGTGACGGAGTTCTCGGCCCGCACGCGCGCGGCGAACCTCGATCGCCTCGCTTCGGAGACGTTCGATGTCCTCGTCGTGGGAGGGGGCGTCGTTGGCTCCGGCGTTGCCCGGGACGCCGCGACGCGCGGACTCCGGACCGCTCTCGTCGAGCGCGACGACTTCGCGAGCGGGACGAGCGGCAAGACTTCTCGCCTCGTGCACGGCGGACTCCGGTACCTGCGGGAGTACCGGGTGGGACTCGTCCGCCAAGCGGTCCGGGAACGCGACCGTCTCCTCGCCACGGCGCCGAGCCTCGTGCATCCGTTGCCCTTCGTCATCCCGGCGTATCGCGATCGGCGTCCGAGCTCGGCCGCATTGCGTTTTGGCCTGTTCTTGTACGACTTCCTATCGCGAGACAAGACGGTCCCGCGCCGTGTGTGGTTGCGACCGGGGGAAGCAAGGATGCGAGAGCCCCGGCTCGACTCGAATCACCTCCGAGGTGCGGGAATCTACTACGACGCCTGGACGGATGACGCACGCCTTGTGCTCGCGATCGTGAAGGACGCCGCCGCGGCAGGAGCGGTCGTGGCGAACCACGCCGGGGTAGCCGAACTCCTCCGGACCGATGGAGCGGTCCGCGGCGCTCGGATCCACGATGCGATTCGAGGCACGAGCATGGAATGCCGCGCCCGCGTCATCGTCAACGCCACAGGCGTGACCCTGGACGACTTGCGGACGGCGACACCCGTGCCGACGATTCGACCCACGAAGGGGATCCACGTCTTTCTCCCGCGATCGAAGGTCGGAAACCGCGAGGCCCTCGCGCTCACGGTCCGCAAGGACGGTCGTGTGGTCTTCGTGCTTCCCTGGGGAGACCTCGCGCTCGTCGGAACAACCGACACCGACTTTCATGGGGACCCGCGCGAGGTCCTTCCGGACGCCTCGGATGTGGACTACCTCCTCGCGGTGGTGAACGACGCGTTCCCGGACGCGCACGTCGGGCCGGAGGATGTCGTCAGTGCGTACGCGGGCCTGAGGCCCCTCCTGCGCAAGGGTCGGTCGGACGTGTCGGAATCCGAAGTATCCCGAGAGCATGTGACGTTCGAGGACATCGACGGCCTCCTTTCCGTCGCCGGGGGCAAGCTGACGACGCATCGCGCGATGGCCGAGGACGTCGTGGACCGGGTCGCAGCGCGCCTCGACCGACGCCTACCGTGCGTCACACGGGATCGGCCTTTCGGCCCGGAGACGAGGCCGCTCGGGGAATTCTCCGCCCTTGGCTTGGACGAACCCGTCGCGTTGCATCTGCAGGATCGGACCACCCCCCACGCAATCCGACCGTACCTCGATCGGCCAAATGGCCGCGAGCGGCTCATCCCGGATCAACCCCACCTGTGGGCCGAGGTCGAACTCGCGCTGGACGAGGAAATGGCGCTGTCCCTCGCGGACGTCCTCATCCGGCGCCTCGGCCTCTTCTACGTCACGAGTGACCAAGCACTCGGCGTCGCGGGCGCAGTCGCCGACCGAATGGCGCGATTCCTCGGGTGGGACGATGCCACGACGGATCGCGAAGTCGCGGCGTACGCGGAGATCGTTCGAAAGCATCGCGCCTTCCGGGAGCGCCATGGTCGTTGAGACTCGCTTCATCGTGAATCCCGCGTCGTCGAACGGATCGACGGGCCGCCGCTGGCGAATCTACGAGAAATCGTTGCGTCGCGAACTCGGCCTTGCGTTCGATGTACGATTCACCCGGCGAAGCGGCGACGGGGTCGGACTCGTTCGAGAAGCGATTGCATCGGGCATCACGACGATCGTGTCTGTCGGTGGGGACGGGACTCTGAATGAATTCGTGAACGGATTCCTTGGAGAGGATGGCCATCCTCTCAATCGCGAAGCGCGGGTGGCCATTCTTCCCGTCGGGACGGGCGGCGATTTCGTGAGAACCTTGCCGATGCCGAAATCTCCATCGGATTTCGTCAGCCTGATGCGCGAGGGGAGAACGCGAAGGATCGATGCGGGGCGCTGCACCTTCCGAATGTCCGAGGAAGAGAAGTCGCGGTTCTTCGTCAACATCGCAGAATTCGGATCCGGAGGCGCCGTCGTCGACCGAGTGAACCGCACAACGAAGGTCCTCGGAGGGAGAATGAGTTTTCTCATTGCGATCCTCCGGACGTTGCCAAAATACCGGAACACGCGCGTCATCTACCAGGCCGACGGCGGACCGCCCCAGGAGGCCGTCGTCAACGATTTCGTCGTCGCGAACGGACGGTACTTCGGGGCGGGTCTCATGCCCGCGCCCCATGCCGATCTGGAGGACGGCCTCTTCGATGTCGTCGTCTTCGGGGACATCGATTTCAAGACCGCGCGTCGAAACCTGCCGGCGCTGAGGAGAGGGGAACATCTCAGTTTGAAAGAGGTGCGATCCTTCCGTTGCCGGTCCCTCACGGTTCAGTCCGAAGGCGAGATGATCGACCTCGATGGCGAGTTCGTGGGCCGCAATCCCCTCCGGTTCGAGGTCCTCCCGAACGCGGTCCCCATGCTCGTGGAATAAGGAGATAGCCCCGGGCAGATTCGAACTGCCGTCGCGAGGTCTCCCCTCGGCCCCAATCGGGACCGATCCAGAGCCTCGAATCACTGGCCCGCGACCGAGAGCCGGTCACGTTTGGCCGCTAGACCACGGGGCTTCGAACGCGATTCAAGGGATAGGACGTATTTTGCCTTTTCCTAGTTCGAGGATTCCTTCAGGCGCCGCACGACCCAGTCCTTCTCGAGGACGGCGAGGAAGGGCGCGGCGCGGGGCCCGCGCTCGCTCCCAAGGAGAGCGAGATACAGATCCCGGAAGAACCGGCTCGTCTCGACCGCGAGAGAGCCGCCTTTCGTCAGGGAGACCATCGAATCCTTGATCGCCTCCTCCGTCCACGCCGCACTCGCGGCACGCTCCGCAAAGGTGCGGAGGGCACCGCGATCCTTGTCGTCGAGCATTGACTTGACTTCGGGGGTAAGTGCCTCCAAGATCTTCACACGGTTCTCGGTCGCATAGCGTTCGACCCAGACGCGAGCTTGTTCGAGCCGCCGGGCGATCCGCGATTGCTCAAAGGCCGTGGGTTTGCGCTCGAGCATGCCCGTGTCGCGCATCCGCTTCAGGCACCACTCGAGTCGACCCTTCTCCGGACTGATTTGCGAGAGGAACGCCGCATGTCGATAGGAGAGGGCGAATGGCTCCTTCTTCGGAGGCGTCGCAAGCTGGGCGAGTTCGTACGACCGCGCTTGATCATCCTCGTCGCCCTGCTTCGCAGTGGCGTAGAACGCGTGCTCCGCTCGGTCGTATGTGTCGTGGTACGCGTCCACCCGATAGAGGTCCAACACGATGCGCCGAAAGATCGGGTTGAACGTGTACACGTACCGTAGGACCTCGGGATCGCCGACCTCCACCCATTGCGCCGGCGAGAATCCCAGGAAGTCGGAGGAGCCCATGTCGCCGAGGTCCTTGCCTCGATCCGCGATTCCGACCCATTCGTACGGGATGCCCATGGGGGGCCGGAAGTGCATCACGGTTTCGGCGATCTCCTTGCAAGAGTCGCGTGATCCGCCCGGCGTGGCATGGTCTTTCCCGAACGGTTCGATATCGACGCGGTACACCTTCCAAAGCGCGGGCCACTCGAGCCGCCAATTGAGCTTGCCTTTCTCGATCGAGGACGAGCCTTCGTGGCCGCAGCGCTCGCACCGGTACGTCGCCGTCGTCCCCGAAATGGCGAGGGTCGTTGCGCCGATCGTGTTGCAGTTCTCGCAGAACGCCTCGAACGGGATCCATCCTTCGGGGTAAGGGTGCCGGGCGCGGTACTTGTTGACGACGGCCCGGACCTCCTCGGCGCGCGACGCGAGGTCGCGGACGAGCGCCTGCATCTCCGGGTTGCGGTACGATTCCGTGGTCGTGACGATTCGCACGTTCGGCGCGAACCGATCGAGGACCCCGCCAAAATCCTGCCAGAAGTGGTCGACCCAGTCCTTGTGACAACCGAACGGATCCGGGACGTCGATGAGCCGTCGCCCGACGTATTTGCGACCGTCCTCGCGCGTGAACTGAGCGACCTGCTTCGGCTTCGCCTTCCACTCGTCCTGCGTGTAGAGCACGAGGCTCTGTAACGTCGTGCGCCCGGCCTCGTGGAGGCTGCGCGTCAAGAGCTGGGAGAGGGCGATCTCGCCCCGGAGTCGGCCGACGTGCTGCAGCCCGCTCACGCTGAGCCCGGCGTTGATCACGAGGTCCCGCTTCGGGCCGACGAATTCCTTCGCCTCCCCGAGGAGATCATCATACCAGTGGCTCAGCGAGGCTCACCGGACGCGCGGATGGGGCGAGGGGCCTAAAGGTTTGCCGGCTCGCGCGCAACCAACCATACGATGCCGATCAGCGCCGTTAGACCGGGGAGGACCCAGAGCCATCCCAACCCGCCGGCGTTCGACAGGGAGACGAACAGCAGCTCCAGGACGATCCCGATGACGAACAGGACCGCCACGAATTCGAGGAACGACCAGTCCTTGCTGGACGTCCTCCTCCGCAGCACCCGCGCCGCAGACATGCCGGTTCTATGGGCATTCATCCGACTTAACGGTTGCGAGGGATGTCCGTACCCTCGGGCGCGCTTCCCGACTCTCGCGCACAGTTCAGATCGACCGTGCCCGAATCAGGGCCCGCAGCGGGACGCCCGCGATCTCGTCCTGCGCCGTCTTGTTCACGAGGACGACCGCGAGGACCGCGGTCCCGCCGACGTCGTGCACATCCGAAATCGCCGCCTTCACGGTGTCGCCCGTCGAGACGACGTCGTCCACGATCACGACCTTCTTGCCTTGCGGGCTCGCGTAGTTCGAGGAAAACGCTCCGCCCTTGCCGTGCCGCTCTTGGCTTGGGCGGTAGATCGCAAGCTCCTTCCCCAGTTCCTCACTGATCAGCGCCGCGAGCGGGATGCCGTTGATCGCGATGCCGAGGATCGCATCCGCGTCCGTCTGGCGTTTCTCCATCTCCTCGAGCGCGATGTCCGACATCGCGGCGGCCATGAACCCAATCCGGTTCCCGTAGACCCCGACCGACCGCCAGCCGATCTTGACGTCCTTCGGCGGCTCGCCGCCCTTGATGCCGCGAGTCAGGAGCCAGGTGACCGTCTCCGGCGAGAGGTGCAACTCGTCCGCGATCTCCCTCTCCGAGAGGCCCTTCTCCTTGTATTCGAGGGCCTTCTTCGCGATCGCATTCACGTCCTTCATCCGTTCTCGCTCTCCGTCGCGCGCGATGCGGGACGCCGGATATCAAGGTATCGCGGCGACCCCTGCGCGGCCCTGTAAGCCGTCGCGCCAGTCCTAGACTCCGGTCTTCCGCAACCGTCGCAGCTCTTTCCCTCATACGCGAAGATCTCGCGCATGTACTTCATCGGCAGCGATCCGGCGTACAGGATCGTGTCATGGAAGAACTTATCTGAGTAGCCCTTGCCGAGGTCCTTCTTCACATCCTTCCGGAGGCCGAGGATGAGGTGCTTGCCGAGCAAATACGAGAGCTGGTACGCAGGCCAATACGTGTACCGCTTCACCTCCGCGATCGCGCCCGGACGCTCCATGCCGGCCTCGCGTACGAGGAGGTCGACGCCTTCGTCGAACGTCATCCGGCCCGTGTGCAGGTCGATGTCAATCAGGATGCGGCACGCCCGCCAGATCTGGTCGAGCAACTGGACGAACTTCGTCTTCGGATCCGCGCTGAACCCCGCCGCCTTCATCATATCCTCGCAATAGTGGGCCCAGCCTTCAATGGTCTCCGTCGCGCTCGCCAGGATGCGCGCGTACGAGCGGTTCAGGCTGGCGCACGTGAGCTGGAGGTGATGGCCCGGATAGCCCTCGTGGACCGCCGTGTTCCGAGTGCCCGGATACGAGTGCTCACGGAGCATCTCCGGTTTGTCCTCCACCGGCGTCACCATGTAGAATCCCTGCTTGTGCGCTTCGAATCGGGCCGGCGCGTTGTACGCCGCGAACGGGATCACGTGGCGGATGTAGTTCGGCGTCTCGATGACCGTGAGCTGTTCGTTCGGAGGGATCGTGGCGAGGTCGTGCTCGACGATGAACGCCTTCGCCTCCTGCATCACCGTCGCCGTGTACTTGAGGGCCTCTTCGAACCGCGCCGGGTGGTCCGACTTGACGATCTCCTTCGCCTCTTCGACGGAAGCCCCGCGCTGGATCTCGCCCGCGACGCGCGCGAGCTCTCGCTTGCTGTCCCGGAGATACTTCTTGCCGACCGCGTAGATCTCCTCGACGGTCATCCCCAGCTCCCGGAGCCGGACCAGCTTCCGAAACTTCGCGGCTCCGACGCCGACGCGGACCATCGAGCGCGGCAGGACGTCGTGCTCGATCCAATTCGCGTACGCGCCGAGCGACTCGTTGGTCTTCGCGGTCCCTTCTTCAAGCCGCGCGAGATCCGGACCGGCGAGGACGCCTTTGCCCGCCGCCACAATCGTCTGAAGGAAACCGGGAAAGCGCTGTGCTGATTCTAGGCCGATCTCCGACCAGATCTTCACGGGGTCGCGGATGCGGGACTTCGATTCCTCGATGTAGGCGGGCGATCGTTCGAGCCGGTTCGTGATGCTTTCGAGGCGCTTCGGGAGCGGCGCGAACTCGCGCATGAACAGGGGAAACAGCCCGCCACCAATCCCGTCCGCGGCCTGCGGCATCGCCTGCCAGATTCCGAGCTCCTCGGACTCGAAGATCCAAAGGCGAAAGGAATTCCTCATGACGCCATGGTCGACGCGCTTCGCCGGAGACAGGTCCTTGCGCTCGATCCCCTCGAGTCGCTGCAGGAACTCCTGGACACGCGCCCGCTCCTCGAGTTCCGTCTCGTACGTCGCGCTGGGCAAAAGCGAGTCGCGATCGTGAATCCCGATCTGCGTCCCGGCGACCGGGTTCCACACGACGTACCAGTCGACGAACTCCCGCGCGAGGACGTCGATCTCCGCATCGGACATCGCCGCGGGCATCGCGGTCGGATGCTTAGCCTTGTCGCGTCCGCCGTCAGGCGGGGACCCGTCGGCCGCTCTTGTCGCGGCGGAATCGTCCGAAGTCCTCGGATCCGTCGAGCTGCTCGGCGGTGAAAATCGGGCCGTCCCAGCACACGAGTTTCGTGTCGAGGGAGCACGCGTCGCAGATGCCGATGCCGCACTTCATGTACCGTTCGAGGCTGGCCTGGACCGGGATGCTTCGCTTGCGCGCGAGGTCCACCACCGCCTTCATCATCCGCTCCGGGCCGCACGTGAGGATCTGGTCGAACCGCTCGCGGTCCAGTAGTTTCTCGGCGAGAGGCGGGGCGAACCCATGGAACCCCCGGGAGCCGTCGTCGGTCGCGATGTGGACCTCCCCGCTCCCGTTCGCCCGATCGACGAAGAGCAACTCCTCGGCGGTCCGCGCGCCGATCGCGGTCACGACGTTGGCGCCCTGCTGGGCGAGCGCCTCGATCGCGGCGATCATCGACGCCATGCCGCTTCCGCCGCCGACCGCGAGGACCTTCGTCCCCTCGAGCCGGAACGCGTTCCCGTACGGGCCGCGCACCCCAATCCGGTCTCCCGCGTTGAAGGCCGCGAGCGCATGGGTCGCGTCGCCGTAGTCGTGGACCGTGATGCCCTTCACAGCACCGAGATAGGAAAGGGCCATCGGTAGCTCGTCGTAGCGGGGGATCCAAACCATCAGGAACTGCCCGGGCTTCCCGCCAAAGTCCGCGCGAAATCGATACGTCATCGTCGTCGGCGTCTCCCGGACGATCTCCAGGAGGGGGACGACCTCGATCCTAGGCATGCGCGACCCCGATCGCCTCGGATACGGAACGGAAGCCGGCCTCTTCGAGGAGCGACGCCATCTCCTTCGTGATCGCGTCGAACACGCCGAGGCCCTTCGAGATGATCGCGGTGCCGACCTGGACCGCGCTGGCCCCCGCCATGATGTATTCGAGCGCGTCCCGACCCGAGCCGACACCTCCGACGCCGATCACGGGGACGTGGACCTTCTCGCAGATGTCGTACACCGCGCGCACGCCGATGGGCCGGATCGCGGGGCCGCTCAACCCGCCGAACTTGTTGGCGAGAGAGGGCAGCTTGAGCTCCGGCGTGATCGACATCGCTTTCAGCGTGTTGATCGCGACGATGCCGTCAGCACCGCCCTCTTCCGCCGCCACCGCGAACGACGCGATGTCCTGGACGTTCGGCGAGAGTTTCGGGAAGACCGGGAGCGAGACCGCGTCCTTGACGGCGCGGGTGAAGTCCCGCACGGCGTCCTCGTGCTGCGCAATCTCGGTCCCGAGGCCCTTCGCGTGCGGGCACGAGAGATTCAGCTCGATCGCCTTCACTCCATACGTCGCCATCTTCACTGCGACGGCGGCGTACTCGTCCGCGTCCTTTCCGTAGACGGAGCCGATGACGACCGCGCCGACCGCGAGGGCCCGCTTCACCTCGTGCTCGTACTCGACGATGCCCGGATTCGGCAGGCCGACGGCGTTCAACAGGCCCGCGTCGAGTTCGACGATCGTGGGGTTCGGGTATCCTTCGCGCGGCTCCGGTCCCACGCTCTTCGTGACGACCGCGCCGGCGCCGGACTGGTAGACGCGCCCCATCGAGCCGCCCGTTTCATCGAGGAAACCGGACGCAAGCATCGTCGGGTTCCGTAGATGCACACCCGCGACCTCGGTCCGGAGATCCACCATCGGCTGGACCGAAATGGCGGAGACGCTAAAGGCTTTGGGTCGGAAGGCACCGAGCGACGGCGCGCTTCGATTCCGGGAGTGATGCAAGCTGCATGGAGTCCTCGAGTCGACCGCGCCGCTCCCCCAGCAACCTTTATCCGATTCGTCTTTCATCGGAACACAGATGCGCGTCGCGGAGCTGGGACTCGATCCCCGCATCGTCGAGATCCTCAAGAAACAGGGGATTGAGGAGTTGTATCCGCCCCAGGCCGACGCGATCGGGCCCGCCCTGCTCGGCGAGAACCTCGTCCTCGCGATTCCTACTGCGAGCGGCAAGTCGCTCGTGGCGTACCTCGCGATCCTTGCCTCGGTCCTCCGCGGTGGCAAGGCGCTGTACATCGTCCCACTTCGCGCCCTCGCAGCCGAGAAATATGAGGATCTGAAGGAGTTCGACGAGCTCGGGATTCGGGTCGGGATCAGCGTCGGAGACTACGACTCGGTCGACCCTTCACTCGAGAAGTTCGACGTCATCGTGGCCACGTCCGAGCGCGCGGACTCGTTGCTTCGGCACCGAATCAACTGGTTGCAACAGCTGACCGTCGTCGTCGCCGACGAGGTCCACCTCATCAACGACGCGGACCGCGGTCCCACACTGGAAGTCACACTCGCGAAGTTGCGGCAGGTGAACCCCAAGGCCCAGGTGCTCGCCTTGAGTGCCACGATCAAGAACTCGGACAAGCTAGCTGCATGGCTGGAGGCGGAGCATGTCAAGAGCGACTGGCGCCCCGTGCCCCTGAAGGAAGGCGTCTATCACGATGGACTCGTTCATTTCGTCGACCAGAGCATCCAGGAGGTCAAACGAGGCGAGGACGACATCTCCGGTCTCGTCGTCGACATCATGGATTCCGGAGGCCAAGCGCTCATCTTCGTGAGCACCCGACGATCGACGGAGGCACTGGCCAAGGCCCTCGGATCACAGGTCAAGTTCAAGATGGGCGAGAAGCAACGAGAGCAATTGGAGAAAGTCGCCTCGAGCATTTCGGCTGCCCAGGACGAACCGACTTCCATGGGAGCGCGCCTTGCGAAGTGCATCGGGAGTGGTGTCGCGTTCCACAATGCCGGCCTCACGAACGCTCAGCGGGCCGTCGTCGAGAAGGAGTTCAAGCGCGGTCGGATCGCCGCCATCGTTGCGACACCGACCTTGGCGAGCGGGATCAACCTCCCCGCGCGTCGGGTCATCATTCGCGACCTCAACCGATACGACGTCAACTTTGGACTTGCCCCAATCCCGGTCCTCGAGATCAAACAAATGTGCGGCCGAGCCGGTCGACCGAAATACGACAAGTACGGCGAGGCAATCCTGTTTGCGAAGGACATCGATGAAATCGACGATCTCATGGACGAGTATTTCCGAAGCGAACCCGAAGCAATCGAGTCCAAACTCGGGTCCGAGCCCGCTTTGCGGATGCACGTCCTCGCGAGCGTCGCGACCGGTCATGTGAGCAACGAAGAGGACCTGTTCGCGTTTTTCAATCGTACGTTCTTTGCGTTCACCGGCGACGTGTACCAGATTCACGGGAAGATTCGCGAAGTCCTCGACTTCCTCGAGAAGGAAGACTTCCTCACCCGCCGCGATGGGTTCCTGAAGCCCACTTTCTTCGGGAAGCGAACGAGCGACCTGTACATCGACCCGCTCAGCGCCGTCAAGATGCGAGACGCGCTCCGGGAAGCGCGGGACGATGCGTTCTACCATCTCTGGACCATCTGCACGACGCCGGACATGCCGAAGCTCTACCTCCGCCGCGGCGACTACGCCTGGGTCGAGCAGAAAATCGAAGAGACGAAGCTCACGTTCCCGGTCGAAGATTACGACTTCTTCCTCGCCGAGGTCAAGACCGCGTCCCTCCTCGGCGACTGGACCGCGGAGCGAACCGAAGAAGAGGTCACGAAGAAATTTGGGATCGGGCCGGGCGACGTGCGTCGGATGACGGACCAGGCCGAGTGGCTACTCTACTCGATGGCGGAACTCGGCCGCATCTTCAACAAGAAGAAGGTCCGCGCCCTCACTCGCCTCACGATCCAAGTGCAGTACGGCGTCAAGGAGGAGCTGCTGGAACTCATCTCGCTCCGTGGGGTGGGGCGGGTTCGCGGCCGCGCGTTGTTCCAGCGGGGATTCAAGACCCTCAAAGATCTCCAGAAGGCGAACCCGAACGACTTGGCGCGAATCCCGACAATCGGGACGAATCTCGCCATGAAGATCAAGGAGCAGGTCGGCGTGCCCGTCGATGCCCGCGAAATCGAAGGACAAGCGGCGCTGGGGGACTTCTGACGTACTCCGTCGCGGGAGCCCGCGCGAAGATCGACGATCCCGGGGCCACGCTGGCGCAGGTCCATGATTGGGCGGCCCGCCACAACGCCGAAGTCGCCGTCGCGGACTCTCGCGCGGTCTTTGGGGCAGATCACGTCCACACGGCCGCGCTCCACGCGTTGCGGGCGCAAGCAGCGGACACGATGGTATCCCACTCGCTCGCGATGGAGACGCTTCGGTATCTAGCGGCGAAGCGACAGGTCGCCGACGCGATTCGCGTGGCCGGGATCCGGCAAGGGACGCGAGCCGTCGCGGTAGTCCTCTTCGCGAGCGAGGCCATCGATGACCTGTTGAAATGCACAGGCTGGGCCCGCGACGACAGCGTGCTTGAACTCGGCGGCAAGAATCTCGAAGTCCTCGGAGTCACGAAGGATGAGACCTCGACGATCCCGATCGAACGGCAAGGAGACCTCGTCCTCGAGAAGGTCGCCCTCCTCGACGCACTCAGATAGGATTGCGGCGGCCAGGATTTGAACCTGGGGACCCCTAAGGGACGAGACCCTAAATCTCGCGCCGTTTCCGGGCTTGGCTACCGCCGCACCGGCGGGAGTCGCTGGGTCGTAGAAAAGGATTCCCGCGCGCTGGGAAAGATACATGACCCGCTCGGCCTTGCGGGGCCTCGATGGCATTCGAGCGGCTCCCATTCGACGCGGAGACCCATCTCGCCGACGTCCGGATGTTCCAGCAGGATGCGTTCGGCGCGATCTTCTTGATCGATGACGACCGCAAGGCGATCATCGAGACGGGCACGTCCTGGGATGCGGGGCGGATCGTCGAGGCCGTCCGCGCGTTCGGACTTCGTCCGGGCGACATCGACGCCCTGATCGTCTCGCACATCCACCTGGACCATGCCGGCGGTGCCGGGTTCCTGACCGCCGAGATGCCGCGCGCGAAGGTCTACGTGCACGAGCGCGGATTCAAACACCTCGTCGATCCGTCGAGGCTGCTCGCAAGCGCGAAGGAAGCGCTGGGACCGGAAGAGGCCGAGCTCTTCGGGACGATGCGGCCGATTCCTGCGGAGCGTCTCGTCGCCGTCAAGGACGGGGATAGGCTCGAACTCGGGAAGCACGCCTTGCGATTCATCGACTCGCCCGGCCATGCACCGCACGAGCTCACGATCCTCGACGAACGCAACCGATGCATCTACACCGGCGACGCGGCGGGTTTGTACTTCCCCGGCGACGAGATCCTCATGCCGATTGCCCCTGCGCCGGCCTTCGACCTGGGGGAGAATCTCGAAACCCTCCAGCGAATCCTCGCAATCGAACCCCGCGCGCTGTTCTTCAGTCACTACGGCCCACACGACCGACCCAAGGAGGCGATCGAAGCGATGATGGTCGCCTATCCGGCGTGGTCGCGCATCGTGAAGGAGCGCCTCGCGACCTCGGGAGAGGACGGCGTCCTGCGCGAATTGTACGACATGACTTGCCGTGCTGCAAAGCGCTATCCGCGGGACTTCCTCGAACGGCGGATCCGCGTAAGCATCACCGGCCTCGCCGCGTACCACGAGCGGATGGAGCATGCTGCCCCCGTCCGTTGAGGAAGCGATTCGCGGGATTGCGGAGGACCGCACAAGCGGCGCCTCGAAGCTCGCTCGCATTGCGCTGGAGGTCATGGGCCTCGCGATCTTGGAGGGGAAAGGTCGACCGGACTCGCGGATGCTCGCGGAGGCCGCCCGCCAGATCTCCGAGGCGCAGCCCGCGATGGCGATCGTCCACAACGTCGCACACATGGTCGCCCAGCTGATCGCGGAGGGCCAAGACCCGAAAGCCGTCCTCGAACAGACGCGTTCGGAGCTCGAGACGGCCCGCGAGAAAATCGCGCGGATGTTCCTGAAGGTCGCGCCGGACCGCGGCTCCATCGTGACCCTGAGCCACAGCGAGAATGTGTTCGAGGCGATCCGCATGGCCCACGCGAAAGGTCGCGTCGACCGGGTGTTCGTCATGGAGGCCCGACCATTGTTCGAAGGCCGAGTCCTCGCCAAGTCCCTTGCCGATGCCGGCGTGCCCGTCACCCTCGTCCCCGACGCGCTCGGACCCTCGCTCATGAGGGAAGCAACCTGTGCGCTCGTCGGCGCGGATGCGGTGCTGCGGGACGCCGCGGTCGTCAACAAGATCGGCACGTACGCGCTCGCCCTTGCCGCGTCCGATCTTAAGAAGCCGTTCTACGTCGCATGTGAAACGCTCAAGTTCGATGCCCGCTACGACTCCGGAACGTGGCCCAAGCCCGCGAGCCGAGATCCATCGGAGGTGTGGGACGTACGATCCCACGTCAACATCGAGAACCGATATTTCGAGCTCACGCCGAGCCGCTTCGTGACGACCTGCGTGACGGAGCGAGGGACGTATGCACCGGACGTCGTCCGGACCATGCTCGGCGTCGGCGGGTCGCGGACCGTGCCCAAGGGTTAAACCTCAGGGATCGTTCGCGCCAGGCCAATCTGGCGAATCGTCGTCGAGATGCCGTAGCCGCAAACCTTCATGGGACTCGAACCCGTACCATCGGCGATGGCGGAGGACGGCCCGCGACTTGATCCGATTGACGATGGTATCCGCCTCTTCAACGAGCGGTACTTCTTCGAGGCCCACGAAGTCCTCGAGGACGCGTGGCGACGCGAGCACGGCGAACCGAAAGTCTTCCTGCAGGGGCTGATCCAGCTCTGCGCAGCCTACCACCACACGCAGAACAACAACTTCGTCGGAGCGGTAACGCTCCTCGAGCGCGGGGCCGAAAAGATCCGTCGGTACCCGCCCGGCTACCTCGGCATCGACACGGTGAGCTTGCTCGCCCACGTAGACGCGGATCGAGCGCAACTCCTGCGAGCCCAAGGCGGTCCATCGGAACCCCTGAGTGCGTTCCCTCGGATCGAACGCAAGGTTGAAAGCTGACCGACGGGAACGAGAAACGGTGAGGCTGGGATCACGATGACAGGCAGCTTGGAGGGCGTCGACGCCGCGCTCCGATCACGGATTGAGCGGACCGTTGCGGCACTGGCGCAGCGAGGGATCGCCGCAACCTACGTCCCGGATCGTGCCGCGGCCCTGGCCAAGATCATCGAACTCATTCCACGGGGGTCGAGTGTCGCACACGGTACCTCAACCACGTTGCTGGAAATCGGATTTGTGGACCGAATGCGACAGCCGAACTCGGGATATCGGTACCTCAACGATGAATGGCGCGTGGAGAACGATGCGAAGAAACGTGGGCAACTCCGAGCCAGGCTCTCCGTCGAAGCGGACTATTACCTCGGCAGTGTCCAGGCCATCGCGGAGACCGGCGAGGTCGTCGGCGCGGACCAAAGCGGGAGCCGACAGGCCTTCTACACGTACGGTCCCGCGCATGTCATCTGGGTCGCCGGCATCAACAAACTAGTCCCCTCCTTGGCGGATGCGTTGAAGCGGGTGCGAGAGATCGCCCTGCCGCTTGAGGATCAGCGGATGAAGAAGGAAGGCGCCCCCGGGAGCAGCATTGGAAAACTGGTCATCTACGAGCGGGAGAGACCCGGTCGGACCACCGTGGTCCTCGTGGGCGAGAAGCTAGGCTTCTAGGCCAACGAGCCCCATCAATTAGCCTCGCGGCCGTTCAGCTCAAAGGAACTCCGACAGGAGGTTCTCGGGATCCTCGACGCCCAGGGGCTGCCGAACCGGCGGGCCTTTCTTGAGGGCAGGCTCGAGGTCCTCGTACGTCGGCACGTTCTCGGTCCGATAGAACAGGCCGAGCGGGATGCGGTCGCGCTGCACGAACGGCCACTCGATCGCTTTCGCGAACGCCGCCTTCATGTCGGTCGAATCATGAGCCTCCTTTTGCAGGTCGTAGACCCGCTCGCGGAAGAAGTCGTACGTGTTGACTTTGTTGTACGTCACGCATGGCGACATGCAGTCGATCAGCGAGAACCCGTGGTGCTCGATCCCGTTCTTGACGAGCTCCGTCATCGTCTTGACATCGCCGCTGAAGGCCCGTGCGACGTACGTCGCTCCGGAGGCCAAGGCGAGCGAGATCGGATCGACGGGATTCTCGATCACGCCCTCGATCGGAGTGGACTTCGTCTTCATCCCCTTCTCCGACGTCGGGCTGGCCTGGCCCGTCGTGAGCCCGTAGATCTGGTTGTTCATGACGAGGTACGTGATGTCGAAGTTGCGGCGCATCACGTGAATGAAGTGTCCCAGGCCGATGCCGTAGCCGTCCCCGTCGCCTCCGGTGACGATGACCTGCAACTCGGGGTTCGCGAGCTTCGCGCCTTCCGCGACCGGGAGCGCGCGGCCGTGGATCGCGTGGAACCCGTACGTCGAGAGGAAGTGCGGCAGGTTGCTCGAGCATCCGATGCCGGAGACGATGAGTACGTTCCATGGCTCGAGCTGGAGCGCGTGGATCGCGGTCTGCAGCGCACGGAGGACTGCGAAGTCGCCGCAACCCGGGCACCACGTCGGCTTGATCTCGGACTTGTACGTGTCCATCTCGAACGCGGCTTTCATGCGACCGCCTCCAGGATCTTGTCCGCAATGTCCCGCCAGGTGAACGGCTCGCCGTCGGACTTCCCGTAGAATTGGTCCGGTTTGTGGCCCGTCTCGGCCCGCAACAGGCGCGTGAACTGGCCCGTGTAGTTGCCCTCGACGGAGAGCGTCTGCTTCGCGCCGCGCAGGAGTCGCTCCGTCTCGTCCACGTGGAACGGGAAGATCGTCGGGAACTCGAGGCTGTTCGCCTTCACGCCTTCCGTCTCGTCGACTTGAAGAATCGCCTCGTGCGCCGCGCCCCACGTCGAGCCCCAGAGGAGGAGCGTGAGGTCCGCGTTCGTCGGGCCCCATAATTCCGGCGGGGGCGTGTCCTTGCGGAGGCCATCGAGCTTCCGCATGCGCTTCGCGTGCATCTTGCGGCGCTCCTCGACGAACTCTGGCAGGCCCGCGAGGACGTCCGAGATCAACTCGCTGTTCTCCATGTGTTCGTCCGTCGCGGCGACGTGCTGGAAGCCCTTCATGCCCGGCAAGGCTCGTGGGCTCACGCCGCTGTCCGTGATGCTGTAGCGGTGGTATTCTTCCGGCGTACCGCCGTCCGCGGCCATCATCCCTCGGACGATCGGCACGTTGAAGTCGAGCTTCTCGACCGTTCGATAGCCTTCTCCAAGATACAGATCCGAAATGAGGATGATCGGCGTCTGATAGATCTCTGCGAGGTTGAACGCCTGGGCCGTGAGGCTAAAACACTCCTCCGGATTCCGCGGTGCCAGGATCGCGCGAGGCCAGTCGCCTTGACCGGCGCCGAGGGCGAGGTTCAGATCCCCCTGCTCTGTCTTCGTCGGGAGGCCGGTCGATGGCCCGCTCCGTTGGACGAGCACCGCGACGAGGGGCGTCTCCGTCATGCCCGCCTGGCCGATCGCTTCGACCATCAAGCAGAACCCGCCGCCCGAGGTAGCGGTCATCGCTCGCACGCCCGCAAAGCCCGCGCCCACGGTCATGTTCATCGCCGCGAGCTCGTCCTCGACCTGCTTCACCACCACGCCGCGCTCCGGCCCGTGCGCCGCCATCCAATGGAGGATCGACGAGGCGGGCGTCATCGGATATTGCGCGAGGAACTTCACGCCGGCGGCGAGGGCCCCGAGGCAGATCGCCTCGTTCCCCGTCATGAGGTACTTCGCCTGATTGCTGTACGTCATGCCGAGACCCAGGGACCCGCCGAGTTCGGCGACCGCATCCCCGCCGAGCTTCGCGGCCTGGATGTTCTGCTGGACGATCTCCGGCTTCTTGTCGCCCCAGATGTCCTTGAAGGCGCTCTCGACGTGACGGAAGTCGAGGTCGAACAATCGCACCGCCGCGCCGAGGGCGACCGTGTTCCGCATGAGGGCGTTCGGCGACAGCGTCTGGGCCTTCTTGCGGAGCGGGACGCCGAGGAGTCGGACGTTCTTCCGGAGCTTCTTCGGGTCCGGCTTCGTGCCGTCGAGGTCGTAGACGATCGCGCCGCCCTCGGCGACGTCGCCCTGGTGCACGTCCATCGTCTGTTGGTTCAAGCACACGACCACGTCCGGGTCGACGCCATGCGAAAGGACCGGCTGAGTGCCCCCACGGATCTGCGTCCAGACGTGACCTCCACGGATCACGCTCTGATACGAGGAATAAGTCCAAGTGTTTAGCCCGCTCCGTGCGCAGATCTTCGCGAAGCTCTCCGCGGTCGACGAGACGCCGTCCCCTGCGGCGCCTCCGATGCGGAACACAAGGTCATGCTTCGACACGAGTCACACCAGGGGTGAAATGGTTCTCTCGGTTGCCCAGCTTCAACGCCGTCCCAATTTAATATACTCTTGCATGTATAGATTCCGAGCGACGATACAACGCGAAACAAACGCTTTTGCGCTGGCTCGCGTTCGTCCGCCGACGCGATGAGGGCCGTCCCCGATCTCCCGAAACACCCGAAGCCGCTCGGGCCCTACTCCCATTGCGTCGTCGCGAACGGGTTCGTGTTCATCTCCGCGCAGACGCCCCTCGCCCCGGGTGCGAAGGCGGGAGAGTGGTCCGCGGCGGACGCGGCGGGCCAGACTCGTCAGTGCCTGCGGAACGTGCAGTCGATCCTGGAGGAGCTCGGCCTCGGCATGCACGCGGTCGTGAAGACGACCGTATTCCTCGCGGATCCGAAGGACTTCTCCGCGATGAACGAAGCGTACAAGGACTTCTTCCCTTCGGAGCCGCCTGCCCGGTCTCCCGCGAAGATCGGGACCGAGCTCCCGGGACTGCGGATTGCAATCGAAGCGGTCGCCGTCTACGAGCCGAGGAAGGAAGGCTGACCCGTCGGCGACTCCCCGGAGGGGATTGGACCTGCGGAGTCGGCGGGGATCAGACCGGTTGCTTCCGGCTTGCCGCCAGAAGGCATGGCCTCCGGGTACAGGTAGCACGCCACGAAATGCATCGGAGTCACCTCGAGGAGCTGCGGCTCGATCGCGGGAAGGAAGCGCAAGGCGACGCGGCCATCGTCGATCTCGACCTTCTGGATCGCCTGGAAATCGATGCCTCGCGGTGAGGCGGCTCGGTCCCGGACGAGGGCCTCGACGCGAACCCGCTCCGCCTCCGATGCCGCGGCCCGATAACGCAACAGGAGGGCGTCCCCGCGAATCGTGACTTCGTCGAGGATCGGCAATTCCGCGGCCGCGGGGTTCCGCGATGGGTCGAACAGGTACGCGGCCGTGGACGCGACGTCCCGCGGGCTCCAACCGCAATGGGGCAGCACGGCGTTGCAGCGGGTATGGAAGCGGCAGCCGGCCGGCGGGGCGATCGGACTCGGGACGTCCCCGGGCAGGATGATCCGCTCCCGGCGGCGCTTCGGGTCCGGGACCGGCACGGCCGCGAGGAGCGCCTTCGTGTAGGGGTGGAGCGCGTTGGCGAATAGCTCGGGCGTCGGCGCCCGTTCGACGATTCGGCCGAGGTACATGACGGCGACCCGGTCGGCCATGTGCCGCACCACGCTGAGATTGTGGGTGATGAGCAGGTACGTGAGGCCCTGCTTTCGCTGGATGTCCTTGAGCAAGTTCAGGATCTGCGCCTGGACCGACACGTCGAGGGCGCTCGTCGGTTCGTCCAGCAGGAGGAACTGCGGCTGCGGGGCGAGGGCGCGGGCGATTGCGATCCGTTGTCTCTGGCCTCCGGAGAACTCATGGGGAAAACGATACAGATGCTCTTTCCGCAGCCCTACCTCGGGCAACAGCTTCGCCCCGATCTCGTAGGCTTCCTGCTTCGTCGCGAGGCCATTCACCAGGAGCGGCTCCGCGAGGATATCTTTCACGAGGAACCGCGGATCGAGGGACGTGAACGGATCCTGAAACACGGGTTGCATGTACCGCCGGAGGGCCTTCATGCGGCGGCGGCGAAGCCGAGTCATCGAATATTCGCGGACGAGGGCCTCGACGCTCCCGTCGTCTCGCGGACGCCCCGTGCCGTTTGACTGAATCCGATCGTACACGTCCGCGGGGACGTTGAAGAGCACATCCCCGGCCGTGGGCTCGATCAGCCGCAACAGGAGGCGACCGAGGGTCGTCTTGCCGCACCCGCTCTCGCCGACGAGTGCGATCGTCTCGCCCCGCCGGATCGTCAGGTCCACGCCGTCGACCGCGAGGACGGTCGCGATGGTCCGCTGGAGAAACCCTCCCTTCACGGGGAAGTGTTTCTTCAGGCCACGCGCCGCGAGGAGTATCTCGTTGCGCGCGCTAGCCGGCGGCGGCACGCGGCACCTCCTGGTCGTACAGGTGGCAGGCCACCTTGCGGCTCAGGCCTTGCGGCAGGAGCTTCGGCTCCTCGATACTGCACCGCTCGAACGCGAACTTGCACCGCGGATGGAACCGGCATCCCGATGGCGGATTCAGGAGGTCGGGCACAATCCCCGGAATGGTGGGGAGAGGCGCGCCCGGCTCCAGCTTCGAGCTTCCGGTGGAGACGATCGATTCGAGAAGCCCTTGCGTATACGGGTGGAGGGGCTTTGCGAAGAGATCCGCCACAGGCGCGTCTTCGACAATCTTGCCGGCGTACATGACCGCGATTCGGTCGCTGAGTTCCGCGATGACCGCGAGGTCGTGGGTGATGTAGAGGATTGCGGAGTCAATGCGTTTCCGCAGGTCTTTGATCAGTCCGAGGATCTGCGCTTGCGTCGTCACATCGAGCGAGGTCGTCGGCTCGTCCGCGATCATGAGGGCGGGATCGCCCGCGAGGGCCATCGCGATCATCACCCGTTGCTGCATCCCGCCGCTGAGCTCGTGAGGATACTCATAGTATATCTTCGCCGGCTCCGGGATGCTCACGAGTCGGAGGAGCCCAACGACGCGCCGCCTTGCCTCTTCCTCAATCGGTCGGTTCAGGAGACTCCGCAAGCCCGGGATTGACATCAGCAGGCGGTACAGGAGTCGACGGGACCAGTACTTGCTCTCGGCGGCGAGCCACGCCCGACCGCGAGCGGGAAACCGCAGCTCAATCGCTTCTTTCCCCGTGGCGATGGATTCGACGGACGCGAACATCACGCCGAACGGTCCCGCGGCGCTTGCTCGGAATACGCGTTCCACGCGAGCCCGAAGATCCTCCGACGGCGCGAGGAAGGAGGACGACCGGTCCGTGCTGGAGGAAGGACCACGGAAGTAGAGCGCCAATGCACCGCTTCCGGGTGAGACTCGGGCCAGTGGAGGGAGCCCCATTGCCAGCGGATTCTTCGCCGGATCGAAGAGTTCAGCCGCGGCGGGGCCGAGGAAGTAGCGCGTCATCGTCTCCCACTCGAGCGTGAAGTGGGCTTCCTCCGCGATATCCAGCTCCTTCAGGAAGCGCAGGTACCACCGACTCCCAACCCTTCGACGGCGCGCGAGCCTCTCGATTCGAGCGATTCGGTCGTCGAGGCTCAGTCCGGAGACGTTGATGACGTCGCTGACCTTCTCCGGCCGTAATCCCACGCGGACGCAGAACTCCTCCACGAGGCGGTCGCGCTCCGCCACATCGGAGGCGGAGACGGCGCGCCGGAACCCGTCGAGGTCGTCCCGGGTAAGCGTCCCTCGGGACAGGAGCCGATCACAGATTTCTCGACGGCGCTGGTACATCAGCACCTCCGCGACCTGATAGCCGACTCGCAGGACGGGATTCAGGGACGACATCGGCTCCTGGAAGACCATCGACATCCCCCGTCCGCGGACCTGGTTCATCCGGGCCCGATGTCTTTTCAGCGCGGGATCGTCTGGGACAAATTTTGGCGGCTTCCCCTCGCGCGACTTCAGGCGCACCTCTTGTTCGCTTCCCGCGAGGAGGTTCAGACCACGGAACCAGATCTCGCCCCCCGCGATCCGACCTGGGGGTTGCGGAATGAGGTACATGATCGAGAGCGCCGTGACGGACTTGCCGCAGCCGGATTCACCGACGAGACCGAGGACCTCGCCGCGGCCGATCTCTAGATCGACGCCGTCCACCGCCCGAAGGACGCCACGGTTCGTCGAGAACTCCGTCTTGAGCCCGCGGACGACGAGGACCGGTTCCACGGGCTACCTCCTTAGGCGGGGATCGAGGACGTCGCGCAGGCCGTCGCCAAGGAGGTTCACGGCAACCGTGAAGATGAGTAGGACGAATCCCGGCATCACGATCGTCCAAGGATTCTCCCGGAACCCGGCGATGACGCCGTCGTTGATGAGGTTTCCGAGCTCGGGAAGGAACAGGTTTCCCCCGCCGTATCCGATGAACACGAGCGCGGCGAAGATCTGCGTGACGACGCCGAGGTCGAGTGAAATCTGGACGAACACCGGCGCGAGGGCGTTCGGAAGAATGTGCCGGAGCATGATTCGGCCGTCGGAGGCCCCCGCGGCCCGTGCGGCCTCGACGAATTTCAGTTCTCGGATGGAGAGGGTCTGCGCGCGCACGAGACGAGCATAAGTCGGCCACCAGAGAATCAATAGGACCGCGTTGAGCGTGAAGAAGTCCCGCTTGCCGAACGCAAACGCGACCGCGATCACGAAGACGAGGAAAGGGATCGAATATGTGACGTCGGTCACGCGCATGAGTCCCTCGTCGAAGAGGCCGCCGCGATACCCCGCGAAGACGCCGACGAGGCTTCCAACCGCCGCGCCTACGAGGACGACGAAACTCGAGTAGATGAGGTCGATCCGGATGGCCTTGAGGACCGCGTCGGCGATGTCGATTCCCTGGTACGTCGTGCCCATCCATCCGCCGGCGGCGGTACCCCCAGGCCACCAAAAGGGCGCCTTCGGCCGGATATCCGAGAAGTTCGGGAACATCACATCGTTGTTGGGCACGAAGAACTGATCGAAGACGACGATGCCCACGTAGAAGAGGACGATGACCAGGCCCGCCGCCGCCGGAGGACTCTTCATGAGCAGCCGCAACGTGAGCGAGTACTCCTGGAGTCGGCGGCGCCATCCCGACATCTCGAAGCCCGCCCCCATCCTCGGTCGGACCACGGTCGTCGTGCTCATCGTCTCCCTCACAGGCTAATCCGCGGGTCGAGGTACGCGTAGAGCACGTCCGCGACCAAGTTAATCAGGACGAGGAAAATCGCAAAGATGAGCGTCGTCCCCATGATCCCTCCCGCATCGAACCCGAGGACGGCCTGGGTCGCCCAATAGCCGATTCCAGGCCAAGCGAACACGTCCTCGACGAGGACGACGCCTCCCAAGAGCCCCGCGAACAGCAACCCGATCACGGTCGCGGCCGGGAGCAGCGCATTTCGCCGGATGTGCGTCCGCGTCACGACCCACTCGGGGAGCCCTTTCGCCCAAGCCGTCTTCACATAGTCCTGGTTCATCGAGTCCACCATCCCGGAGCGGACCATGCGCAAGATCACGCCGAGGATGCCGAACGTCAACGTGGCGGTCGGGAGGACGAGATGCCGCAAGGCGTCGAAGAAGACGGACCACGACCCGTGGATCGCGGCGTCGAGGATGAGGAAGTGCGTGGGTTGCGAGTATAGCTGGAACGTACCTGATCCGAGGTCCAAGAACGCCCAAGGCTCCGAACTCGGGCTGATCGTACTCGGGGTGTATCCGCCGGTGATAGGCCATCCCGGGATGATCGAGATCGCGGCGATCTGGAGGAGGAGCGCGAGCCAGAACAACGGGATCGAGTAGCCCACGAGGGCGAACACGCGGGTCGCGTGGTCGGACAGCTTGTCCTTCCGAAGGGCGGACAGCGAACCGGTCGGGATGCCGATCAACGTCGCAAAGAACGTGGATGCGATGGCGAGCTCGATCGTTTGCGGGAAGTAAATCGCAACCGCCTGCGACACCGGCATGCCGCCTTTGACCGCCGACGTCGTGTACCCCCAATCGCCTTGCAGGAGCCCTCGCAAGTAGTAGATGTACTGAACCGGGACCGGGTCCCGTAGATGGAACTGTTCGACTATCGGTTGGAGCAGCGGGTTGTCGATCGTGCACGGCCCGCTCTTCGGCGTGCAGTAGAGCGCGATCGCGAGGTTGGGTCCGGACGCGTGGCTCAGCGCAAACGTAATGATCGTCACGCCAATCAGCGTCGGTATGAGGATGAGGAGCCTGCGCACGACGTAGATCACGAGGCGCATCTGCGGTCAAGCCTCAGAGGTACGCGGGGGTACAGGAGGTTTCGCGATTCCGCCTACGGCCGCCGCGCTGTGGTCCAGGGGACCTCGAGTCCACGACGGTCCCCTTCGCATCCGATCGGGACCTCTATCCCTTTCGTCCGGGATCCTCGAAACGGCCGGCGATCCTCACTAACGAGACCAAGGTGAGCGGGGCCACGAAGGCCATGGCCACGTTCATGTCGCCGATCGCGACGTACGACCCACGCACGGAAGAGGTCGTGGTCGTACTCGGCTTCGTGATCAGGTTGTACAGGAGGTCCGCGCCACCCAAGGTCGGGTTCTGCTCGTTCGCCATCCCGGTGATCCACGTGCGGAACGCGAAGAAGGCGAATTGCTGGAACGCGGGCACGTAGTACCAGAGGTCTGCGAAGGCCCGCTGCGCCTGCTGCGAGTCAAGGACGACCTGCGGCACGTTCGTGGCATTCGGCGGATTGATGCTGTCTAGGATCCAGTTGCGGATGTTCGTGGAGTTGGTCACCTGGTTCGTGCCGTTCGGGTCGGCCGCGAGGTATTGGATGTTGTATCCGTTCGCGTTCGGGTACGTGCCACCGTCCGGCGTGGTCGAGGTCACTGGGCTGTCTGCGGGCAACAGCATTGGCAGCGTGTAGTCCGTTGGGAACGGGTAGTCGGGCAGCCAGCCGAGGAAGTAGATCCCCATCGGGTTCAGGTGCGGCACCGAGTTGACGATTTCCTCCTCGAACGAGATCGGTTTGACGAGGACGGTGATGCCCGGCGCGAGGGACTCGATGTTCTGCGCCCAGGCAGCTGCCTCCGCCCGGTCAACCGTGTCCGCGGTCTCGACGTTGATCGCGACCGTGAAACCGGACGTCGCCCAGCCATGGTCCGCGACCCACTGCGTCTGGTTGTAGTACCCCTGGGCAAGGGCCATGCTGAAGACGTTCTTCGAGGACAGGTCCTCGTACCCGATCATGCCTTTCGGGACGATGCCGTTGAACGGAATCCCGAATGTCGCGTTGAAGACCTTGTTCCCGAGGATCTGGTCGAAGTACTGACCGTAGTTGTATGCGTAGGCGAACGCCTTCCGCATGTTCAGGTCGACGAAGAAGTCCGGAGGCACCTGGTTCCCGTACGGGTTTGCGGTCGAGCCGACCGCGGACTGGTAGATCTCGAGGTTGAAGTTCCACCAGAACAGGTTGAGCGTCGGCATGAACTGGACTTGGATGAGCCCGAGTCCCTGGAGCCTCTTGACGACGTCGAAATGCGAACTGGGAATCCCGGCGATGTCCGCTTGCCCGGACTCGAGCGAGAGTTCCCTCGTGGAGGGGTCCGCGACGTACTGCAGGACGACCTTCTTCACGGTCGGGGCCGGCACGCCGATCGTCGGCTTGAACATCGGGTTCGGCTTCAGCACGACGGAGTCCGGGTTCGCGACGTAGTCGATCGCAAACGGACCGGAGCCGATTGCGCCGTTGCGCCACGCGCCGACGTAGTTCTGGATGAAGCTGTAGTCCTCATACGCCACGAAGCCTGCCGGAGTCCAAGTCAGCTTCGGACCAACCGATTCGAGCCAGAGGTGATCCACGACCGAGGCGCCGAGCGGGTCCGCGACGACCTGATCGAACAGGAGCGGCGGCGCTGGACTGATCAAGTGGAACGAAACCGTCTGCGTCGCGTTGTCCACCGTGATCGCGTCGTTGACCGTGCTGAACGTCGTCGCCGCGTCCGGGAGGCCCGCAATGAACGTGCCGGGGACGAAGAACTGCGAGATGATCCAGCCGTTCGGAAACGGCGAGCCCGAGTTGAGCAGCATCGTCCGCGTGATCGAGTACTTGACGTCCCAGGCTGTCACGTTGTCTCCGTTCGAGTATTTCAGATTGGGCCGGATCTGGAACGTGTAGTTCATGAAGTCCGGGGACACCATGCCGTTCGCGACGGTCGGGAGCTGGGTCGCGATGACGGGGACGATGTCCGACGTCGACGTGCCGTTGTATGCGAGCAAAGTCTCGTACACGTTCGCGATGACCTCGAATCCGGTGCTCTCGTAGTCTAGGGCGGGATCGAGCGTCGTGTAGCCGCCTGTTACGGCTTCCATGTTCGTGATGATCCCGGGGTTGATGACGTTGCCCGAGTACCGCAGGATGTGGTAGTTGCCAACCGCGACGGTCAAGCCGACCGTGGTCGTCTGCGTCTCGCCGGTCGCCACCGGCGGGCTGCCGTTTGTCGAGGAGAAGTTGCCCGTCGTCACTTGAAGTAGCGTGGCATAGATCCCGGCGTTCGCGAACGTGTGCGTCGAACGGATCGGATCCGCGGACGCGTTCGTCAAGGGCGTGGAACCATCGCCAAAGTCGAGCTTCAGCTGGGTTACCTGCCATGTGTAGTTCGTGTAGGTCCCGGCGGTCACGAGATGATCGTACTCGAGCGTCGGCGGCTGTGCGACCGCGCCGACAAATGCGATGTGGTCCCCGGCCGCGATGAACGGTGCACCGGACGATGAGAGGGAGTCGTTGAAGGAAAGAGCTCCGAGCGAGCTCGTGGTCCCTAGGGGGTTGTACGTTGTCGGAGGCGCTCCCACCTGAACCGGGAACAGCCCTTGGGAGTTGTCCGCGGTCTTCCCATTGCTCAGGGATGCCGTCGCCAAAACGAGATAGTTGCCGGCGTTTGCGAAGGTGTGCGCGATTTCACTGCTTGTCGTCGATTGCGTCTGTCCATCACCGAAGTTCCAAGCGACACCGCTTGAACTCACGAAGAGCGGGGTCGTGACCGCAGACGTGAACGACGTCGATCCGCCTGCCGGGACAAACTGGCTTGTGCTCGTGACGATGACGGAACCAGTCCCGAGGTAGATGACGGCGAACGTTGCGAGGGCGGCGATGATGAGGATCGCGACGACAACGAGCGCGATAATCATCTTCCGACGTTTCGGCTTCGGGGCCTGAGGCGTAATCTCCGGTCCCGATGGCGGCGCAGATTCAGGCTGGACTTGAGGTCCAGAGGTTTCCATTTCGGTCCCCCCTTACCACAGGCGCGGTCAGGCCCATCCCCCTATACGATGGTTTTGGCGCATCCCCCGAATCATCGCACGAAAGTGGTATTCTACAGCGGAGTAAGGATAGTTTTGCTGATGGAATCGGCGTTGTACTGAAAGCGTTGCCGGCGAATTGTGCGAACCTTCGACTTCGTCGAACGGGGAGCGCGAAGTGGGAACGAGTTTATGACCAGCGAGCGGAATCCGCAGAGCAACTCCGGACCAAACCAGCGTCGATCGTTCCGAGAGCGAACCCATGTCGCGTGTCATCATCAGCGAGGAAGAGACATCGCCCCTCCTCGGTGATTTCCAACGACGCCATCCCTTCCTGACATACGTCTTCGGCGACATGGTGCGCGGCCTGTACTGGGTCGGATGTTTGGCGCTTGACGTCTTCGTGCCGCTTCAAGTGAGACTATCTTTCCCAGGTCTCGACGCCCTCGTGCTGCCCCTCGCCGCGCTGGGTTTGATCGTTGCAATCTACATTGAAATCCGAATCTATCGTCGCTTCTGGCCTCGATCTGGTCGCCGTCGCGTGATCGAAGTCGTCGAAAAGCGAGCGCCGTAGGTCCGCGGACTGAGCAGTCCGGTCTGTGTGAGCTCAGGACCCACCGCGGATGGGCCCTTGGTTTCAGAACGACACGCGCGCGAGAGTCTTCGTCGCCTTCACGCCGTCAATCTTGCGGATCTTCGACACGACGATGTCGCCGATCGCGTCGTACGAGTCGGCCTCGACCTTCGCAATGAGGTCGTATTCGCCGAAGAGGGGGTAGAGTTCGACGATGTGCTCGACCTTGATGAGCTTCTGGTAGACCTCTTTTTCTCGGGTCGGCTCGATGTCAATCAACACGAAACCAATGGCCGTGACGACTCCCTCAATCGAACGTACATCCGAGTCGTAGATAAGACTATCGAGCAGGCCCACAGAATGCGCGGAAATTACTGCGGCAGAGTCTCATCGTGGATTCTCACGGCTGAGGGTACAAATAGAACCCGACTCCTCGATTCCATCGTGCCTCGAAAGCCCGGCGTCCCGGGCGATCCTGCACCCGCATTCCCCGTCGAGACGCTCCGGCACTGGTACGTCACGCCGTTCGCTGGCCGATCCCCCGAGCTCGGCTTGTTCCAGATTGGAATCAACCGCGAGGCGCTTGAACGCAACACGTCCCTGGACCCGGCGATGGACCGCGTGCGCGTGACGATCCTGGGTCACCTGAAGCGGCCGATCCTGTTCGATCGATTCTTCGAGGTCGTCCCGTTGGACGAGCGGCATCCGGACGCGTATCGGCAATCCCCGATGGGCGAAGCGGTGTTCCCCGACGGCGACGAGGTCTTGCGGCCGCGCGACTCCCCGCATCCGGGAGACGAGGTCGTCCTCAGCAGCGTCGCAAGCCAGCGCCTCGGCCTCCTCACCGACTCCGAAGTGTTCGCGGGAATCGTCCAGGATCTCATCCGTCGGGCCCGATCCGACGATCGGGAGAACAGCTAGCGGTAAGGAGTCACACCCGACTCCGTTGGGGAGCCCTGCCGCAATCGTTTTTATCGCGCGCGGCCTAACTTGACCGATGCGAATCGGAGTCATCGGGGTCCAAGGCGACGTGAGCGAGCACGTCGACGCCGTGGCCCGGGCCATCCGCGAGGCGGGAAAGTCCGGTGAGGCGATCGCTGTCCGGAGGCCGGAGGATCTGGCCCGAGTCGACGGACTCACGATCCCCGGTGGCGAGAGCACCACGATCTCGAAGCTCCTCGTAAAGCTCGGCTTGTTCGACGAGATCGTCCGCCGCGCAAGCGAAGAGGCGATGCCGATCATGGGGACCTGCGCGGGTTGCATCCTCCTCTCCAAGGACGCAGGCGCGCAGGCGGAGAAGACCAAGACCCGACTCCTCGGGCTCATGGACATGGCAGTCGATCGGAACGCGTTCGGCCGCCAGCGCGAATCGTTCGAGGCGAATCTCGACGTCGAGGGCCTCCCGACGCCGTTCCACTGCGTGTTCATCCGCGCCCCCGCGATCCTCCGGACCTGGGGAGACTGCAAGCCGCTCTCCCGATACAAGGAGCGGATCGTCCTCGCGCGACAGGGGAACCTCATCGGTTCCGCCTTTCATCCGGAGCTCAGCGGAGACCTGCGGATTCACCGCTGGTTCCTTGACTTACTCTAGAACAATACGATCACAAGGGCCCCGAGCGCGATCGCGCCGCTGAGGGTGACGTAGAGCGCGGGGCGGAGCACTGCCATCGTCGAGCTGATGGACGTCGTGAGGCGCGATGCCGATTGCGGGCCGAAGATGCGGAACTCCGGGATCTCGCCCGCGAACGCCGCGGCCTCGACCGGCTCGAGGGCCCCTGCCGCGTCCCGGACTGTGGCCTCCGCTTGCGACAAGATCGTCTCGCGATCCAGGACCGCACCGACCGCGTTGAACCCGTCCATTGTCAGGTTCACGGAGTGATTGTCCGTCGTCATCGCCTCCGACTCCTGGACGAGACTTGCCACCCGTTCGCGGATCGCGTCCCGGATGCCGGGGATCATGTTGTTGCCGTCGAACAGGATATAGGCGGTCTTCTGGCCGCCCGTCTCCACGATGAGCGTGTCGATCCCCCTCGCGCCGATCCCTTGGTCGGGAGACGAGAACCCGCGCCGCGCCGCGTATCCGACGCGAGGCTTGTCCTTCGGCGATTTGAGCGCGGCCTCCGTCGCCGCCTTCGCCGCTTCGATGATCTCGTGGCTGCGTTGGCTGCCGAACAACGTGAGCCCGACGCCCGGTTCGAGGCAGTTGTGGGCGTCGACGAAGATCGCGTCCCGCGCACCGAGGAGGCGCGCCTCCTGCACCGCCGCGTGACCGGTCGCACTGTCGATGTCGTCCGTCGGATTCGGCGCGAACGATGCGACGATCAATACGACGTCGCCGAACGCCTGGGCGAGCGCGGACGCCCGCTTGAACGAGGCCCGGCACGACCGGCCCACCAGGACGCCATATTCGGCGGTGGTCACCAGGGCCCGCACCGCATCGGAGACCTTCTGGACCTCCGCCGAAGTCGCGGGGTTCTCGTCGTGGGTCGTCGGGCCGTGAGCCACCAAGATGTTCGGCGTGAGATCGGATAGCCCGCGCGCGACCTTCGTGGGCAGATCGCTGCCGCTCACGTAGCCCATCGGGCCCGGATGGACCGTCGGTGCAACAAACAGAGCCCGAAACCCTTTCGCGGTGCGGAGGGCGAGGCCGCCGACTCGGACGCGCGCGGAGACGCTGATCGAATTGAAGAAACCCTCGAGCTCCGCGATCCCCGACTCCTCGGGCTCCGTGTAATGATCCAGCGTCGATCGCAACAGCTTGAGGCCATCGACGCCGAAGGACCGCATCAGCGGCCGCTTCGCAATTTCGGCGTAGGCGATCGCGCTGACGAAGAACAACGCGAAGACGAGGATCGCAATGGCGATGTCCCCGGGGCCGAGCGGCACGAAGAGGGCGAGCCCGAGAAGGCCGAGCACGGGGTGGAGGGATGCCGCCGGGAGCGATCGGAGGTGCTTCGAGTTCGACGTCGCGGACAGGATTACCTCCCGGGTCCAGAGAATCGCGCCGTACCCCAGGACCGCGACCCGGTCGATCCGGAACGCGTACGCCAAGTTGCCCGCGACGGAATAGACGGTGAGGACGGCGACTGCGAGGAGCTCGAACGCCCCGAGCATGATCAGGCCGACGAACACGAGCAGAAAGGAGCGGCGAAAGTACATCCGGCCACCCAGTTGCTCCGCGACGGAGACGGTCCCGAGCGCTGCAACGTAGGCCGGGAGCGCAATCGCCAGCGCGCCTTCCGCGACCCGGGCCGCATCGAGCTTCGGATACACGAGGAGATACGACTCCATGATGGAGAACAACAAGATCGGGAGCAGCATCCGTCGCGGGGGCGGGGACACAAACAGTCGGCGGGCCATCCGCGTCGTCTCGACATGGCTCTCCCCGACCGTCTTCGGGCGGAGCGCGTGCATCAGCCCGCCTTCACCGCTTCGATGATCCGCCGCAACGCGTCCCCTTCGCGCGCGACCTCGACGATCGTCCCCGTCACCACGATGTCGGCCCCCGCGCGCGCGACCGCCCCCGCGGCCGCGGGCGTCCGGATCCCGCCGCCGACGACGAGCGGGATGTCAATCGCCTCGTGCACCGCGCGGATCAGACGATCGGGCACCGGCTCCGGGGCGCCGCTCCCCGCCTCGAGGTACACGAGCTTCATCCCGAGCATCTGCGCCGCCAGGGCGTACTGGACCGCGACGACCGGGTTCTTGCGGGTGATGAGCTCCGCATCGCCGACCTCGCCCGCGCGCATCCCCGGTTCGACGACGAGGTAGGCCATCGGGATCGTCTCGAGCCCCCATGCCCGAACGATCGGCGCGGCGAGCCGCTGCTCGCCCACGATTAGCCGGGGGTCGCGGCTGTTCAGCAGGCTCATGAAGTACACCGCGTCCGCGTGGGGCGAGAGGTTGCCCGCGCTCGATGGGAACAGGATGACGGGGATCTTCGCGGCCTCCTTGATCGCCAGGACCGTCCCGTCGACCTTGTCCTGGGTCACCCCGGTCGAGCCGCCGACCATGATCGCGTCCGTCCCGGCCCGGGCGGCCTCCGATGCGAGGTTGCCCGCGTCTTCTGGTGTCTGCTTCTCCGGATCCAAGAGGGTCATGTGGAGGCGGCCCTTCCTCCGGTTCTCGAGGATCGATTCGTATACGGTCACAGGAACGCACCGGCGAGGAAGGCCCCGAGGGCGACGATCATTCCGTACTTCGTCACGCGTTGCGAGCGGGACGGATTTGCCGCCGAGTGCAACGCGGCGTAGATAAACATTCCGTCCGCGAGGAAGACGATCGCGAGGTATCCCCAGCCGAGGACGCGAAGATACGCCGGGAACAGACTGAGTCCGACGGCGATCAGCAAGAATCCCGCGGCCACGCGGCCGGCGTTCGCGCCCCCGATTCGCTGCGGAAGCGTCCGCCGATCCGCGTCCCCGCGCATGTCCTCGATGTCCTTCGTGATTTCTCGCCCGAGGGTCGCGAACGATGCGAGCGCCGCGAGGATCGTGCCCCGGATCAAAGGCTCGATCGGCCCGGAATACACGGCGACCGCGGTGAACAGGAAGAGGGACCCGACCAGATAGGAAATCGCGAGATTCCCCGGGATGCCTTGGGATTTCCATCGCCGTTCGTACGCATACATGACGCCCGCGTTCACGAAGACGATTGCGAGGTTCGCGAAGCTCACGAAAACGGCGGCAATCGCCGCTCCGGCGAACACAGCCATCGTGAAGACCTTCGCCGCCTCCAGGGAAACGGTCTTCGACGGGAGCGGCCGATCGGGATGGTTGACGCGATCCGTCTCGACATCAAACAGATCGTTCATCGCGTTCCCGCCCGCTGTGAACAACGCCGCGGCAAGGGCCGCGAGGCCGATCGACACCGGCCGGGCACTCCACGATGAAAGCCCGCCTACCGCGACGGTGCCGATGAGGACCCCGGCCGCGGACATGAGGCAGTTTACGGGCCTCGCGAGCGCTAGGAGTCCCCGCATTCCCATCGGCCAGAGCCTGCGTCGCGTAATAAGGCTATCCCGCATCGGTCCACTCGAGACGCTCCGCTCCGGTCCCTTGTCCGGAGCAAGGACGGATTGGACTTGCGCCACGGACCACCGGTGAACAGCATCGATTTGGCGTTCTCATCCGTGATTATCACGAACCGACAGTCACAACGCTTTTACACCCTCCGTCTCATGCATTCCACAGCCCACCGATTGCGCGTGGAATTTCCGATCAATAAACCAGAATGGGGGGACCTTATGGCGGGAGCAATGCACATGGAGCGGAGTGCGGGCGTCGGGATCTTGAAGGCGACGAAAGCCCGCAATGCGGAAGCGGCGATTGGACAATCGGAGGGGCTCGTCACGGTCCTTCGTTTGACGCAGGCCGATCTCAAGCCGGCGGAGGAGTCCATCCGGATCGCGAAGCAAATGTTCAACGCGCATCACTACGCGAAGGCGTTCTACGCCGCGAAGAAAGCCGAGACCCTCGCGATCTCCCTCGACGAACGCTACAACGGATATCTGAAGGCCGCGAAGTCTCTCCAGGCGAGGATCGCGTCGATGCGACACCTGGGCCTTGCGACCGAGGCCCTCGAGAAGAGCATCGCGAAGGCCGAAGAGAAAGTGATGCAAGGCGTCTGGGAGAACGGCACCTTCGTCCCGAACTATCTCGAGGCCCGGGGGATGGTCGACCAAGCGGAACGCGAGGGGCACAAGTTCCAGGAGAAGGCGGAGCGAGCGTCCAACGCGATCTTCGTCGCGGAGATCGCCTTCGAAGCCCTTGTGGAAATGCGGGGGCCGCCGGATCCGGACGCGTTCGCGAACGGCGTGGCCACGCCGCTCGAGATGGCCCTCCACGAGGCCACGAAGGAGCTCGCCATCGGAAATGCGGACGGCGCACGACTCATTGCGCAAGACATCGAGAAGAAGTCGTCGTTGCTCCGCGCGCTCTACGCAAGCGCGAACAAGAGCCTCGATGCGACGGACTGCCACCTGACCGAACTCCGGGGCGAAGGCATCCTCACCGAGCGATTGGAAAGTCAAATCAAGATGGCGCGGGACCTGCTCGACAAAGGCTTGATCGAGCCGGGGAGCGCGATGGCGACTCGGCTCGCGCGCGAAGCGAAGGCGCTTGGCGAGACCTACGCCAAGGCCACGACGGGCCTCGCGGATGCGGAAATCCTCTACACGCGTCTGCAGACCGAGGGCTTCCAATCCTACGAGGCCGAGTCCGCGATCCGGAACGCGCGCCGGGCGATCCATGAAGGCTCGTACTCCCGTACGATCGAGCACCTCGAGAGAGCGTTGCAGGCGTTCCTCCGCCGCGCGAACGCGCGCGAAGGCCTCCAGAAGGCGATCGAGGCGATGCAGGGCCGCGTGAAGGTCCTTCAGGGAAGCGGCCTCACGTTCCTCCCGGACATCCAGGATGTCCTCGGACGCGCCGTGCGGGAATTCCATACCGGCAATTTCTCGGGCTCGAGTGAGGACCTACGGCTCGCGACAGTCCTGCTGGACCAGGTCACACGCGCGCCGGCCCCGTCGAAGAAGTGAGCGGCGGCCTTAAGCCGCGCCCGGGAGTTCCGCTCCGAGGATGGGCGAACAGTACTTCGAAAAACATCCGAGATCGCGGCATCGTCCCGTCGAGATCCGCGTCGCGGTGCGAGGTCGACCATTCACCTTCCGCTCGGACTCGGGTGTGTTTTCGCGCGGCGGGCTGGATCGCGGCACGGACCTTCTCCTTGCGGCCCTCCAAGTCGGCCCGTGCGAGTTGATCTTGGATATGGGTTGTGGATACGGCGCCATCGGGACCGTTGCCGCCGCCCTATCCGAAGGAGGTCACGTCATCTTGACGGACGTCAACGAACGAGCCGTTGTCCTCGCGCGTGCAAATCTCGCCGCGAACCGGATCACGAACGCCGAGGTCCGAGCGGGTGATCTCTACGAACCGGTGGCGGGGCTCTCGTTCGACCACATCGTGAGCAACCCGCCGATCCGTGCCGGGCGCGCGCTCCTCGATCGCTTGATCGCCGAAGCGCCGGCGCACCTGCACGATGCCGGAAGTCTCTGGCTCGTCGCGCGGACGCGGCAAGGGGCCGATTCGATCCGCGAGCGAATGGCCGCCGCCTTCGGAAACGCGACCATCGTGAAGCGGGGAAGCGGGTTCAAAGTCCTTCGTTCCTCCAAGGCGGCGTGAGACGATGGTCGCGAAGCCCCGGTCGGTCCCCGTTCGCGTCCGCCTTGCGCGGACGGATGATGCGGCCCGGTTGGTTCCGTTGTTCGAAGCGTTCTACGCGGCGTACTTCGGAGAGACGGTGACGGAAGGCGCGGTCGCGAGACGCCTTCGGCAGATCGATGGCTTCGAGACCGTGGTCGTCGCGGAGGCATCGGGCCGCCTCTCCGGGTTCGCCAGCCTTCGCATCACGCCGTCTCTCGATCCCACGCCGTACGCCGAGGTCACGGATCTCTTCGTTGAGACGGAGTCGCGGCGCCTCGGGGTCGCATCGAAGCTCGTGAAGTACCTCGAGGGAATCGCACAAGAACGCGGGGCGACCGACATGGTCGTCCTCACGGGTCGAACGAACGCGGAGGCGCAGGCGTTCTACCGCAACGCGGGATACGAGGAATACGCCGCTGCGATGCGGAAACCTCTCGGCAAGTCCCTGAAGGATTTATGAACATGCGAGCGTCTCCGGGACCGGAAAGGGGGGCCAGGTTCGATGCCTGAAAATCCGAATCGTCGGCTCGCGGTCACCGAGTTCATCTCGCTGGACGGGGTCGTCGAATCTCCGGAGAAATGGTCGTTCCCGTTTTGGAATGACGATATCGGGAAATTCAAATTCGATGAGACCTTCGCCTCGGATGCACTGCTTCTGGGACGGGTGACATACGTGGGCTTCGCCGCCGCCTGGCCGTCGAGGAAGGACCCGGAAGGATTCGCGGACCGGTTCAACGCGATGCCGAAGCACGTCGTGTCGACGACCTTGAAGAAACTGACCTGGAACAACTCCCACGTGATCAGCCGCAACGTGCGCCAGGAGATCGCCAAGCTGAAACAGGAACCGGGTCAGGACATCGTGATCCACGGCTCGCCCAGCCTCGTCCGATCACTCATGCCTCACGGTCTCATCGACGAGTATCGTCTGCTAGTCTACCCGCTCGTCCTCGGCCACGGAAAACGCCTGTTCGACGAAGGCAGCCTGGCGAACCTCAAGCTCGCGGAGTCAACGGCCTACGACACCGGAGTCGTGAAGTTGATCTACCACCCGGCCGAGAAAGGGGCCGAATCATCCCGGACTCGGGGCGGTCCGGCGAAACGGCCGAGGACCCCCGCCCGAAAAACGGGCTCGGTGGATCCCAAGCAGTATCGCATGGAGACGGACCGAGGCCGCGCTCCGAATCCTTAAATAGCGGCTGAAGTTTGGATGTCCATCCCATCCGGGGATTGTTGAATGCCTGAGGAGAAGCCAGCGCCCGCACCCGAGGGTGCGGAGGCGCCCGCGAAGCCGGAAAAGGCGGAGCGGCCGAAGAAGAAGGCGGAAGAGAAGGAAGAGCCAAAAGCTCCCAGGGCGCCCAAGAAGCTCGAGGGCGTCAAGGAGGACTTCCGCTACATCGTCCGGATGGCGAACACGGACCTCGACGGCACCCGCGCGGTCGCGTACGCCCTCACGGCGATCTCGGGCGTCGGCATCCGCGTCGCGGAGGCGGTCTCGGACCTCGCGGCCGTCCCGAAGCGGGAGCGGCTCGGGAACCTGTCCGAGGAGCAGACGGACAAGATCGAGGCGACGCTCGGCAACCTCAGCGAGGCGTTCCCGCACTGGATGGTGAACCGCCCGAAGGACTGGGAATCAGGCCTCGACATGCACGCCTTCGGCGCGGACGTCGAGATCCACCGCCGGGACGACATCAACCGCATGAAGATGATCCGATCCTACAAGGGCGTGCGCCACGAGACCGGCCAGAAGGTCCGCGGGCAGCGCACCCGCTCGAACGGCCGCACCGGCCTGACGGTCGGCGTCACGAAGAAGGCCGCCCTCGAAGCCGCGAAGGCGAAGAAGGCCGAGGAAGGCGGCAAGAAGGAAGAGAAAAAGGAAGAGAAGAAGGAAGAAAAGAAGCCCGAAGAGAAGAAGGTGTGAGGCGTTGGGCGATCCGAAGTTCTCCCGTGCGAAATTCGAGCGGCCGTCCCATCCGTGGGAGGCGGAGCGCATCAAGGCGGAGAACGAACTCCTGAAGAAATACGGCCTGAAGAACAAGAAGGAACTCTGGCGGTCCCAGTACGTGTTGCGCCGCTTCCGGCAGCGGGCGCGGGAACTCCAGGCGCGCGTGCGACAGAAGGATGCGCAGGCGGAGAAGGAACGCGAGCAGCTCCTCCGTCGCCTCGGCCGACTCGGACTCCTGCCCCTCGAGGGAACGACCTTGGACGACGTCCTCGCACTCGACGTGGAAGCCATCCTCTCCCGCCGATTGCAGACACTCACGTTCCTCAAGGGCCTCGCCTTCACCCCACGACAGGCGCGGCAGTTCATCGTCCACGGCCACGTGTCGGTCGGGGGACGGCGGGTGACGATCCCCGGCGTGCTCGTGACCCGCACGGACGAGAACGTCATCACGTACGACGAGCGATCCGCGATCTCGAGCGACCTGCACCCGGTGCGACAGCAGGGCCAGATCCCCGCTCCGCCCGCGGCGGAAGGAGCAGATGAAGGCGGCGAGGACGAGGGCGCGGAACCGGAGCCGCCCGGACCCGATACCCCAGGACCCAATCCGACGGGAGGTGCGTGATCATGCCGCGATGGGGCGTCGCGCACATCTACGCGTCGTACAACAACATCATCATCACCCTCACGGACGTCACCGGATCCGAGACGATCACCAAGGCGACGGGCGGCATGGTTGTGAAGGCCGCGAAAGACGAGGCGTCGCCTTACGCCGCGATGAAGGCCGCGGAGAAGGTCGCGGACGCGGCCAAGGAGAAGGGCATCGACTCGATCCACGTCCGCGTACGCGCGCCGGGCGGCAACAAGTCGAAGTCCCCCGGACCGGGAGCCCAGGCGGCGATCCGCGCGCTCTCGCGCGCCGGCCTCCGAATCGGGCGGATCGAGGAAGTGACGCCGGTCCCGCACGACGGCACGAAGGCGAAAGGCGGCCGCCGCGGCCGGAGGGTCTGAGATGAAGATGAAGGTCCTGGCCCAGTCGGGCGACACGATGCGACTCCTCCTGGAGGAAGCCGAGCCCGCGTTCGCGAACGCGGTGCGGCGGGTCCTCGTCTCCGACGTCCCGAAGATGGCGATTGAGGACGTCGAGTTCCATCTCGGACCGATCCGCGCCGAAGACGGCAAGGAGTACGAGAGCGTCAGCCCGCTCTTCGACGAGATGATCTCGCACCGCCTCGGCCTGATTCCGATCCCGACGGACCTCGGCCTGTACAACCGGCGAGAGGATTGCCCGACGTGCCACGGAGAGGGCTGCCCGAACTGCACGATCATCTATTCCGTGAACAAGCGCGGACCCGGCGTCGTGACGTCCGCGGACCTCGAGCCGATCGGCGACGCGAAGCTGCGACCGAAGGACGCGAACATCCCGATCGTCAAGCTGGGCGACGGCCAGGCGATGCTGATCTACGCGACCGCGGTCCTCGGCACGGGGAAGGACCACGCGAAGTGGCAGGCGACCCATGGGGTGGGTTACCGCTACTACCCGATCCTGAAGGCGGGGAGCAAGACCCTCGACGCGCTCGCTCCGGACGTCCCGTTCTGCGAGAGCCACATGCAGTCCACTCTGACGGAGGGCGAAGAGTCGGTCGAGCTGCCGCCGGACTGCACGACCTGCAAGAAGTTCATCGATGCATACAAGGTCGACTCCGTGAAGGTGGGGAACGATCCGACGCGGATCGTCCTCGAGTTCGAGACGGACGGATCGTTGACGACGAAGGCCGTCCTGCTGGCCGCGCTCGACATCTTGTCGAAGCGATTCACGGAACTCGCGACGCAGGCGTCCGCACTCACGTAGCGGCGCCCGGCTTTTCGTCGCTCAATTTCTAACGGGCAAGGTTTAACTAGATTACTATCGATATAGTATTCGTATGGAACTCGGCGAGCTCGAGTTGACGGTCCTTCGCGCCGTGCGGAACCTCGGCCCGGCGACATCGGGAGCGATCTACGAGGAGGTCCGGAAGACGCGGGACGTCGCGTACACGAGCGTGACGACGACGCTCTATCGCCTCGTCGACAAGGACCTCATTGCGCTGCGTAGGGAGAGCGAGAAGAAGGTCTATTACCGACTTAAGGAAGGACGGGCCTACCGGAAGGCGATGGCGACGATGGTCGATCGGGTCGTTGGAACATTCGGCGGCGCTGCGGTATCGTATCTCCTCGAAAACCCGGCCTCCGTCTCTGAGGACCAGTTGGCGGCGCTAAAGTCCCAAGTGGAAAAGCGGCGGCCCAAGGAGAACACGGATGCCTAGCCTCGTCGAGGTCATCGGAGAGGCGCTCCAAGCGTACTGGCTCTCTCCATTGTCCCTGACGGTCCTGGCGGTCTGTGGCGCCTCCATGGGCACGCTGCTCTACGTGTTCGTCACCAACAGTCAGAATGCGAAGCTGCGCGTGAGTTTGCTCACGGGCCTCTACGCCCTGTCGATCTTTTTCTGGGCGTTCGTGGCGGGCAGTCTGGTCCTGTGCGTGTCTCAGGCTCGGATGGTGGCGTACGCGAGAAACGGCGTGCCACTCGCGGTCTTCGGTTCCGTCGTCGGGGGCCTTGCAGCCTCGGGGATCATTTCGGCGATTGTCTGGAAGTACGGCAATGCCTCTGTGCTCCGGAGGTTCGCCCCAAGGAAACCGGGCGAGGACGAATCGTGGCTGCAGGAATACGTGCGACTCCTAGCCAAGTTCGAGGGGGTAGACGATGTGCAAGTGGGGATTGTCCAAAGCGCCGCGACGCTGGCCATTGCAGTCGGCGGGAAGCAGAGGACGATCCTGGTGTCGACTGGGCTCTTGTCGCTCTTGGAGCAGGACGAGGTCGAGGCCGTAGTAGCGCACGAACTCATGCACCTGAAGCATCACGACTCGGAGTTCAAAGTCTTCTCCCGGGTGTTATCCCGGATCCTTTTCTTCGACCCTTTCAGCAAATTCTTCGATCCGGCCGTGCACCGGGAGCGCGAATACTTGGCAGACGAAATGGGAGCGAGATCGAGCGGGAGACCAGCGACGCTTGCCTCCGCGCTTTTGAAGATCGCGAGCCACGGTCCGCAGGAAAAGGCATCGTGGGGGCTGAGCATCCTCGGTTCAGGAAAGGGACTGTTTAGTCGATATCCTCCTCTCCAAGAACGCGTTCATCGCCTCATTTTGCTGTCAGATCTTCTCCGGGAATCGGATCGGGCGGGGCGAAATACCTAATGCTACTCGGATAGCTATCGATGATGGACAGGAGGCGAGAGCCCTACGTTCAACACCCGAACATCTGCGCCGGAGACCTCCATTGCTCTACAATCAAAACCCAAGGATGAACTGCGCTCGGCGCTCCATGAGTCCCGGGCGGCCTCCCCTTCCGAAGCCATTTCTCGCGCTCGGCACGTGATTCGGACTCTGACGTCGATCGCAGCCTCACATGCGAGCTCGATTTCAATCGAGGAGCTGTTCCTACTCCTGCCTCAGGGAATCTTTGAGTCGAAGGCAGACCTAGACATGTTCTTGAGGCGCGACGGAGACCTCCGGGGCCACGTTGTAATTCAGGAGGGCCAAGTCACTTTGCGGGGATCGGAAGAACTGGCGAAGGGCCGAATCGCCCAGATGGAGCTGTCTGCCCAGCGCTTGCAACTTGCCAAATCCTTTAGCGACGAGCTCGTGAAGACCTGTCCTTGGATCCGCCTCGCTGCAATTTCAGGTTCCACCGCATATGCGACCAGTCGGCCGGATGACGATGTCGATTTCTTTCTCGTCACCACTCGGAACCGGCTGTGGATCACCCTCCTGATCGCGATGATTCTCGCCCGGTTGCGCCGCCTGAAGAGTCCGGCTTCACCTCAGTTTTGTTTCAACCGCGTCTCAGAGGACCGTGAGTGCCGCGAAGAGTTCCGCTCTGTTCGGGATCCCTTGTTTGCGCGTGAAGCGTTGAATCTCCGTGTCCTCGCCGGACAAGACCACTATCGTGATCTGCTGTCCGTGGCCCCTTGGATAGGAGACATCTTCCCGCGGCTCTACTCCGGCCTGGCGGCTGAAGATACCGCGATGGAGACAACTGAAGCAGTTGTCACGGGCCGAAGCCGCTGGTGGATAGCGAACGCAATCGCGCTCATCATCCTCGCCCCCTACCTCATGACAGTCGGCCCGGTGCGAAACCATCGACTCCTTCGGCACGGACTGGAGTTGGCTCAATTCCACACGGTCCTGCGACGAGGATTCTTCGCTTACGAGTCCAACAAGTACGAGGTCCTTCGCGAGAGATATTCCAGGGTGTTCTAGTGGGCGACAGCCACCTCGAAACCTATGGGAAGGTGATCTCCGAGAATCACACGATCAAAGTACTTGCGGAGAGGAACGGCCTCCTTCTCTCCCTGACGACGAAGACCTATTCGTATCTCGTCTTTCTTTCTAAGCCCTTGGTCGGTGTCCGTCGGATCGTCACCCGAGACCGCATCGTTGCAAGGGCCGGATACGATATTCCTCGCGTTCTAACACTCATCTCCGAATCCTATGGCAATCGGCCTCCAGTTGTCTCCCGCGAGAACCCACGATGAACCGTCAAGGCCGCAGACTCACGGTTGGTCTTCTTGTGGCTTTCGCGCTGGCTTCTATCAGCCTTCCATCAGGTGGACCTGACTCCGTCTCACTGTCTGCAATGTTTCCGATTAGAAGCTACGCTAGCATTCTAGGAGGAGGGTGGACGGATGGGACACAGACCCTGCATCCTCCCGGTGTTGCCGGATCCATGATGGCGTATGATTCGCAATCCCACCTCTTTGTCCTATTTGGCGGATCCGACGGCGAACCTATCAACCAGACATGGGTCCTCAATCCGAGCGCGCGAGTCTGGGAGGAAAGACATCCGGCAGTCAGCCCGCCGGCTCGCGCTGATGCGATGCTCGTATACGACATGGGCGCCGGCGCTCTCATTCTCTATGGGGGATGGTACGAAACGCACGATGGTTTGTACCATCGACTTTCAGACACTTGGGCCTTCTTTGTGGGGAACGAGACATGGGTGGAGAGGCACCCGAAAGACAGTCCATCGCCTCGCTCGGATGCGGCCGTGGCCTACGACGAGATTGAAGGGGTGACCCTCCTTTTCGGAGGATTCGACGGCGTCCGATATCTCGGCGATGTGTGGTATTACGTGTACGCCAATGACACGTGGATCCCCCGGCCGAGCGCGCGGCTACCCTCCCCGAGGGCCGACGGCCGGATGGTGTACGACTCGGCACATGAATCCTTCTTCCTCTTCTCAGGAAACGACTACTCCGATCCGGAGTTCGACTTCCATCACCCCGCTGACATGTGGCACTACCGCTGGGCGGAGAACGCGTGGAGTCCGATTTTCCCCGATGTCATGCCCGGGCCCCGCGATTACGCGGTGTTCGCAACCAATGTCGTCTTTGGGGAGCTGCTTCTTGTGGGCGGCTTCGGAAATCGGACTATTCTCGGGGATACGTGGGCCTTCAACACAACTCAACTCGTCTGGAGAAACATATCGACGCCGGGCGGTCCGTCACCGCGCATGGCGGCGGTCGGAGGATACGATCCGCTGGAGAATGTCCTCGTCATGTTCGGGGGCGGCAATCGCAGCGAGGTCAAAGCCGACACGTGGTTTTTCCGTTACCCACCTCCGCTTTCGGGGACGGTCTTCGTTTCGGCTCCGAGTCCCGTCGTTGGTCAGGATGTGGCGTTCCGAGCCGACATCGTTGGTGGTTCGGGGGAGCTCCTCCAGGTGTCCTGGGACTTTGGCGATGGCCAGACGAGCCATGTCTTGTCAGCCGTTCATTCGTTTAATGCACCCGGAATTTACCAGATCCAGTTCAGCAGCCGGGACATCCGCCACAACGAAATCTCCTGGACCATTGATTTGGATGTCGGACTCTGGGTTCCGTTGTGGATGGACTTTGCCGTAGTGCTGCTTGGTATTGCAGTCACTGCGACGATGTTCGCGGTTTGGAGATGGCATCGACGCAAGCCGCCCTTGTAGACTCGGGAGTCTCCGAGTCCAGCGTCCGCATGGCTTCGACAATCCCGCACTCGCGTCAACAAGCATTCGGGTTTGCGAGGACCGGCACGGAGTCCGCCGGCTCTCCGTAGTTGAGGCGGTACCGCAGTAGGTTCTTGTAGACATCGATTCCACGAAGATTCCATTGGAACGAGCGGGTGAGCTGGTCAACGTACGCAGGGTTGTCAAGCCCAAGGTAGCGGAAGAGGCCTCCGCTCCGTTGGACTTCGATGGCAGCGGCCTGCAAGAAGTCCCTCTCGGCATCGGATAGGCCGAGGAGAAACCTTCTCTTGCCGAGCGAATAGCGTCGGTTGAAAGATGCGGCTCGGAGACCCTTTCCCAGGACCATATCACGCAGAAATTCGAAATTAATCAAAACGCCAATCATACGCGACGACAGTGGAGTCTCCGGTGGTACGAGGAGACCTCGTGTCAACGGGACCGACACCGATCGTCGCGTGAATCGAGTTGTCAGAGACTCCCGACCGTATTGGCGGTTGAAAGGGCGTTCGACGTTCTCGATCGTGAAATACCTCTGCGCTCGTGCCTTCTCAGTAAGGTAATTTGAGTAGTCGGCGTGGTGAATGAGTCGTCGTGACTTGTCCAGATGGCCGATGTGCCCAAGGACCTCGGGAAAGTCGAAACTTCGGTACCGAAACCGAACGGCAGCGGGTCGGAGGAGCCGAAGATGGTATGTATAGGATCTGAGTCCTTCCTCGAGCCGCGGCAAGACATACGCCTCATGCTCGTGAAGATCACGAAGATCGGATCGTAGACCAACGGATGCCTCTTCGTCTGCATCGAGGATTAACGCGTAGTCAGACTCTACCTTACTCAGGCCGAACGGACGAAGCGGTTCCGGGAAACCGAGCGGGAGCGCGTGATAGATCTTCGCTGAATACGGACTTGCAAGCGATCGCAACGCCTCATGATCCTCTGGAGAGGAACTGTCGACGAGGATGATTTCATCGACGAATTCCTGCATCGAACGGATGTTGCGCAGAACGCCCTCGACCTCATTCAAACAGAAAATCAGGACCGCGACGGACATGACCTGCCATCAAGCCTTCTTCAGAATCCAGAGCGACCCACCAGCGATGAGGGGCCTCGACCTCTTGCTCGGGATCAGGCGCATTAGCATCCCGGGATTTTCATACCGGGCGAAGGCTGAGCTCGTGACAACCCCATACGAACCCTGATTGTGAAGCAAGAACTGGAGAATTACTTCCTGTTCTCCGAGAGTCGCCCAGTCTGGGACAAAGGAGGCATACCCAAGGTAGGGGAAGACAATGTCATGATGATGGATCAAGACGCCCCGGCGAAGAGCGGGGTAAATTCGATCGACAAAGTAGTTCGCCTCTCTTTCTGAATGAGACGAATCAACAAACAAGATGTCATTTTCGTTGAGCTCTTCGAAAGCTGAGATCTCGACATCCTCCACGAAACGTCGGACTTGTCTGCAGCCTCTAGGAAGCTGGACGCGGGGGGATGGGTCGATGGCTGTGAGTTGACCACCTCCATTGACGCTCAACGCGTCCCGAGCGAACCAGGTCGAATTCCCAGCACCGACCTCGACAACCCTCTTCGGTTTGTAGAAACGAATCATGCAATAGTACAATTCCGCATCGATGGTCTCGAAGAATCCGTTATAGACTCGCGCCCTCGGCCACCTAATCTCCTCTTGATACTCTGAGACGATTCTCTGGAAATTTTGGGTGGCGCCTTGAAACAAGGATGCGAAAACCTGGATGTCATCACGCATCCTCGGAGGCGTATCGTTTTTGTCCGGCCTCAGCGGAAACGCAGCTTCTCTTAGGCTAGTACGCAGTGAGTAGGAGAGTTCAGGACTCAGGCCACCGATCCAATCCATGGTTCGATTGAATGCCGATTTTAGGGTGGATCCGTGGATGAATCGTGCGGCCAAACCCGCGTGAGCGTTCGCAACGCTGGGCAAGGACTCTGATTCCACGCTCATGACACCCCGTCGTTTCGGAGCACGCCGATATAAGCCCGCGCCAATTGCCTGATCGACTCTCGACCCTGCGAACCGCCTCGAAGCAGGTACGAGAGGGCATTCGGTACCATGAATCCGACCGCATGCCGCGTCGCTCGCACGAAAAACCATCTTCCGTCCGGATGGAGCGAACGCATCAGTATGAACCAATCTCGTACGTCGTAGAAAACGCGCTCCGGATCAACGCCCCGGTGGCTTGCCCAGTAGCCGACGCGTCCAGGCGGCTCGACATCGTGAAGGGTGAATGCCCCCGTGTACGCCTCAACCTTCCATCCTGATTTCTTCAGGCGCATCGCAAAGTCGGCGGAACTGCTCATGACGAATTTTTCGTCGAATCCCCCGAGCTCCTCGAGAGCCGCGCGCCGAACTATGAACGCGTTTGGCAGCGCATCCGTCGGAAGGCGGCGGTTTTCGAGAGCAGATGCCCTCGCGTGATTCCTCCCGACCAAAGAGTGCCCCCATCGATCAGGCCGAAGCGGAGTTGCATAGACCCAGACGAGATCGGGGTTCGCCCGGTATAACACCGCGGGCATGATCGCGCCGATACGCGAGTCCTCCAACAACAAGCCGAACGGTGCCTCTAGAGTGTTCTCCACGACGACGTTGTCGTCATCAATGAAGAACAGGGACTCACTTGCACACTGCCGCCACGCGATGTTTCTGGCCTTCGATAGGAAGACACGTTTCTCGAGGTGGATGTGTCTCAAGTGTAGATCTTTGAACTCCTCACTTAGGTCCACCATCTCGTCGGAGTCATCGACGACGACGACCGCCTCGAGGTGCGCGCTCCGTGATCTGCGAAGGCTCTCCAAGAGGGCCCTGAGCTTTTCGCGACGGTTGTGACTCGCGATCAGGACCGAGAAGCCGGATTCCGTGCTCGTCAACCGGCGACCTCCTCCAAAGAGTCCCATCCGGGGTTGGGCCTTTTCGATACGGCCGTCAAGACCAGCGAAGGGATCCACCAAGAGAGTCCGGGGATCCAGTTCGCCCGACTTAATGTGATTGTGTCGGTGGTGAGGTTAGCGAAGTCGAACGCTGAAAGCATGTCGTTCGCGCCGGCTTCTCGTTGCGTGAGCATCGGAAGTCCCCAGTTCGCCGCGATGAACTTGGGAATCGACGTATGATCCATTACCTGGTGGTCGACGAACGCGCGGCGAGCGTATGGCGAAACCACAATCATCGGGACGCGAAATCCGTAGCCCCATCCGTCGACTTGCGGGGGCGGGACGTGGTCGTAGAAGCCTCCGGATTCGTCCATCGTCAAGAAGATTGCCGTGGTCTTCCAAGCGGGACTCGACATGATCGCGTCGATGATGCCTTTCGTCCACGCCGCGCCGACGCTAACTTGCTCCGGAGGATGCTCGCTGATGAAGAAGTCCTCGGAGGGGTCGATGTACGTCACCTGAGCCAGGTTTCCAGCCGACAGGTCGCCGAACAGCTGGTCCATCGGGACGAGTTGTGCGATCATTTCGGAACGGGATCGAATCTCCGGGAAGTAGCTCGGGAGCGGACCGACGAAGATGCCGGGACTGTAGTAGTATCGCCATGAGATCCCTCGCGCTTGGAGCTGGCCGAAGATCGTCGGCGAGGACATCGGGACCTGCCAGAT
>DASPYU010000025.1:0-2785 GCA_035636595.1 Thermoplasmata archaeon
CGCAGCAGCTCCTTGGTCTCCTTGCGTAGCGAAATGGTCGTGGTCGATGTCATAAGCATGGCTCTAATGTCGACATGGTACTCATACGTGACGACGTCCCGGTCCCGCAACGGTTTCGATCCCGCTCGAGAGTCAACGCTCCTTCTCTCGGAGCCGCTCCAGGTACGCGTCGACCGGATTGAAGGCGATGAACAGGACGGGCAGGGCCACGTAGATGAGCAACGAGGCCAGGGGACTCACGAACGCGAGGGCGATCGCGACGAGGGCGATTACGGGTCCGACGGCGATCCAGTGTTGCACCTTGCGGACCAAGTTCGGGTCCATCCCGTCGACCACAAGCCCGCGGTCGCCGGTCATGTACCACCAGGTCACGTACCCGAGGACGGTCAGGAGCCCGATGGCCCCGCCGTACAGGGTGAGGGCGATCGGGTCGTCCGGGTGCGCGCCGAGCACGGACGCGACGAACGGGACCAAGGCGACCCCCAGGAAGAATCCGATGCTCAGCCAGACCAGCGTGCGGTTCACCCGGACGAGGAAGTGGAACGTCTGGTGGTGCGCGAACCAGAAGACCCCGAGGACGACGAAGCTGATGACGAACGTCAGGAAGGCCGAGCGCAGCCCGACCAGCTGCGTCGCGAGATCGGCGTTGCTGCCGTCGGGCAGCCGCAGATCCAGGACGAGGAGCGTCATCGCGATGGCGAAGATGCCGTCCGCCAACGTGAGGAGGCGACCCGGCGGCATCCCGACCGCGGTGCGCGTTCCCGGTTCCATGTCTGATGCTTCCTGTCTCGCGTGGGATGGAGGCCGCTCACTTCTTCCGTCGGGTTCCGGAGGACCCGCTGCGCCGATAATCGCGCTCCATCGCCGCACCGAAGCGCTTCCAAGCGACCCGCGCGGATTCCTCCCGCTGCGCCTTCGTGAGCTGCTTGCCGGGCACCGTTGGCCGCCTCCTCCAGCGAAGCTCGAGCTCCGTCCGGCCATCCGGGAGCGATGTCAGGACGTAGTCGGCCGTGACGTCGCGACGATTCCCTACGCCATCCATGTGCCAACGATTTGGAGGACGCAGCGTGACGACGTCCCGGCCCCAGAACCAGCCGTCGGGCATCTCCTCAAGGTCCTCGAACACGACGCGCCTCGCCGACCGCTCGATGATCTTCCGCTGGTACGCCTCGCCCTCGAGGCCCGCATCGTCCGGAGTGTAATCCGTGCACCATGCGAACGCGAAATCGAGCGGAACGCGGAACGTCGCGGTGATGCGGTACTCCGGCCCCCATCCCGTCCCTCGAGTCCGTCCGACCATGGTGTCTGGCCCCCCTGAAGAACGACGACCGCGGCTCAGCGGTACGCTGTGAGGACGATCCCCATCGCGCTCATGGCAATCGCGTGCTGGACCTGCGTGATCGCGAAAGCGGTCTTGGAGCTCTTCGTGAACAGCAGGGAGGGCGCACTCGGCAGCAGGATGAACGCGAACCAGATGATCAGCGCGACCTCGATCCCGTCCGCGATCGACGTGGCGCCCGCGACGCCGAGGACCCACCGCAGGAACGTCGCACCGATGATGGAAATCACCAACGCGACGACGAAGCCCGGCGCCGGGTTCCCCGCGTTCTCGGGCTTCATCCCCAGCGCGCCCATCCAGCGCCGTCCGAACAGCGGCGGCGAGAACCAGACCGCGCCGATGATTAGTGCGCTAACGCCGGCCAGCACGATCGCAATCCAGTTGAAACTCGACACGTCAAAGGACACCACGGCCTCCGACCCCCGGCCAAGGCAACGGCTGAAAGCCTTATAGCTTCGGCCCCGGGCGGCTCCTGCCGCGTCCGCAGGTCTTTCCCACGTCCGTGGATTGGCGCCGCCCGCCGCGGCGGGAAGGGCGCGCTGTCGGCCCAGGAGACCTAGCCCGATTTCCGCCGCTCGCTCACAAAGAGCACTTCGCCGACGTGCTCCGAGTCTTCCGCAAGATCGACGAGGGTCGCCGCGAGGTCGGCCCGAGAGATGTGATACGGACCGTTCGGGAGATCATTCCTCCCGGTTTGCGTTCGAACCCGGCCCGTCTTGCGTCCGTTCGAGAGATACGGCGGTCGGACGATGGTCCAATCGGCTTCGCTCGACCGGACCAAGCGCTCCATCCGAACGACGTCCGCGTAGGGCTTCCGAAGGATCCAGCGGACGAGATTGATGGCGATCCAGGGATGGCGCCCCTCGATGGCGGACGCGCTCACGGTCACGAGGCGCCGGACGCCGGCCTCGCGCATCGCCTCGAGTTCGGCGCGGGTGACATCGCTCATGACGGTCGTGGGGCCGCGGCCCTCCGTCCCGACGATCGAGATGACCGCGTCCTGCCCCGCGACCGCACGCCGGATGTCCTCGAGGTTCCGGCCGTCCCCTTGGACGACCCCTTTCAGTCCGCGGACCCCCGCGAGTCCTTGAGGCCGGCGAGTGAAGGCCGTCATCGAATGCCCGCGGCGCAGGCCTTCGTCCAGGACGAGTCGACCGGTGCGACCGGTAGACCCAATGACGACGATGCTCCGATTCGATTTCCCCGGATCCGATTGCCCTGCATTGAACGGGCTCATGGGGCCGAGCACACCCCGCACCGATTTGGGACCGCGTTAGGCGTCGCTTTCGATTCGGGGAGTATTAGAACCCCCGCGTCATCGGCTTTCCGTGGATGCGAAAGATTTTCGCCTCCTCGTCGCCCTCGATGAGGATGCCCGGCAGAGCTTTCAGGCGCTCGGCCGCAAAGTGTCCCTGTCGGCGCCCGCGGTCCGAGACCGAATCCGTC
>DASPYU010000026.1:0-106508 GCA_035636595.1 Thermoplasmata archaeon
ACCACCCCGATGCCTCCGTATTCGTTCTCCAGGGTCGTGACCTGGATCGTGACGCCCACCGCGACCACGAGCAGGGAGGCCTGCAGGAACAGGTTCACGATGCGTCGCCGCATCAGCTCGAATCCAAGGAAGTACTGCCCGATGAACGAGGCGGTGAAGCCGACCGCGAGCATGTGGAAGAAATAGAAGAAGCGAGCGATTGCGAGCGGCCCCGGGTTCGGGCCATAGTAGTCGAGCGTCGAGGTCCGCAAGAGGTATGCGAACGTCGCCGCGAGGACGAAGAACACCATCGCAAGGACGAACGTGTCCCCCGCCCGGCGGTTCGGAATCCGCCGCATCACGTACGCGGACACCGAGACCGCAAGCGCGGCGCTCCCCACGGAGATGAGGGAGTACCACTGATAGGCCTCGACCATCCGCGGCGTCGAACCAGAGGCGTAGGGAAAAGACCTTGCCCGAAAGTCTCGAATTTGACTTTGAGCGGCTGAGTTCACGGGGGTCAAGAATTTACGGGACGGATGAGTGCTCCACGGGACGAACTCGATGACCGCCGCCAGTCCACCTCCGATGGCCAATCGCGTCTGGATTGTTACGGGTGCGAACTCAGGGATCGGGAAGGCGACCGCCCTCGGCCTCGCGCGCCTCGGAGGGACCGTGGTCATGGCGTGCCGCAGTCCGACGCGCGGGGAGGCGGCGCGTGCCGAGATCGTACGCGAATCCGGGAACCCGCACGTCGCGGTGATGATCGTCGACCTCGCGAGCGAAGCGTCGGTCCGCGCCTTTGCCGAAGAGTTCACGCGAACCTACCCGCGGCTCGACGTTCTCATCAACAACGCAGGGGTGTACACCTCGCACCGCGAGATGACAGAAGACGGATTGGAGCGGCAATTCGAGGTGAACTACCTCTCGGAATTCCTCCTGACGCACCTCCTCCTCGATCCGCTGAAGCGGTCTGCCCCCTCGCGCATCGTGAATGTCTCATCGAGTGCGCACGAAGGGGGCACGATTCGGTTCGACGACCTCCAAGGAGAGCAGCGCTACGGCGGATTCCGCGCGTACAACCAATCGAAGCTCGCGCAAGTCTTGTTCACGCGGGAACTCGCGACGCGGCTCGTCGGATCCGGCGTCACGGTGAACGCCTGTCATCCCGGGGTCATCCGGACGAACCTCGGCATGGGAGGCGCATCGCCCATCGTGCGATTCGTTCGGATGTTCTTCAAGAGCCCGGAGAAGGGAGCGGAGACGCCAATCTTCCTCGCGGCGTCCCCGGAGGTCGAAGGGGTCACCGGAAAATACTTCGCAAAGATGCAGGTCCGTACTCCGTCGCGTGCCGCACAGGATGCGTCGGTTGCGCGGCGACTCTTCGACATCAGTGCGCAACTCACCCATGTAACCGGCTGATGCCTCGTTTGAAACCGGAACGCTTATGGCCCGCTCGTCCCGTCGCCGCGGGGCCATGGATGGCCGACGCATCCTCGTCACCGGCGGCGCGGGCTTCATCGGATCCCACCTCGTCGAGCGACTCAGCGGCCGCAACCGCGTCACAGTCCTCGACGATCTCTCGACCGGTTCGTTACAGAACCTCGCGAGCGTGCGCGAGGAACTCCCGCTCAAACGCGCGTCCATCCTTCAGCCGAAGCGCCTAGCGACCGCGATGAAGGGCCACGATGTCGTCTATCACCTCGCGGCGAAGACCTCCGTGCCGGAGAGCGTGCAGAAGCCCCAGGAGTACTGGCGGACGAACGTGGAGGGCACGCTGAACGTTCTGAAGGCCGCGGTCGATGCGAAGGTGCACCGCGTCGTGTTCGCTTCGAGCGCCGCGGTCTACGGGAACGCCGCATTGAACCCGAAGGTCGAGACAATGAAGCCAGCTCCCGCGTCGCCGTACGCGTCGACGAAGATGGTCGGCGAATTCGCGTGCGAGGAGATCGCGTCCCTGAAGGGCATCGAGACGGTCGTGTTGCGAATCTTCAACGTGTACGGACCGCGACAGACCGCTGCCTCGGCGGGCGTTGTGGGGCGATTCTGCGCCGACCTCGCGGCGAACCGGCCCATCGAGATTCAGGGAGACGGAGAACAGACGCGGGACTTCGTGTTCGTCGGGGACGCCGCCGCGGCGCTGGAGCTCGCGGCCGAGAAGCCGGTCGCAGGACAGGTCCTCAACGTCGGCTCCGGCCGAGCCACCTCCGTATCCGAGGTCGCGCGCCTCCTGTCCGAGGTCGCCGAGAAGCCGGTGCGAGCCTCGCGGACGCCGGCTCGAGAGGGAGACATCCGCGATTCCACTGCCGACATCTCGCGGGCCCGCTCGAAGCTCGGGTTCTCGCCGAGCACCACCCTCGAGGATGGCCTCGCGCGGACCTGGGAGTTCTACCGCACGCCGCAATCGAGCTCGTGACGTTACCCGGCTTCTCGCAGCCAGGTTTCGAAGGCATCGAACGCGATCTCGCGCCCAAGGAAGTCCCGCACGAGTTCCGCCGCGGGCTTCTCGCCTCCACGCCCGATGACGAGGTCGCGGTATCGCGCGGCCTCGGTGGGATCCAGCAACGATCCGCGTTCGCGGAAGCGGCTGAAGAGATCCTTCGCAATCACCAGGGACCACATGTACGTGTAGTATGCCGCGGAGTATCCGTTCAAGTGGCCGAACCCGCACTGGAAATGCGTGCCTTCGAAGTGCGGGATCAGCGGGAAGTGCGTGTGCGCCTCCCGGAGGACGGCGGTCGTGTCGATCCCCGCTGCGTCCCGCGTGTAGTATAGCAGGGAGAGCGTCGCGTAGAGGAGCTGGCGCTGGACCTCGTAGGCCCGACCGAACGCCTCCGCGCGGCGCATCTGCGCGATGAGGTCCGGGGGCACGGGTTCCCCGGTCTCGTGGTGGAGGGCGAAGGTGCGGAGGACCTCCGGGTCGCGGACCCACTCCTCGAGCATCTGCGACGGCGCCTCGATGAAGTCGAGCTCGAGGCCGTTCGGCGAGTTCCGCACCCACCGGACGCCGCCGGACAGGAGCGCATGCAGGAGGTGTCCGAACTCATGAAAGAACGTGTCCACCTCAGAGAAGTCCATCAACGCGGGCCCGCCCGCGCTCGGATCGGGGAAGTTGCACATGAGGGCCGCCTGCGGGAGCTGCTTCCCCGCGAGGCCGACCACCAGGAAGACCGCCGCCGCGTGCGTGTACTTGTCGTCGCGCGGATGGAGGTCCAGGTAGAACCGGCCGAGACGCGCACGTCCGCGGTAGATGTCGTACACCTCGACGGAGGGATGCCACACCTTCACGCCGGAGATGCGCCGATAGCGCACGTCAAAGATCTTGCCCGTGATCGCGAAGAGGCCGTCCCGCACGCGCCCGAACTCGAAGTACGGCCGCAGGCGCTTCGCGTCGAACGCGTAGTCGTCCGCGCGCACGAGCTCCGTGTAGTAGTTGAGGTCCCAACGATCGAGGCCCCGCGCATCCGAGAGGTCATCGCGTTTCCGTGCGAGGAGCTCCTCGTAATCCCGCTTCGCGCGGGGCTCCGCGACGCCCGCCACCTTGTTCAAGAACGATTCGACGGCTCCCGCGGAGCCGATCATCTTGTCGATCGTCAGATAGTCGGCCCAGTTGCGGTAGCCGAGGAGGCGCGCGAGGTCGTCGCGCCGCTCGATGAGCCGTGCGAGGACATCGAGATTCGCGGGGTGGCCGCGGTTGAGATATTCCTTCATCAGGTCCCGTCGGACCTCGGGTTTTCGCGCGTATCGGAAGACCGGGACGGAATCCGGGTAGTTCGTCGAGATCGCGATCGTGCCGTCGCGTCCGGGCGCGTGGGCCTTCACGAAGTCCGGGGGAAGCCCATCGAGGTCCGCGGGTCCATCGACGCGGATCGTCCGGACGTCCTCGCGGATGTTCTTGTCGAAGTCCTGCCCGATCGACGTGATCTCGTCCCGCAAGGCCATGACGCGGTGGCGCGTCGCTTCGTCGCGATCGACGCCCGCGAGGTGGAAATCCCGGAGGATCTTGGCCATCGCATACCGCGTTCCGTCGTCCTCGTGCGACACGTCGAGCGCCGCAAGGGCGTCGTACAGGCCCCGGTTCAAGCTCAACTCCGTCGAGAAGCGTTCGGCCTCCTGGTAGGCCTTGTCGCCCGCCGCCCGGACCGCGGCATCGGGGTGCACGTCGAACAGGAACTTGGGGATCGAGTCGAGCTCGTGGAGGATGCGCGAGAGCTCGTCGAACGGCACGAGCGTGTTGGCGATCGTCCTCGACCCCTGGACCTCCAGAATCTGAGCGAGCAACGCCCGACACCGGGTCAATCCGGATTCGAAGGAGCGGGACAGTTCGTCGGGAGAGCGAGCGAAGAGCATCGTCGGCTGCGTGAGCTGGGCGGCGCCCGGGGAGGACTTCGGCATGGGACTCGGGACGGGCATCCGGCGAACCGGGCTTTGAACGTTGCGCGCGCGCCGCGCAAAGGGAAGGGGAGGGCGGAAAGCCCTCCGTTCGAATGGCTACAGATCGTCGTCGGGCAGGTCCGAACGCGGCTGCCCGGGCCCCGGCGGCTCCGTCGGCGCGCCCATCGGCGGGCTCTGCTGGGGAGGCCTTTGACGGAGCGACCGCGGGATCATCTGCGTCCGCATCGAGGTCATCCGCCTCGACTGCATGAGCATGAAGACGAGCAGCACGATCACGACGATGATCAGGATCGTGTTCAGGTACGACTGCGTCTGCGTCGCGTTCTCCGTCTCGATCTGATCGAGCCGCGACTGGAGCTTGTCCAGCCGGCTCTGCAGCTCCGCGTAGTTCGCGTTCGTGCTCGACTGGAGATTGTTCAGATCGGTCTGTAACGTGTCGAGCTGCGCCTGGATCGCGGTGATGTCGGCTTGCGCGGTCGCGAGCTGGTTCTCCAGGTCCGTGATCTGCGCCTCGAGCGCGGCGACGAGCTCCGCGGTCGTCGGTCCGACGGTCCCGGAGACCGCCCCGGAACCGTGACTCGAGGTCCCGAAGTTGTCGAGCGCGGTCACGCGGTACCAGTACGTCCCGTTCGCGAGGCCGGTGTCCGTCCACGACGTCGTCGGCACGGAGGTGCTCGCCACGACCTGATACGTGCTGCCGTCCATGCTGCGCCACACCTGGTACGCGACCACGTCGGCTTCGGGCGGCGTGGACCAGCTCACGGTGAGTTGGCCCGTCGCGCGGGCGATGTTCGTGATCGTGGGCGGCGAGGGCGGTCCGTTCCACCAGCTCATCATGACGTCGTTGTTCCCGAACGGCGCCTGGGTCAGGCCGAGCCACACGGTGCCGTTCTCGTCCATCGCGGCGCCGAAGTCGTAGCTCTGTCGCTCGAACGGCTTCGTCGTGCCCGGATACCACAGCGAGCCGTCGTCGGGGCTGATCGCCTGGCCGAGTTGCAGCGCGCCTCCGAGGAAGCTCTGGTAGAGGACGACGAGGTTCTGGCCGAGGAGCCTTGCGCTCACGCGGCCGTTCGTGGCGAGGCCCCGGTCCGAGGAGAGCAGGACCTCCGGCAGCCACGTCGCCCCGCCATCGGGGGATTGGCGGTAGTAGATGCTCGTGCCGCCATACGACGCGAATCGGTTGTCCCACCAGGCGATGTGGACCTTGCCACTCGCGTCGGGCGCCACGCTGGGGTAATACGCGAACGTCTGGAGGAACGTGCTGATTCGCTGGGTCGTCCACACCACCCCGGTGTTGGACCACGCGAGGTACACGAGGTAGTACGCGGTGATCGCCTGCTGCGAATACGCGACGTACGCGCGACCTGATGCATCCGTGGCGACGGTCGGCGTCGTGACCTGGTAGAACCGCCCGGCGGGGACCGTGATGTTCGTGTAGCCCCCGAACGAAGAGCCCGCGGTGTCGCTGTAGGCGACCGTGATGTTGTTCCAGCCGCTCCAGGCCTGCGCGTACGCGATCCAGATCCTTCCCGTCGACGAGGCCGCGATGGAGGGCCAAACATCCGCGCCGACTCCGTTCGGGGCACTCGCCAGCGTCGGCACCCACGTGTTCCCGCCGTCCGTGGACCGGCTCACGTAGAGGTCGTCGCTACGGCCTCCCGTGTACGCGGCTTGCTTGACCCAAGCGACGTACAGGTATCCATTGTGGTCGATCGCCGCGGCGGGCGGATAGCTCGGATTGTTGGTGCGCGCGGAGGTCGGATCCGAGGTGACCTGGCGCGTCATGACGAACATCGGGAATCCGAACGGCCCATACGTCGTGTATTCCGTCATCGAGATGTTGCTGAACTGGAAGCCGTTGCTCACGCTGTAGAAGAAGTAGACATGCCCTTTGCCGTCCGTGAGGACGGTCGATCCCTGTTCGCTCAAACCGGACGTCGCGATCGCGTTCGGGTTGGCCCACGGGATCGCGTCGTGATCGGCCCGCACGCGCGGCGGCGTGACGAGGAACGCCACGAGGACCATGGCGATGACGAGCCCAAGCACGCCGGCTGACCGCAATCGATTGGGACGGATGTGCATCTCCGCAACCCCTTCCTGACGCGGCCCTCATGCATGCGAGCATTTCTAAATCTTTCGCTGGAGATAATTTTCCCGCCCCCGGAGGCAAGGAATCGCACGAAACCTTTTGCCGGGAGGAGACCTTCGTCTCGCGAATGGCGGAGTCCGTCCTCGCCGCCCGCGAGCTCTGGAAATCGTACGATGGTGGTTCGGACGTCCTACGGGGCGCATCGCTCGACGTCGGACGCGAGGAGACGGTCCTCGTCTGGGGCGCGAACGGGAGCGGGAAGACCACCCTGCTATCGATCCTCGGCGGATTGGATGTGCCGACGCGTGGCTCCGTGACGATCGCGGGCCGCGAGATCTCCCGCCTGCGGGAGTCGGAACTCTCGAAGGTCCGCCTCCATGACGTCGGGTTCGTGTTCCAGACGCACAACCTGATCGACGACCTCACGGTCGAGGAGAACGTCGCGCTGCCGCTGCGCCTCGCGCGTCGGCCCGCGGATGAACGAACGTCGGAGCTCCTCCGGGCCTTCGACCTGACGCGGCTCGCGACGCGGCGTCCGAAGGAGATCTCCGTCGGCGAATCGCAGCGGGTCGCGGTGGCGCGGTCCCTCGCGAACGGGCCGAAGATCCTCCTCGCGGACGAGCCGACCGCCTCACTGGATGCGAAAGGGACCGCCGCGGTCCTCGAGGCGTTCGCGCTCGCGCGCACCTCGTTCAACGCCGCCATCGTGCTCGCGAGTCACGACCCGGAGGTCCGTGGGATCCCCGCATCCGCGTATCGTCTCGAAGACGGCGTCCTCTCCCGGGACGGATGAGGGCAAAGCCTTTATCGCGGACGGAGTTTGCGCGAGTCCGGATGCGGCCCCTCGAGGACGCGCGGGATCGGATGCAGGCGCTCGTGGGCCGCGCATGGGACCAGGCGAAGAGCCCGCTCTACCGCAACGCGTTCTTCATCATGCTCGCGTCGCTCATCGGCGCGCCCCTCGGCTTCGTGTTCCTGTTTGTCGTCTACAAGTACTACGACCTCACCGACGCCGGATACGCAGCCGCAATGGTCAACACGATCACTTTCCTCGTCGGGATCGGGTCCCTCGGCCTGCCCATCGCCCTCATCCGATTCCTCCCGGAGTCGGACGATCCCCCGGTCCTCGTCAATACGTCGCTGTCCATCGCGGGAGGCCTGAGCGCCGCGCTCGCGCTCGTCTTCATCCTCGGCCTTGGGATCTGGGCGCCGAACCTTCGGCTGATCTTCGCCAATCCGGTGTATCTGCTGATCATCCCGCTGACCGCGATGGCATATGCGTTCGGCCCGGTCCTCGACCAGGCGACGATCGGCGTCCGGCGCGCGGACCTGTTCGCGATCCGCGTCGCGATCCTCTCCGTGATCAAGATCCCACTGCCGCTCCTCTTCGTCCTTGCGTTCCGCGACGAGCTCGGAGGGACCCTCGGGGTCTACATGTCCTGGTCCCTCAGCTTTGCCATCTCCGTGATCGTCGTGGGCCTCGTCCTCCTTCCGCGCGTCATACCCGGGTATCGTCCGCGACCGCGCCTCAGCCGGAGTCGGCTGCGTCCCATGTTCCGATTCAGCGTGGGCAATTGGGTCGCATCCCTCATCGGAAGCGCCGGGTCGCTCCTGCTCACGTTGCTCATCATCAACACGCTTCCGGAGGCCACGGGATCCACGGCGGTGGCCGTGTACTATGCCGTGACGGTGATGGCGGGCATCCTCATCGTCATCCCCCAGGCCACGATGTCCTCGCTCTACGCCGAGGCCTCGCAGCGAAATGCCGAGCGGCGGCGCGACGAGCGCCGGGCCATCGGCCTTTCGATCGCGCTCCTGATCCCCGGAATTATCGCCATGTGGCTTTTCGCCGATGTCCTCTTGCGCCTCTTCGAGAACACGACGCTCGCGGACCAAGGCGCGGGGCCGCTTCGCATCCTCACCCTGTCTTCGATCCCCATTTTCCTGAACAGCGTCTTCGGGACGCGCGTCCGCGTGCGGAAGGAGATCATCCCCCTCATCGTGTCCGCGGCGATCGGATCCGGGGTCACGCTGGGCCTCGGGTACGTCCTCTTGCAGTCGTACGGACTCGTCGGCCTCGCGATCGCGGTCGTCCTTGGCCAGGCCGCCTCGACGCCGTACCTCTTGGTGGTCGCAGGCAGGCCGATGGAGGAGGAGCCGATGGCCGCGCCGATCCGGGTGCCTTGAGGGAAATTCATGGAAACCGCCACGGCCACCGCGACGCGAACCGTCGTCAATGCGCGTTGGACGATCCTCCTACTGTACCTCGCGGCCGTCATCGTTGCGGAGACGTTAATCGCAATTCCCGGGACCAATCCGACGGACCGGCCGTTCCAGTCGATCGGTCTAGGAATCCACATCCTACTCGTGTTCACGCTGATGTTCGGGTCCGTGTTGATTCAGCCGCGGGATGCCACGATGGCCCCGCTCCTTGTGGCCACGAGCCTCGCCTCCCTCGTCCGGGTGTTCTCGCTCGCGGTGCCGCGGTACGCCTTCGTCGCGACGCCCGAGACCAACGCGCTGAACACCATTCCGTGGCTCGCGCTGATCAGCGTCCCGCTCCTCGTGTCCGTCGCATCCGTCGCGTACGTCCAACGACTCTCGTTGAAGGATCTCGGCCTCCGTTCCGGGACATGGCGGGAGATGTCGGTCCAAACCGCGATTGCGCTGACGGGCCTGCCGCTCGGGGCGATCGAGTTCCTCATCCTGCATCCGGGCGGGTGGATCGCAACGCTCGCCCTCGGCCCGCTCGTCGTCGGTGCGATCGTAATCCTCCTCGCGACGGGCCTCTCGGAGGAACTCATCTTCCGGGCGATCCTCATGAAGCGCGCCGTGGAAGGGCTGGGCGCGGCCGGTGGCCTCCTGTTCGTGACCGCGATCTTCGCCTCTCTCCACATCTTCTTCCTCAATTTTGTCGACCTCGCGTTCGTCTTCGGCGTCGGCCTGTTCTATGGAGTCGTCGTCCTGAGGACGAAGAACCTCTACGGCGTCGTCCTGAGCCACAGCCTGGGGAACGTGATCCTGTACCTCGTCGCGCCGTTCCTCTAGCCACGGGGGGGATCGCCTACGGGTCGTCCCGCTCGGCTCGCTTGCCCCTGCGCCTCCGAATCGCCACAATCACGGCGAGGATTGCGACAACCACGATCGCGTAGGTCGGGATGCCCAGGAACGGGCCCGAGGGACTGAAGATGTTCGTGTCGACCCGGACCGTCCCGGTCGCAATCACCGTGTTCCCGGCGAAATCCATGGCCCGCACCTCAATCGTGTGCGTCCCATCGGCGAGGACGATCGTCGCGCGCGGGGTCGCGCCGACGTAGTCGAAGGGGCCGCCGTCGGCTCGGATTTGGTAGCTCGCGATCCCGGACACGGCGTCCGACCCGGTCCATGTGAGCGTGACCTCGGAGGCGACGAAGGACGGAGGTCCGATGCCGCCCAGCGCGGGCGGCGACCGGTCGACATTGATCGTCGTCGTGTGATGCGCCTCCGGCGGACTCCCGTAGCCATCGATGGCGTAGTACTCCAGCGTGTGGCGTCCTTCACCGACGGTGAAGGGGGCGCTGTAGTTGGTCCACGAGCCCGAGTCGATGCGGTACTGCACCCATACCGCGGGCCCGAGGCTATCGAACGGGATCAGCGTGACGGTCACGTCGGAGACGTACCATCCCGCGTCCCCCCTCGTGCCCTGTGCGACGTGGCTCGAGCTCGGCCCCGGGGGCGCCTGGGCCAGCACGGTCACGTAGATCGTCGCGCTACGGGAGAGCGTCCCGTTCGTGCCGACGACCGTCGCGGTATAGGACCCCGGGGTCGACGAGGAGAACGTGCATACGGACGTCCCGTTCCCGCTCAGGGACGGCGGAGTGCAGGTCCCGGTAACCCCCGCGGGGTTGGACTGCGTCGAGAGGGCCACGTTCCCGGAGAAGCCGCCGGTGGAGTGAAGGCTCACGGTGGACGTCCGGTTCTGGCCGGCGACGAACGCGATCCCTGCCGGGCTTGCGGACAGCGAGAAATCGGGCCCTCCCGTCGAGAAGAATTCGGTCATCGGTGTCGCCGCCGTGTCGTTCGCGGTCAGCGGAGGCAGGTTCCAATTCGCCTCGACGGTGGCGAGGAGGGAATAGTGATTGTACGACACGTTCGTTTGGAATCCGCGCTTGACGACGGGGCCGGCCCACGCCGTGTAGACGGGGTAGCCGTACCCTTCGTCGAACGTGACGAGGAGCGCCGCTCGTCCGTTCTGGAACACGTTCGACGCCAGGATCTGCGGGATCAGGCCGCCGAGGTATTGGTCGCCCACCGTGACGTTGCAATCGTGCATGTCGTTGCAGACGTTCGGGGTGAGCCACATGTAGTTCGACGCGGTCGAGGTCGAACCGAGGTCGTTCAGGAGGACGCTGTCCGAGCTGCCCGCGGGGACGACTCGGCTGCATCGGGTCGCGTTGCTCGCAATGCTGTCGTAATACACGAATGGGTTGTGGCGGACGGCGTACGCCCCCGAGTCGCCGCTGTAACAGTTCGACGGCATGTCCTCCATGTACGCTTTCCAGGTAAGCCCGGCCCCGACGACCCGATCGACGATGTTCGGCGACGTCCAGGCGAGGCCCGTGCACGCGTTGGAATTCGGTCCGCCGTCATAGCCCGGACATCCGAAGTGCGTCCCGCCCGTGAGGCAGAGGTAGTTCGGGAGGCTCGGGTTCACGTTGCAGTACGTGTCCTGCCACGCCAGCCCGTACGCGTTCGCGAGCGACGTCATGTAGGTCGCCGCTCCGCCGCACGTTGTCACGATATCGCAGATGTTGTGGTTCTCCAGGACGATGATGAGGACGTAGTCGAAGTAGGTCCCGGAGGCTGCCGGAGTCGGAGTGGCCTTCGAAGCTTCGATCGATGGCAGGTGGGTCGGCTGTGAGCCCGACGCCATCGAAAAGGAGAGCAGGACCGCGAGCAGGGCGACTCCCGTCAGCAGAACGCGCCGTCCGAACTCCTTCGCAGCCATGGTGACTTACGTTCGGACGCTCGCGAGGTGATAAACCTTCCCGAACGGTCGTCGAACCGGCGCGGGACGTCACAAGACTTCGAGGACTTTGACCGCGACGATGAACGAGAACACGACGAGCAGCGGCGCGATCGGCACGAGCAGGGTGTGCGAGAGGATCTTCGACTTCGGGCTCCCGGTTTCCTCGGAGTGCGCAGAAGTCAGCTCTCGCATGATGAGGAAGAGGATGAGCGATGCGACCGCCGCGGCACCGAAGCTCCCGGCGAGGAACGTCGACGTAACGGTAACGACAGTCGTGATCATGCGCGTCTTCCCTGCAAACGGTTCGAACATGTGTCACAGTATTTAAACCCATTCCCGGTGGGTCTCCTTTTTGACAATTGGACCGAAACGCGGCGGTAGGGGAACGACCCGGGCTACTTTTTCCGGCGCTCGTCCGCTCCGCTTACCAGGGCCGCGACCGCCACGGCGACGTAGGCCCCGACCCCAAGCCAGCTATATCCAATCCCGAGGATGAGGGCCGTGTTGAGCCGGTAATAGGTCTGGGCGAAGTCGTCCGCGCCGGGGAGCATCATGCCGGAGATGCCCAGGATGATCGCAACCACGAGCCCGGGACCGGCGACGAATCCGCTGAGGAACTTCTGTCGCTGAGCGAGCTTGGCCCGCTGCGCACCCGGCGGGGCGCGCGACGCGCCGTGGGCCGCGGCGTACGTGTCCCCCGACTCCATCACCGCGGCCTCCCTCGCCGTCGTCGTTTCGATCTCCGTGAGGCTCTCGAGGAGTTCGTCGATGTCCCGATCGACGCGATCCTGGACCTGCGGCGTCTCCGGCAGCGGCGGCGGCAAGGCGTCCGGGGCCTCGTCGCGCGAAGTGCCCCCCTGCCGTTCGAGCTCGCGAATCTGCCGGCCGAAGGAGCGACGAATGCTGAGACCCAGGCCGCCGAGGCCGATCAGAAAGACCGCCGCGATGACCATGTACGTGGAGTAGACCCACCGCGTAAGATCCGCGTGGTACCAGATCTGCCCGAGACTCTGGGAGAAGCCCCAGGATGCAAGCGCGATGAGCAAGAAGTACACGCCGAAGGCCACGGCGAGAGACCGCGGTCGAATCGATCGGGCCATTTCGCTTCACCGTGTATTCGAGCCGGGGATATACTTCGTCCCCTCCTTCTCGTTTTTGATACCGGTCCACACGGTTGATGCCGGTTCGCGCGGATTCCAAAGGTATATCCGAACCGCCAGCGCTCTCGCGCGACGGGAGGGCTGCGGACTCAACCGGGCCCCGTCTGGAGGGAGATTGTGGCGGCCGTCCGGATGAACGACCGGCGATTCGCGCTGCGCGAGACGCTCTTCGTCGGGCTCGCGGGGATCGGGGCATGGCTCTTCGTGAACCACGAGATTCTGCGCGGCGGGCAAGCGCCGTCGCTCGATCTCTCCGTGTACGTCGTGTCCACGGTCGTGATCTACCTGTTCCTCCGGTCGCTCGTCATGGTGGCGGAGATCGGGCGGCCCCGAACGCACGTGGCGCTCATGGAGTGTCCGGAGTGCCATCAACCGCTCCACGACGCGACCGCGGTGGGACGAGGCACGCACAACCGGATTGAACTCACGCCGAAACCCACGGAGAAGACGATCGTGTCAGCGGTCGCCCTCCGACGAGCGGTCGATTCGGCGCGCTTCCCGGGGCGGGTGGTTGACCCGAGAGAGGGCACGGATCGACGGGCGATTCGAGGAGCCGCGGAGAACACGTCCGGCAAGGACCTCCTCGACGCGTTGCGTGATCCGGACCTAGTCGATGCGATCCTCCGGATCCCGAACGCTCCGGACGACTCACGGATCAAGCGCTGAGTCCGACGAGGACGAGCAGCTCCTCGAGGATCCGATACGTGAATCCCCAGATGAGCCGGTTCTCGTAGGTGTACGCAGGGACCGTGAGGGTGCCCAAGACCGTGTGCACCGTCGCTTTTCCTTGTGTGGCGGGGAGGTCCTGGAGGACGCACCAGAACGTCACGGGGATCTCGACGCTCGGGGTCGCCTCAAATACGCCAGTCGCAGCCGCGACGTAGGGGACCACGAGCAACTCGGGCTTGTTCCCCGGCGCCCGAGGCGGCATGTGCCCGAGGATATCTGCGCGGCCATGGAGATCGATGCCGACCTCCTCGCGGGTCTCGCGCAGAGCGGTCGCGAGCATCGTCCCGTCTTCCGTGTGATGACGACCGCCGGGGAGGCCGACCTGACCGGACCATGGGTCCCCTTCCCGCTTTCGCCGCTCCCCGAGCAACACCTCGAGGCCCCGCGGCCCTTCGCGGAGGACGATCATGACGGCGGCCGCGGGCTTCGTCCTCAGCTCTGCCTCGGCGAGTTCGAGCGGCAGGAGGAATCGGCGAAGACGGTCCAACGAGGCCTTGGGCACCGCGCGAGGCAACGCCGTTTCCGTATTTGGGATTCGCTCACCGCGCGGGACACGGCACCCGCCGCATATCCTATCCGGTGAACCAGCCCACCGAGACGCTGTGAATTCCGCCGGAGCCGACGTTGGTGTACTCGCCGCAGTAATCGTAGTTCATCGGCGGCAGGCTCACCTGCGTGTTGTTTTGCAGGAGGATCGCACTCGTTCGGCTGGTGCAGATTCCGGTGAGGACGCTACCGTCCGAGTCGAAGACCCACATGGACGTCAAGGGAGATCGGAAGCCTTGCAGGATCGGCGTCGCGTTGATCGTCGCGCCGACGACGCTGAATGCGGATCCACCAACGCAGCGGAACGTGACTTGTCCGCTCGAGCCCAGGGTGACAGTCGGCGGATCGGCGATCGTGGGATCGCAATGCGCGATCATGTTTTGGCTCACCGGGACATCGGCCGTGTGCTGCCAGAACAACGTGAGCGCAGACACCGCACCGACCAGCGACAACCCGAGCAAGATGGCTAGCGTTACTCCAATCCAACGATCACGCATGGCCTCCTCCCTCCGCGACCCGCTATCCAACAAGGGTGTAGATTGTGAGACGCATAAATGTTTCCCCAACCCAAGGGATCTGGGAATTCGAGCGGGACAATACGTCCCGGTGACGGGACCGACGCGTTCTCAAACCGACGAACACGAAAGCATCGATAACCGTACAAGAACGTTTATCGAATCCGCCCAGCCTCGGTGTCGCTCGGTCCTCCAGTCCAGCGACTGATTCCAGGTTCACGGGAGAGATTCGTGGCTCCAGTTCCAGAAGCTCGGAAGGGAGTGAGGGGGCTTTTCGCGGTCATCATCTGGACCGGGCTCCTCGCGGCCGCCTTCTACGCTCAGACCGTCGTGCGCCCCGCGTGGGCCGGGGTGATCTCCCTCGCGGGGTGGCCTGCCCTCGTCGCCGCCCTCGTGGGATTCTGGGCCGTCGTGGCCGTCTTCGCGCACCGGGAGTGGCGACGCCACACGGACCTCCTCGAGTCGATCCCGATTCGAATCCATGTGGATGGCAGCCGCGGCAAGACCGGGACGTGCCGTCTCGTCGGCGCGGCGCTCGCGGCGAACGGCATGCGGGTGCTCGTCAAGACGACGGGGAAGATCCCCGCCCTCATCGACGCGTCCGGAAGAGACTCCGTCATCAACCGTTCGGGACTCCACGCGGCGAACCTGCGAGAACAGAAGGACATCATCGCGCTCGCGGCGGAGCAGCACGCGCAGGCGATCGTCATCGAGTGCATGGCGGTCGACCCGGAACTGCGGCGGGTCTCCGAACGATCGATGATCCGCGCGACAATCGCTGTCATCACGAACGTACGGCGGGATCATCTCGAGGTGATCGGGCCCGACCTGGGGACCGCCGCCAGGAACCTCGCGGAGGTCATCCCCCAAGGAGGCACGGTTGTGACCGCGGAGGAGCGCCTCCTACCGGTCATACGCAAGGAGGCGGAGCGCCGCGGCGCGCGCATCGTGAGCGTCGATCCCCACACGGTCTCCGATGGCATCCTCGATTCGTTCCCGTACATCACATTCCGGGAGAACGTCGCCCTCGCCATCGCGGTCAGCGATCTCCTCGGCCTCGACCGTAACCGCTCGGTCCAGGGAATGCTGCACTCGACGCCCGACTTCGGGACGGTCCGGCTCTTCGAGCGGACGAACGATGCGGGCCCGTATACGGTCGTGTGCGCGCTCGGGGTCAACGACGTCGACTCTTTGACGGCCCTCCAAGCGGAGCTCATGCGCCGGGGGAAAGTCAACGGCGGCCCGCTCGTCGGGCTCTTCAACAGCCGCGACGACCGCGCGGTCCGCAGCCTCGAGTTCGCGCGGGCGATGGGCCGAGACCTCGACTTCGGTTCCGTCATCGTGACGGGCCGCCACACGAAAGCGTTCGTGCGCGCGGCGGTCCGGAACGGCTTCCCGCGGGAACGCCTGTCCCCCATGGAGTCGGCGTCGCCCCGGGAGATCCTCGAGGCCCTCGACGCGCTTACGCCGGCCGGAGGGACCGCCTTCGCGTGCGGCAACATGGTCACGGATGCCGGGTACGGCATCGTCGAAGAACTGTCTGGGAGGGGACCCGTTGGTCGTCACGCTGGGAGTTAGCGAGCTCGTCTTGCAGACCGCCGTCTTCATTGGGATCGCCGTGAGCATGCTCTGGTACGAGCGGAGCTTGCTCTCGCCCGGAGGGGTCGTCGTGCCCGGATACATCGCGCTGTTCCTCTTGCTCCGTCCGGAGATCGTGGCGTACACGCTCGGCATCGCCCTCGGGGCCGCCGCGATCATGTCCTGGGCCTCGAAGTCCACGATCCTCTTCGGCCGCCGTCGCTTCGCCGTCACGATGCTCGTCGCGATGACCCTCACGTTCGTCGTCGAGTTCGCCCTCGGGCCGTTCAGCGGCCTCGACCCGGGTTTCCAGGTGATCGGCTTCATCATCCCTGGGCTGATTGCGAACGAGATCGTCCGCCAGCGGCTCGTTCCGACGCTCTCCACCCTCGGGATCGTCTCCGCAATCACCGCCGGCGCGACGGTCCTCCTCGTCGGGTTCTGGTAGGTGGCCCTTGACCGTCCGTCGATCCCGCCGGCTCCGTCTCCTCGGATTCGTCGCGGTCGCGCTCGCGATCCTCGCAGGAATCCCGACTCCAGGCGCGGCGACGATCCCGCCGACCGGGCGCCTACCGATTGCACCGACGGCGTTTCACACATACGACTCGCTCGTCGCGGAACTGCAGAGCCTCCAAGCGTCGAATCCGGCGATGATGAACCTCACCGTGATCGGCAGGAGCTGGGAGACGGAGAACGGCCGCGCGAACCGGAGCCTGTTCGCGGCGGAGGTCCACGCGCCGGGTGGCGGCGCGAAGAAGGACGTGCTATTCATGGGCCTCCACCACGGGGAGGAATGGGTCTCCCTCGAGGTCACCGAGTTCCTCTTGCGGTACTTCTTGCTGAACGCGGGCAACGATTCCCGCGTGGACGCGATCCTCGCCCGCACGAACATCTGGTTCGTGCCGCTTGTGAACCCCGACGGATACGAGTACTCGCGGCTGAACGACTCGACCTGGCGGAAGAACCGACGCGACAACGGCGACGGGACCTTCGGGGTCGACCTGAACCGCAACTACGGGTACATGTGGGGCGCCGGCGACTTCGGCGTGCTGACGTCGAGCGCCGAGTACCGCGGTCCCGGGCCGTTCTCGGAGCCGGAGACCGACGCGATCCGCGATCTCGCCCTCGCGCATCCGCCGGTCTTCTCGATCTCCTACCACAGCGCGGGGCGCTGGATCCTGTATCCCTGGTCGTACACGCCCGTGTCGACGCCCGACGACGACCGCCTCAGCAGCTTCGCCGCGCAGATGTCCCTCGCGAACGGCTATCGGGTCCTCCAGGAGGGCCGCGCCGCGCACCCGAATCCGGGGAACAGCGACGACTGGCTCTACGGGACCTTGGGGACCGCGCCGTTCACGTTCGAGGTCGGGATCGACTTCAACTCGCAGAACGCGAGCCGGATTGGCCCCGTGGACCGGAACGAGATCGAGCCCGCCCTCCGAGGCGCGGAGATGGCCCTCGGCCTGCGCGATTGGCGATTCGACCTGAGCTGGGTGACCTCCGCGACGTGGCTCGGCCTCGCCGGCGTCGCGGCCGTGAGTTCCGTGTACTTCGTGTACCGATGGCGCCGCGTCCGGGCGGACGATGCGATCGTCCGCGGGCCCGGCAATGGACCGTGACCGGCGGTCAAAAACCGTTCCACAGGAGCCAAATACCTCACCGGCGGATGGAATCCGGGGTTGGATGGAGGCGGCTGGGGTTCCACACGACACGCGCTCCGTTCCGGTGGCGGGGAACTACGACCGGTTCCGAGCGGGGCTGAGCCGGACGCGGGGGTACAACCTACGGGAAGAGGACGCGACGGTGTCCCTCGAGTTCGAGCCTTGGTTCGCGGAAGCGGACCGGACGCACTCCCTTCCGTGCTTGCGCATCACCTTCCGCAAGGAAGGGGACCGAATCGTCCTCGACTCGTTCCTCGTCGACGATGGCCCGGAGACGAGGAGCGTCGACATCGATGCGGCGCACGACGCCCTCCAAGCCTGGATCGACTACATGTCCGACTAGGTGCCAACCCCTCATTTCTCTGGAGTTCGCGGCAGATTTGAGCGGGATCTTGTAGGTCCCATGACGCGTCGGTCCGCACGTTGAACCCGTGACGTGTAGGCGTCGTTTCGTCGGACGATTTTCTCACGCAAACCCTTTCTATCCCACCGCCTGCTCGTCCTCGGAGCGATTTCCTGGACGCGTTCGAGACGATCGAAGACGAATTCCCGAGGCGACGGCCCGAGCTTCTCCTCAGTGTAGGCTCGGCATCGCTCCTCATCGCTAACGTCTTGCTCCTGTTGGCGGTGCTCCTCAATTTCGTCGGGAACGTCGGCGGCTGGGACGCGGGGAAGACGATCTGGGTCGCGCTCGTGATGGACCTCGTCGGCGCCGCGTTGCTCGCCCAAGCGCTCCTCGCGACGACGGGCCACGTCGAAGGGCGCCAGCGTCTCTATCGGCTGGCGGCGGGAGGGTTCCTCCTCCTCTGGGTGGGGCTCTCGGCCTTCTGGCGCTTCGGCCTCCCGGCCGTCATGGGTACGAACATCGAGGACCTCTTCGTGACGCTCACCACGTCGCAGGGAGCCGTGCCGGCGGGGGTCATGCGCTACCTCACCATTGTGTACGAAATCCTGACCCTGTGGATCGTGAGCGGGATGGCCTTCGTCGCGGCCCACGCGATGATGCTCCTGTCCTCCCGCGGCGCGCGCCACGACGACTGGGTGCGGGGCTTGCCCGTATATGCGTGGCTCCTGGCCTCGATGGTCTCCCTCCTCGCCACGATCCTGATCGCCGTGGCCTTCGTCGGCGTCCTCTGGAGCCTGCCGCTCTCCCTGAACTTCGGCGCGTGGCTCGTCGCGAAGCTCGTCATCGCACCGAACCTCTTCATCTCCGGGTACGCATCGAGCCTGCAACTCGGTCGTTCGCTCAGCCGCGCGCGATCGGCGATACCGGACGACTAGACCAACGCAATCAGGCGCAGACCGCGGCCCATTCGCCGCCCGATGGGAAGAACTCGATGACCGAAGGGATCGTGCACGTCTTCGATTGCGTGTACGCGAAGGGCCCAGCGGTCCCGGTCGTGTAGACTTCGACCCACGAGACGTCCGGCGCGACGGAGAACTGCTGACCCACGCTCAGAGATGTAAGATCTCCCGAGAACGGCCCGCTGAACGGCACGGTCACGGTAGATCCCGCGTGCACCGTGATCGGCGGGCGCCCCGGAGGCGTGCCGAGCGTCACGGAGATTGGAGATCCGGTGAGGGATGTGATCGTCGCGTCCAGAGACTGGACCTCGATGTCGAACGAATGCGTGTTCGTGACCGTCATCGTACCGACGATGGTGCCCGTGGACCCGGAGAGATGGATGACCTGGTTCACGCGGGCGACAATCGAGAGGCCCGAGTCCTGATAGATCAGGAAGTCCGTGTGGATGATGCTGGGCGCGGCCAACGCCGTCGCGAGGAGCAAGACCGACAGCACCGGTAGCGGCGCATAGAAACGCTTCCGCCCCCAAGGGGCTCGTTCAACAGGACTTGATCGGATGTCGTACATGTTCAAGGGTCCGGACGGACCACGCGTCCGCCCTTGGGCCCACCCCGTGGGTGGAGTACAGTTGGACCACTTAATGCTTGTCAGCGAAGTCTTTCATCGGTGGACCTGTGGCGAAATGATGTGCCCGAATCGATGATGGATCCCTGAAGAACACGAATTGAAAATTCCTCCAAAACTATTATAGGATGGGTTGCGCGCTGAGGGCCGACTCGAAAAGCGAGTCCGTCCACCAATGTGAGCGAGGTCTAAGCCAATGCTCGCAAACGATTCTATGCCCGTCCGCGCAGTCTTGCGACCGTCGCTTCCGGATTCGAAGGTGGTCGTCGCAATTCCGGCGTACAATGAAGAGAAGACGATTGGAAGCATCGTCATTCTGGCGCGTCGTCACGCAAACGAAGTCGTCGTCGTTGACGATGGGTCCGAGGATCGGACCTCGTGGATTGCAGAGCAGGCAGGCGCGACTGTGATTCACCATCAATCGAATCGAGGTTACGGGGCCGCATTGCGCTCCTGCTTTAACTACGCCCGGGCGAACGGATGTGGCGTCCTTGTCGTACTCGATGGCGATGGCCAACACCGCCCACAGCTGATTCCGCAAGTCATCGAACCCATTGCCGCAGGCAGCGCAGACGTGAGCATCGGCTCAAGGTTCCTGAGTCCGAGCGGTCACCAGTCGGTCCCGCGGTACAGGAAGTTCGGCATCGGGATTATCACTCGGCTTACAAACTTGGGAACCCATCAAAATCAGAGAATCAAAGATGCGCAGAGCGGCTTTCGTGCCTACTCTCAAGCCGCCATCGCAGCAATTGATCCCCGGGAGACGAACATGGGCGCGAGCGCCGAAATATTGTGGGAAGCAGATCGGAAGGGTCTGCGAATCGTTGAGGTCCCGATAAGTGTCGATTACCTGCCAGCCGGATCGACTCACGGGCCTGTGCAGCACGGCTTGAGCGTAATCGCGTCAATGGTTCGATACGTAGAGACCAAGCATGCGCTGTTAGTCTTCGCCCTTCCCGGTTTGGTGACATTCGTCGGTGGGCTCATATTGGGCTTCCTAGTTCTCGACAGCTACTACCGCACGGGCGTGCCAGCCCTAGGGCTAGCGATGGTGACGGTGTTGACGACCGTTGTCGGTTTGCTGCTGGGTTTCACGGGTCTCATTCTGCACGCGGTAATCAATGCGAATTCGCGCACCCGGTAACCCAAGGACACTCCGGCCCCAAACGACTAGGTGGTCTCGGGTTCAACGAGCTCGCGTAAGAGGCGCTCGAATTCATCGGTTACCTTCCGCCAGTCGTTTCTCGAAACGAAGTCGCGGGCCAACGATCCGAGGTGGAGTATCTCCTCGGTCTCTGCTAGCGCGGTTGCAAGAGGAACGACCTCTCGCGGACTGTCTACGTAGACCACGCCGTGACCTTCAGAAAATTCTCGGAACAATCCAGGCAACCGTGTTGCAATGACGGGCTTGGCTGCAGCCATGTACTCATACATCTTGATTGGGACAATATTCTCCATGAGCCCCACCCTATGCGCGGGAAGGATGCAAATGTCTGCCGCGGCCAGCAATCCAGGCAATTCCGCATAAGGGCGCCATCTTTCAAGGAAAAGACGTCTCGTTGCGTTGTTGGCAGAGGCCATTTTCGCGAGAGAATCCCAAAGCTCGCCCTTCCCGACAGCGAGCAGCTTAACGGACCTCTGATCCGCCGGTCGGCTCACGACGTCCTCCGCGACCTCACGCAGGCCGGAGAACGGGTAAAGCCACCCCATGTAGAAAAGGAGGAGATCGTCATCTACCAAGCCGAGCCGGTTCCGAACACCCGATCGATCGGCGTCCCGGTATCTGCTGAGATCTACTCCAGCGGGTAAGACTCGCGTCCTATCTGGACTTGCACCCATGCCGATCGTGTAGTCGCGAAGGGCTTCGTTAATCGAGAGGACCAACCCGGCTCGACGATAGTCCGCTTGTTCGACTATCATCGACGGGCCGCGGAGTATTCGCCGCGGCATCAACCGATAGAGCTCGTCAATCACATATTCAACGAATGGAACCTTGTGCGCCCGTGCGATCCAGATGCCCAGAAAAGAATTCAAGATTCCGAAGCCTACAACAACGTCAGGGCGGAACTCTCGAAATTGGCGGCGGATTTCCACCGCGTGCGTTAGGACCAACGAGACGACATCGAGAACCGGGAGACGGAAGAATCCTGGACGGATGACAGAAATCGTCCCCTTGTCGACTACCTTATGAACATCGAGGAAGATCCTCCTCCGGGCGAACCGATTAGCTTGCTTTTGGTCGGACCACCGAATCTCGAAATCTACGACTCTTATTTCGTGGCCCCGCTCCCGCATCCTCTCGAGAAGGTGATGGCCTTGATGCGGACCCTTCGCCACCCAGTCCGATTCCTGCAGCACCAGAATTCGCAAGTTTACCGCACTCGTCGGGGATACCTGGGAGACATGTCTGATCGTTGGCTCAAAACTCGGCGGACTTCCTGATGTTACCCCAGTTCTTCAAGAACCAGGTCTGAACGTTCTTCAGTCCGGAAGCGAATTCCGTCCGAGGTTCATAGTGAAGGATCCGTCTTGCTTTCTCTATCGAGGCTAACAGGCGGGACTTCCTGTCCCAGTTTCGTCGTTCTCTGAAGACAATACCTGCATCGTTGCGGGTGAGCTCATTGATAGTATTAGCAAGGTCCAAGATTTTGATTTCGCGTCCGGTCGCGAGATTAATCGCTTGGCCGATGGCGGCTTCGTACTGGCCGCATGCGAGGAGACCGCTCACGATGTCCGCTACATAAGTAAAGTCTCGGGTTTCCTCGCCCGTGCCGGTAATCGGCAAAGCTTCGCCCTGCATGGCCCAATAGAAGAAATTCGGGATAACGTTGCGATACTTGCCAGGGACCTCTCCAGGACCGTAGGAGTTGAAGAAACGCGCATTCACCACCGGGAGGTCGTACAAGTTATGGAACATGTTGGTGTAGAGTTCCCCGAGCATCTTCGTAACCTGGTAGGGCGTATAGAGATCCATGCTCGCGTAGTCCTCCGTAAAAGGCAGCGGCGTATTGGAGCCGTATATGCCGCATCCGGAGGAGGCGTATACAAACCTCTCAACGCTCGATTGCCGGGCGCGTTCGAGGATCTTGAGTGTCCCCATCCCATTTACCATCAGATCAATCTCTGGATGGTCGACGGAGTTTTGGTTAGCGAAATGAGCGGCGAGATGATACACAATCTGGGGCTTGGCCTCGAACGCGTGGGTGAGACTCTTATCATCCAAGATGTCACCCTTGAGGAACTTCACCTTGGGGTCCCGAGGGATGTTCCATTCGTAGGAGGAAGAGAGGTTGTCGACGATGAGGACTCGATTGACCTCGAGTTCGCTCAAGGCAATGGCGAGGTTCGAGCCGATCGCCCCTGCACCACCGGTCACGAGCACGGTCTTGCCGCGGAACGCTTCTGAGGGGTGCTCCATCTCAGGTTCGGCCTCCATATAGCTGCCGCATCCAATCGACAGTTCGCCTAATGCCTTCTTCAGGAGTGACCTTGGGTTCGTGCTTCAAATCCCTGATGGCTTTGGAGCAGTCAACGGGTTTTGTTTTCGTTGTGAAGGGTTCTGCGTCGTGGTACGTCACGCGGGAATCGGTTCGGCCTACAATCTTCAGGATTAGGTCGGAATAGCTCTTGATGTCCCGCTCCCATTCAGGCCGGCCTGCGACATTGTAGACCTCCCCGGGAATGAAGTTGTCCATGATATTCGCGAAGGTACGACAGGAATCTTCGACGTAGTCGATGATCCGTTTGTGGCCCTCGTATACCTGGTATGGCTCGTCACGGAGGGCGTGGTAAATGAACTTTGGAATGAAGCCTCGATATGGCGTATAGTGCTCACCTGGGCCGTAGCAATTCACCGGCCGAACGCGAACTATCTCTGTGCCAAACTGCTCAGCAGAATTCATGCACATCATCTCCCCGGCCCATTTGGTCATCGCGTAATCGTTCAGTTGCTTGAGAGGAACCCTGTCCATGACGTCCTCTGTCATCTTGCGATCGTAATCGCCGTAGACCTCGGCGCTGCTGAAAAAAATCAAACGAAACTTGTGCCTCTCCTGAAGGCGAATTATGTTCTTTGTACCGATGGCATTAGTCCGCCACAGGTTTTCGTAATAGTCCTCTCCGTTCCACCGACCGTACTCGGCGGCCAGGTGGTACACGTAGTCGAACTTGCGGTCCTCGAACACCCGTATCAACTGACGGTACTCACGAACATCAGAGCGAACATTCCCGTCCCCCTCCATGTTGAAGAGATCGGACGCAAGGACCTCGTGACCGCGACCCTTGAGTTCGCGGACAAGATTCTTTCCGATGAATCCTCCGCCGCCGGTCACCAATACCTTGCTCCCCTGTCCATATTCTTGCATGGGCCAGTTTCCGCTTCGGGGTGACTGATGCAAACTGGCTCGATATAAATTCTCCCCCGAGCAATGCGGATTTTGCAAATGAAACAAGTACAATGTTTGGGCGCCGAGGATTTGCAATCAACCCAGTCACTGCCTCCTGACAGGGGCGAGAGGGAGGTGAGTCTTTTAGGGAACCCGAGGTATACCAAGAAGACGAGAGGGCCGCCAGACCGAGGTTCGTCTATGCAACTTTACGTTGGAGACACGCGCAACGGATACGCTCTTGGATTTCGAGCCGCCATGGAGCACATTGGGCTTGCAGCGATGATCGCCGACAATTCCAAGGTATTCGTGAAACCGAACTTCACCTTTCCGCGTCACATCCCGGGAGTGACAACAACACCCGCGTTGCTGCAGGAGATTCTGAGACAGCTCTCGGAGACCGGCGCCGAGGTCTTCGTGGGCGAGTCAAATGGCGGTTATGGTTCCTTTACTGCCGAGCAAGCCTTCGCTGGGCATGGACTTCGTGAGATTTGTCGAGAAACGAAGACCAATCTCGTCAACCTTTCGTCAATTGAAAGCGAGATATATACCCGGACCGTCGCTGGCAGGCAAACGTCGGTCCGACTGCCTTGCTTCCTCGTGAAGGATATCACGCTCACCGTGTCCGTCCCGGTTTTGAAAGTGCACGCAATGACTACGGTGAGCCTCTCGGTGAAAAACTTGTGGGGCTGCTGCCCCCTCGACCTAAGGCTTCTGGAGCATGCACAGCTCACGCGAAAGCTGGGTTTGATCGCACAGCTTGTTAAGGCCCGCATCGGCATCATCGACGGCACTTTTGGACTGGATCGCCACGGTCCGATGGAAGGCAATCCAAGGCGTATGGACGTCATACTCGCAGGCGATGATCTCTATGCCCTAGATTGGGTTGTTGCGTCGATGATGGGTTTCAATCCAAAGCGAATCCCACACCTGCAACTGATTCCGCCTGACCTTCGGGAATCACTGGCCGAACACAAGATTCAGTCGAACGCGAGGTGGGAAGACGTAAACTGGCACTTTACACTTGATCTTGACGCAATCGACGCGCTTAGCATGTACTGTTTTCACAGTGACCTCCTCTCCAAAATCGTATTCGATTCACCGCTCACGAGGCCCATATACGCCATGTTGGGGCGCAAACCGATGAAAAAGCTCGCGTAGGTTCTTGAAATGACCTTGAAACTGTCGAAGCTTCTCGGTCCGCCTGAACAAAACCCGAGCATACCTTATCGAAACGTTGCAACCTCACAATGTTGAAGAGCCAAAGACCATGAAAGGTGCGAATTCCTCACTGAGACCCGTCGGGCGATTTAGGCGTGAGTGATCGGATGAGGAGTAGGCCCGCCGAACTGTCGCTGAGCTTCTACGGCCTCGTTCTGTTGCACGTTAGGGCTCCTGCGCCAATCATCACGTTCTTGCGCTCAGAGTGGGGGCAATTTGAAGTCAGTTCGCCGAACGATACCCCAGATGCTGTTGCGATTTGGGGGTATCAATTACGCCCGGAGCCGATCGTGGGGGCCGAAGCCCGCACCGAGCAACTAGGAGGTTGGTACAAAGGTTGCTTCTGGAGAGCCCTACTTGTCCGAGACGGAAAAAGGATGGCCGTCAGGTATCTCTCCGTTCCTCGGAGCAATCTTCTTTTCAAGGACTCATGCCTAGAACCTATCGTTCTCGCACAGCTTCGGGCTCGTGGTCTTTACGCGATTCACGCCTCAAGCATTTGCGTGGGCGCGCGAGCCTGGGTCTTTTGTGGTCCACCAAGTTCGGGCAAAACGATGTTGGGCCTGATCTCCACTGAGAGCGGCCACACGCTGCTCTCAGATGACATCACGATCTTTGGAAACGGTAGAATCCACGCCTACCTCGTTCCTCCTCGTGTCTATCCTTACCAGCGCGGCGATCGTGTGATATACAACTACCTCACCCGCCGGTGGATTTTTCTCGAGTCAATCCGTGAAACGCTAACTAACTTCGCAGCGCTGGGTGGAATTAGGTTGCCGGCCAGGATCGCCTTGGCGGCGAAGTCGCCAGAGAGTATCCCGGCGCGACAGGATTATCCAATCGGGGGCTTTTTCTTCCTCAGACGTGCAGGCGAAGAACTCCACATCGACCCAGTCCACGACAAGGCCAGACTTGCGGTTGAAGTTCTCGGTGGCCCACCCGTGCATGGCGTCTCCCTTATAACCGAGAAGCTGAGAGAGAACAGTGTCTCAGACGAGCGTCAAGCGTCCGCCCTGTCCGTAATCGGGGAGCTGGTCGATCAGAAGCGGTGCCTAGATGTAACGCTTCCGGCGAGAATGACAATGGCGGACTGGAAACGCGCCAGCACGGAACTCGTCAACCGGGCAAAGGAGATTGACTGAGATGGAGGTCAAAACTGGGGCGCACCAAGAAAGCCCAACCCGGTTTTACGACCGAATAGCTCAGACCTATGACCTCGAGAGATTCGGATGTCGCTGCGGATTGATTCTAAATGACACCGAGGTCGGAATTGTTTCAAACCTGATCCCGCGCGGCTCCAAGCTACTGGACGTCGGTGCTGGAACCGGCCGTTTCTCGATTGCTGCCGCGGGCATCGCGTCGGAAGTCGTCACAGTTGACTCTTCCCGGAGGATGACGATCCAGACGCGGACGCGTGGAACAAGTTCGAGTGCGAGCGCGCGGATCTCGCCGGTGTTAGGCGATGCGGGGTCCCTTCCATTCCACTCGGCAACATTTGACGTCGTAATCTCGGTGAAGCTGTTGAGTCACTACGGAGACATAACGCCTTACGTTCGAGAGATGGCGCGGGTCCTGAAGCCCGGCGGCAAGTTGGTTCTCGATGTGCCGCACAGATTCGCCCCTTTTTATAGGCGGTTTGTGACAAACGGCGTAATCAGGTCTCACCCGGACTACCCGCATTCGCGAGGTGAGCTCCGGAAGATATTCAAAAGGAATTCAATCGTAGTCACGCAGAGTCTCACTTACGCCGCCTTACCAACCTCAGTGGTCCATCTCTTGATGTGCGGACATCCCGGGCTAATTTCGGACAGAGTATTGCGACTCGTGTACTCTGATCGAAAAGGGTTCTTGGCTTTTGTCGAGGGGACAAAGCAACGATGAGAATTCTCCAAGTCACACCCGCCTACCCACCGAGCGCGTTTGGCGGCATGAGTACACACGTCGGTTTGTTGTCGACCGAACTATCGGCACGAGGCCACGACGTCTGGGTCGCCACGACCAACGGATACGATTTCAAACACGCGATGCCCTTCTCCGGGTCACGCCGATTGAGCGGCGTCAGTGTCTACTATGCGAAGTCATATCGACCTCGGCGGTATTTCTTTGCTCCCGAAATCTTCTTGAAACTTACAGAGTGGATCCCGACTTTCGATGTTATCCACGTCCATGATCCCCGCTCCTTCGTCGCGCTGGCTGCGTACGTTGTTGCAAGGAAGTCGACTGTCCCTTACGTGGTAACGTGCCACGGAAGCATCAACGCTCGGATTGGAAATACTCTATTGAAAGAGTTGCACGACCATATTGTGGGGAAAGGGCTCGTAAAGTCAGCGGCTCGGGTCATTGCATTGAACAGAACGGAGGAGAAGGACATAGCAAAGTTCGGCGTCATGCCAAATCGAATTACAATAGTTCCGAACGCCATTCCATTTGAGCCAAAGGGAGGGTTCGATGAGGCACAGGTCCACAAGGGAGTCGGCCGGGGCACAGAGAGAACAGTCCTTTACCTTGGGCGCATCCATCCAATCAAAGGCATAGATCGACTCATCGACGCGTTCGCGGCGGTGGTAGCACAAAATGAAAAGTGTCGTTTGATAGTGGTCGGCCAAGATTATGGAGCTCAACGTGGCCTCGAGAGAAGGGTTAAGGACCACGGCTTGAACGGGAAGGTCTCTTTTCCTGGTCCCAAATATGGGGATGAAAAGGACGAGATCTTCCGGCAGGCGGATGTCTTCGTGTTGCCCTCGTACGTTGAAACATTCCCGCTCGTAGTCCTCGAAGCCCTGGCAGCAGGCATTCCAGTGGTTGCAACAGAAGCCTGCGGGATCTCAGACGAGCTACGTATCAACGAGGCCGCTCTCATTGTGGACTCGACAGACGAAATGACGCAGGCCATCGAGTCGTGTCTGTACGAGCCGCTGCTTGTCGAGCGTCTCAGAGCGAACGGCTTTCGGCTCCTCGAGACGACGTACAACTGGAAGCGAGTCATAGACCGCGTTTCCGAGATTTATCAGCAGGTGATCGCCTGAAGCTTCATTCGCTGACCCGTCAACCGGAGGGAATTGCCCGCCTAAGCTCGGCTAATTCGACCTCGAGAATCCGAGCGAATCCGAGGGTTTAGGACGCATGCGTATCCTCCAGGTATCCGGCGTCTTCTGTGACGAATTGGGTGGCGGAGTTGGCGATTACGTTTGTTCGCTGGGAACACGACTCATCAAACTGGGACACACTGTGGACCTCGTCACATACTCAGTAGCACCAGCAAAACGGGACCATCAGGGTTTGGTTGTGCACTATGTCCCGCTCTCTTCGCTGGCAGGGTTTAGGTATTTCCAATGGGGACGGGACGCAAATAGATTCGTAAGGACGCTGCAAAAATCTGCCGGGTTCGATCTTGTTCATGCCCACACCACGTCGATGGCATTTCCGCTCTACTACGATTCTCCAGCGCCCATGGTTATCACATCACACGGTACCGCCATCGACCCGGTCCATGGACTTCTGAGACAGCTCGCCCTCTCTCAAATCGAGAGGAAATACTATGCGAAAGCGGCTCGAGTAATTGCGGTGAGTCCAAGCGTCAAGCAGGAGCTGCTTCTGAAGGGAATTCCTGAAATTCTATTGGAGGTGATACCTAACGGTACCGACGAGAAAAGGTTCGGTACGAGTCGTCTCGACAAAAAAGCGGCACGCGAGCGCCTAGGAATCAACCCAAATGAAATTGCGGTTCTCTTCGTCGGGGCTCATACGGTCAGAAAAGGATTTCGGGTGCTGTTAGAGGTAATTGAACGAACCTTGACAAGCCGTTTGGGTGCCTTCAAGTTCCTCGTAGCCGGAAAAGGGCCACTCACGACCTCGCTTCAACGACTGTCGAACAAACACGCGGAGGTGGTTGCGCTGGGATTCGTTCCAGAGGACACGCTCGGACTCCTCTATGTAGCCTCAGACGTACTTGTCTTTCCGTCTCTGTACGAAGGTTTGCCCACCGTTGTGCTCGACGCACTCGGATCCGGATTGCCAGTAATCGTTTCGGACATCCCGAGCTTGAGGGGGAGTCTCGCTCCTGACTCGGCGATTTTCGTACAACCCAATGATCCAGACTCGCTGTTCCAAGCCCTAAAGTCAATCGCTTCAGATCCGGAAATTCTTGCTCGGCTGGCAGCAACCGCCCGGTCGGAGGCGCCGAAATACAATTGGGACACTATCGTGGATCGGGTTATCCGTGTCTACTCTGATGCGTTGAGAGGCGCCGAAAAAATAGTCCAAAACAAGGGGTGAACGAATTGGCTTTCTAGACGCCTTGTTGACGGTTGTGCCCACAGGCAACGGCTCCAAATATCAAGGGATTCAGCAGGTTTGTCAGCGCGTTATTCCGGAAGGCTTAAGGCTTGGATTCCAAGTTGGAGTGAGACACGATGCATCTCCGACGAGTTCCGCTAGATAGAGCCCTCGCCCTAACGGGCGCCGCCGGATGCGCAATCTCCGCAGTGTACGTAGTTCTGTACAATCGTAATCCACTGTACTTTCTCACGGTTGTTCTTGGAACCATCGCCTGTATCACTTGGCTTCGATGGTCGAAGGCTATGAACCTTGAGCTCGGCGCCCCCGCTCGGAGAACGGCTCTCCTTGGTCTCCTCCTCGCATTCTCTGTTCTGTTCACCCTGAGCCTCATTGTCATCTACATGCGGCCGGAACTGTATGTGAGACCGCTAATCTACTTCGTCTTGTTCGCGGTGATGGCTGGCACGACGGGCACGGAGATCCTTCTCATCCCACCTTCATCACGACGATGGACCGGCATTGTGCTCGTCCAACTCGCCGTAATCGCCCTGTCCGGCAGTTGGACCGAACAGCTAATCTTCCCTAGTGTGACTGGCAGTGATCCCGCTTGGCATCTCATGTTTACATACAGGCTCCTCGAACAGGGTCGGATACCTCAGAACTATGGCTACTCGAGTTTTCCTGTATTCCACTTGACGACAGCTGCTGCCATGCTTTTCACAGGCATGGATTACAAGCTAGCCGCGTTGTTTTCAGTCGGCCTCACCCAAATACCGATAGAGATCATGTTGATCTATCTGTTCGGGAAATTCTTGCTAAAGAGTGGCAAAGCCGGGCTTCTTGGTGCGCTGATGTTGGTGACAGCAGACTACTACCTTGAGTTCAGCTGGTCGATTGTGCCGAACACGTTAGCCGCGGCATTCCTGCTTCTTACTATCTACGTTTTGATGATACTCCGGAATCAGCACCCAACCACGGCGACCTTTGTTGCAATAGTCTTCGGATTCGCGCTGGTACTCACGCATACGGTGACCGCCGCCGCGCTCGCGCTCATCCTACTGGTGCTATGGGCAATCGGAGTCGCTGGAAGACGTGCTTATCTCGTCAGGGCTACAGGGTCTCGCCTGAAGATCGGAATCCCCATGCTGTTTTCTGCCGTCATGCTTGGATGGTGGGCCTACGCGTTCCTTACTCCTTTTGCCACCTTAGCCGACGTGATTCAGTCGGGGTTCTCTATCGACGCGTTCTATCAGGGGCCCCGTTATCTCGGATATCAGACGACCCTCCCCCTGGCGGAACGTATATTCGACGTCGTCGGTTTTGTTTCGCTCTTTGCATTCGCGCTTATCGGGAGTCTGTATCTCATCTCAACTCGGGAGCCACATCTCCTCGGCTTTGCAATCATCGGACTGACGCTGCTGATGGTCGGATTCGTCTCCTTAATACTCGGGAGGCAACTCCTCAATGAACGCTGGTTGTATTACGCGCAAATCTTACTCGCCCTGCCAACTGCAGTCGGTGTACTCCTCGCCACGAGCCTCTCGAGGAAACGAGACTCACGACGTGCCCTGGTCGTTGCAATCGTGGTCTGTCTCTCTTTCGTGATGGTCATGGATTCGACCGCGAATCCTGACAATGCGACGTTTTCCCCAGGCCTGGTAACACGAAAAGCATTTACAACCTCAGAGCTTGCGGCGGCGAGATTCCTGTCATATCATTGGGATGGAAGTATCTCTACCGACTTCTTGTATGGCACCAATCCAAGCAGCAGCATTTTCGCGGACTATTATGGGGTTGATCCGGCAAGGATTCGCTCGCTCGACTCAGCCTTAGTCAAAGGTGACTTCACGGGAGTTAGTGATTTGGTCGTCATCAGGAGCGCGATTATTGGTCATCCACTCCTCCTTGCGGGTGGTCTTGAGGAACTGAGCTACAATCCTGGCACGGTACTAACGGACTCCGGCTTCAGTAAGCTCTACGACTGCGGATCGGTGGCGGCCTATGGGTCTCTGGGATGAACCCGTTGGAAACCGTTAAAACGAGCTACCCGGCTCACCCCTTTGGAGGGCCTACGGGTGCAAGTGACCTTCCAGGATAGACCCTGGGATCTCTACGTCGTCATGGTCTATACTGTCACCGCGGCGGCGTTGCTGCTTGCACTTGGCGTAGGTAGCGTGCTGGCAATCCTCCTCGTTCTATTCGTTCCCGGCTATGTTGTAGTCGCTGCCCTCTTCCCTGCCGAACAAGCGGTTACCTGGGTCGAGCGGCTTGCCCTGTCGATAGGCGTAACGATTGCCGTCGTGCCACTCCTCGGCCTCCTCCTGAACTTTACACCGTGGGGCATCCGCTTTGTCCCCATCGTCGCGACGATCACCCTCTTCACGCTCGGCGCAGGCACCGCGGCGTACTGGCGCCGGATCCGGCTGCCTCCGGACCACCGGCTCTCCCTTACCGTGGACCTGGCTGTGCCGGACTGGAACGGATATAGCACCTCGGACAAAGGTCTCACGCTCGCTCTGGTGGCAAGCATCGTTGTTGCGGGTGGCACTCTGGCATACGTCGTATTGACCCCACGTCCTGGCGAGGCGTTCACAGAGTTCTATCTCCTCGGGCCTACCGGCAACTTCTCCGGCTACCCAACCACTTTGAACCGCTCCCAAGAGGGGTCGGTCATCATCGGGATTGGAAACCACGAGGCCGTGAACGTAAACTACACGGTCCGCATCGACCTCGTCGGTATACGAATCCTCTACAACATGACCTCGGGACTTAACGAGACCGTCGAGGTCAACCGTACGACTTGGTCCACTCTCCCGATCCCCCTCGCGAATGGCGGGAGCTGGACACAGTCCTACACGTTCCGAATAAACTACACGGGCTTCTGGAAAGTCCAGTTCCTGCTATTCAAGGGATGGGACTTTTCGTCCTCGTATCGAGAGCTCCACATTTACACCCGAGTTTTCTAAGCCCCCGGTAGGACGATTGTTATGACATCCGATCAAATGGATGTTTCGGCCGACTCGAAGACCGCCCGCGCTCGCGTCAAGGCATTCGTCACTCGACGAAACCGAAAAATAGGAAAGGTGGGCGTGGCTCTCCGCCACGCCCTTGGGCCTGTCGATCAGTCTTCCTGCACCGTGAAGATGATCGTCGCCGGTGCGCCGGAGACCCATCGCTCGGGGTCCACGGTGTACGTCGCGCCGAGGTCCGCCCGAATCCGCGTGCCGTCGGCAGGACATAGTAGACGATCGTCACCGTGCGGGACACGTGGTCGCCCGCCGCCACTGGGACGTCCACCCAGGAGACCGTGCACCCGGAGGCGCAGCTGTCCCCGAGGCCCGGCTCGCTGTCCGGACTCGGTCCCGTCGCGCCGCCATAGACGATGGATCCGCTGCCAACGCCGTCCGGGAGGCTCACCACGAAGGTCAGATCCAGGAGCGCGTCCGCGCCGCCGAAGTTCTCCCCGCTGAACGAGTACACGGTCGTGCCGGAGACGCTGCCATCCGTCGGGTCGCCCGTCGGGGTGTTCGTGTACCCGAAGCCGGTCCGCTCGAGGATCGACCGCCGGCTCACGCGGGGGCCCCTCGCGCCGAAGTCCTTCAAACCTCACGCGGACGCCGCGAGGATCGTGCGGAAGCGGCGGCGGACCTCCCCGGCGATCGGGCGGAACGGTGGCACCTGCCCGAGGAGGGACTCCCGATCCATCGGCCAATCGCGTCGGGCCGGCGCGATTCGCTTCTCGAGCCCCGAGATCGTGAACCGACGGCGGTACAGCCTCTTTTTCCGATCGAGGAACTCCCCCGACGCCGAAACCCGTGAGCCAGGGCGGACGTCGCCGACGCCTCAGGTCGATCGCCGATCGAGTCGCAAGAGCGCGGCCCGCAGATCTCGCAGGAGCCCCTCCGTTCGGATCGCAACCCGCCGGAACGCTCGCTCGTCGAGCATGTACACCCCCTGGAGCGAGTCCTGGAAATCGCGTCGTTCCAAGGCGGAAGCGAGGGCGTCGAGGTGCTCGCGAAGGACGTCCCTTCGGACGCTCCGCAGGAGCGTGGCGATGCGTTCCGTGTCGATCTCCGTCCCGGCGAGGACCGCGAGGTCCCGCAGGTCCACGCGGCGTCCGGCTTCGAGCTTGAGCGCGACGAGGACCTCGGGAGCGGCCACGAGGGCGCGTGCCTCGGACGAGGGATCGAGGCCGCGCACGGTGAGGCGCCGGGCTCCGCGGCGGACCGACGCGTACGGATGGGAGGCCCCGGAGACGCGGTCCGAGATTCCGTCGATCAGCAGGTCCACGGAGAGGGGGACCGCCTCCTCCCCGCGGGACCACCGCTCCGCCCGGCCCGCGAAGTCGGCGCCTCCCTCCCAGTCGCGGACCCAGGCGAGATCGGCCGACTTGAGGAGACCGCGAATCGCGGGGAGCGCGGAAGCGGGCAGCACGAAATCGAGGTCGAGCGAGAAACGGGGGGGCCCGTAGGCGCTCACGGCATAGCCGCCGACGAGGACCGCCCGGGTGCCTCGGAAGCGTCCAAGGAGGGCGAACCCCGCACGCTCCCGTGCGAGGTCCTGGGGCCTCATCCGACGACCCGCCCCAACCGTGCCCGGAGCGAGGGGAGGACCGGCTCATAGAGGTACGGGCGGGCGGCCGCGTACGCGTACGCCTCGGAGAGGGGGACGACGCGGACCCCACCGTGGTCGACGGAGTGGACGCGCGTCCCTGGGTGGAGGATGTGGACGACGCCGAAGAGCGTCTCCCGGGCACCTGCGAGGCTCGACCGCGCCCCCGCGTCTCGGAAGAAAGCCCGCCATCCCGGGAGATCGGCCCGGCGGACGTCGAGATGGAGGGGACGGAAGCCACGCGTGAAACCCGTCCAGTAGCCGCCGTCCGTCCAGATCGAGATGGCGGTGGACTCGCAATAGGCGTGGGGGAGCGCAGACCGATCCGGAAGGCCGAAGACGCCCGCATCCCGGCGAAGGAACTCGTCGATCCGGCGCTTTGGGGGGACGACGCGGTACGTGCCGCGTCGGGGAGAGGTCACGTATCCGAGGCGACGGAGGTCGGAGAGGACCTTGGCCGGCGCAGGGGACGGGAAGGTCTCCCGGAAGTCGGCCGCCGTGAACGGCCCGCCCCCGAAGGACGAGCCCATCCAGGCATAGAGGGCCTCGTACTCGTTCGGCATGTGATAACCATAACGGTTACTAGTACTTAGGCATATGCAAACGCCTGGTTGGTCCTCTCGATCTCTCGAGATAATCCGGTCGGAGGCGACCGCGGACCTCCTCTGAGCCGGCGGTCATTTGGCCGCCTCGCCTCCACGATCCTCGGCATCGCCAACCACGAAGCGGCGAACGTGTGACGCACACGGTCCGCATCGACCTCGTCGGCGTGCGGATCGCCTACAACGCCACGTCGGGATTCAACGAGACTGTCGAAGTCAACCGGACGACGCAATCCAGATTCAACGTCACGCTAGCCGACGGCCGGAACCGGACCCAGCCCTACACGTTCCGGACCAATGACACAGGCCTGTGGAAGGCCCCGTTCGTCCTCTTCGAGGACGGCGACGTCTCGAGCGCGTACCGGGAGCTCCACCTGTACATCCGAGTGATGTGAGTCCGGGATTATCGAGGCCGAGCCGTTTCGATTCCGCCCGCACGAAGTGTTGCTCCTCGCTTCCGGATCTGCAAGGCGATCCGGCCCAGGAGATGGCCCTGCTCCACGCGCGCGTGAGCCGTGGCCGCTCGATCCAGCGAGTAGGTCGCGGCGAGGGGGACGCGAAGCCGGGCCTCGATCGCCGCCTTCCCGAGAGCCGAGAACTCCGCGAGGCCGTACTGCCCGTCGTACGCGGCGAATCGAAGGTTGGGTCGTCGACGCGGCTCCGGCTCGATTCCGTTCGGGTACGCGACCCGCCCGTTGGTCCGGACGAAATCGATGCAGCCCTCGAGGCCGTCTCCGCCGGCGAGCGCCAGGATCGCATCGAGGCCGTCCGGGGCGAGAGACTTCAGGCGGCCGACGTCGTCCGGCTTGCGGGCATCGATCACCGCCTCGGCCCCGAGCCCCCGGACAAGCGCTTCGGCCTCGGGCGTGGATCCCGTCCCGATCACGCGCGCGCCGCGGAGCTTCGCGAACTGCACCGCGAGCGTGCCGACTCCCCCGGAGGCTCCGACGATCAACACGGTCTCGCCTCGGCGCACCTGTAGCGAATCATCGATCCCTTGGAGCGCGGTTAATCCCGTCGTCGGTGCGGCCCCCGCTTCCAGCAGGCCGAGGTGCTCCGGCACGCGGCCCACGCTGCTCGCGTCCACGGCGATGTACTCCGCGTAGAACCCGCCCTTCGGATTCGAATAGTGACACGCCCACACCCGATCGCCGATGCGCACAGTGCGGACCTTCGCCCCCGTCTCGACGACGACCCCCGCGCCGTCCGTGCCCGGCACGATCGGGAACCGGGACCGGGGCCCCCACGGCCGCCATGACCCATCCCGCACGAGTCCGTCCCAACTGCCGACGCCGGCGGCATGGAGGGCGATCAGGACCTCGCGCGGACTGGGCGCCGGCACGGGAAGGCGATGGAGCGTGAGGACCGAGGGAGGACCAAATCGGTCGACCGCCGCAGCCCGCATCGTCTCCGGGACCACGGATCGCTTCGAACGTGTCGCCCTCGGTTCCTTCGCATCGCGTCGTCCGCGGGCGCTGGAGCCTCGCCTCATCCTTCCCCCGCAGGGAGAACCTCGAATCCGGAGAAGAACCTTCGCGAGCACCGCCGGGAGAACCTCTGCGCCGCGCCAAGGGCGCGACTCCCATGGGGATGAACCGCCACGGGCCCCGCGTTCATTTCGCGCGGAGATAACGGCACCGGGTAAGTTTATCCGTCCGAGGATGACTGGTCCCTTCCCCGTCCGGGCGTGCCGGAGCGCTGCGATGCGAGCGGAGATTCTCAAGGCGAAGGTTTGCCTCGTCGGTGACTTGGCGGTCGGCAAGACGTCCCTCATCCGACGATTCGTGCTCGAAGCCTTCGATGATAAGTACCAGACGACGCTCGGCGCGAAGGTGACGAAAAAGGTCCTGCAGATCCCGATGCCGGAGCACGGCATCGAGGCGCGCATGGACCTGACGATCTGGGACATCATGGGGCAACCCGGCTTCCAAGAACTCCTCCGCGACGCGTACTTCTACGGCGCCCGCGGCATCTTGGCGGTCGCCGACCTCACGCGCCGCAGCACGCTCATCGACCTCGCGGGCTGGATCGACGCGGTCGAAAAGGTCGTCGGACGCATCCCGATCCTGATCGTCATCAACAAGAGCGACCTGGAAGCCCAAGCGGACTTCGGAGACAAGGCCATCCGCGGAGTGGCGGACGCGTATCATGCCGAGTTCCTCCGGACGTCCGCCAAGACGGGCGAGGGCGTCGAAGAAGGGTTCGGGCGCCTCGGCGCCGAGGTGGCCCGCCAGCAACTCGAGGGACGGGTCGAGCTGGACGAGTAGCACGCCCGGTCGACGTCCGCGGAGGACCCCGAGGAACGGGGCCCCCGGGATCCCGCCGCCTTCGGGGCTCAGTCCGAATCGTCTTCGGTCTCGTTGCCCCCGGGCGGGGCCGTGTGACCGGACCGCTCCTGGGCCCAAGGCGGCATCTCGCCGGTCCGGATCACGATGGCGCTCCCTCCGTTGATCCAGACCGTGAAAGCCTCCATCTCGCTGCCTTCGAGGACCCCTTCGACCTTCATCGTGTCGTTCACATGAATCGTGGGATAGTGCTGTTCCGCCCACCACCACGGCGGGCCGAGCTCGACGCTGTAGTTGGTCCCGTTCGTCGCCGTCAGCGTGACTTCGACCGTCACGTTGAAATGCGGATTCCATTCGACCGCGGTGACGTTGCCTTCGATCGTCACGAGACCCGACGAGCCCTCGTCGTCCATCGCGCGCAAGGCGACGCCAGCGCCGACCGAGGTCACGAGGGCAAGCCCAAGAACGAGATACATCGCGTGGTTCACGCAACTCCTCCGTCATCGCCCACGGTCGCCGCGTCAATAAGCGTTCTTGCACACTCATCGAAGTGAGAACGAGCGGATCGACCTCGCGACGACATCCGCGATTCTGGCGGAAGCACGCTCACCTTTAATATCGACGTCGCGCAATCCGTCGAGGAAACGCGGGGGATTGCGGAATCGAGCCTTCTCGTGGAGCGGTCGTCTGCAAGCGCACCGCGATCCTCATCGCAGTCGTCCTGCTCCCGCTCCTGGTAACCGGACTCGCTGCCCCAGACGCCTCCGCGGCGGGACCGACGCTCACGATCCTTGCCCCGGCTCCGGGTGCCGTCATTGGGAACGGCACGCCGGTCTCCGTCATCTTCGTCGTATCGAACTTCAATCTCACCGAGCCCGGGACCGGAAGCGGCGGGCCGGACGAAGGCCATGTGGACGCCTACGTGGACGGCGCTTGGACGATGGCGATCGCCCAAGAGACGATCGTCCTCCCGCTCGACTCGGGCACGCACATGATCCTCCTGCGGCTCGTCTCCGACAACGGAACGTCGCTCAATCCCCCTGTGAGCTCGTCCGTCACGGTGGTGACCACTCAGGGGCCCGCGGTCGGCACGCCGTGGATCGAAATCACATACGTGGAGATCGCGTATCCGACGCCCCGCTTGGTGTACGACGACGACGTCACGATCTCGTTCCGGATCACGGACTTCGCCCTGGTGCCGCCGGGCCAAGGCCAGCATGTCCCGAACGAAGGACACGTCGCCGTGTACCTGGACGGCGTGTACAACAAGGCGGTCACGACGTTCGAGCCCGTCCCCTTTTCCGACTTGACCGACGGGGACCATGCAATCACGTTCCGCCTCGTCGATGATGCGGGCCAGCCGCTGAACCCGGACGCCTCCGATACGATCACGGTCCACATCCAGGCGAGCCCCGTCGCGAACATCAACCCGTACCTGCTCGACGTGCAGATCGCCCTGGCCATCGCGATCCTCATCGTCCTCTACTACCACGGATGGGGACGAGCCGTTGTGCGATGGCTGTCCGCTCGAATCGGGAGGAAGACGTCGTGACGCCAGCGTCGCGACATCCCGCGGCGCGGTTACGGTCCGCAGCGCTCTCGTTGCTCCTCTTGTTCGCCGCAGGCGCCCTCTCGATCGGGAGCCCCGGTGCGCGCGCCGCGACGCCCGCTCTGACGATCGTCACGCCGTCCGACGGATCGGTCGTTGACAACGGGACTCCCGTGATCGTTTCCTTTTCGGCCGCGAACTTCACGCTCGTACAACCGGGACGGGTCGGCCAAGTGGTCACGCCGAACGAAGGGTACGTGAACGTCTTCGTCGACTCGAACTATGTACGACTCCGGACGGATTTGACGCCATTCCCATTGGCCTTGAGCTCCGGCGCTCACACCGTTCGGCTGCAGCTCGTGACGAGCGACGGTGCACCGCTGTCCCCGGACGTGAGTGCGTCCGTTCGAATCACGGCGACCTACGGACCCGCGGTCGGAAGCCCGAACATTACCATCGTGTCCCCGAGCCCGTACGAGGTGACGGGTCACGGCCTCTATCTCACGCTGCTCGTGGCGAACTTCGCCCTCGTCGAGCCGCGCGGGCAACCGAACGCGCCGAACGAGGGCCACGTCCAGATCCTCGTCTTTGAGTCCATCGTGATGGAGCTCCTGCCGCACGGGAGCGTCCTGCTCGTCGCGCTGCCGGATGGCGACATCACGATCACCGCGCGGTTGGTGAACAACGACGGGAGCCCGCTCAACCCCGACGCGGCCGCCACCGTGCCGATCCATGTGACCGCGTCGAGCGCCGTGAGCTTGCCGCTTGTCTTCAACAGCGGGATGGCCCTCCTGGAGGCGTTCACCTTGGTCGTCTTGATCCTTCGACGGCGGACTCGCGAGGCCCGGGACCGCAGTGCTCACGCAGACGACCCTCCGAAGGATCCCGGATCGTGATGCATGAACGCGAGGACCTTCGCCGTGATCGTCGTAGTGGTCGGGATGCTCATTGCCTCCGGCATGTGCGTATCAAACGCTCGCGGCGCGGCGCCGCCGATCCTGGTGATCGTGTCCCCCGCGAACAACGCCGTCATCGGAAACGGCAGCGCGGTGGTCGTCGTCTTCGCGGTGACGGACTTCAACCTCACGGATCCAGGGACGAACGGATCGTCGCCAAACGAGGGTCATGTCGACATCCTCGTCGACGGACTGATCGTCATGGAGGCGAGAGTCAATACGGTCGTGCTCCCGGTGCCCTCCGGACCGCACACGATCCTGCTGCGGCTCGCAACGAACAACGGCTCCGCTTTGAATCCCGACGTGACGGCGTCCGTCACGGTCATGGTGACCCAGGGCCCCGCGGTGGGCATGCCGACGCTCACGATCCCGTATCCGCAAGAAGGCGCCCTCCTGGGAACCGACTTCACGGTGTCGTTCCGGGTCACGGACTTCGCGATCGTCCCTCCGGGCGGGCCCGCGGGCGTGCCGAACGAAGGACACCTCCGCGTGATCCTCGACGGGGCCCCGTACACCGACCTGACGGATTCCGCCCCGTTGCATCTGAACCTCAAAGACGGGCCGCACACCGTCAAGTTGCAACTCGTGGACGACGCCGGGACGCCGCTAAGTCCGAGTGTCACGGCGAGCGTGAACGTCATGGTGAAGGCCCAGCTCGGTCGCGTCATCCCGTTCGACGCGACGCCCTATCTTGCTGCCACGAACATCCTGCTTGGGCTCGGGATCCTCGCGGCCCTGTATCGGAAGCTGGAGGCGCGATGATGCGCGTCGAGAGTCCGACGACCGGATGCGTGTCCAGGCGCGCATCGCTTGTCACACTCGCTCTCCTGGGGTTGCTCGTCATCGCGATCGCGAGTCCTCCCGTCGCGGCCGCCAGCCCGACCTTGACCATTCTCTCGCCCTCGAACGATGCGGTGATCGGGAACGGCACTCCGGTCGTGGTGGCCTTCGCCGTTTCCAACTTCGTCCTGGTCCAGCCGGGCCGGGTCGGGCGGGTCGTGAGTCCGACCGAGGGCCACATGGACGTCTACGTCGACGGGTCGTATTCGCAGATGGTCACCCGCGTCGCGCCTATCTCTCTGCCGCTCGAATCGGGACCGCATGCAATTCGACTGCAGCTCGTGACGAGCGACGGGGCACCGCTGTCCCCGGACGTGAACGCGTCCGTTCGTATCACCGCGACCCACGGACCCGCCGTCGGCAACCCGGGGATCCGAATCGTGTCCCCGATCCCTGGACAACTCACGGGACACGATGTCTACTTCGCGGTGCAGCTCGCGAACTTCACCTGGGTGGACGCACACGGCCAGCCGAACGCGCCGAACGAGGGCCACGTCCAGTTCTTCCTCGGAGGGACGTTCCAGCAGGAGCCCCGCGCGTACCAGGACGCGTTCGTCGTCGATATGCACGACGGTAACAACACGGTCACCGCGCGGCTCGTGAACAACGACGGCACCCCGCTCACCCCGGACGTCTCCGCGACCGTGACGATCTTCGTGAAAGGCGCGCCCGATCCTCGCGCTTCGGAGGAATTCACCGCCGGTGTCTCGGTCGCCCTCGCGCTCATCCTGGCGGTCCTGATCGTCCGGCGGCGAAAGGCCGTCGCTCGGGTCGCGGAGTCGAAGGGGAATGAGAAGTAGGTCGACCCGTCCCGCGGCGGTCAGCGTTCGGCCGCCAGCGGGTGTCCTTCGTCGGGCGTCCGACCTCGCGACAGGATCCAACCGACGCCGAGCGCCAACAGCCCGCCGAGGACCCAGGCCATCGGCAACCAATCCGGATCGACCCGGAGCACGAGTCCGACGACGAGGAAGACGAGCGTCGCGAGGCCGAGCGTGCCGCCCATGAGGATGAGCGCGATCGGCCGGCGGTCCACGTTGAACTGAGCCTTGTAGAGCTGGATCCCCGCCTTCGGCAGCGTCGCGAGGAGGAAGAGTTGCAGCGCGAGCCCGTGGGCCCCGTACGACGTCCCGCCGACGATCGTCATGCCGAGCATCGCCAGCACGAGACCGAGGGTGACGAGCGGGAGCATGATGGCCGCCAGGAGGCGGCGCATGCTCGCCGTGAGGGCCGCGGGCAGGCGATCCGTGAGCGAACCGTGCGCGAAGAGGGACTTGGACACGGACTCCGGGATGTAATTGAGGACCTCCGCGAGCTGCAGCGCGATGAAGAAGTACGACACCGGGCTCGCACCGACGAAGATCAACATGACGGAGGGGCCGAGGCGGCTCGGGAGCGAATAGGCGATGCCCGAGATCCAGTTCCCCGCCGAGAGCGACGCGACCTCGCGCATCCGCTGGGGCGCGCCTTGCGGGTTCCGCGTCGGCCAGACGCGCCGCACGAAGAAGAAGCTGATCACGGTGACGGCGAGGAGGGGGAGCGTGTACGCTCCAAAGAAGCCGACCGCCCCCGCCTCGATGACGAGGAAGATGAGGACGATCTTGACGAGGCCGTAGCCCGCCGCGCGAAACGCCAGGAACTGGCTCTTCCGCGCCGCGAGGATCGAGCCGTCCGTGATCTGGAAGCAAGCCTGGGACGTCGTGAGCACGACGCTCAACGCGACGAGCACCGCGAACTGCTGTGCAGCGGCCTGGCTCACTTCGAGGACGGCTGCGGCGAGGACCAAGCCGACGATCGACGAGAGGCCGCCCCCGATGAGGAGGATCTTCCACATGAGGGCCCGCGGCCGATCCGCGCGGGTCGCGAACCGCACGAGGCCGTTATCGAGTCCCAGAATCCCGATCGAGGTCGCCAGAGAGGACAGGGACACGAGGGACCCGGCAAGTCCGACGGCCGCGGAGGTGAAGAGGCGCGCCGCGAGGGCCCAGAAGCCGAAGCCTAAGGCGGAATTCGCGATGTTGGACGCGAGCACCCAGCCGCCTTGCTCGCGCACGATCGCCGACTCCGACGTGCGCTGCGTCGAGACGACCGGCTTCGTCCACGGGAATTCCCAGCCTTCAATCGACGCCACACGACATGGATGGGAGGCGCGGCGATAAGGATTTACTCCGCCCGGCGACCTCGCGAGCGGGCGTCGTCGATGGCCCGCGGAGGGAGCGAACGAACGATCTTGCGAACCGCGGTCCGCAGGGTCATCTCCGTCGTGCCTTTCGTCCCGACGATGACCACGAGGGTCTGCGGGCCGATGCGACTCACGAGGACTCGCCGCGCGTCGATGAGGAGGGAGACTTCGTGCGGGCTCGGAGAACCGAGCACGTTCATGAGTGACTCAATCGACCCCACCAGCGTGGCGGACATGACCCTCAACACGTCGACGGACACGGGGTTCCTGGTCCACGCCCCCAGCTGCGTCCCGGCGGGCGTGATGAGCAGCACGGCCTCAATCGCCTCATAGGATCCGCCGACCCACGAGAGGTCAATCGGGGTCGAGGCCACAACCGACATCGGAGATATCCTGGTTGATGGGTGGGGGGACCAGGCTAAAAGGCCGGAGACGCCGCTATCAGCCATGGGAATTATCGCAGGACCGAGGCCGCGCCGGACGGACGCACGAGTCTCGGGCGAAGCTTGATGCGCAGTGGCGCCCCTTCGTGTGGGGCCAAGGTTCCGTCCGCTTTGGCGGGGAGTATGATCAGGGGGAGGAGGAAAGGCGGTGGAGCGAAGGCACTCGCTGCGCTCCTCATCTTGATCACCGTCGCTCCACTGGCACTCGCCCCGCTGAATGGGCCCTTGCTCCCTCTAACCCGCCAAGTCACGTTGCTCGACGGGGCCACGGTGGTTCCTCACCGCCCGATCTCCAACGGCCAGGTCTCGCGCGGGTTCCCGACCCACGAGGCTGTGAATCCCGCGACGGGCGGCTCGGGTCTCGTGAGCTCGCGAGGCCTCGCGCCGGGGCCCGATCGCGCGATCCTGACTTCGCCGCCGACCGGTCTGCACTTCGACTACATCGTGGTCCTCATCATGGAGAACCACGGGATCTGCGACATCTTGACGACGTGCGGCGGCGGGGCGCCGTACATGACGTCCCTCGCGAACGCCTCCGGCTTGGCGACGAGCTACCTTGACATCAGCGACCCGAGCCTCCCGAACTACCTCGGGCTCACCGCCGCGACGGACTTCGGCTGCGGCGGGTACGACGGCCTGCCGCACTCGAACGCGTGCACGAACCTGGCCTGGAACGCCACGAACCTCGTCGACCGATTCGAAGGGGCGGGGCTGACCTGGAAGGCCTACATGGAAGCGATGCCCGCGAACTGCACCGGGAGTGATTCGGGGACGTACCTGACGCGGCACAACCCCTTCGTGTACTACAAGGACATCGTCAACGATCCGAATCGGTGCGACCGCGACGTCCCGGCGGGCACCTCCGACGCCACCTTCCTCGCCGACCTCAATTCGACCGCGAACGCCTCGAACTACATGTGGCTCTCGCCGGACAAGTGCAACGACATGCACAGCTGTTCCGTCGCCCACGGAGACGGGTACCTCGCGACCTTGGTGCCGAAAATCCTTAGCTCCCCGATCTTCACGACGCAACGCGCCGCGCTCTACATCACCTACGACGAGGACGGGACGAGCGGTGCGCCGCACCTCTACACGGTCTGGGCCGGTCCGACCGCGAAGCCCGGATACAACTCCTCCGCGGCGTACAACCACTACGCGTTCGTGGCGACGCTCGAGGCGAACTGGAACCTGCCGCCCCTCACGCTCAACGACTCCGCCGCCACACCGATGAACGAGTTCTTCATCCCCGGCCCAACCGCGCGATTCGACGTGTCCCCGACGTGGCCGGCGGTCAACAACACGATCACATTCAACGGTTCCGCATCATCCGCCGGAGGCTCAAATTCCACACTGCAGTTCCGGTGGGACTGGACCCACGACGGCGTGTGGGACACCGCGTGGTCCCCAACGCCGACGGCGCAACACGCGTACGACGCCGCAGGTCTCTACACCGCCGCCCTCGAGGTGAAGGACTCGATCGGTTCGACAAACACAACGACCCGCCCCGTCCCCGTGGACGGCCTCCCCCCCACCACGATCGCGGATCTCGCGGGTCCCCCGGGTCTCGCCGGATGGTTCACGGGGAACGTGACGGTGTCGCTCACCGCGACAGATGACCTCAGCGGCGTCGCTCGCACGAACGACAGCGTCGACGGCGGCGCATGGCAGCCGTACGCGGCGCCCGTTGCGGTGACGGGAGAGGGCAACCACACCCTTCGCTTCTTCTCGGTGGACAATGCGACGAACCAGGAAGCGACGCACACGCAGGCGTTCGAAATTGACTCGGTCGCCCCTCTGACGACCCCGGCGTTCGCAGGCACCGTCGTGGGCAACGTCTTCGTCACCCCAATCAACGTCACGCTCTCGGCGACCGACTCCGGATCCGGCGTCTCGGTCACCCGGTATCGCGTGGACGGCGGCCCATTCACGAACTACAGTGGGACGTTCACCGTGAGCAACGTCGGATCGCACAACGTGAGCTTCGGCTCGACCGACGTCGCCGGGAATGCGGAGCCGACGAATTCCTTCGTCGTGGTCGACGGCGTCATCACGGGGGCGGTCGGGTTGACGTCGCAAGCGACGCTCGGCGGGACGCCGGGCTCCTCCGGATGGTATGTGTCCTCGGTGAGCGTGAACCTCACGCTTGTCGTCGGGACCTCGCCCCCCGACTCGATCTTCTACCGCCTCGACGGCGGTGCATGGACCCTGTACTCGTCGCCGTTCTTCGTCATGGGGGATGGCGTCCACGGTCTCGACTTCAACGCGACGAACAACGCAGGGCTGAACGAGGCCGTCCACCACGCGGCGATCCCAATCGATACGACCGCACCGCAGACGACCGCCGCGCTCTCCGGGACGCCCGGCGCGAACGGATGGTACATCTCCACTGTGATGGTCAACTTGACCGCCACGGATGCGACGAGCGGCGTCGCGGGGATTTCCTTCCGAATCGACGGAGGGCCGTGGACGACGTTCGCCGGATCCTTTGCGATTGGAGACGGCGTGCACGCGCTGGAATACTTCGCCACGGACGTCGCCGGCAACGTCGAGGCGACCCATACGGTCACCGTCTTCGTCGACTCGAGTCCCCCGACGACCAACTCCAACGTGTCTGGGACGCAAGGCAACAACGGATGGTACGCATCGAACGCCACCGTCTCCCTGTCCTCGACGGACGCTCTGAGCGGGGTCGCCTCCATCACGTATCGGGTGGACAACGGATCTTGGAGTGCCTATTCGGGTGTGTTCGAGCTTTCCGAGGGTCGACACCAGGTGGACTACTTCGCGACCGATATCGCCGGGAACCAGGAAGCTCCCCATGGGCGGTCCGTTTCAATCGACACAACGCCCCCGACGACAACGCTGACGCTCAGCGGCACCCTCGGGGCCGATGGGTGGTACACATCCAACGTTACGGTTGCCTTCGCCGCGAGCGATGCGACGAGCGGGGTCGCGATGATCCTGTACCGGGTGGACGGCGGGGGGTGGCAGACGTACGCGTCTCCCTTCCTGCTCGGGGATGGTCCGCACACGCTCGCGTACTACGCGATCGACGTGGCCGGAGTCGCGGAAGCAATTCGCTCGCCGGCGGTGAAGGTCGACGCGACTCCACCGACGACGGAAGCGAGTCTCGCCGGGACCGTGGGGTCCAACGGGTGGTACGTCTCGAACGTGACGGTCACGCTCGCGTCGACGGACGGGGGGAGCGGAGTCGCCAACGGCTCCTGGCGGGTCGACGGAGGCGCATGGCAGGCCTACGTGGGTCCCTTCATGCTGTCCGAAGGGCGCCATTCCTTGGAGTACCGCGCGACCGACATCGCGGGGAACGTCGAGCCGATCGAGTCCATGAACGCGTGGATCGACTCGACACCTCCGACGAGCTCCGCGTCGCTGTCCGGGACCGCGGGCAATGACGGGTGGTACGTCTCCTTCGTCACGGTCACCTTGAGCGCGACGGATGCGTTGAGCGGCGTGTCCAACATCAGCTTCCGCATCGATGGCGGTGCCTGGGCCCCATACGCGGGTCCCCTCACCCTCGGCGATGGCGTGCACACCGTCGACTACCAAGCCCGGGACATCGCCGGGAACGTCGAGACGGTGCACTCCGCGAGCGTGTCGATCGACACGCAGCCTCCCACGACGACGATCACGCTCGTAGGATCGCTTGGCGCGAACGGCTGGTATGTCTCGAACGTGACGGCCTCGCTCGGGGCCACCGATCCGATGAGCGGGGTCGATGCCATCTCGTACCGGATCGACAACGGCTCGTGGCAGATTTACGCGGTCCCAATCCTGCTCGGCGAAGGCCGGCATTTCGTGGAATACTACGCGACGGACCTGGCCGGTAACTCGGAGGCGCACCAGATACGGGCGGTCTCCATCGACACCACGCCGCCGGTCACCTCCTTCGAGCTGTCGGGAACCCCGGGGAATGGCGGCTGGTATGTCTCCAATGTTTCGTTGGCGCTGAACGCGACGGACGCGATGAGCGGCGTCGCCGGCCTCTCGGTTCGCGTCGACAATGGCTCATGGACCGACTATTCGAGTCCGCTGCCGGTGGGGGCCGGGCGACACCGCGTCGAATTCTTCGCGACGGATGTCGCGGGGATCCCCTCGCCGGTCGAATCGGTCGATGTGAACGTCGATACGGCGGCGCCCTCCAGCACGATCACGGTGACGGGCACCCTCGGGGACAGCGGCTGGTACGTTTCGGACGCGACGGTGACGCTGAGCGCGATTGACGACTTGAGCGGGGTTTCGGGAGTCCTGTATCGCGTGGATGGCGGCGCCTGGCAGGCGTACACCGCACCGCTCGTGCTGAGCGATGGCCGGCATGTGATCGAGGCCTACGCGACCGATGTCGCCGGCAACGTCGAACCGCTGCGGTCGGCGAGCGTCGCGATCGATACGAGTCCGCCGTCGACGGCAACGAGCGTGCTTGGTACGATGGGCAACGTCGGGTGGTTCATCTCGAACGCGACCGTGTCGCTCGCGTCGACCGATGCAATCAGCGGCGTCGCGACCATCTCCTATCGACTGGACGGCGGCGCTTGGACGATCTACACGGGACCCTTGACGCTCGGCGACGGACGGCATGCGCTCCAATACCGGGCGAGTGACCTCGCTGGGAATGTGGAAATGGTCCACGCCGCCACCTTCTCCATCGACACGACGCCTCCGGTCACGACGCACACGCTCTCGGGCACGGCCGGGGCGAACGGATGGTACACATCCGACGCATCCGTGACCCTCGCCGCGACGGATGCGGTCAGCGGGGCGTGGACGACCCGATACCGCCTGGATGGGGGCTCGTGGACTGAGTACACGGGTCCGATTTCCGCTGCCGGTTCCGGACGACATGTGCTCGACTTTGCTTCCGTCGACGTCGCGGGGAACCTCGAGGAGGTCCACATGCTCGTCGTGAACATCGACCTGACGGACCCGTCCTTCGCCTCCCTGACCGCCGCACAAGGATCCTCCCCTTCGGCGATCCGCGTTTCGTGGACGGCGTTCGACAACGAGTCTGCGATCCTCGCGTACTTCCTGAGCGTAGACGGAACCCCGTACGAGTCCGTTGGGACGGCGACGAGCGCCTTCCTGAATCTCACGGCCGGCGCGCACGTCATCCGCGTCCAGGCGACAGACGGCGCAGGCCGCACGGCGGTCGCGCAGGTATCCGTGACGGTGGAAGAGGCGGGTCTCTTCTCCCGGTTCAGCGCCCTCGTGCCGCTTGCCCTGGTCGGGGTAGGGTTCGTGATCCTCGGCTACGCAGTCTCGCGGCTAGTTCGAAATCGGCGGAAGCGTCCCTGACGCAAGAGGAATACGGGGTTAGAGGATCGTTGGACCGCACGGCGCGGCCCCGGCTCCGTCAACGCTCATCGCGAGGAGATCGGGCGTCGTGACCGCCCGCGCGGCCGTAGTCCGAGGCCGAGGATGACGAGGGCGAACCCGATGAGCGCCTCCGGGACTCCCGGAGGGGTCCTCAGCGAGAACCCCGGCGACGTCGTTGGCGAGCCCGTCCCGGTTCCAGACCCACCGCCCGGGCCGCCTCCGGAGCCGCTCCCTGCGACGTTGAATTGGATCGTCGATGATTGGGTGTTCCCGGCCGCATCGTACGCGCGGACGATCGCCGAGTGGCTTCCCTCGGTCCATTGCTGCGTCAGGGTCGTCTGCAGCCCGACCGATAGGAATGCGCCGCCGTCGACGCCGGCCTCGTACCACGCGATGCCCGAGCCTCCGTCGGATCCGGTCCACGACAAGGAGCCGTCCGGCGCGATCGTTCCGCCCGCAACGGGGTCCCACGCGACGGCGGGCGCCGTCGTGTCCACGTTGACGTAGGCGGTCCTCGCGGGCTCCGTGTCGCCGGCGCTATCGGACGCTTGGTACTCGAGGACATGGCGACCTTCGGCGAGCGTGAAGGGCTGCGTGTACGTGACCCAGGGGCCGCCGTCGATCCGGTACGCGATCGACACGGTCCCGCTCCCTCCGGTGACCGTGATCGTCACCGCAGCGGGAGAAACATACCATCCGTTGAGGCCTGCCGTGCCGGAGAACGACGCGGTCGAGGACAGCGGCGGTGGCGTCGAGCCCGAGCCGAAGTCGGGCGCCCACGGGACCCGCGGGGCCCCCCCGCCCGAGCCTTCCGTCCCGTTCGACGCGGACACCTGCGTCCACGCCCCGGCGTCCCAGTCGTCCACGACGCCGAGGGTGCCGAAAATCCGGTCCATGTCGCGTGCCCACGGGACGTCCCTCGAGACCGGATTGATCGGCATGCTCCATGCCGCCTGGAACTCGTCTTCCACGCGGCCTTGCGGGCTGAACTCCGTCTCGATGCCATAGACGGACCATCCGGTGTTGTCGACGACGTACGCCCCGTAGTCCTGGAATGCCTTCGCGAGGATCAGTGCGGGCGCCGTCTCGAGGCCCATCGCGTTCACGTCGACGGAGGGCGGAATCGCGAGGAGGGACCCCATTCGCAAGGCGGGGTTCGAGCCACCATAACAGGAGGACGCGCATCCGTCCGCCGCCGTCGCGGGCCAGCGGTATCCGCGGGTGGCGCCGTCGTAATAGAGATTCGCCGCGCCGTCGAGGTTTACCTTCATCGCGTGTTGGATCACGCCGCCGGGCACGAGCTCGCCGAGCCGGATCGTCCCGCCGATGCTCGACAGCATGGAGCCGCCATGGCCGCCGCCCTCGCCGGTCCCGTAGAGGTCGTTCTCCATGTACCACCACATGGTGGCCGTTCCGTTCGCGGTGCAGCGCGCCATCGGCTGGCCCTGGACGAGCGTGTGGCCGTCGGCCATCAGGATCGCGGTCGCGAAGTTCGGGGTGTCGCCGGGCTTGGCGCCTGGCACGACGAAATCCGGAGGGATGGGCGCGCTGAAGAGGACGCCGCCTTGGGCGTCGCATCGGCTACCACCGCCCCACGCGTCCGAGTTGTAGTAGACCGGCGTAACCGGCTCCGAGGGGGTCAGGATGAGGACGTCCGGATCCGTGGTCATTCCCCAGGCGGTCGGCTTGGCGATGTTCGCGGGGACGTACACCGCATTCGCCCCAAGCGGGAGGTTCCATACGCTGTCCCTCGAGAACGGCCACAGGTTTGGGTCACGGCCTGCGGCCGCCGCCGGGCCGAACGAGGACGGAAGAAGGCCGGGCGTCGCCCCGACCGGCACGCCGACCGACGATCGGACCCGTGCCAAGCCGTCGAGGGCGCCCGCGAGCAGGACCGCCGCCGCAAGGAGCGCAATGAGCAAGACCGAGCGTGCGCTGCGCGTCACGGAAGTGAATGGCGGGGGGCGGATGCAGGCGGCCCTGTTGCGGGGAATGTGCGGTCACCTCGGGCCGGATCGTCGTCGTAACTTTGGGGTGCCTATATTATGTTGCTTGTACATCTATCGAAAGTGGTTACCGCTGCTCGGAACACGACAGACCTTTCATCGGCGGTGACGGTCGATTCGGGCCACTCATTCGTACGCTGCATCCCCGGATTTCTGCCGATCGTCGGACTTCGACGCATCCGTGTTGCGGACTCTCCGCGCAAATCGTGTGGTCTTCCACCGCAATTCTTTGATCCGACGTGATTCGAGTGGAGCGAGAAGGACTCCCTCTCGTTCGCTCTTCCGAGAAAGGTTCATGCTTCGGCCTCGGTTCCGGCTGCGGAGGCATCGGCGTGCGGTGGGATCGGATCCGGCTGAGCCTCGGCCTCCTCGCCTTGTTTGGGGGACTCGCCTTCGTCGTCGCGTTGAACGATGTCGATTTCTTCAGCCTCGCAGATCTGTTCGATACGACGGAACCGCATCATGAGCACATCGTGGCCGCCTTGCTCCTAGTGGGCGTCCTCGCCGCCACGGTCTCATGGATTCGCGAACGGCGCCGGACTCGCGTAGACTGAACGGGCCGCTCGGAAACCGGAAGGAGCCTAGGGCCCATCGTAATACTCGGTCGGATCGGACCGATCGCGATCCTCCGCCTCCGAGCGGTTGAAGTGCCGACGAAACAGCGCCGCGGCGAACAACAGGAGGACGAGGGCAATCGCGGGGAAGAAGAGCGGCAGGCTCCATAGGGGGCCGATCGCGCCCGGCGGCGGGAGGTTGGCGGCAGCTCCGGGAGAAACGAGATAGGAGGCCGTCGGTCCTGACGGGATCGTGAACGTCAGGTCGCCCGCCATCGTGGAACGCGCGCTGAGGACGAGATCGGTGACCCCTGCGGTCGTACGGGTCACGTTGTATGTCGTGCTCGGTGGGAAGCCGGCTGCGTCGAAGACGACCGTGCCGGGACTCTGAAGTTGGAATGCCACGCCGGCCGCGGAGAAACCCGTGACGCCGAGGCTCGCGACGGGGCCCGTCCAAGAGGCTCGAAGGTCCTGGGACCCCACCGTGCTTGCCGTGTCGAATACCTCGATGCCGCCGACGGTGGCCGAGACATTCAGCGAACTCCCGGACCATACGTACGCGACGCGGGTGGCCGGCTGGGTGGACAGGAAGAGGATCGGGGTCAGGTCGGCGTTCGTGATCCCGCTTCCGAGGTCCACGACGGTGCCCTGGAAGTTCGACGGGAGCCGAATTGCATTCTGAGCGACGCCCCAGTGCGTCGTGTTGTAGATCGTCTCGGCGGTGGAGCTAATCCCGGGCCAAGCGCCACTGTCGAGTACGTAGATGCCGTAGTCGACATCATAGATCATGTTCGAGGCGACGACCGCCTGGTCGGACCCGACCTGGACGCCCCAGTGGAACGCGTGGAGCTCGTTCCCGATCACGAGGGTTCCGTTGGAGAACCACTCAGTCGTGATCCCCCGGGGATAGTCCGTTCCGACGACCTTGGTCCCGGGGTAATCCATGAAAGCGAGATTCCATCCGATGACCGTGCCGACCGAGCTCTGCGAGACGATCGCGCCGGCGGTGGCGTTCACGACGGTGTTGCGTACCGCCGAGACGCCGGTCGCTCGACGAGCGTCGTTCACATGGGTGTCGCTGATGTGGATGCCGGCGGTGCGGAAGGTGCCGCTCGTGTGTGCGTTCACATAGTTCCCCGTGATCACGACGTTGTGGACCCCTCGGTCGGTCGCGATCCCGTAGACCCAATCGTAGTTCGCGTCGAGCTGCACGTAGTTCGCTTCGACGGAGATGTCGGTCGAGCCCTCTCGCACCGCGATGCCGTACGCATGCTGGGCGTTCACGACCGCGTTGTGGCGGATCGTCACGTGCTGCGTGCCGATCGTCGCCGGCCAATGGCCGAGCTGGAAAGCTTCCCATTGGTTCGTGCTTGAGAGGTTCGAGATCCTCACGTTCTCGATCACCGCATAAGAACTCGTCCCTTCGATCCAGAGCATCGCCTGCGCGGTCGGGAACAGGTTGCCGTCGATGGACCAGTCGCTGATCACGTACGGGTCGGCGGCGGCCCCGGTGCCGCCGCGAACGCCGTTCGCAGCCGTGAATTCCGCATTGCTCCCGATGTAGATCGGACCATGAGCTTGGAGCTTCGTCGGGTCCTTCAACCCGTATCCGGGCGGAGCGCCGATTCCGCCGCCGCCTCCACCGCCCCCGCCCGAGTCGAGGACCGCGATCCCTTGAGTCGCGGTGTCCGAAAACCCGAGAGAGTCCTGAATCTGGAGCGTCACCGTGTACGAGCCCGCCGCCGCAAAGGCGTATTGCCCGATGAGGGACGAGGACAACGATGTGTCCCACGTGCCGTCCGACTCCCAGTCCCAGCGAGCTTGCAACGTCGCATTCGGATCCGAGTCGGAGGACGAGGACGCGTCGAACGTGACGGTCGTGTTCACGTACGGCATGGAGGGCGAGTGGACGAACCGAGCTGTCGGACCGGCCGCGACGATCGTGACCGCAACGGCCGCCGAGTGGACGAGGGCGCCGCTCGTGCCCGTGATCGTGACCGTATACGACCCGACGTTGGTCCCGGTCATCGCGCACGCGGACGTCCCGTTCGGCGTCACGCTCGCGGGGGAGCACGAGGTCGTGACCCCGGACGGCACGGAGGCCGCGGTCAGGTTGACTTGGCCGCCGAAGCCACCGACCGCCGTCACGGTGACGGTGGACGTCGCGGATTGACCCGCCGTGAAGGAGACGCTCGTGGGGCTGGCGGACACCGTGAAGTCAGGGCCGCCTGCGTTGAAGAACTCGAGGGGCGACGCCGCCGTGACGTCGCCTTGACCCAGGTCGCCCCCGCCCCACACGTCCTCGATGAGCTTCAGGATCGAGTAGTGGACGTACTCGTTGGAAGACACGTAGTTCGACTTCACCGCCGGGCCGGCGAGGAACAGCGGGATGTACGGCGGCGAGGTGTACGCCTCGTCCCACCAGAGGAGGAGGAACGCTCGCTTCCCCTGCATCGCGCTGAGCAGATTCGGCACCCAGCCTTGGAGCCACGAGTCGCCCGTCGACACGGAGCAGCTGTGCATGTTGTTGCAGTCGTTCGGAGTGAGCCAGATGAAGTTCGTCCCCGCGTCGAGCGCCGAGATGACTTCGCTGGAGGATCCGGGGAGGAGGTTCGCGCACCTCGAGGCGTTCCCGGTGATCGTCGTGTACGACAGGAACGGGTAGTGGTCTTCGCCGCGGGGCGGGTTGATGCTGCACCCGGTCCCCGACGCGTCCTCGGCGAACGCCTTCCACGTCTTCCCCGTGTTTGACAAGATGTCGACGAGGGTTGGCTTGTTCAGGTTCGGATGGTTCCCGTCGCCGGTGACGCCGAACGTGCTCCCGCCGATCACCGCGATGTAGTTCGGCTGGGACGGGTTCGTGACGCTCTGCCAGTGCGTCGCGACGCCCTGGTTCAGGCCGTTCTCGTACGGGGCCGCCGCGTTCTGGTAGACGTCATAGAGGTTGTGGTTCTCCATCGCCACGACGACGACCTGGTCGAAGCCGACGGATGCGCGCGCGGACACGCCACCGGCCGTCCGATCCGGGGGGACGTGAACAAGGACAAGGGCCGAGACGGCGAGGGCCAGGAGGGCGACGAGCGAACACGCGATGAGAACTCGCGACGATCGTGAATCCATCGCCCTTCCTCGGGGTCGCAGCCCGATGTCGAGCGGAGTCGATGATGGTATTCTTGAAAATGTTCGGCGACGATAATTAGAAAAGATAACAGGTCCGCCGAGGGACGCGAGAGACGCGGGGATCGCGCCGGTCCCGCGACGTCGGCGGTGACCCGGACTTGCGAGGGTCGCCGCCCACGAGTCCGTTGTCTTCGTTGTGGGAAGTCAGCAACGGATCCGCTGCCGCGAAGTTCCCTCTATGCCCGGGGAAGAGACGCTAGCGCGTCCGATCCGCTCGGTCCCGTGGCGCGGGCGACGACGGCGGGCGGAGCACGTAGTAGATCGATGCGAGCGCATACACCATGAGGCCCAGCCAACTGTAGCTGAGGGCGAGGATCGCGGCCGTGTTGATCATGAAGTTGGTGGTCAGGAAGCCGCCCACGCCGGGAAGGAGCATCGCCGATAGGGAGACGAAGGCGACCGCGGCGAACGACGGACCCGCGAGCGCGACGAATGAACTCGCGCCCGGTGTCCCGAGAGTCTGCTCCGGGATTAGACCGATGTTTCGCTCCAACGTCTCGCGCGCCCTCGACGCGCGGTCGAGCGCCGCGGTGTAGTTCCCCGTGTCGAGTAAGGCGACCGCCTCGGCGGCGGTCATCTCCGCGGCGTGGACTTCCTTCGTCGCGGCTTTCGTCCGTTCGATGTCGAACAACACGCTCTGCAACGACTCGGCGATGCGTTCGACGAGGGCGGCCTCCAACGTGCCCTTGACCTGTTCGACGACTCGCACGCGACGCGCGAGATCTCCCTCGTGCCCGGCGGCCGCTTCGGCGACGAGCTGCTTGAGCTCCGGGACCTCGAGTCCCATCCGCTTTGCCGCGGCCATGAGAGGCCTCATGTCATTGACAAGACGGAGCAAGACCGCCGCGGTCTCGCGGCCCTCTGAGACGAGGACTGCGGTGTTCCGCGCACGGATTCCCGCAAGGCGCTCGCCGAGCGTCCCGGAGTCCCGCGCCTCCCCTGTCGGGACCATGCGGGACAGCGCCGCCGAGATCGAAGCGGCGTCTTGCGCCTGCTCGAAGTCGCCGTACTCAGCCGTCGGCGGGTCGGGACCGTCGATGAGGTCGTCGAACGTCGTGCGATCGGCCGGGGGTTCGACCGCCATATGGTGCGGATCCGGCCGCGCATCGGAAGCCGCTCGAATCGTGCGGCTCGTGGGACCGGAGCGGACGCTTCCCTTCGATCCCGGCGGCCGCGCTCCCTTGATCTGCGGCGAGATCGACGCCGTGACGAACAGGGCCAGGAGAACGAGAACGCCGGCAACCATCGTTGTCTGGTAGACCGTCTGGGAGATCTCGGGCAAGTACCACGACGTGGTCGTCCTCCGGGCGACCTGCCATGAGAAGTATGCCACGACCGTGAAGTACGCGGCCGAGGCGATGCCTAGGTAGCTCGGACGAAATAAGCCCATGTCTCCGGTGTCTCCTCTGCATCGAGGGATTCCGTGGATAAAGAGATTTCGATTACGTCGATCAGCCGTGGTCGCCAGGCATCGGAAGCTACTGGGTCTCTTGCATGGCACCCGACAGCCCGTGGTCCGCTGCGTCCGGACTGCGATACCGAGGCATCGCGCGCATCTGGAGCCGCTTCCTCAACAAGGCGAGGGCGATCCGCAATCCAGCCGAGAAGCGCAGCTTTGTCTCCCCGATGCGGCGGCCGTATTCGATCGGCACTTCCGTGATTGGGATCTCCAACCGCGCACACTCGGCGAAGATGTCCGCCTCGAGCTCGAAGCCGGTCGCAGTGAGGTTGAGGGACTTAAGCCGGTCCGAGACGAAGCACCACATGCCGCTGCAGACGTCGGAGATCCGCGTGCCAAACAGGAACGACGCGAACCAGCTCAGCAACCGGTTGCCCACGTAGTTCGCGAGGGACATCGCGCCGTCTTTCATCGAGCCTTGGAGGCGAGATCCGAGGACGATCGGGGTCCCCGGGCCGAGCAACCCGACGAGTTCCGGGATCACCTCGGGTGGATACGTTCCATCGCTGTCCATGAGGATCGCGAACTTGTCCTTGATCTGGGGGACGAATTCCCGGAATGCGGACCCCTTGCCGCTCCCAGTCTGCACGAAGACTTGAGCCCCTTTCTGCGCGGCAATGGCACGGGTACGGTCCGTCGAATGTCCGTCCAGTAGGTGCACACTGTACGCGAGCCCTTTCCGGTGAAGGGTGAGCCGCTGGATACGGTCGAGGACGTCCGCGACGCCGTCTTCCTCATTCAGCGCCGGGAGCAGGATCGACAGGCTCGGCAACGCAGGATTCGCCACTTCGGCCCAAGGAAGCGGGTCTGGTGCGGGGGCCGCACCAGGAGGGAGCGGAAAAGAAACGCGGGGCGGGCTCCGGCCCGGTCCACCGTTGGTGCTTACCGACCGCTCCCACTCTTCGCCTGGCTGCCTCAATGGAACCCGCCCCCCTCCTCCGACCCACACTCTTATTGAACGACCAGGTCCGAATTACTGAGGTGCGCGGATCCGCCGGACAAAGCCCAACCCCCGTTGGCCATCGCGGATCGCAGCATGGCGGCGCTCCCGCGCGGTGCTGTCCGGATTGGCTCCTCCAGGCTCTGTACCTCTTCGAACACGGCCGTAGTTTCCTTTCAGATATTGAGGCCTACGTAGGGTATCAGATTTCTGGCACACGTTTTGTCGACGTCGTCTCGGCCGCGTCGCGGAGGCCCAATGCTCGCACTCGTTCAATTTTCGGCCTCGGCGACGAAGCAATTTGGGCGTTGCGTCCGGCATTTGGAGCTACCTTTTTGAAGGGGTACGGTCATAGTGCTATCCATCGGAGGAGGGACGTTTGGGCCGCAAGTCAAATTCTTCGCTGGAGGACGCGTCCCTTTCCTTCCTGTCGGCCATCGACCCGGACGCCGGCCTCGAAGGCGTCCTGTTTCTCCGTAAGACGGGGGCGGTCCTTGCGTCCTGGACCCGTGAGGGCGTCCGACTGGAAGTCCTGAGCGTCATGGCGGCGACGATGCTCGCTTCAGTCGACACAATCGTCGAGACGCTCGGCGGGCCGAGTTCCACCTCGACCTGGGTCGTGAGCGGTGACCGCCAGTTCGTCGTGACGAAGGTGGGATCGCAGGCGTTCCTCTTCCTCGTCGCCTCCAAGTCTCTCAGTCAACGCATCCTGGGCACGATGAACCAGGACCTCCTGTCCGCGCTCAAGTTGGCCCTCGAGCGTCAGCCAGGAAAAACCGACGCGGAGCCCTCCGAGGTCGAGGCGCGGCGCTGACGACGCGCGCAAGTCCCCGCGCCGCTGGCAAGCGTAGCATTGAAATACGACGGACCGAATGAAAGTCGTGGGCGAGGGATTGTGTTCGATCGCTTGATGAACAAACGGTACGCGCTCGTCGGCACCGTCGGAGCCCTCGGCATCTTGGTGCTCGCGACATCGCGAACGGACGCGCGCTATCTTCCGAGTGGGAGTACGTCGCTCCTCCTCGGCCTGGGACTCTTGGCGGGACTCGACCATCCCGTGCGTCGTCAGATCTACGACCACCTGCGCCTCCTCCCGGGAAATCATTTCCGATCCGTTGTTCGGTCGCTGCGCCTCGCCGTCGGCACGGCCCGGTACCATCTCAATGAACTCCTGGAGGACGGGCTCATCTACAAACAGCGGGTCAACGGAAAGACCCGATACTATGTCACGGAGGGAGAGGCCGAGATGAACCGGCTCTATGCCCGCCACTGGGAGTATCGCGACTTGCGCCTTCGCGTCCTGATGGCCTTGCGACAGATGGAGAACGCGCAGCCGGCGACGATCGCGAAAGTCCTCGGGACAAGTCGACAGCTCGTATCGTATCACCTCCGAGAGCTCCGACAAGACGGACGAATCGAGCGTCACGGCAATCGCTATCGGATCGTGACCGGCCACCGCTGACGACCGAGGCCGCGCGCCGCGCGGCCTGTCGTTTCACGTTGGCTCATGATGAAGTCACCGGCCGCTCGTAGGGAGCCACATCGATTGCACGCGAATTGCAGGATCGAACGTCACGTCCCGCTCGTCGCCCGAATCCTTAAGATGTGACGCGCGCTCCGTTCCGATATTCCGCCGCGTTTCTTCCAGCGCCCGGCGCGCCTCGAACTCACCGCCCTCGCGGTGTGCCTCATCGGCTTCGTCGGTTTCATCCTCGTCGCGTGGAAGTTGAAGACAGAGGCCGGTGGCGTGCCGAGGACGTTGTTCCTCGCCCTCCTTGCGATGATATGTGCCCCGTTTTACGTGGCCCTGGTACGGACTCCGAAATTCCTGTACTTGCTCGCTCCGGTCATCGCGCTCTTCCTCATGTATCCGATCGCGGCACCGCACGGTGTCATCTACTCGACGGACCCGATTTTCAACTTCTCGTTCACGGAAGACGTCTTGGACTCGGGGTTCTGGCTCCCCGGGACGGGTAATGCGTTCGCGCGGACATACTCGTTCTATCCGATCGGCAACGTCTTCGTCGGCTACGTGATCCTCAGCGCTCCGGTCCCGGCGAACATCGGGTACCTCTGGATCGAACCGGTCCTCCGGCTCCTGGCGCTCCCCGCGACGGTGTACGCGATCAGCCGTCGGATCTTCGGTCCGCGAACGGCGGTCGTGGGGGTCCTGCTCTACCTCGGCACGCCTTCGATCCTGTTCAACGAGCCGGTCCAACAGGGATTCGGGACGATCTTCTTCGGACTCTCGCTCCTCGCGCTCATCATGCTCGCCGAAGCCGCCGATCGCGCGTCCCAGCGTCGGGCGCAACTTCTGTTTCTCCTTGTCGCGAGCGGGATCGTGATGACCCATCACCTCACGTCGTATGTATTCGCCATCTGGCTTGCGGCCCTCGGCGTCATCCTCGTCGGCCGTCGTTATCGTTCGACGTTACCCTTCATGCGGCTCGAGATCCTCATCGCGTACTTCATCGGACTCCTCGCCCTCTACATCGTCGCGGTGAGCTACCCGATCTTCCTCGGCCACGAGCAAACCCTCCAGACGGTCGTCGGGAACCTCCTCGCACCGGAGGAGGGTGCGCCGGGTGCATCCGGATCGAGCTTGGGCCGGACGTTCGGCACGTTCGAGATCGCGTGGCTCGCGGCCTCGGTATTCGGGTTGTTTTTCTTTTCTATCTTCACAGTCCGGCGCTACATCACGAGCCGCCAACACCCGTTCGTCGTTGCGAACGGAATCGTCGCGGCCGCCGGCATCCTCATCACGCTCCCGCTCATCGTCACTCCCCTCAACTACGTCCCGCTTCGGATCAACGAATACACGGGCTTCGTGGCGGCGCCCTTCGCGGCGGCGACACTCATTCGTTGGGCGCGACCCGATTTCTGGAGACTGAACCGGCGAGCGCCCGCCATCCTCCGGAATCGGAGCTGGGTTCCCGCTGTATCCGCAATGGTGATCTCGGCCGCCCTCGTCATGGGTGGGAACCTCGCCCCCGTGACGTGGCGGGCCTATTTTGAATCGTTCTCGAGCCGCACGACGGACTCGCCGCTCTACCTCGGTTCGGACTCCCTGCAGGCCGTGAATTGGGCCCAAGACCATTTCACCGAGGGCCGCATCTGGGGCGATCAGTTAGGCGTCGACGTCTACTCGGGGTTCGGCGACCTTCCCGCCGACTTCGGGAGTTCCCGAATCTTCCTCGGCACGAGCCTCAACGCGTCCGCGTGGTCCCTCCTCCGAATCGGCGACTATGTCGCCGTCGACAGCTGGATGCTGATCCTCCGGCCCAATTTCCTCCATGAGATCACGTTGCCGGGACCGCTGTCCCCCGACCAGATCGAGAAGTTCGCGACGGATCCTCATTTCGCCCTCGTCTACCAGGATGCCACGTTCTCCGTCTACCGCGTCGTGTCCCTGGGCCCGTGATGGCGGCACTAGCTGGCGATGAGCGGGAGCCGATTCGTCGCCACGATCGCCGATGTCTGATCGAGGAGTTCGAACCGCAAGTCGAGGTTGCCGGCCACATCGATTGCGATCGAGAACGTCTGGTTCCAGACTCCCCTTGAGGCCAGGACGATCGAGGTGTTATACTGCGCGAACGCGTCCATCATGAGCGGCGAGGTCGGTGCGACGGAGTGGAAAGTCTCGTTCCCGGTCGCATTTTGGGGGACGAGCCGGATTCGCACCACGAAAGGGCCACCGGTCGAACCGCCGAACGCGGAAACGATGATGGCTTGGGCCTGGCCAACGGTAACTCGGTATGGGAGACTCCCCGTTTTCCCATCCGGCCCCGTGATGGCGATCCCGGGGGAGAGCGTGTCAGGAAAATTCTCTGCGCTGAGGGAGAGCAGGACCCCGAGGGACGCCGCGATCGCGACGAGCAACACGGTGGCGGCGCCTTTCTCGACCTTCGAGTAGTCCGAGAAGTCGAACAGCCCGCGGGCGAAGTCCCCAATCGCTAACAAGGACCGAAGGCGCGGACGTCGCAGGATCCACGCGAGGAGCGCCATCGGGAGTCCGACGATCACGACCGCGAAGACCGTGATGGGGATCCCCAGGAGCGAGACGCCAATCGCCGACAGCGCCGTGATGAGGATCGTCAGCACAACGGAGAAGGCGAGGATCTCCAACGCCGACAGCTCCAGGTCGCGGCCGGCGACGAGGGCGAGCGCGCAGTATCCCACAGCCAGGAGGGCGACGAGTGCGACCGCGGCGCGATAGGGATTCTCCGGGAGGAGCGCGACGAGGATGGCGTGGACTAGGAGGACGGCCACCGCGAGCCCAACGAACGGGAACGGCGTCTTGGACCGGACGGCTCCTTGCGGGGAACTCATCGCGCCACGCCACGTGAAGCAAAGAGAGGACCATTCAAAAGGATTCCCCCGCCTCGACTACCTTCGGAGGACGGAGACGACTTTCGCCGCGACGACAGACCAGTCGGGGGTCGCGCGCACCCATTCCTGGTTCCTCCGTCGAGATTCCTCGAGTCCACCGCCATCCAAGATGGCCGTGATCGCGCGCGCGATGTCCGACGGGTGGCCCGGCTTGGCAAACAAGAGCCCCGATTTCGGCTGTAGCTCACGGATCGGATGAACCCGCGTCGTGACAACGGGCCGCCCCGCGGCGACGGCCTCGAGCGGGACGAGCGGAAGGGCGGTCCGGACGAACCGGTAGGGAAACACGGCGAGATGGGCGCGAACGTACGCGAGGCGGACATCTTCTCGAGACAGTAGGCCGCGAATGACGAGGACATCATGCGGACCTGCTCTCGTCCTTCGGATGACCGGATCCGGGAACCGCGGATCGCGAAGGATCAGCAGGATCTGGGTACGCGGCTCTTTCGGAAGCCATCGCCCGAGGTTGAGCACATCGCTGACACCGCGCGATTCCTCCGGCGGGCCGACGAAAGCGATGCGGCGCGGAACCGGTGTGAGCTGCTCAGCGACGCGCGAGGCCGAGTCGGGACCCGCTTCGTGCATGAAGAACCGGTCGAACGGGTGTCGGATGACCGAACAAGAAGCAGCAGGCAGCCCAGCGGCGATGGCCCGCATCCGATCGCTCTCCCAGAGAAAGAGGAACTCGTCGACGAACGAACCGGCGCGAGGCCAGGCTCCGAGTCGACGTGTCGCGTACAACGCGGCGTGGTGGATGTCGAGTCGAGCCTCCGGGAGCAAGAGAGGATCCAGGAATCGCTTGACGAGATCGCTTCCCGCATGGAGAGGCCGCAAGAAAATCCCCGCAAGTTTCCCGCCGAGAGACGCGCTTCCGCCGCGGTCGTGCATCGAGAGGAACAAACTTGCCGTTAAGCGAAAGAGGGTCGCATCGGCGCGTCGCGCTCGTGACATCCGACGAAGTCCGACGAGGTCTCGAAACTCGCTCAGCCCGGGGTGCTCTTCGACCGGGACGCCGTTCCAGGATGAGGTCCCACCCTCGTGCGTGAGGACGAACGCATCGTGGCCGGCGGCGCGCAGGGCGTGAGCGAGGTCCCCGAGGTACCGCCAGGGTTGCAGGTTCAACCGGTCCGAAGGAAGGTTCTCCGTTACAATCGCGATCCGTAGGGATTCCACAATTCGACCCCGCAATCTCGTTCATCCGTAATCTCGGACACTTGATTCGAGATTGGCGGACAGACAAAATAGTATCGCACAAGTCCCTGCGCTCATCGACTCAGTCCCCCGCGCAAAATCGACGACCATGCGAGGCATTCGTCGGAAAGACGTTCAAATAGGGACAGACGAGTATTGACCGCGGGCGACTTCCGCTGCGAATCCTCCTTGTGGGCTCGCGGATCCTGCCGTTCCGCCACGCCGCAGACAAGAACTTCTGGCTCGACATCATCCGTGGACTCGAGCGATTAGGCCACGAACTCGAGGTTCTCTCTGTCACCGTCGAGGACTTCCCGAATCAAGGGCTCCCCCTCCGTCGCGTCCCTCCGATCCCGATCTACCTGCGCCCCGATTCGCGCTTCAACCCGGACCACTGGCGCCTTGCCGGCACGAACAACTACGCGAGCAAGACGATCACGCTCCCGCGGATCGTCCGGGCGATCCGCCGGCGCACCGCCGAATTCCGACCCGATGCGATCCACTTCATCGACAACTACGGTCCGGCGATGGCGGGGCTCCGCGCTGCCCTGGGAAAGACGCCACTCACCGTGTCCGCACCGACGTATCAGCCGAACAACCCCTTGTACGACCTCTTCTTGCAGGCGAGCTTCCTGAGCTTCGACGTGATCGTCCCGTTCTCGGACGCGTACCGGCGCCGCTTGCTCGATCTCGGCTTCTCACCGAATCGGGTCCGCTGCATCCGGTGGGGGGTCGATGTCGACGTCTTCCTGCCACCGACCGCGGCGGATCAGGAAGCGGCTCGGAAGCAACTCCACCTGGACGGAGACGAGCTCGTCGTCCTGTGGACGGGATTCCCGCAACAGACCGATGAGCAGGAACTCTTCTCAGCGGTGCGCACCGCGGAGGTCGCCCTCGACAAGGCGCCGTCGCGAATCGCGTTCTTCCTATGTCTCAAGCCGGAACATTTCAAGGAGACCTATCGCCGATTCGAGCGTGACGGCGTGCGGGTCCTGGGGACCGCCGATGCCTTTCGAACCGCGCGGACGTGCGCGGACATCCTGCTCTCTCCGATCATGAACACCCGATCCACCGCGGCACCTCCCCTCGTCTGGGTCGAGTGCCTCGCGATGGGCATTCCGATCCTCACCACGGACGTCCCGGGAGCAGGCGAGGCCGTCGTCGAGCAGGAAAGCGGGTTCCGAGTCCGCTCTCCCGAAGAGGCGGGGGAGCGACTCCTCGAGATGCGGTCCGACCCCGCACTCCGTCGACGCCTACGGGAGGGCGCGAGGCGAATCGCCCTCGAGCGCTACTCGACCACGGAGATCCTAAACGAATACGTGGAACTCTGGTCCGGCCTCGCGAACGCTGCGTGACGCCGCCGTCGCACTCACGACGCCGCGAGTACGCGCTCGAAGTATTGGAGCGTCTCGGAGCACATCCTCGATGAGGTGAACCGTTCTCGGGCCACGTCCGCCGCCGTCGCCCCTAACCGAAGGGCCATGACCTCGTCCTCCAGGAGGCGGTTGATCGCGGAGCTCAAGGAGCCGGGCTCGCCGGGAGGGACCAGGAGCGCGGACACCCCGTCGGACACCATCTCGCGAACCCCGGGGACGGAGGACGCGACAATGGGTTTCCCGAGGGCCATCGCCTCGATGAGGGAGTACGGACAGCTTTCCATGAAGCTCGGGAGGACGAGCAGCGAGGTCGCCCGAAGCCGCGCGAGGAGTTCCGACCGCGGGATCACCCCGAGGAACGTGACGCGGTCGTTCCCAAGGCCGAGGCCGCGAGCGTACGCCCGCCACCGGTCGACGTTGCCGCTGCCGGTCACGAAAAGCCGTTCGCGTCGCTGGGAGCGGGCCATGGCCCGCAACAGAACGGCCAGGCCCTTCCAACCGAGCAAGCGGCCCGTGTAGAGAATGGACCGCTCGCCCGCCGCATCGACGCCGAGGGACGGGAGCGGATCGAAGGAAAGTCCGTTGGGGATCGTCGCGGAGGTCGTGAGGCGCGGAGCGTATGCCTGCGAGACCTCGTTGCGGACGGCATCGGAAACGAACAGGGCGTGTCGGACCCGCTGCCAGTAATACAGCTCGGCGGGGAGGAGCGCGGGGACTCCCGCGAAGGTCGTCGCCTCGGAGTCGTCCAGAGGGCTCCGTTGCCGCAACGCCGCCCGGATCCCCCGAACCTGTCCGAGGATCGTCGTGTGCGTCGTCACGACGACGGGGCAGCTCGTCGTCGGCGTGACCAAGTCCGGCATCTGCGCGTGATGGACGACGAGGAGGTCCGGCCGATGTTCCCGAATGAGGCTGGGAAGGCGTCGGCGCAACGCCAGCTGGAACCGCAGGTAGTTCGCCATGACGCTGCCCCCGTTCGTCATCGGCACCGTGATGATGTTCCCTCCGTCCGGCGCGCGCGCCTCTTTGCCGCCGAGGATGATCACCTCGTGCCGTTGCGGGAGTCCGCGAAGGAACTGCTCGAGATATGTCCCGATCCCGCCCCAGATCCGACCGTACTCCGGAGCGGCGACTGCGATCTTCGTGTGCCCTCTCCCTCCACCCCGAATTTCGATTCACGACGAGCCGCTTCAACAAGTCGCGCTCTTCGTCGCTCCTCGGAAGATACTCGTCGCGGAGGTATTTGAGCGTTAGGGGAGCGGCGAACCGTTCGACGCAATCCCCAGGTACCCGGACACCCGCTCGGCGGCCTCCGCCTCGCTCGTCGTCCCGCTGTCCACTTGTCCGAGGCCGTACCGTTCCGCGAGCCACTCGTAGATCCGAAGGCGGCGGTTGAGCCATGGGTCCAACGAGAGGATCGGCCGTCGCCGGATCAGTTCCGCCGGCGATGCGCTGACGAGGACACTCCGATGTTTCCGAGCGAGGTCCAGGAGGATTCGGCCTTGCGGGAACTCCACGAACGACTCGTCGACGCCGGACGCGAGCCCGAGGTCGACGAGGGTGTCCCACGCGAACCGATCGCAGAAGACGGTCCGGCGGAACAGGACCCTCGGCAGGGAGACCTTCCCGAGGTATCCGAGGAAGTAGTCGAACGTGACGGACCACGCGTACAGGTGTAGGAGGAACGGGTGCCGGCTCAGGTCCGTGTGAACGTCGTCGTGATCGCCCATCCGAATCGTACGACTGAGACGCGACATCCGGGTGATGCCGAGGACCCCGAGGGTGACGATCCGCGGCGACCGCATCCATGCGATCCATGTCTTGATGCCGCGCTCGGCCAGGTGGTCCGCAATGCGACGGGCGATCGTCGTCTTCCCCGCGCCGTCCGGGCCCACGATCGCATAGACCCGGGGCTTCACGACGTCGCGGGACGGACCTTGCCGCTCCATTCGGTCACGACCCGGCGAGCGAACGGTACAGTTTCAGGTAGGCTTGCGCGCAAGCCGCGGACGAATAGCGTTCGCGGACGTGCTCCCGCGCGCGGGCGCCGACGTCCCGACGAAGCCGGTCGTCCCCCGCGAGCAGGTCGACGTAGTGAGCCATCGACGCCGAATCCGCGACGAGGAATCCGGTCCGTCCGTGCTCGATGATCTCCCGGTGGGCAGGGATGTCAGAGACCACCGCTGGCAGGCCCGCTGCCATCGCTTCGATCACGGCGTTGGGCGAACCCTCCCATGGGGAAGGATACACGAATACGTCGGCGGCCGCCAAGTACGACGGCACGTAGTCCCACGGCACCTCGCCGATGAAGTGCGTGCGGCTTCGGACGTCGGGATATGCGGCGAGGAGGGCGCGGTAGTACCGATCGCCGTAATGCTCCTCGGAGTAACCGCCCGTGACGATGGCGTTCGTCTTGGGGAGGAGCCGCGCAATCTCGAGGAGCCATTCGATTCGCTTCTCCGGGATTACCTTGCCGATGTACTCGAAAAGCGTCCCGTCCTCAGGAAGGCCTCGCATCCGGCGGGCCTCCTCCTTCGTGGGCAGGTCGTCGAACTTGGCCAGGTCCAGTCCGTTCGGGATGACCGTCGGATGACGGGCTCGGAAGCGCGCGGCCAGCGCCGCTGAGTTCACGACGACGGCGCTCCCCGACAGGCACGGAACCATGCCGGCCCGCGCGACCGACCCGGCGAGGGATCCGTATCGCGTCGCAATCTCGTACCCCGGGTCCGTGCCCAAACTGACGACTCGAGGGGTGACGCCCGACAGATAGGATGCGGGGGTGGCGAAGAACGGATCGAGCGCATGGAATACATCGAACTCCTTCCGCGAGGCTCGCAACGCCCGGCTCAGGGTCCAGATCCCTTTCGGGAAGACCAGTGGGCCGGCGATCGAGACGCCCGGCTGTTGCTGGAGCCCTCGGTGCGGTCCCGGCGCGTCAAGGCACACCAGTTGGACCTCGATCTCGCGCCGGAGATCGTGGAACAGTTGAATCGCTTGGAGCGCGAGGCCACCGCCTTTGCCCAAGTGTGCAATCACGAAGAGGACCCGCATTCCTTAGCCCCTGTTCGGTCGGTTCGCTTGCACCGACCTGAACCGATGGCCGCGCACACCCGATTTCCTGACGAGAACGGAGACCCTCGCATCCCGGCCGGTGTTAGCATTCGCCTGGGGGTATGTGAAGGTTCTGACGCCGACGCGTTTCGGGACCCGTCACAATCAACCGCCACCCGTCTTGAGAAGGCCTGTCGCGGCGTCTCCGCGGTTGAAGATCGCATCGATGGCCGACAGGTTCGGGATGAAGTCGCCGAACAGCTGGGGATACGGGGTCGGACGAAAGTGATCGTACGCGAGTCGAACGTCGGTGAACTTGCCCTCGTCTAGGTACTCGTGACCCCCCTCCCCGGAGAGGAACGTGTCGGCCCCTACGCTCCGGGCGAAATGGATGAGTTTCTCCGTCGGGTCCGCCGATTCCGACGGCGGCAACGTGGACGCGCGGACCCTCCGCGTCCCGATGGACAGCCAGCGGCAGACGACGCCGATCAGCTCCTCGTTCAACCCCGCGAGGGACGTCCAAGGCCTCTTGAGGACCGCCTGCAGCTCGCTTGCGTAGGATCCGTAGAAGGGGGCCTTACGATAATTCGCGTCGATCATCTTGCGGTGTTGCGGCGACCAGGACGTCCCGGCAATCCGGACGTCCCCGAGGGACCGGACGGTCGCGTGCTGGATTGGGACCGTGATCCACTGCGCCCCGATCGGGGTTTTGATCCGATTCCGGTTGTGAAAGCCCAATTGCTTCGAGTAGAGCGCGGTGTCGTAGATGACCAAGACGTCGGCGCGGGCGACTTTCTGAAACAGGCCGAGGTACGGAAGGTAGTTCGGCTGATGGACGGTGACGATCATCGCGCGACACGACAAGGTCGGTCCGAATAAAGTCCTTCACTCGGAGGCGAGCTCACCCAACCCATATGATCACGTTCGGTGGCATCGCCTCGCCTGACCCGTCGCATCGTTCCGGCGGCCGCGCGGAAGCTTGAAACTCCCGAATCTCATGAAGACGATTGCATCCGAACGGGGCGGCATGAATCGTGAACGATGAGGCGCGCGCGATCGAAGACTTCTTCCGGCGGCGGTACGGCCGGGAAGCGCTCTTCGTCCCGTCGGGGAGACTCGCCCTGTACCTCGCGTTTGGCGAATGGCTGCGGCCCGGGGATCGCCTGCTGATGTCTCCGGTGAATGACGACGTCGTCTTCTTCACCGTGCTGGCCGCCGGGCTCGAGCCCGTCCTGGGACCCGTCAATCCGCGGACCGGGAACCTCGACCCGACGGCGATCGACGATTCGACCTGGGCCGGCCTCAAGGGGGTCATGACGACGAATCTCTATGGGACCCCGGATCGGATGGATGTCCTGCAAGAGAAAGCGCGGGAGCACGGTCTCATCCTCCTCGAGGACGCGTGCCACGCCCTCGATACCTCCTTCAATGGGAGGAGGATCGGGACGTTCGGGACGGCGGCGGCATACAGTCTGAGCAAGCACCTGCACATCGCAGGGGGCGTGCTATCCTTCTCCGATCCAACGCGTCGGCCCGTCCTGGCCCAACGAGCGCTGAGCCAACTTCGAAGCGGCCTCTTCTCGGCCTCCGGGATCTCCAAGTTCGCGGCGTTGCTCGAGACGACCGGAATCCGGGACCGGACTCCTCCGTGGCTCGCCCGCCTCGGCCACCGCGTCGCTCCGCGCGGGCAGAGAGGCTCCGGCCACCGGATGCGCTTTGCCGCCGCGGACGTGGCCCGGGCCCTGCGGGAGGGCGGAGGGCTCGACGCGTTCGACCGATGGGTCCGGCAAGACAACCCCGCGTATCGAACGTGGCCCCTGCGCGCTTCCCTTCGCGAAGCGCGGAAGCGACTGGAGTCGTTCGAGGAAAATCGCCGCGCGCGACTCGAAGGAGCGCGAGCGCTCCTGGACCTCGGCTACACACCCGCCGACATGGCCATCCCGCGCGATGCGGCCTTGCTACGGGTCCCCCTGTTCGTCCAAGATCGCGAGCGGGTAATTGCCCGCCTGGAGCAACGCGGGCTTCGGACCGAGTACGTCTATGATCCGCCGCTCGATCTATATGCCCCTGGTTTGGCGCAGCGATTGCCGTCGCCCCCGACCGCACGGATCTGGAGCCGCGACGTGCTGCCCGTGAATCCCCTCTTGGCCGGGCGGTTCATCGCCTTGACGCGCGAAATGCAGGACCTCTGCACCCCGATCGCCGACTAGCCGTCGCGAACATCCCAGACGACCTCGAACGCTTCGGCGTAATCCCGATGCAACTCCGCGCCTCTGTACCGGGCGAGGTGGTTCTGCGCGTCGACTTCCAAGGGCTCCAGGAGGCCGGCCTCGCGGTACTCGGCGAGGCACTTCATCTTGCCGTCGAACGCTTCCTGGCTGATGGGCACATACATGTGCGGCCGGAACGGATGCACGTTGCGGTGCGTGTAGATCGAGGATTCCCATAGCCAGAGGCGGTCCACGTGACGCCGCGCGGCACTAATCGCGATGCGTTGCGCCGAAAGATGATCCTGGTGAGCCTCGCCATGGTGATGGCAGAGGACGGTGTCAATCGCATATTTTCGAATGAGGTCGTCGACGAAACCGACGGCATCCCAGTCGTGGAGGAGCCGCCCGATCGGGAACTTGCCGAGGAAGTAGTCCCCTTCTCCCTTGCCCGAGCGAAGCAGGTCGCGCGCCGCTGCCCAGACCTTCTCGATGTCCTCCCATCGATGCGGCCCGTACACTCCGGGGGCGAGGGCCACGGCATAAACGTTGTGGCCCTTCCGTTGCTTCTCGAGTAACGTGCCGAAGCACCCGAGCTCTGCGTCGTCCGGATGCGCCCCGACCGCCAGGAGATTCATCGGTGCCGCCTCCTCGTCCCGTCGAGCCTCAAAGCTCGAAGTCCCGAGATTTTTTCCCGGCCCGCTTCCGTCGGCGCCATACGACGACGGCAGCGACGCCAATCCCTCCCAGGATGAAAATCGGGGCGTACTCGATGAGCGTCTCGAACAGCGGGGTTCCGGTCGCCCGCGTCAGCGTGAACGAGTCGCTGTACGCGGTCGTGTTGAACTTGGTGTACATCGAGATTTGACTCGCGCTGACGTTGAACACGACGACGCCGTTGCCAAGGCCCGCCTGCGAAGCCGAATTCTCGAGGCCCGGAGTATTGTTGGCCATCCATCCATTCGCCGCGAAGTAGTTCGAGTAGGGATCGCTCGCATTGAAGGCGTCGAGTTCCCGTCCTCCGGTCCCGGAGATCACGAGCACGGACCCCGCGCTCGCCGCATACTGCCGGGTCGTCCCGTCGTTCACGACGCAGGCCGGATTGTAGAGGTGGAGTTGGATCCCGTCGCACGTACCGCCGATCGTGAGCTGCTTGCTCCTCTCGTAATTGTGTGTGTGAGCCTGGAGAATCAAGGGGACATTCTTCTGCAAGAGGAGGTTGAAGATGTCGGTCCCAATCTCGCACGCGTGCTCCCCTGCGGCGATGCAGTTCTTGTGCATTCCCACGATGACCCACGGGATGCCTGCCGCCCGGGCCGAGTCGATCGCCTGCGCGGTCCAATTGTACCGCGGGCTGTTGACCCGGTAGTCGTAGTGCTCTCCGCCGTCGACGACGTACACGATGTCGGGAGAGATCAGGATGAATCGGGCGAGCGGATTCGCGGCCGGGTAGTCGAAGTAGTACTGCTTCCCGTAGGTCCCACCGATCGGAGTTTGGAGGGTGAACGGGCAGTATTTCGTGAAATTGTTAATGTTCCCTTCGAGCAGGGACTGTTGTCCGGTGTCGTGATTCCCCGCGATGAGTTCTAGCGAAGGGAAGTACCGATGGAACTTCTCGCACCACGCTTCCTCCGTTGTGTTGGCGTAGCCCGTGTTCCCTCCGTAGCTCAGGTCTCCCAAGGCGAGATTGAAGCCGATCTCCGATCTCGAATTATTCAAAAGCCGCATCGTGGCGCTGAACCCGCCCCACGATCCGTAGTCCCCGGCGGCGGAGAAGGTGAAGCTCGAGTCGGCCGCGACCTGCGGGGCGGGCAAAAGGCTCGCCCCCACGATGGATATCATCATGATGGAGAGCGTGATAGCCGTACACCGCATCGAAGCTCTCACCGTGCCTCCTCCCCGCTTGCGGCCAAACACTACGCGGAGCAGGGCCTTGATACTTTCGGACAAATCCCGATGACGAACGAACGCCCTTAGAACCGTACCCGATACGTTATCGTCATCGAGAACGAAACCGAGGCTTCCCCTGCGGTCGCATCGAAAGCTTGAAAGGTTGCCACACCGTCGGACCTCACGTTGCCAGACGGGAGGCGCGCTGGCGCGAGCCGCCGTGGCATGTTCTCGGCGCTCCGCTCAAGCGCGGCGCGGGGTCGAGGGATCGTCGTACGGGTGAGGCGGAGCTCTTGTCCGATGCGCGGAGCTTCGGATCACAAGGTTCAGCTCCGCAACGGGGCGTCCAGCCCGATGGTCTCCCAGGCTCGGGGCGGGACGGGCCGGATGGAGGGGTGAATGGAGACCCGCACGTTTCTCATGACGGCGTCGTTCTACCCGCCGTACCACCTGGGGGGCGACGCAAACCACGTCCGGTATCTCGCCGAAGCGCTCGCCGCACAGGGACACGAGGTCCATGTCGAGTATGCGCCGGCCGCGTTGCGACTCAAGGGGGGATGGCCCACGGCGGACGAGGCGACGGATGGAGGGGTCGTCCGCCACCCGATCCCCGCGCTGAGCGGTCCGATCCAGCCCTTGACCGCGTGGGTCCTTGGCGCACCGCCCAGCATCCGTCGGCACCATCGCGACCTCGTCGACCGCGTCCGACCCGATGTCATCCACTACCACAACCTGTCGCTGCTCGGGCTCGACATCGTCAACGTCCCCAGCTCCGCGCTGAAGATGTACACCGCCCACGACTACTGGGTCCGGTGTCCGCGGAACGATCTGTTCAAGTTCAACCAGCGCCTTTGCGAGCGACCGACCTGCCTCACATGCCTGACGGTCTCCGGGAAACCCCCGCAACTCTGGCGGTACCTGCCCGCGGGGCTCCGGCCGTTCGATTCGTTGGACGTCGCGATCGCCCCGAGCCAGTTCCTCCAACGGATGATCGCCCCCTACCTGAAGGCCCCGGTCGTGCACATCCCGAACTTCGCGCCCGATCCCAACGCATCGGGCGTGGCGAGTCCGGCTGGAGACTACTACCTCTACGTCGGCCGTCTCGAGTTCTACAAAGGAATTCATGAACTCGCTCAGGCCGCCAGCCGGTATCGTGGGCCGAATCGATTCGTGGTCGTCGGAAAGGGAAAGGAGAGCCGAGTCCTCGAGGCCGTGCGGGAACGCTCGGCGCCGCTCGACCTCCACGGGTGGCTCCCGGCGGCGGAGCGTGATGCGACATACGCGAGAGCCCGCGCTCTCCTCCTTCCCTCGATCTGGTACGAGAATGCCCCGCTCGTGGCATTCGAAGCCTTGGCGTGGGGCACGCCGATCCTGTGCTCGGACGTTGGCGCACTCCCTGAGATCCTCCATGATGGAACCTGTGGCCGGACGATCCGACCGACCGCCGAGGGCATCCTTGACGGCCTCGAGCAATTCGAGGCCGAGGATCTCGCGAACCGTCAGCGGCGAAGCGCCCGCATGGCGTACGAGGCGCACCACACACCCGCGAAGTATCTCCTCGCCTACGATCGGCTCATCGAGGCGACGTGGGGGCGGAAGGGGGCCTCCGCCTAGCCGCGGGATTCCCTGCCTCCACGAAGAAGAATCCTCGCGGATGCGAGTCAATTCCATTGGCGACCACAACGGCCTCCCGATCGCTTCCTCGATGCGCGGCCGGCCCTCGAGGACGGCCACCGCCATGGCGATCCTCGCCGTCAACGCTGCGGGCAAGATCACGGAAAGCCTCGCTCTCCCAAAGCCGGACGACATCATCATCCGCGCCGGAACCTGGTGCGTCGTCATCCAGAGCCTCGGCAACGGCTGCACCTTCGCCGCCGTCGGCGGTCCGGGGACGGACCCCTCCTCCCTGAGCTGGAGCATGCGCCTCCACGCCGAGGAGATTCGCGATCTCCTCGACGACATGGGCTGACGCCATTCGCATCCCGGAGAACAACGCATTCGGGGGAACGTATTTACCCCATGACATTCCTTCGCTCCGAGGAGAGGGGGTTGGCGTGGGGGATTCCCTTCGTACGTTCAGCGCGCTGTGTCTCGCGGTTTTAATGGTCGGGTCGCTCGGCATCGTGCCGATCGCGTCGCTCGCGCAGGCGATCGGACGCGCGACGAATCCGGACGTGCTCGCCCAGGCGAGCGCGGAGGTCTCCGATTATCTGAAGTCGCTCGAGCGATGGGACGGCGCGCCTCTCGCGGTCCATCCGGTCTTCTCGAGTGCGGATCGACCCGTCGAAGTGATCATCCAACTCAGCGGCCGGTCCCTCGCCGCGGACCAGGCGTTCCGCGCGCAGATGGGCCTGTCGCCGCTCGATGGAGCGGCGCAGAAGGCCTACGTCACCTCGTTACATTCCTCCCATGCGGAACTCCGCGCGGCGATCGCGGCCGCGGGCGGAGCGGTCCGCTACGATTACGCGATCGTCTACAATGGCGTCGCGGCGATCCTCGACCGCGGTGCGCTCTTCCGGATCGCGGGCATGCCGGGCATCGTCCAGATCCAACCGACGCAGGTCGCGACGATCGCCCTCGATCATAGTGTGCCCTTCATCCTCGGCGGCAAGACATATGAGGAACTCGGTGCGGACGGGACCGGCGTGCGCATCGCGGTCATCGACTCTGGGATCGACTACGACCACGCGGCGTTCGGCGGAAGCGGCAATCCCGCGGACTATGCCGCCAATGACCCGACGGTCATCGAGCCGGGTACGTTCCCGACCGCGAAGGTGATCGGCGGCACGGACCTCGTCGGCGAGCACTACGACGCGCGCGGAGCAGCCGCGCCCGGGGGAACGTGCAGCTCGACCCCGGTCCCCGATCCGGACCCGCTCGACGTCAACGGCCACGGGACGCACTCCTCGGACACGGCCGCGGGCATGGAAGTCATGGACGGCGACGGCAACGTGCTGACGCCCCACGGCGTCGCGCCCGGCGCGTCCCTCTACATGATCAAGATCTTCAGCGGCTGCGCGGCGGACGGCACCGCGAGCACGTCGACGGCGAATGTCGTCGCGGCGATCGAGTGGGCGACGGACCCGAACGGGGACGGCGACACCTCGGACCGCGCGGACGTCATCAACATGTCCCTCGGCGGGGCCTTCGGCCGGGACACGGAAGCGTCGTCGGTCGCATCGGACGCAGCGGTCGATGTCGGCGTGATCGTCGTCGCCTCGGCCGGGAACTCCGGGAACATCCCGTACATCACGGGCTCCCCGGCGGCCGCGAGCGGCGCGATCAGCGTCGCGGCGGGCAACGACCCGGGCGTCCTCGTGCAGCTCGCGACCCTCGGAGGATCCGGCGCGGCGAACGGCGACTACGAGTCCGTCCCCGCGGCGTTCGGGCCCGCCCTCGTCGACGTTGGCACGAAGTCCGGGCCGACGAGCTTCGTCGGCGATGCGTGCCTCCCGTTCGCGAGCGGCTCCTTGAGCGGCCAGATCCCGCTCGTCATCCGCGGCACCTGCACGTTCGTCGTCAAGGTGAAGAACGTCCAGAACGCGGGGGCGATCGCGGCGGTCGTGTTCAACAACGTCGCGGGCGCGGCGCCGATCACGATGGGCGGCGCGGACCCGACGATCACGATCCCGTCCTTCATGGTCGGGAACGCGGACGGCCTGAAGATCCAGGCGGCCCTCGGCGGCTCGTCGACCTTCACGCTCGATCCGGCGAACCAGCGCGCGATCCCCGACCGCCTTGCGCCTTTCACCTCGCGCGGGCCGCGCTTCAACGACGCGGCGATCAAGCCGGACGTCACCGCGCCCGGCGTCGCGATCCTGTCCGCGGAAGTCGGGACGGGCACCGGAGAGAGCTCCGTCTCCGGGACGTCGTTCTCCGGCCCACACGTCGCGGGCTCCGCGGCCCTGCTTCGAGAACTGCATCCGGACTGGAGCGTCGCGGAGATGAAGTCGCTCCTGATTAACACGGCGACGGACGCGAAGCCCGATGGCTCGACGCCGTATGCGCTCTCCCTGATGGGCGGAGGCCGCGTTCGCGTCGACGTGGCCGCGACGACGGAGAGCGTCGTCGTGCCGGGCAGCGCGTCGTTCGGCGTCGAGGAGAGCAGCGCCAGCGGCGTGCAGCAATTCGACGTCAGCCTCGAAGTGCACAACAAGGGAAGCGACTCGAAGACCTTCGACCTGACCTCGGCGTTCCGCGTGCCCGCGGACGTCGGGAGCGCGATCACGCTCTCGCATCCCGCGACGGTGACGGTGGCGGCGGGCGGCTCGACCTCCCTCACCCTGAGCCTGATGGTGAACTTTGCGACGCTCGGTGGCTCGTTGTTCGAGAAAGACGGATTCCTCACGCTGACGCAGCAAGGGGGCGGCGACGTCCTGCGCGTGCCGTTCCAGATGATCCCGATCGCGCGGGCGTCGGCGCACGCGCTGTCGACGGACATCGGCCGCGGCGGGTCCTTCACGGTGCAGAACGACGGGATCCGCGCGACGCGCGTCGACGCGTACTCCCTCGGCGCGACGAGCCCGAACGTCGACCTGATCTCGGAGCCCACGGGAGCGCCGAACGATCCGGACGACTGGTTCGACATCCGCGCGGTGGGCCTGCGATCCTTCGGGACCGTCCCGGTCGGCCAGCACCCGGACCAGATCCTGGAGTGGGCCGTGACCACGTGGGGCCTCCGCAGCGCACCGAACTTCATGGTGACGGACATCGTCGTGAACGTGGACGGCGGCGCGCCGGACTACCTGGTCGAGGTCGCGGACCTCGGGCTCCTCACGACGGGGACGCTCGACGGACGCATGGCCTCGGCAGTGTTCAGCCTGAACCCGAAGCCGGGGGCGACCAGCGGATTCCTCGAGTTCCTGGTGCCGAACACGCTGCACGCGTCGTGGCAGAGCATCCCGATCCTACTCGCGGACTTGAACGAGCTCGCGCGGCAGAACAACCAGCCGAAGATCGGCCTCGCGAACGAGCCCTTCACGTACTTCGCGGTGACGACGGACCTCGAGACGAACTCGATCGACCTCACGGGACTCGGGAGCTTCAACGCGAAGAAGGTCTCCCTGGACGCGTTCCCGAACGTCATCGGGAGCCTGGCGGCCGGGGCGAGCGCGACGATCACCGCGGTCGGCGGCGGCACCGGCGGACTCCTGCTGGTCTACCGCAACAACGTCGCCGGCGCGGACCAGAGCGAGGTCGTGACGGTCCATCTATAAACGGGAAGGAACCCCGGCGTGTGGCCGCAAGGGCGCCGAGTCCCACGCCGGGCACCCGAGACCGTGAGGCGGATCTGCTGCCGCGGCCGGCAGGAGAAACCCTACTCCGCCCGGTTCGCCGATCTTATAGTTAGTTATAAGTAGATATAGTGAACTCATAAGTCCCATGGCCCTCACGACGATTCCGGTCTCCAAGGACACCCGCGATCGCCTGAAACGAATCGCCTCGAAAGGGGAGACGTACGACAAGCTCCTGAGCCGCCTCATCGCGGACGCCGAGACCCGGATGCTCTACGAGCGAGAGAGACGCATCCTCGAAACCGAGGAGTTCGTGCCGCTTGACGAGGCGTAGGATCGTCCTGTCCCATACCGCGGTTCGGCAGCTTCGTGAACTCCCGAAGGACCATGGGAGACGAATCCGGAGAAAGCTCGAGTTGCTCGCCGACGATCCGTTCCGAGCTCGCCCCGGCGCGGATATCCGGCTTCTCTGGGGTCACGACGCGCCGCCGATGTACCGACTCCGGGTCGGGGACTATCGCGTCCTCTACTTCGTCGTCGATGGCGAGATCCGTATCACAGAAATCCTGCATCGTTCGCAAGCGTACCGGGGACTCGGCTGAGGTACGCCAGGCTCGATGGACGAGCCCTCGAATAACCTACAAATAGGCTCCGTCGCATGCGAGCGCCGTGCTGGACATCCGGCTCGTCCGTGAAAATCCCGAAGTGATCCGGAAGGACCTCGCGAAACGCCAGGACCCGGAGAAAGCGAAGCTCCTCGACCACGTCATCCGATGGGACAAGGAGTGGCGGGAGGCGCTCGCGAACGCGGACGGGCTCAAGCGACAGCGGAACGAAATCACGCGCCAGATTGCGGACGCGAAGAAAGCGGGCAAGGCGACTGAGAAGCTGCGGAAGGACGCGGCCGAGCTGCCTAAGAAAATCGATGCGCTCGATCACCGGATCACCGAGCTCTCCGAGAAAGTCCGCGGCGGACTCCTCCGACTGCCGAACCTCCTCCACGAGAGCGTGCCGGTCGGCAAGGACGATACGGAGAACGTCGAGGTCGCGCGATGGGGCACGCCGCGGGTCCCAGACTTCGAGCTGAAGTCGCACGGCGAGCTGATCGAGGCGCTCCATCTCGCGGACTTCGAGCGGGCTCGGAAGATCGCCGGAGCGGGCTTCGTGTACCTGATGGGGGACCTCGTGCGGCTGGACCAGGCGCTCCTCGCGTTCGCCCTGGATTACATGATCAAGCACGGCTTCACCCCTGTCTTCCCGCCGTTCCTGATGCGCCGCGAAGCGTACGAAGGCGTCGTCGACCTCTCCGACTTCCAGAACGTCATGTACAAGATCGACGGCGAGGACCTCTACCTGATCGCGACGTCCGAGCATCCCATGGGCGCGATGTTCATGGACGAGATCATCGACGAGGCCCTCTTGCCCGTCACCCTGACGGGACTCGCGACGCAATTCCGCCGCGAGATCGGCGGGCACGGCGTCGACACCAAGGGCCTGTTCCGCATGCACCAGTTCAACAAGATCGAGCAGTTCGTGTTCTGTCGACCGGAGGACAGCTGGACGTGGCACGAGAAACTGCGGGCGAACGGCGAGGGGATCTACCGGGCGCTTGAGATTCCATACCGCGTCGTGAATTGCTGCACGGGGGATATCGGCACGGTGGCGGCGAAGAAGTACGACATCGAGGCGTGGTATCCGCGGCAGAAGAAGTACGGCGAGGTGATCAGCTGCAGCAACTGCACGGACTACCAGGCGCGGCGGTTGAACATCCGCGCGGGGAAGGTGGGTGGGGAGAAGTTCATCCCACACACGCTGAACGCGACCGCCATGGCGACGTCCCGCGGGCTCGTCGCGGTCCTCGAGAACTACCAGCGCGCCGACGGGAGCGTCGGCGTGCCGAAGGTCCTCCAGCCCTACATGGGCGGACTGCAAATCATCCACGGCCCGGCGAAAACCCGGGGGGCGGCCTGACCGCCTCCGGGCGCATGCCAAAAGCTCCATAATGGCGCGGGACCTTCCGCCAAGCGGTCGCGATGTCCTTCCTCTGCCCGATCGACTTCCGGTACGGCCGGCCGAAGATGAAGGCGATCTTCGACGAAGGTGCGCGGCTACAGCGGCTGCTTGACGTCGAGGCCGCCCTCGCTCGCGCCGAGGCCAAGGTTGGACTCATCCCGAAGGAGGCCGCGATGGAGATCACGAAGAAGGCGAACGGAAAGGACGTCACGGTCGAGCGCGTCGAGGCGCTGGAGAAGGAGACCCGCCACGACCTGATGGCGGTCGTGCTCGCCTTGACGGAGGCCTGTGAGGGAGACGCAGGCAAGTACGTCCACCTTGGCGCGACGAGCAACGACATCCAGGATACCGCCACCGCGCTCCAGCTGCGAGACACGATTCGGATCCTCGACGCGGACCTCGACGAACTCATCGGCGTCCTCGCGACGCTCGCCTCGAAACACAAGAAGACCGTGATGCTCGGCCGCACACACGGCCAGGCTGCCGTGCCGATCACGTTCGGGCTCAAGATGGCGGTCTTTGCATCCGAAGTCGCGCGCCAACGCGAAAGGCTGAGGGAGGCCACTCCGCGCGTCGTCGTCGGCAAGATGTCCGGCGCCGTGGGAACAGGTGCGGCATTCGGCCCGCAGGCGCTTGACGTGCAGAGCCTCGTCATGAGCGACCTCGGGGTCGGCACCGACGAAGCCGCGACGCAGGTCGTGGGCCGCGACCGCTACGCGGAGTTCATCGCGGTCGTCGCGAACCTGGCCGCGTCCCTCGAGAAATTCTGCACGGAGGTCCGGAACCTCCAGCGGACGGAGATTGCGGAGGTCGCGGAGGCCTTCGAGTCGAAGAAACAGGTCGGCAGCTCGACGATGGCTCACAAGGAGAACCCGGTGTCCTCCGAGAATGTCTGCAGCCTCGCGCGGATCGTGCGGTCCCTCGTGACGCCCGCGCTCGAGGACGTGCCGCTGTGGCACGAGCGGGACCTGACGAACTCCGCGGCCGAGCGGATCCTGATCCCCCATGCGTGCGTCTTGATCGACGAGATGCTCGGGCGGACGACGGATATCTTCCGCAACCTGCGCGTCTACCCGGACCGCATGAAGGAGAACCTCGAGGCGACGAAAGGCCAGGTCATGGCCGAGTCGGTCATGATCGCCCTCGTGGGGAAGGGGCTTGGACGGCAGGAGGCGCACAAGGTCGTGCGCGACATCGCGCAGAAGGCGCGGTCGAAGAATTTGCACCTCCGAGACGCTATCTTCACCGATCCGAAAGCTTCGAAACTCCTGTCCAAGAAAGAAATCGATGCCGCGATGGACCCGATGTCGTATTTGGGCCAGAGCACCGCAATCGTGGATGCTGTCGTGAAACGCGTCCGCTAGGGAGGACCTTCCGGCGGCTTCGGACGGCGGTCTCGGACCGCCTCTGGATGCGCCGGATTCGAAGGTTCCGACGAGATGGCGACTCCCCGCGTCGCAGGCGGGTTTTCGAAGGGTCCAGGGACGCTAACCGCGGGCCGCGGATGGCTGGTCTCGAACAGGCCTTCCTCTCGGAACCGATCGATCGCGAGACCGATCGAGCCGGCGATCGGACGATAGGTCATGCCGAGATCGCGGATCGACTTCGTGTTGTCCATCGAGGCGCCGGTGAGGAACAAGTCTGCGAGCCAAGCCGGCAGACGGGGCGGGGAACGGGTGACGCGGGCGGCGATTTCGCCAGCGCGAGATGCGAGCCAAAGCGCTCGGCCGCCGATGTGGCGGGACGGAATCGGAGTCCCGGATGCGGCGCTCGCGATCCGAAGCAACTCACCCCACGTCGCGTTTTCCCCCGAGATGATGTATCGCTCCCCGACTCGTCCGTGGAGGTACGCGGCGAGATGGGCGCGCGCCACGTCGTCGACGTCGACGACCGGGAGGACGGTTTCCTCGGCGAACATCCCGGGGAGCTCGCCGTTTACGAACGAGAGAAGAAACTTCCCGGTGTTGCGGGTGTCGCCGGGTCCGAGCACGATGCTCGGAATGAGCGTGATCGCGGGAAGTCCGCGCTCCCGCACCGCTTGCGCGACGAGTCGCTCCGCATCCGCCTTCGACGCCTCATAAGGCCCGAATACCCGGCCGGGCGGACTGTCTTCCCGCATGACGGCGCCCGGTGTAACGCCGATGCCGGACATGCTGCTCGTGAACAGGAACCGCGGGACGGCCGCACGCAGCGCCTCGTCAATCACGTGTCGAGTGCCTTCGACATTCACCCTGAGGAACTCCTGCGGACGACGGATCCACGAATCCACAAGAGCGGCCACGTGGAACACTGCGTCGACGTCGTCCATCGATCCGCGCAAGGTCGCAGGCCGAGTGATGTCTCCCGGGAGCGCCTCCAGGTTCTCCCGCTGCGGCACGCGTTCTCGCTCCGATTCCAGGACCAGAGCCCGTACGTGCCAGCCCTCATCGAGGAGAAGCTTGACGAGACGTCGTCCGATGAACCCGGTGCCTCCGGTCACAAGGGCCTTCGAGGCCATCGGACCCGGAAGGGTTCCGGCAAATATCCAAGTGTCGGGAGCCTCCCGCGGGCCCGTCCGGGAATCCTTAATAGCCGTCTCCGACTTCGGCGGATGGATGGAGTTCGCCCGCGTCGTTGAGGTGTACGAACGGATCGAGTCCACGTCGAAGCGGCTCGAGATGACCGACCTCCTGGTCGGCCTTCTTCGCGAGACGCCAAAGGAGGATCTGGACAAGGTCGTCTACCTGACGCAGGGCCGAATCCACGCGGACTACGAGGGAATCGAGCTCGGGCTGGCGGAGAAGATGGTCATCCGAGTGCTCGCCCACGCGACGGGGTTGGAAGAGGCCCGGGTGCAACGGCTGTGGAAGGACAAAGGGGATCTCGGGCTCGTCGCGGAGGAGGCGCTTGCCGCTCGCCGCCAGAAGCCGCTCGAGACCGCTCCCCTGACGACCGCGAAAGTCTACGCGAACCTGGACGCAATCGCGCGAGAAGGCGGTGAAGGTAGCCAGGACCGGAAGATCCGGCTCCTGTCCGATCTCCTGGGCAACGCCACGCCGAAGGAGGCGAAGTACATCGTCCGCATGGTTGTTGGAAAGATGCGACTCGGACTCGCGGACATGACCATCGTCGACGCGCTCGCCGCGACGTTCGGGAGCAAGGCAGAGCGAGACCGCGTGGAGCGCGCGTACAACGTATCCTCAGATCTCGGGGAGGTCGCCCGCATGATCGCCGCGAAAGGCCTTGAGGGACTCGACTCGATCCACCTGAAACTCTTTCGTCCGATCCGCGCCATGCTCGCGGAGCGCCTCGAGACGCTGGGCGAGATTTTCGAGCGACTCGGCCGGTGCGCCTTGGAGTACAAGTACGACGGGCTGCGCGTGCAGGCGCATATCTTCCCGGGGAAAATCGAGCTCTTCTCCCGCCACCTCGAGAACATTACCGGACAGTTCCCGGACATCGTCGAAGGCCTCGCATCCGCCATCAAGGGCCGCAAGGCAATCGTCGAAGGCGAGGCGGTACCCGTCGATCCGAATACGGGCGAGTTCCTCCCGTTCCAAGAGGTCAGCCGCCGTCGCGGCCGGAAGACGGACGTCGAACGGATGGCCAAGGAATTTCCCGTCACCCTGTTCACGTTCGACTGCCTCCTTCGAGACGACGCCGATCTCACACCTCGTCCATACGTTGAGCGCCGCAAGGCCCTCGAGTCCCTGCTCGGGAAGAGTGAGGAGATCCGACTCGCGAGGGTCCGGGTCACGGACGACACCAAGCAAGCGGAAGCGTTCTTCGACGAAGCCCTTCAGGCCGGGTGCGAGGGCCTCATGGCGAAGGCCCTTAACTCGACGTACGACGCCGGGGCGCGCGGCTATCAGTGGATCAAGTTCAAGAAAGAGTATAGTGCGGCCCTCAGCGACACGATCGACCTTGTCATTGTTGGCGCGTTTGCCGGTCGCGGCAAGCGGGCGGGCTCCTACGGCGCGCTCCTCATGGCTGCCTACGACAAGGACGCAGAGGTCTTCCGAACCGTGTGCAAGCTCGGGACGGGTTTTGATGACGCGACCCTCGCCGCCCTTCCTGCGCGACTCGCACCCTACCGGCTGCCCCATCGGCACGCCCGGGTGGACTCCAAGCTCGAGCCGGATGTTTGGTTCGAGCCCGCGACCGTCCTCGAGGTCCGCGGAGCAGAGATCACCCTGAGCCCTGTTCATACGGCGGGACAAGACCTGGTTCGGAAGGGCGCTGGATTAGCAATCCGGTTCCCACGCTTCACCGGGAAGTGGCGGGAGGACAAGGGGCCGGAAGACGCGACGAGCGTGCAAGAGATCACCGAAATCTACGAACGGCAGCAGAAGGTCGCGAGGAAAACCGAGAGCGCATAGGCGATCTCCCCGCGCGAGTTCGCCTCGCAGTTGACCTTCAGCCTATAGCGCACGGAGTTTCGCTCTGAGGCCACGATACTGTTCGATCGTGAGCTCCAGGCCCAACGAACGGACCAGCTCGTCGTAGTCTCGGTTCGACGCCTTGTCGAGCTTCTGGCGGTAGGCAAATGCGTTCTCGAAGTCGTCCTTGAACCGGCTCCTCAAGAGGCTAGTGTAATCCGACCGTTCGACGACGGACTGGGCCGCGAGGGCCCCGGTGATGACGGCGTATCGGAATCCGTAGGCGGCCACCGCATCCTGAAAGCCGCCGGCCTCCCCGACGCGGAGAGATTCGTCGTGGACCGCGCTAGCGATCGGGTCGCGTTCGTAGTACGCGGTCCCGTGGATCTTGTCGACCCAGCGGCTCGTGCCGAGGATGTCGCGGACCCACGGAATCTCGAAAGCGCGTTTTGCGAGGGCTAAGACCCGCTCGTAGTCGAGATCGGTCCACGACCCGCTGTAGATGGAATGATATTCGATTCCGGGCGTGATCGCCAGGTATCCTCCAGGAGCCACACGATTATCCAAGAGCGCAATGACGGTGTGCGGATCCAAGTTCGAGCCCTCGAGGGTGAACGTGAATCCTGCAGCAAGCATGTTGAATGCGCGCCGCGGCGGGCCCGTTGCGGTGATGTCAACATGCGACGGAGCCTTCGCCCCAAAGCGGAAGCGGACTCCGAGGTCGAGGGCTTCGTGATATAGCTGCTGATCGACGGTGTATTCCTCGCGGCCCCGCATGAACAGGTAGTAGGACTTGCCGCGGAGCACGTTCTTGTGATGTTCGGATCGGCGAATCGCAGAAGACACCTCTGCGAACGGACGAATCTTGAACCCGTAAGATCGGAGTTCCTCGACCGCATCAACCGACTCGTAGTTACGCAGCGCCTCGGTGTGCGCGCCCGTCGAGGGGAGGAGGGTTCGTTTGATTTCATACACCTCGACATCCTCGCCGGCGCGCGCCGCGGTAGTCGCGGCAACGAGACCGGCCAGTCCGGCACCCGCAATTCGAACCGTCAAGGAGGTCGACGATCCAATCGGCTAGGCTCCGATAAATCATTCGGAGTTTGGCACGACGCGCGTTGCTTCGTCCCGGCCGATTCGTCCGCCGTCGACTCAGGTCCCGAAGCGTCCCGTCTCGGCAAAACCCGCGAGGACTCGGTTCAGGTCTTTCGGTCGCATCACGGACACCGTTCCCGGGGGGAGGGTCGTCGCATCATCCGGCGGCACGTGGTGAAACCAGACGGCGGTCATTCCCACCGCGTGCGCGCCCTCGAGGTCCAAAACGGAATCGGAGACGAAGAGGCTGCTCTGAGGAACTGCATCCAACGACGCGAGCGCGGCGCGGTAGACGACGGGATTCGGTTTGTAGGCTCTGACCGCCTCGGACGTCGTGACGGAATCGAAGTATCTTGACAGGGCCATCTTGTCGAGGAGTCGACGGACGTCCGCCTCGTCGCCGTCCGTGACCGCGCCGACGCCGGCGGACAGCAGCCCAATGTCGCGCAGCCACTCCTTCGTCACCCCTTCACACAAGCGAGCCTTCGCTTGCCAATTGTCCCACGCGCTCCGCAAGAGGGCCCCTGCCTGCGCTTCGTCCGCTGCCTCGCCGTTCTCCCGGAGAACGCGCACGAGAACCTTCCGGCCGACCTCGTATTGCGTTTCAAACTTCAGCGTCGGGTCTCGTGGCACCGACGAGGCGAGCCCGATGAACCAGGACTTCGCGCAATCCGGCGCGCGCCTTGCGATCGACGGATACGTTGCGCCAATGAACGAAGCGATTACCCCGACCGTGTCCCGCAAGTTGACAATTGTCTCCCCCAAGTCAAAGAACACATGGGGCTTCCTCCTTTGAAGCGTTCCCTCCGCCACGGCGATCCCCTGGTTGACCCGCAACTCCTGGTAGGGAAATACTCTTTCAGGATCGCGATAGGTCTTCGGGGCTCGGGAGCGCCAGCCCGTTGTTGACAAGGTGAGAACGACCCCGGCAACTATTAGGACGCGCCTCGATGTGGGATTGGCCCCAAAGAGGCGTCGGGGTGAAGCCACGGTAGACGTACTCGACATCCTCCGATTCGTGCCGATCGTCTCGGCCGGCGGATGGTTCTTGCTCGCTTTTCTCCAGGTTTACCGCGACCGCTGGCACACCTGGACGGAGACGTTCTTCCTGTTTGCCTGCTTCTTCGCCGGGCTGTACGCGATCGGTGATTGGCTCTTCTTCCAGGCGACACAGGAAACGGCCCTTTTCGCCGCGCTCATCAGCTTCACGGGACTGACGCTTGCGACCAACTTCTTCCTGCTCTTCACCCTCGTCTACGTCGATCGGATGCGTACGTGGTACTGGGCGTTCATGATCGTGTCGTTCGGAATGCTCATCATGCTCTGGACTCCCAACGTCACGATTGCCCGGATCATCCCGCCGCCGAATTCGGGCGCACTGTACGTGCCCCAATTCCATCCGATTCCGTTCGGAATCTATCTAATCTACACGGTCGTCTACGGAGTTGCCGGGATCCGGAACCTCTACCGACTCTTTCGCATCGTGCAAGAGAGCAGCAAGGCGCTCGCCCGGCGTGCCTTTGGCCTCATGATCACCTTCACCGCCGTCCTGATCCTCGGCCTCGTGACGAACGGACTGCTAGGGATCCTCGGAAACACCGACATCCCGCCACCGTTTTCCACCTTGTTGATCTTCGTCGCGGGGATGGCGTACTACACCCTGTACCCGGTCGGCCGCGAGCGCATTTCCGAAGCAATCCGCCGCTTCCAGTCCCGCCGCTACTCCATCAAGGCGATCTTCCTCACGTACGAGGATGGCACCCTCATCGGCGCGAAGGTCCGCCCCGGGGAAAGCGTCGTCGACCAGGACCTCTTCGGCGCAACGCTCGACGTGATCCAGAATTTCATGCGCACCTCGTTCCCGATCCTCCGAGGAAAGAGCCTCAGCTCGATCAGCCACGGGAGCTACACGCTCGTCATGGAGCGCGCGCGTCACGCGTACCTGACCGTCGTCCTGGAGGGCGAAGAATCGGACCAACTGCGGCGGCAGATGCGGGACCAGCTCCTCGCGTTCGAGGCGAAGAACCGCCAAGTGCTCACGCGCTGGCAAGGAATCCCCAGCGAAGCGACGGGCACGGAGGAGCTCTTCTCCGAGTTCTTCATGGAACCGCCGGCAACCTAGGCGTAGACCTGGACCAGTCCGACGGGCGAGCCGAGGACGAACAACTTGCGCGGCTTCGGCGCGAGCCGGATAATCTTCTGTCGCAACTTGAGCTCGCGCTCGCGGTAGCGGGCCTTGATTTCGTCGATGGACGCATACGTCTTCGAGAGGGCCTCGCCCTGATGGAGGAGCTTCGCGAGATACGTCACCGCCACCATCGCGGCGTACTCGTTGAAGTTCCAGTTGCTGTGGACCGTGCCGTTCTGCGAGTACACGTGCGCGGAACGACGCATCTTCAGGGGGATCCATCCGCCCGCGACGCCGAGTTTCGTGTGGCGCACGGCGACGTCAATCGTCGGCAGGACGGAGAGGAGCTCCCGTCCCTCCGGCGAGAGGAACCACTCCTCTTCATAGTCCATCAGGAAATGCGCGTCGAACCTCGGGACCGCCGGGAGCGGGAATGCGCGGCGGAACTCCGATTCGAGCTCGTATCCTTCGCGGACGCCCTCCAGATGGATCGCGATCCCGTGCCGTCGCGCGTACTCCCGGAAGGGATCAATCCCCTTCGAGAGGACCTCGAGGAAGCGTCGCGTCTCGTCGGGACCCCGCTCGCGGTTGTACGCCGTGTGCGTCAGGATAACGTTCGTCCGCGCGCCCAGGCTCGCGAGCGTGTGGACGAGGGCGAGGCAGTAGAGCCCCGCATCCGCTTCGACGTCGTACGTGATCGGGACGGAGAGCGTCGTGCGCGTGCCGTCCGGGATGTCGTACATGACGAGGTCCGCAATCCCCGCGAGGGCCTTCTCCGGCTCGATGCCGAGCCCGAGGGAATGGGAGAGGCTGTCCCATGCTTCGGAGAACGCGGACCGGATCGCCTCCGGCGTGGCCAGTTGCAGCGCCCCTCCACTCCGGGCCGGGAGTGGCGTTCGGCCGTCCGTGTAGTCCGCCGACTCCACGAGGCTCTGGAACAGCTCCTCCTGGATGCGGCGCTCGACGGGGTCGGCTTCGATCGAATCAGGGGGTTCCAATCCTGGTTCTTCGGGGGGCGCGGGGCGCGCCTTCGGCGTGCCGGTCGCGGTCACCGGGTCAACCCTCTCCCACCATTCCCAGGAGTGATTATCACCTATTTATCTGCTACGAATGCTACCGGAAGATAGAGAATGATAGATTCCGTAGGAAGTCTCAAATACGGCCGGTCCGCTCCCCGGGCGATGCCGCCGAAAGGCCCGGAGAAAGTGCAGTTCAACATCCGCGTCGACGGCGAGGTGCTCGGCAAGTTCCGGGACTATTGCCGGCGGAACGGCCTCGATCCGCACGGCCAGATCATCCTCTTCATGCGGCGGGTCCTCGAGACGGAATTCGATTTTCAGCAGCGCCTGTGGTCGGCTTTGAAGGAAGAGACGCCTTGAGCGCGGACGCAGAGAGCGGCGCGTCGAAGCGCCGCGCGAGCATCGCGAGCTCGCGAGGACCGATCGCCTCCGGGGCCGCCGTCAGGAAGAAGCGGCATCCGTGGACGCTCGCGATGTCCAGGCAATCCTTCACGAAAGGCAGCCACGTCTTCAGGTCCACGTAGACGCCGATCTGCTCGAGGCCGACCAGCACGAGATCGGTCCCCGGGTGCGAAGCGGCGAAGTTCGTGAGGGCTCGGCGGGCCTCCGTGTCGAGGGCCTTCGGTCGGACGCATGCGAAGCCGGCCTCCGGATGCTCCGTGACCCAGACGATCTCGAAGCGGTCCCCGTACCGCAAGCGCGCCTTCGTCGGATGCTCCGTCGTGATGACGAGGCCGTGCCGCGCGCCGACGAGCGGGAGGGCGACGGGAACGTCCTGGGCGGGAATGGTCAACAAGACATGGTCCGCGGCGCCGCTCGCCGAGGGCCCGGGCACCTCCATCACCTCGAGCAGGCGGTCGACGCATCCGCGGAGGACCGCGACTTCCTCGGGGGAGAAGGTGCCGACGCCCGTGGCGACGATCATCGTCCCCCGCGAGGCGCTCGCCTGGTTCGCGACGCGCTTCAGGAATCGCGCGACCGCATCGAAGCCCGCGAGGATCGTGAGATAGTCGAGGTCGTCGAGGAGCACCGCGGTGCCCGGGTTCTCCTTCAAGAACTTCACGACCGTGTGGACCAGTTCGAAGTCGAGCGCGTTCGGGCGGACCGTCCGTTCCTCGTTCGACGCAGTCGTGACCCAGAGGATCGGCGTGCGCTCGAGACCGAAGCGCGCGGCGACGCGCGTCGGGGCGAGCCCGGTGACACAGAGGCCCGGCGTCGTCGAGACGATGTCCCGGAACGCGCCCATCGCGGCGGAGCGGCCGTTCTCCACGACGAGGTAATTGAGCCCGAGTTCCAAGCGGTGCTTCGCCGCCCGCGACGGACGGGACTCGACGACGGGCTCGATCACGAGGTACTGGTATCGCGCGACCGCGAAGGCGATGAAGATCGACCACATCATCGTGTACACGGATCCGAGGCCGAGTCGCGTGTCGCTCGCGGTGAGGAGCGGCCACAGCAGCTCCGTGACCGCGGCCGGGACCGTCCCGAACAAGAGGCCGACGACCACGACGCCGAGCATGCGCCGGTCCGGGGTCTGCCGGACCTGCCACCACGATCGGATGAAGAGCATGACGGAGGAGAACATCCAGGCGAAGAAGAGCGGCGCGAAGTAGACGTATGTCGAGGCGACGCGCGCGCTCGGGCCGAGGAAATTCGCGGATGTGCCGTTGATGACGAGATCCGTCGAGGTGACGAGGTACGCCCACGCGACGAACGGCGCGTAGATCGCGAGGAGGATCCACGGGCGTCCGAGCCGCAACGATCGGGATGGATAGGTGATCGCGAGGTGGTAGAGGGTCGCGGGGACGAGGACGATCGCGACCCAGGTGACCCGGGCCCAGAACCACAGGACGTCCGGCGAGAGGCTCGCGGCGAACGATCGCTCGACGGCCTCGCCGAGGTCCCACAGCACGAACGCGAACATCACGAGGACGACGGCCCGGTTCGCGGGGCCGCGTGGGTTCAGTCCGAAGACGTAAGCCCCGAGGAACCCGCTGACGGAGAGCGCGGCGAGCGACACCACGGCGCCGAACGAAAGGACGAAGACCTCGGTCATTCGGACACGATCTCGAACGTCCCGCGCTCGACGAGGAGCGGGTAGTAGTCGAGGTCGTGCTCGACCCCGCGCATCTTCACGACGCCGATGTAACGCCGGACGGAGGTGCTCATGCCGACGTCGACCTCCCGCATTCGCATGTGGATGATCGTGTCCGCGAGGAATTCCTCGACGCCGAAGTGCGCGAAGTTCACACTGTCGCGGGGCATCTCGGAGACGAGGAACGTCGTCGCGTTCAGGTCGCGCAGCTCCTCGAAGAACTGGAAAATCTCGTTGCGCGGGCTCTCGAACGGGGCGAGGGCGTAGAGCGCGTCGAGGCTGTCGAGGGCGACGAGGTCGCAGCCCATCTCCTCCTTGTATCGCGCGAGCTGACGTCGCAAGCCCAGGAGCCACCGCGGTTGTTCGCGGACCTCCTCGATCTCCCGCCGCAAGCCGCGCACGTCGATGATGTGGACGCCCTTCGCGTGCGTCGGGTCCATCCCGAGGGAGGTCATCTGGTCGACGAGGGACGCGCGGCTCTGCTCCATCGACAGATACAGGCCGGACGCGCCGTGCTCCTTCGCCTCGTTGAACAGGATTCGGTATACGAAGGAGGACTTCATCGATCCCGGCGGGCCGGCGACGAGCGCGATGTGACCGCGCGGGATGCCGCCGCTCAGGCGATCGTCCAACCCGACGACGTACGTCGGTATCCGCTCTGATGTGGATTGAGACAGCAGCGGAACCCTCCCGACCCTGGAATGGCTGCAGCGGGGAACGGTCGGGCGGCGATAAAACCCTATCGAGGCGCGCGTCGCGAAGCCCATCGGAGGATGAGCCACCCGAGGAGTCCGAGTACGGCGCCGCTCGATCCTACGATGACGAGCGGCACGACGATGAATCCGGACGGTGTACTCGCTCCGCCGGGCGAGGACCCCGCCTGCGTCAAGAGCCCGACTCGCACGTGGGTGCCGTCCCCTCCGTCGTAGTAGATACGATCCCCGGTCGGGTCCTTGAGGTATGCGGCATAATCCGCGTCCGCGGATTCCCAACTCGACGACGGTGTTGCGGTCAATATGGGATTTACGCTCGACTTCGTCCAGTTCTGCCCATTGGACGACGTCGCCGTCCCGACGGACGTCGTGTTCCCGTCGTATCCCGAATAGTACAGGGTCCACGCGGTGCCGTTGAGGAGGACCGTGTCCGGAGCCGTCCAGGCGCTGTCGAAGTCGCCGTAGGCTCCCGTCCTCAGGATCGGGTTGCCGGCGCCCTCCGTGAAGTTCGTGAACGTGGTCGAGCGCGCGACGCCGACGCCGTAGCGGCTCCCGTCCCATCCGGTGAAGTACAGCCAATACGTGCCAGAGGAATCGCGCACGACGGCGGGGAAATGGGCCGACACGGAGTCCCAGCTCCCGGGCGGCCCATGGACCAGCGCGACGTCCTCGACCGTCCACGCCGCGCCGTCCGCCGAGGTCGCGTGGTAAATCTGGACCGAACCCGCCGGGGGCACGTTCCAGTACCCGGCCGCGAACCACATGTGGTACGTGCCATTGATCTTCATCACGGACTGCGATGCGACGCTATCGAAGTTCCAGGGAGAGATCAGAACGTCGATGACGACACCGTGCTTCGTCCACGCAATCCCGTCCGTCGAGGTCGCGTACAGGATCCGATTGCGCGAGCCGTCGAATCCCGAATACCACATCTTGTATGTGCCATCCGAGTCTCGGAGGACGTTCGGGAACCGAGCGTAAACGGAGTCGGCGGAACCGGGAGCGCCGAGGTCGAGGACCACCCCGTGCGTCACGAAACCCGCGGGGATCTTCCGGGTCCCCGGTAGCGAACTTCCCGGGCTCGCCGCCGCGCTTCCGAATGCGGCGAACGCCGCGCCGAAGATGATCGCGACGCAAAGCACGACGACGAGGCGATGGCGAGCCAGCTGGAGCCCTCCGCCGATTAGCAAGCGGTCCCGAAATCAAATACCTGTTGGTGTGTGCCTCGGACTCGACTCGAGGACGGGGAGCCAACCCAACGACCGTGCGAAAGTATCGTTACCCCTCCGAGCATGCTCCCTCGGGAATTCCATGCCCGCGACGGTCGCCGTGGGAACGCAGTTCGGGGACGAAGGGAAGGGCAAGATCATCGACTTCCTCGCGGACCGCGCGGACGTCGTCGTGCGGTTCCAGGGCGGTGCGAACGCCGGTCACACGGTCCAGGTGGGCGACGAGCTCTACGCGTTCCATCTGCTCCCATCCGGCGTCCTGCGCAAGCGCACGATGAACGTGATCGGGAACGGCGTCGTCATCGAGCCGGCGCAGCTCCTGAAGGAGATCGAGGAGACGCGGTCCCGCGGACATCCGGTCAAGAACTTGCGGATCAGCGACCGCGCGCACGTCGTCATGCCGTATCACAAGACCCTCGACGGCCTCGAGGAGACGTTGAAAGGGAACCTCAGCGCGGGCACCACGCTGCGCGGCATCGGGCCCGCGTTCGAGGACAAGGTCGGCCGCTTCGGCATCCGCATGTGCGACCTGATCGATCCCGACGTGCTGCGGGCGAAGCTCGACAAGATCGTGCCGATCAAGCAGCGGATGATCGAGGCGTACGGCGGCGCGGAGCGACTCGACGCGCAGGCGCTGTTCACGGAACATGCGGCATACGGCGAACGGCTCGCGCCGTATGTGGACGACACCTCGGTCTGGCTGGACGCCGCGTTGAAGGGCGGCAAGCGCGTCCTGTTCGAGGGAGCCCAGGGGACGCATCTCTGCATCGACCACGGCGTCTATCCGTTCGGCACCTCGAGCAATTGCGTCGCGGGGGCCGCCACGATCGGTGCCGGGGTCGGGCCGCAGTATCTGACGGACGTCCTCGGCGTCGCGAAGGGCTTCACCTCCCGAGTGGGCGCGGGGCCCTTTCCCACGGAGCTCGAAGGGCCGGTTGCGGAGCACCTGCGCGAACGCGGCGGCGGCGAGTACGGGACGACGACGCGGCGACCGCGCCGAGTCGGATGGATCGACCTCGTGATGCTCCGGATGGCGGTCCGGGTGAACGGGCTCACGGGCCTGGCGGTCACGAAACTCGACGTGCTCGGCGGACTCGAGCGCGTTCGGGCCTGCGTGCGCTATCGGTCGGACGGCGAGTCGATCAAGGAGTTCCCCGCGAGCATGCGGATCCTCTCCGAATGCGGCCCCGTATATCGCGAGTTCAAGGGCTGGCCCGATCTCTCGGAAGCGGAGTGGATCGAGATCGCGAAGAAGGGGCGGCGCGCGCTGCCCGAAGCGACCCGCAAGTATCTCGGTTTCATCGAGTCGACCCTTCGCGTACCGGTGCGCATCGTCTCCGTCGGCCGGTCGCGAGCCGCCACGATGGGGCGCTAGGGGACACTCGCCGACCGCTCGGCAATCGCATCCGGGGCTAGCCGCTCGATCCGGCCTCGGAGTTCGCAGGCCTTGCAGATGGCGTGGACCGTCGGCTCGCCGCATCGTGCGCAGGCATTGAGGGTTGCGGGAGGATACTTCGCGTGGAGGAGCGGCCGCAGTTCGTCGTACCCTCGGACGATCGCGTGACGCGTGCCCGGGCTCTCGTCCTCCAGGTGGTGCACGATCTCGCGGAACCGACCCCGCTGCGCGCGCTCCGCGTACGGACACGTGGCATCATGGAACTCGATCCCGCGGAGCAGGGCGTACAGGTAGACCTCCTTCTCGGGGATCATCCGGAGCGGCTGAATCCGCGGCACGAGTCCCGGCTGGCGGACCTCGTGGGGGCCGAGGCGCGCGAGCTTCTCGATGTCCCCGCGGGCGACGTTCATCAGGATCGATTGCGCAGTATCGTCGAGATTGAGGCCCGTGGCCACACAATCTGCATCGACCTCGGTCGCGGCGCGATTCAGCGCCTGCCGCCGGAACGGACCGCAATAGCTGCACGGGATCGCAACGGGGTCCAGGGAGACGACCTCGTCCATCCCGTGTCCAACCGTCGTCTCGTACGCGAGGACGCGATGCTCGATCCCGATCTTCCCGCACAGACTGCGTGCGGACTCGATGCCTTCCGGCCGGTAGGAGGCGATCCCTTCGTCGATCGTGACGCCGATCAGCTCGATGTTGCGTCGCGGTCGGAGGAACTCCGCGAGGAGGAACGCGGTCGCGCTCGAATCCTTCCCGCCGCTCATCCCGATGGCAATGCGCTCGCCGCCCTGGAGATCGACCTGAGACCGAACCTCGCGCTTCACGCGGCGCTCGACGAACGCGAGGAAGTGATCGCGACAGAGGTGCTCGCCGCTGTACCGAATCCATTCGACGGAGGGAGCGCCGCAGCGGTCGCACGTCACGACTCGCGCAAACGGATGGCGGGCTTAAGAGGTCATGGGCCGGGCGGCGGTCCCGTCGGCGGCGGCACGGGGACCATCGGCATTGGCTGCTGGGCCGGGACCGCCGGGAACGGCCGGACGATGAGGTCGTAGGCGACCGCCGCGAGGATCACGGACCACGGCGCGACGAGCGCGCTCGCGAGGGCCGAGGCCACGAGCGACACGGGATCCCCTCCGGGGCGGGCATCGGCGCGTTGCGTAGTTGAGCCTTGCGGCAGCATTCCGCCGAGGCGCGTGGTTATGTCGCCTGAGAACCGCCGCGGTTCCTTTATTTGGCGATGCCGGATTAGGTCCCTCTCCCGGGAGGGAACGAGACGGACATCAACCAATTCGGGCTCATCCTCATGGGGATCGTCCTCGGATGGTTCCTCATGTTCGCGGTGCGAAGGTACCGGGTGCAGTGGGGCGCCTTCGCGGCGTTCATCGCGGTCGTGTTCGGCGTGAGCATGCTCTCCTTCCTGTACGCGCGAGACCTGCTCGCGTACTACGGCATCGGGATCTTCGTCGGCTTCGTCGCGAACATGGTCGTGCGCGTCGCGGGAACCGCCGCGGGCGGCAAGCTTGGAGAGGGACTGCTCGAGATCAGCGCGTTCGAGCGGAAGGAGTGAGGCATGCCGCCGGACGGCGTGCAGGTGGCCAAGGCGAGCCACGAGTCGGCCTTGTTCGGGCGCGCGAACGTCGTCGGCGTGGCCGTCGGAAACAAGGTGACCGGCGGGCATGAGACGGACGAGCGGTGCATCGTCGTCTTCGTCGAGCGGAAGCGCCCGGAAAGCGAGCTCTGGCGGCGCGACATCGTGCCGCGCGAACTCGATGGCGTCCACACGGACGTGGTCGAGACGGGTCGATTCCGAGCGCTGAGCCTCGTCGAACCCAAAGCGGTCGACCGCACGCGCCGGATCCGACCCGCGCCGGGAGGCGTCAGCATCGGCCACTTTCGGATCACCGCGGGGACGCTCGGAGTCCTCGCGCACCGCCGCGGCCAGGCCGTCATCTTGTCGAACAATCACGTGCTCGCCGATGCGAACGGAGGCCGACCGGGGGATCTCATCCTGCAGCCGGGTCCTGCCGACGGAGGGCTGACCCAAGATGCAATCGGTCGGCTCATCGACTTCGTCCCGATTCAATTCAACGAGCGGCCCCTCGGGATCCTCGGCCGGTTCCTCGAACGAATCATCGGGCCGATCCTCGCGTTCATCGGATTGGGCTTGAAGCGGTTGCCCGACGGCGGCACGAATCTCGTCGACGTCGCGATCGCGGAGCCGATCACCGCAGACCTTGTGGACCCGGAAATCCTGGGAATCGGTCGCGTCGCAGGGACGACGGAAGCTGCGATCGGCCTTCGCGTGCGCAAGAGTGGCCGCACGACGGCACTGACCGCGGGCAAGGTCACGGCCCTCGATGCGGTCGTCGAGGTCGATTACGGCGGCAAGACCGCGATCTTCCGTCAGCAGATCGTGAGCGACATCCTCTCGCGCGGCGGCGACAGTGGATCCCTCATCGTCGACGACGGAAATCGCGCGGTCGGACTCCTGTTCGCCGGCGGCGCGACGACGACGCTCATCAACCCGATCGGAGCGGTCCTGCAGTTCTTGGACCTCACCCTGGAGTAGGTTCGGCAGGCCCCCGCCAAAGACTTATTACGCGACGGTCGGATTCGCCGCGCAGTTGGGGCGGCGTTGAAAGAAATCTGGGTCGAGAAGTATCGACCGAAGAGCTTGAGCGAGGTCGTCGGCCAAGACGACATCGTCGAGCGCCTCCAGTCCTACGCGAAGGAGGCGAACATGCCGCATCTCCTGTTCGCGGGTCCCGCGGGGACGGGCAAGACCACCTCGGCGATGGCGCTCGCGCGAGACATGTACGGCACGGACTGGCGGCAGAACTACTACGAACTCAATAGCAGCGATGAACGCGGTATCGATGTCGTCCGAACGAAGATCAAGGAGATCGCGCGCATCGCGCCGTTCGGCGGCACGTCGTTCAAGCTCATCTTCCTCGACGAAGCGGACAACTTGACCGCGGACGCCCAGGCCGCGTTGCGGCGGACCATGGAGACGTACTCGAAGACCTCCCGATTCATCCTCTCCGCGAATTACTCCTCGCGGCTCATCGAACCGATCCAGTCCCGAACGGCCGTGTTCCGATTCCGGCCCCTCAAGCCGGACGCGATCCGCGAATACCTCGGACGCATCGCGAAAGCGGAGAAACTCAAGATCGCGGAGGACGGAATGGAGGCCCTCATCTATGTCGCGGAGGGCGACATGCGCCGCGCCGTGAATTCCCTCCAGGTCGCCGCGTCCCTCGGCCCGACGATCGATGCGGACGTCCTGTACAAGGTCGCAAGCACGATCAAGCCCGAGGAGGTCAAACAGCTCATCGAGAAGTCCCTGACAGGCGAGTTCCTCCGGGCCCGAGAGGTGCTCGACCGACTGTTGATCGAATACGGGGTGTCCGGCGAGGACGTATTGCGGCAGCTGCACCGGTCCGTTTTCGATCTCAACGTCCCGGACGAGTTCAAGGTGCGTCTCTTGGACCGAATCGGGGAGACGGACTTCCGCCTCGTCGAGGGAAGCAACGAGCGGATCCAGCTCGAGGCGCTCCTCGCGCACTTCGCGCTCATCGGACAGGAACTGAGCAAGAAGTGATCATCCGGCGAGCGACGGCGCCCACGTGGCGTACGAACTCTGGTCTTTCGGCGATGCCGCAATCATCTTCGCGAGGGCCATCGGAACCTCCGGGGCCTCCGACGATAGGAACTCCGCACCGCAGGCATCGGCGAGGAGGAGATTGATCCCGTCGTTCGCAACCGCGGAATCGCGGCACGCATAGTTGGCCACGACATCCAGCAATCGAGACGCGGAGTAACCTCGCCGGACATACGCGCGGACCCGCGCGGCCGCCTCGGAGGGTTTCCGCGCATCGAAATCGCCCGCGAGGGCACAGAGCTCCTCTCCCTCTCCCGGTGCTTCGGCGATGTTGGCGATCTTCGCCGAGGGCTCGGGAGACCGCACGCGGAGAGCCGCTTGGAACAGCGCGTAGATCCGCTCGGGGGTGCGACTGAACCCGATGACGAACCGCGCGGCGTGGCAGAACATGAGTGCGCGCGCGGTCGGTACGTCATACGCGTTTGCCGCGACAACGCGCCTCGCCGCTTCGACCGCGAGTCCCTCGGCGACCGATGAGGCGGCGTATCCGTCTCGAAGGATGGCGAGCGTCGCCGCGGTGCACGCAGCGGGACCATCCGCCGTCGCGATGGCGTGGACGTTCGTCCGACCCACCTCGTCGAGGGGCCTGCCCCCCGAGGCGAGCGACTCGAGGTCGACCCACTCTTTTCCGAGCACCGTCATGATCGCTTCGTATGGCGCGCGATCCCGCGGCCCCTTCACGAGATACTGCACCGCGGGCCGCAAGATCGTCCGCGCATCCTTGAATCCGAGGGACCGCGCGAGTTGCCACGACTTCACGGCGATGAAGAACTTCCGCCCCGCTTCGCCCATGTCCTCGACGGCGGCGCGGAAGAGCATGTCCCCCGCCATCTTCCGCTCCGATCGTTCATCGACCATCCCGAGGAAGATCGACTCCGCCTCCGCGAGGTCGCCCGCGCGCACGGCAAAGAGGAACGAGCGGCCCAGATGCGAGATCTCTCCGGACACGACGAGCGGCCGCTTCACCTCGGCTGAGGCTTTCTTCTCTGACGCGGCGAACAAGATCGCCTGAAGCGTCGGCAGCGCGTGAAATCGCTGCTGCATCGAGGGGAAGAGGTTCGCGGCGGATGCGAGCACCGCAAGGCCTCGCGGGCCGACTCCGGATGCGCCGTCGTAGTGGGACGCGGACCCGCGCGCCGCGGCGCGCAGGATCTCGATGGGTGGAACCTTCGCGGCGAACGCCTTCGCACCGGCGTCAACGGCCTCGCGGCTTCGTGACGAGCCGACCGCGGACTCGACCTCGGCGAGGAGCGAAGAGGCCGCAGCCGCCATCGAACGCGCGCATCACGGGTGGCTTAGAAATACCTTCGGACGCGGCGCGTCCACCGGGAGGAACCGTCGCCTATCGCGGCCATCGCGAGGGAGCGCAATCGTCAAATGCATCCGGTCCTTAGGGGCCGCGCGGTCGGAGCGAATGGCGACGCGGTTCGCGTTCTGGCGGAAGATCGAGGAGGATTCCCTCGCGGAGAAGCACGCGCAGCCCGGACTCCTCTCGGACTTCATCCTCGGGAGCCAAGACGGCCTCGTCAACGTCCTCGGCGTCATCCTCGGAGTCGCGATCGCCTCGTACAAGTACCCGAATCCGATCGCGATCATCCTCGCTGGCGGCCTCGCCGCCGCGTTCGCCGAGTCCATCTCCATGGGGGCGGTCGCGTACACGTCCACGATCGCGCGCCGGGACCACTATGCCGCGGAGGTGGCGCGGGAGCGGCAGGAGATGGTAGAGCTGCCGGATCTGGAGCGGCAAGAGGTGCGCGATATCCTCGAGCGGTGGGACTTCCACGGCGCGGAGCTCGACGACATGGTCGACAAGATCACGTCGAAGCCGAAGGCGTGGCTCGAGCTGATGATGGCCCACGAGTTGAACCTCGCGCCCGTCGAGAACACGCAGGCCCGCAAGAGCGCGGTCCTCGTCGGCCTCGCCGCGATCCTCGGGTCGCTCGTCCCTCTGATCCCGTTCATCGTGATCGGTCGGGACATCCTCCTCGGGATTGCCGTGTCGCTGGTCGTGAGTGCCGTCACCCTGTTCCTCATCGGTTGGTGGAAGGCCAAGACGACGGTCGGACGGCCGACGCGAAGCGGGACCCAAATGGCGATCATCGGATTGGCGTCTGCGATCGCGGGCTTCGGGATCGCGTTCCTGGTGAGCGGCGGCGTCGGCGCGTGAGAGTGCGATGGTAGGGACCGTCCGCGAGACGACGTGATGCCCCGCCCCGCAACCTATTCAACCCCCTTCGCATTCGTCCCGGGTACGCGGTGCTAGTCTAGTCTGGTTAGGACATAGCCTTGCCAAGGCTATAAGGCGGGTTCAAATCCCGCGCACCGCACTCCACCGGTCTACGCCGCGACGACTCCGAAGGCCGATTTTTGCAAATGAACCCGCCTGACTTGCATCGCGCGGCGGACGACGCGGACGTCTCGTGCCTGTCGCGATCCGACTCTTGCACAATTCCCTCCCGTTCTGAAACTCGGAAGCAGCACTGAGAAACATATCCAGTAATCAGTGTCGATTGCCGTGAATCAACCATGATGTCATCGATGTGCCGGTGGGGGCGCGATCGTTGTGACGGATTCTCCCCATCGGTTCAACGTGCGCTTGGGTCCGCGAGTGGACGACGAAGTCCGTCGCCCAAGAGTTCGCTCGTTGCTGTGGCGGCTCCTCGTGATTTGCGCGGCTCTCCTCCTGGTGGCGGAGATTTCGTTCGGGGAAACCCGCCCGACGTCCGATGCCCGGCTGTCGACTCTCGCGACGACGCTCTCCATCAAAGTCGTGCGCACCGGGAGCGGAACCGCGAGCGTCCTCGGCATCACGGATGGGGTCAACGAGGCGATCGATGTGCTCGTGAACGACCAAGTGGTCGTCAGCGGCGTCGTCTCGTGGATCGGACAGTACTGGTTCCTCAACGTTCCCGTCTCGGACGGTGCGAGTGTCAAGACACGCATCGGCTCCATCGTCTCTCCCGTCGTGACCGTTCCAGCATACGTGGCGCAGCCCGTCGGACCCGCAGGGTTCATCTACGCGCAGGGAGCGAACCTAGCGATCAACGGCACGCCGATCCAATTGTTCGGCGTTGACGAGCAGACCGTGTTCCTCTACGCGTTGATCGCCTCCGGCCTCTGGGGCACCGCCGACCCCGGCGCCTGGGGCAAGAACCAGCTCTTCCCGTCCGGACCCGAGGCGCAGATCACCAACGTCTCGGACGCGGATTCTCTCTTTCAGAAGTACTTCCAGTACTTCCTGCACTACAACCAGGTCGCGGGTACTCCCGCCAACCCCAAGGTGAACCTCCTCCGGGTCTGGGTCTCTGACGACTCGTGGTATCCGGAAGGCACGTACCTCGCGTGGAAGAACAACGCGACCGCCTTCTGGAACATCTTCGACAAGATGGTCTACTGGGCGAACCGATCCGGCGTGTACCTCGTGCCGGTCCTCGGTCATTTCGCGACGAACAAGGACAACCGATTCTTCGACACCTCGGACATCCGATTCGCGCACCAGGTGGAAGTCGTCAACGCGATCATGGACCACTACGACTCGAACCCGACGATCGCGATGTGGGATCTCTGGAACGAGCCCGATGTCGACAACGACGTCTATTGGGCGTCCGTCGGCGGGATCACCGGCTTCACGGCGTGGGCAAGCACGTACATCGCGGATGTCAAGCCCCATTCGCCGAGCCACCTGATCACGATCGGAATCGGCGGATGGACGCTGTTCCCCGGAGTCCCCGACTTCGGATGGCCCTACGAGTTCTTCTGGGGAGAGATCCCCGGCCTCGAGGTGGGGCATCACCACACGTACGGCACGGCCGAGGATCAGTACCTCATCGACTGGCAGACGGATTGGGACAAGGCCCTCGGCATCCCCCACTACGAGGGCGAGGTCGGCTACAACGCCTATCCGGGCCCGAGTCCCCTCGGCTACGGATATTGGCCGTGGTACTCGCAGACCGCGCAGGCGGACGGCGTGCCGGCGATGTCGACGATGGTCTTCCTCGACAACGGGAAGGGCGTCTACGCCGACTATCCGTACCTGGGGGCGCTGCCGGATTACCCGCCGCCGGGAAGCCCGCCTCCTACGCCACCGCCGCCACCGCCGAACGACACGACTCCACCCGCGACTGTCACGGATCTCCGCATGGTCTCCGTGGCCTCGGGTTCCGTCACGCTGCGATGGACCGCTCCGGGCGACGACGGCATGATCGGCAATGCGACGTGGTACGACTTCCGCTACACGATCGGAGGCCCGATCACCGCGGCGAACTTCGGATTGGCCACGCATTACGAGCTCCCCTTCTTCCCGCATGCACCTGGGACGACGGAAGAGGCGACGATCCCGGGACTCCAGGATGGCACGACTTACTGGTTCGCCCTGCAGACTTCCGATGAAGTCCCGAACTGGTCCGGACCGTCGAACAGTCCGTCGGCCGTCCCCGGCGCTCCCGCCAACCTCCCGCCGATCGCGGCGAGTGCCTTCTCTCCCGCCACGCCGCTGACGTCCCAGATGGTCACGTTCAACGCGTCCGCGTCGTACGACCCGGATGGGACGATCAACTCATATGCGTGGACCTTCGGCGACGGCGCGAGCGGACAGGGCCGAACATCATCGCACGCGTACGCGAATACCGGCCTCTACACGGCGACCCTCACCGTGACGGACAACGGCGGAATGACGGGGACGAAGGCGAGTTCCGTCCCGGTCGCGGCGCCTGCCGCCGACCGAACGCCACCCGCAGCGATCGCGGACCTGCAGGTCGTCTCCGTCGGGAAGAGCTCCGTGACCCTCCAGTGGACCGCACCCGGCGACGATGGGATGAGTGGCCAGGCGACCTGGTACGACCTTCGCCTCTCCACATCGGGACCGATCACCGCATCGAATTTCTCGGCGGCGACGCACACCGAACTTCCGTTCTTCCCGCACGCGCCCGGCACGACCGAGCAGGTCACCGTGAGTGGCCTCGCGCGGAACACGCGCTATTGGTTCGCGATCCGCGCCTCCGACGAGGTCCCGAACTGGTCCGGGGTGTCGAACAGCCCGACGACCGCGACCCCCGCGGGCGCCTTCGGCCGGACCCGAGCCCCGGGGCGCGCGTGCATCCTGTGCCTCCTGGACTTCCCCTCGGACTTCGGGGCGGCCATCGCGACCCCGAGCGGCATCGCGTTCCTCGTGCTCTGCGCGGTCGGGATCGCCCTGCTCGTCCTCGCGCTCCGCGGACGGAAGCCCCGGACCAAATCGCCCGCGTCGACTCGGGAGCCGACGGACGAGATGCTCGATGCGATGCTCGAGGAGATCTATACGAGGCCGCCTTCGGGCGTGCGCGGGCCGAGGTAGCGTCGACGCGCCTCGTCCCGAAGCGTTTCTATCCGACGAAGGGATGCCGCCGCGAGGGTTGGCATGGCGTCCGATTCGGCGGTGCGGTTTGACGCCGCCACCGCCGTCCTGCGGGGCCAGGTCCGGCCCGCGGCGGCGGGAGACGCGTGGGCCGCACTCGTCCTCTGCCACGGCCATCACGAGGACATGGACGCCGCCCTCCTGATCGCGCTCGCGGGCCGCGCGTCCGAGGAAGGGCTCTGGACGTTGCGATTCAACTTCGCGTTTCGCGACGCGGGCACGGAGCCGTCCGGGGGCCATGCCGACGAGATATCGGACCTGCGGGAGGCGATCGGATATGCCCGGAAGACGAGCGGCATGGAGTCGGTCTTCGTCGCGGGCCGCGGGATCGGCGCCTGGGCCACGGTGGCGGCCGTGACCGACGAGACGACGGCCGGGGCGATCCTCCTCGGCCTGAGCTATTCCGGCCAGGAGGAGCGGCGCATGGCGCTCGAACGCCTCGACGAGTACGAGATCCCGACCCTCATCCTCGTCGGGTTCGAGTCGGACCAGACGGACCTGCCGGCCCTCCGCGAGCTCGCCGCCGCATTGCCTCACTTGGACCTCGAGATCATCGCAGGCGCGGACCACCGCCTCGAGGACGCCGGCGGGAAGCCGATGACGGCCGCGGTCCTCGAGAAATGCGAGGCGTGGCTGCGCGTCCGGAAAGGCGCGAGGCCGTAGCCGCGGTGGGGACGCGCAATTGCGGCCCGATGACCGTTTCTGGACTTGGTTTATGATTATCGGACCGATGCTTTTATCGGTGGGGACCCGGGTTCGGCCGCAAAGGATGGGGTGCTCTATGAAACCCTCCCGCAAGGGAATTCTCCTCGTCGTGAGCTTGACCTGGGCCCTGCTCGCGGTCTCCTTCGCCGCGCCGCGCGCGGCTGCCGCGGACGTCCCGATCTCCCTCTACGGGAGCCGGGCGGGCGGCTGGGGCCTGACGAACACGAGCCTATCGATCCCCGGCCCCGAGCTGACCGTCCACGTCGGCGACAACGTGACGTTGAACCTGACCTCACTGGACGGCTTGACGCACCGGTGGTTCATCGACTACAACGGCAACAACGCCTCGAACGGGGGCGAGCCGACGTCACCGAACTTCGGCACCGCCGTGGTGTGGAACTTCACCGTCTCGAACGTGACGGGGACGTACAAGTACCACAGCGATCGCACGGGTGGACCCGGCGATGACCTCGCAACCATGTGGGGCAACATCACGATCCTCCCCGCGGGCTCGACGAATCCCTTCCTCGGAGGGGACAACACGGTATACGTGATCGCGGGCTCCATCGTGATCCTCGTCGCGGTCCTCGCCTTCGCCGCGTTCTTCTGGCGCCGCATGAAGTCGCCGCCGCCTCCGCCGCCCGAGAAGACGTGAAGCCAATACGGGCGCGGCAGGCGACCGCGCCCACAGCCTTCTTTAGCCGCGCCTCCATGCGGACCGCGTGACGAAGCTCTCCGACATCGGCGAGCGCGCCGCGATCGAGATCCTCGCTCGCATCTACGACCGCGGGCAGCCGATCGGCTTGGGCCACGATTGCGGCGTCGTCGACTGGGGGGACGATTACCTCGTCGTCACGACGGACGTCGTCAACGCGAAGACGCACATCCCCGCGGGCGCGAGCCCGTCGCAGATTGGCTGGTACGCGACCGCCGTGAACCTGAGCGACATCGCCGCGGCGGGGGCGAGGCCCCTCGGCTTCGTGGCGGCGCTCTCGATGCCCGCCTCGACGGATGTCGAGTTCCTCCGCGGGCTCGCGCAGGGGATGGAGGAATGCGTGCGGGAGTTCGGGATCGCGGTCCTCGGCGGGGACACGAAGGAGGCGGATGCCCTCTCGATCGCGGGCACCGCGTTCGGGCGCGTGCGGAAGGACCGGATCCTCCTGCGGACGGGCGCACGGCCCGGGGACGTCATCGTCGTCACGGGCGACCTCGGACGTGCCGGCCACGCGACCAAACTTCTCGAAAACCCGTCCACGGTGCGAACGGAAGCCCTGAACCAGCTCCTGCGGCCGTATCCGCGGATCTTCGACGGCATGTTCCTCTCGGAGTCCGGCGCAGTCACGAGCTGCATGGACCTCTCCGACGGACTCGGGGCGAGCCTTGGGCAGATGGCCGCGATGACGAAGCTCTCCTATCAGATCGACGAGGCCTCGTTGCCGATGTTCCGAGGGCTCTCCGCGTTCCCGCCCAATGTTGCGAAGGACCTGGCCTTGTACTACGGAGGAGACTACGAGCTTCTCGCGACGGTGCGGCCGGACGCGATCCAGAATGTCCTCCAACGGTACACCGAGTCCCGTCCTCGGACGCAGCAGCGGCTCACCGTGATCGGCAAGGTCGCGGCCTCCGGCGGCAACGTGCTCGTGACGAAGACCGGGAGAGAACCGCTCCTCGCGAAAGGGTGGGAACACTTCCGTTCTTCCGCGATTCGGTAACCCGCCCGCAAAGTGTTTTAACCTGAGCGGGCCCGTGTACTGGTCCAGATGATCTCCGAGCCGGAGGTCCTCGACGTACGGGAGCCGCCGGGCAAGGCGATGGGCAAGGTCGCCGAGCTCTGGAAGCCGGTCGAGGGCACGAACAAGATCATGTGCACCGCCTGTGCCCGCTACTGCAAGATCGGGGAAGGGCAGGTCGGGCTATGCGGGATTCGCGGCGTGCACGAGGGCAAACTCTGGTTGTACGTGTACGGGCGGATTATCACGGGCCATGTCGACCCCATCGAAAAGAAACCCGTGTCGCACTACCGGCCCGGGTCGAAGATCTTCAGCATCGCAACGACGGGTTGTAACTGGCTTTGCCATCCGGCCGGGACGCCAATCCTGATGGCGGACTGCACCACAAAGCCCGTCGAGGAGGTCGTTTCTGGCGATGCCTTGTGGTCCATCGCCGACCCGACTGGCCAGCCAACACCCGACATCGTCACGTCGGCGGGCTCCAGGAGGGCGAGCGTGTTCCGCGTGGTCGTAAAAGGACTGCGGGAGCCCCTCTTCGGAACCGCGGAGCATCCGGTTTTCACGTCTCAGGGCTGGAAGACAATCTCGCGGCTTCGATCTGACGACCACGTGCTCGTCCGAAACGGGTCGCTTCCCTGGGACGAGGTTCGACGACTTCGCCGAATCCCAGGCCACGGGGTCACCTTTCACCCGACAGAGACCGCCGCCTACCTCCACCTCGCCGCGAGGAAAGACCTGACCGCTCCCGCGTTTCAGTGGTCAAAGGTCCTCGCGGTTTTCTCAGAAGGCACCTCGGAAAAAGTCTACAGCTTCGAGTGCGTCCCATTCCACAATTACGTAGCGGCCGACGTCGCCGTTCACAACTGCCGCTACTGCTTCGTGCCAGGCACAGAGGTGCTCACGGATCGTGGTCGTGAGAGAATCGAGGACGTCTTCGCATCATCCGTTCCCACGGACAACCCCGAAGTCCACGACGTGGAGAACCGAGTGGCGTTTACCCACCGCCGGCGCTGGCGTCGCATCGCGAAGGCGTTCGAGCACCTCTACTCTGGGCCCATTCTGGAATTCCGACTCGCCGGTGCCGATACCGTCGAATGCACACCCGACCACTCGGTCTTCGCATCTATTGGCAAAGGTCCGGTCCAGCAGGTCCGAGCGGATGCGCTCACAGTCGGCGACCGACTGGTGATTCCCAGACCGAAAGGTTCCGAAGACCTCCGTGGAATGCCGCGATGGGTCGGCTCCTATAATCGGATTGAGTCGCTCGTCAACGAAGTCGCGACATCCTCAGTGGCAGCGGCCGCGCTCGTGGTGCAAAAGTCGCAAATTATGGGCCAGGTGTTCACGGAAGACTTCATTTTCGTCCCCATCCGCAAGATTCGGACGAGGACATACATCGGCCCCGTGTACAACATCGAAGTGGAAGAGGATCACAGCTATACCGCGAACCTACTCGCGGTCGCGAACTGTCAGAATGCTGATATTTCCCAGCGTCGTAAGGTCGAGGGCATCGAGGTCGAGCCGCAAGACGTCGTGCGTATGACCCTAGAACAGGGTTGCCAGGGCCTGGCGTACACCTACAATCAGCCGACGATCTTCATCGAGTTCGCGCGGGACATCGGGATGATGGCGCGCAAGGCGGGCCTCATCAACATCTTCGTGTCGAACGGATACGACACGCCGGAGACCGTCGCGGAGATGCCGAAGTTCCTCGACTGCGTCACCGTGGACTTCAAGGGTTCCGGCGAGACGAATTTCGTCCGCAAGTTCATCAACATCCCGAACGCGGACCCGATCTTCCAGACGCTGCTCGACACGCGGGACACGAAGAAGATCCACATCGAGATCACGGACCTCATCGTCCCGGAGGTCGGCGACAACCTCGACGCGGCGCGCCATCTCTCCCGCTGGGTCTACGACAACCTCGGGCCCGACACCCCGATCCATTTCCTCCGCTTCCATCCGGACTACAAGATGATGGAGTTCCCCTGGACGCCCGTCGAGACGCTCGAGAAACACTGCGCCGTCGCGAAAGAGGAGGGCTTGAAGTATGTCTACATCGGGAACGTCTCGGGCCATCGCCTCGAGAACACGTACTGCCCGGGATGCGGCGCGGTCGCGATCAAGCGGTACGGGTTCGACATCACGGGCTGGTACCTCGACAAGGACAACAAGTGCAAGAAGTGCGGGTACCAGCTCGCGATCTTCGGCCGCCTAGAGCGGACCGCGAAGGAGAATCGATTCTACAGCGTCCTATATCATCGCTGACGACACACCGAGATCTTTGGTCCCGATGCGACTAGACGGTTCGCCTCCGTCTTCGGATGACGACGACGGCGACAGCAAAGGCGATGGCGATGACGGCCAGGACAATCGCGAAGAGGGGCGTCGCGCCGTACGGGCCGGACGTGTTGGGTCGACTCGTGTCGACTTGCACGGTGAAAGTCGTGGAGGCCTCGTTCCCCGCGAGGTCGACCGCCCGAATCTCGATGGTGTGCGATCCGTCCGCCAGCCGGAGCAACGCCGAATTTCCGCCCCCCACGGACTCGTACGCGCCCCCATCGACGCGGACCTCGTAATGATCGATTCCTGATCCCGCGTCGGTCCCCGTCCACGAGATGGTCACCGCTGACGTCGTGACGGGAAGCGAAGGGAACTGAGCCGCGACGACCGGTGGCGTCGTGTCGATGCGCACCTGGATGACTCGGACCGATTCCGCGACGCCTGCCGAGTCGGTCGCGTAGTACTGAATCGAGTGCGAGCCATCGCCGATCGGCACGAGCCCAGTGTATGCCTGCCACGCGCCGCCATCGATCCGGTATGAAATCGACGCGACGCCGCTCGTTGCGTCCGTCGCTTGGATCGCGAGAAGGACATTCGAGCGGTACCAGCCCAATTCCCCGAGGGTCCCCTGGAGGGAGGCCTCGCTCTGCGGAGCCGCGAAGTCGATGGAAACCGTCTGCGTCTGAACCGCCTCTTGAAGGCCCGAGGCGTCAACGGCGTAGTAGTCGAACGTGTGCACGCCGGTATCGAAGAGGAGCGGGGCTGTGTACCTCGTCCAGCTGCCGCCGTCCACGCGAACCCAGATCGTCGGGGTCCCGAGCGCGTCGGTCGCGGCGAGCGTCACCTGCACGGCGCCGAGGTACCATCCGTTCTCTCCCGTCGGCCCCGCGATTTGCGCGGTCGTGATCGGGGGCGTCGTGTCGACCCCGAACGACCTC